>LSNL01000007.1 GCA_003056145.1 Parcubacteria group bacterium M10-OD1-1
TTTTGTTTTTCCTTCTGCTTCTATATTTTCTTTAATTAAAGCTTCCGTAGATAAAAGTGAATAGGTATTTCCTTCAATAGCTGAAGACTTCCACGAAAACTCAATCATTATTCTTTCAAATTCTTTATTGATTAAAGTTTGACTATCATACTTTGAGAAATTTTTTATAAATTCAGTCTGCAATTCTTCAATCTTGTTTTTTTCCTCTATCGTGAAAATATCATTTTCCAAAATTTTAAAAATCTTAAAATTAAAACTTTCTTTTACATTTCTTCTTAAATATGGTGTCGCAAAATATTTTCCAGAATCGATTGGTAAAAATATTTTATTTAGATCCGTAATGCTGTATTTCACACCCCTTCCGGATCCGGTCTTTGAGATAAATCCTTGCTCTTGTAAATAGTTTAAATCTCTTTGTAAGGTTGTTCTTTCTATTGATTTTCCAAGAAAATCTAAAATTTCAGAGTTAGAAACAGTATTTTTACTCTGGATGAAGTTAATAATCTTTTGTTGTCTTTGTTGTCTTTTTCTCATATTATATATAATAACATATAATTGCTGCATTTTCAATCACTTATTGCTGCATTTTATATTACTTTTTTAAAGAATCCCTTCAAAGTTAAGACTTTATTGCTGCATTTTATATTATTACTTGTGACATTTTATTTTTAAAATCGCATCAATTTGATGAAATTTAATCTTACCTCCAACCAACTTCTTTCAACTTTGGATTTATATAATCTCTTTTTGTTTGCTCTTCGTTCACAAGACTTAATTTACTTTTTTTCAAAAACTTCTTCAAAGAAATTTGCTACTTTATCTTTTAATTCATTAAAGTCCATGTTTTGTTTATTTTTTGAAGCAATGATAATTGCCAAATGATACATAGCAAAGCCAATTGGAGTAAATCCTTCAAAATCATTAATCTCAAAATCTCTAAACAATGTCTGTAAAATCTCTAAAAATTCATCTTTTGATAATTCTCTTGAAGTATAATTATTTTTTTCAAGAAAAAATACCGTACTAGTCATAGCCAATCGCTTATTTCCATTGGAAAAATAATGTGTATTTATATTAATAAAAAGAAAAGAAGCTTTATCAAAAATGCTAGGATAATAATCTGTTTTTGAACGATCTATCAAAGAAAAATATTTATCAATTCCTTCTCTTTCTTGATCATAATTAGGCACTTCTTCTTGATATTCATAATCAAAGCTATTGATAGTGTCAATAATTTCAATTAAATCTTCTGGAGTAATATATTTAATATCTTTCATGCATTTATAACCTACGTACTCCCTAGTTTTTTAATTGCACTTCCATACTTTTTTTTAACAGTTTTGGCAACTGATCCACTTTTATACGCACCTAAAATTTGCCCTTTGCGACCTGCAGAGGTTGTACGCTGACGAATAGCATAATATTTGCCAGTAGATGGATTGTGTATACGTTTTTGTCCCATATATTTATATTTAAACAATATCATTAAATGCGACATTTTCAAAGTCTAATTCATCATCCACAATTTTCTTCAATCCCCAAAATGCTCTTTTGCCTTCGACAAGAAGTTTGTTTATTAAATTTTTTGTTTTTTTATAATTTGATTCATTCTCTCTATATATTCTTCAAATTCTTTTTGAAAATCATCTTCATTCTTAAAAAATATTTCTCCTTTTGCATGCAGTCTTTCATTTCTTTTTTTTATCGGTAAAGATAAATTTCTAACTGAACCAAAGTCAAACCCTAGCAAATAGAAAAAATCGAATATATCTGATTCTCTTATTGTAGAAAAATTAAAAGGCGTTGTTATTTTATTTTTAAAATCACTATTCCTACTTTTTGTCCTGTAATTATTTACGAAATATTCAAACTCTGTCATAATCTCATTGTTCTTTTCACCCTCTTTTTGTTTTATCTCTTCAAATATTTTAGACATTCTAAAAATTTGAATATACACAAATGTCATATACAAAATATGCAAATGTGTATAAGCACTTGTAAAAAGATCATTCTCTGAACAACCCCAGAAATGTTCCAAATGATGTTTTACATATTCCGACAGCCTAAGCTCTGAATAGCCCAATGGAAAATATTCTATTATTTGATATTGTTCGTCCATGATGATTTTCTTATAAGAATTTTAATTAAAAATATTCATTAAAAATAAGAGCTAGTTTTTTATAAAAATCTGATTGTTTTAAATTCTTATGACAGTATTTGCTTACATTTGATTTAGATTTTTTTGTATATTTTTTCAAAGATATTTCCCATAAATCAGATTTCTTTTCCGTTATTAATTCTAAAAATAAACCATCTTCATTGTAACATTCCCAATGTTGAGAAGTTTGGGATATTTCTTTGATAGCCCAGTCATATTTTATTTTCAGTTTTCCAAAATCATTTCTAACTTCTCTCACATTTTTATATCTTTTGTCTAAATCAATATTTAGACATTTATTGATTATCCTCTTTAATTTGCTATGAACATGAGGTAAATATTTTTTTCTATCAGGAAACTTTCCAAATATAATTTGCTCTTTTAATATTTTTTTATTTTTAAAATCATCCCATTGTTCAGAAAAATAAGAATTTCCATTTAGTAGTCTGTATAAAGTAACTCCTAGCATGTAAATATCACTTTGTTCATCAGCTTCTTTTTTTTGACCTGATAACTTTTCTGGCGGGTAGTGTGCAGTATATATTTTCTTGAATATGCTTGATCCATCTTTATTTTTTATATTTGCTAATCCAAAATCAGATAATTTATATATATTTTCGTTTTTGATAAGAATATTACCAGGTTTAATATCTAAATGAAGTATTTGTTTAGTATGAGCATGTTCCAATGCATGTAAAACACATTCTGAAATCTTAACAATTTGTTTTGTAGGCAAGAAAATAGTTTTATTAAGAATATCTTGCACACTTCCATTTTCTAAAAATTCCATTCTTATGCTAAATCCAGGTTTTATAAATTCTGCATCATAAATATCTACAATATATTGAGATTTTCTTAAATATTCTAAAACTGAAGATTCAAATAAATTATCATTAAGTTCTTTGGCAATATCTTTTTCTGTTTTTCCTTTAATAGGAATTATTTTTACAGCTTCTTTTCTTAGAAGATATGTATTTTCACAAAGTAAAACATCTCCAAAATTTCCGTCAGAGGATATTTTACTCAAAAATTTTAATTTATTTGGTATTTGCATAATTTAAAAAGTTTCTTTCAAAGAAAATAAAAATACCAATCCATCAAGTAATTTGTCTGATTTTGCTATACTATAGTTTTTTAATACTTCATTTTTATTTTTTTCTAATAACGCTTTAAAATCTTTATTCGAAATAGATAATTTTTCCCTAACTGTAACAAGAGTGAGTTCTAAAATATGTAAATTATTTTGATAACAATAAAGATTCAAAATGGCAGAATTAGCAAATCCTTCCTCATCTTTAATTACACCCCTGCATTTTTGAGGCGATTGATATGCAAAAGCACTGGGAGAATACCTTGTTTGTATATGTGATATTTCATCTAATATCTTGTTATATTTTTCTCCTTTATTCATCGCAGATTCTAGTGATATTTTTTCTTTCTCACCAAAAATCAAATTTCCAGAATTGATCGTACATTCTAAAAAATGTATTTTCTCTTTTTCAAATCTAAATAATATAATTTTCATAATAATTTATTTTACTCTCCCCAAACTTCTGCGATTTTGGTTTTGATTTTCTTTTCAAAAATTTTAATGAGTTTCTTGTTTTGATTTACCATTTCTTGCTCGGCTTCAATTTCAGAAACAATTTTTTCTTGAATTTTTAGTGGTGGTAAAAATATTTTTTGAGTATAAGCATCTTCTCTATTTAATCCAGGTATTCCTGCACCACCTCGCAATTTCTGTAATTCTAATTTTTGAAGAATGTTAAAAATAAATTTCAAATTATCATTTCTTTTTAATTTTACATAATAAGTTGTATCTATTGGAAAACAATTCTCTTCAACCCATACAACTTCACCAGCAGAACCCTTTCTTCCAACAATTATGGAAGGCCCTTTAATTAAGTATTTATTATGATACCCACTTATTCCATTTGAACCCATTACTGGATATTTTCCATCAACCCTATCTCTCTTAGGTAAACTTTTACCATACTCTAAACTTAATACTTCTTTCAGCTCGACCATCTCCCAATCACTCTCAATTTTAATATTTGGTTTCCAGTTTTCTACAACCTGCTTTGCTCCGTCAATGACTTTTTGATAAGAATCTAATTCTTCAACAATTTGTTTTTTTCAACATTTTTTACTGTTATCATTGGAATACCCATTCCTTCAGTTATACTTTTGAAATCTAAATTTTTTAACAAACTATAAATATATTTTGTTAAAACTTTTTTATTATTTAAACTAACCGCAATAGTTGTTTGGGTACAAGTAAAATCTTCTAAATTTGGCATCTTTACAGAACCAATTGTCCCTCTAGCACCAATTACTAAAGTATTTTTACTAAATGATAGTTTTGTTTTTTCTGTAAAATTCCAAGGTTTTTCAGATGTATCTGCACTAAAAATTGCTTTTCCTTTTCCAGTTAAATCTTTCTTTATTAAAGTCTCTCCCATTCTTATATTAGCAATTTCTTTTAAATTAAAAATATCAAATTTCACATTAGAATAATCGACAACTTCTCTATATCTATCACCAGTTAAATTATAATCTCCACTCTCTGCAATCTCTGATTTCTTTACTGCAAAAGCAACTTTTTGACCTTCTTTAACTTTTTGTTTTTCTTTCCACTCTTTCAAAACTTCTAAAGCTAACGGAAAATCATTTTTATCAATTTCTCGTCTTTGTGCTCCTAAATCAAAACCATCATTTTCTATTTTTATGAATAAAACTTCTTTTTTCTTTTTTGTTATATCGTTATCAAAAAGCAAGATGGAAGTCTTAACTCCAGAATACGGATTAAAAACTCCTGACGGTAAAGACACCACCGCATACAAACCATCTTCAACTAAAATTTTTCTCAATTTTTTATAAGCATTTGCTGATTGAAAAATAATTCCCTCCGGCACAATAATTCCTGCTCGCCCTTTTGGTCGCAAGTGTTCTACAATATAATCTACAAAAAGTACTTCGGCTCTATTTGCTTGAACACCAAATTTTGAATGTGGTTCTATTCCGCCTTTTGGAGTCATAAATGGTGGATTGGCTAGAATAATATCAAAATCTTCATCCCAGTTATCCGTACTGGATAAAGTATCATAAACTCTAATATCTGGATTTTTGAATTTATGTAAATAAGTATTGACTTGTGCCGTTCGCACCATATTTGAATCAATATCATATCCAGTAATATTTTTGTGAATTTTTGCTCGCTCTGCTGAAGTTAGTGGTTTTTCTTTATTTGTTGGTTTACCTGTTTTGTTATCAAGCCCATCATGAGCTTCTAAAATATGCTTATAAGCTGAAATCAAAAATCCACCAGTTCCACAAGCTGGATCTAAAATTTTATCTTCTTTTTGTGGATCAATAGCCTTAACAATAAAATCAATAATATGCCGTGGTGTTCTAAATTGTCCCGCATCTCCTTGAGAACCCATAATGCTTAAAAGATACTCATAAGCATTTCCTAATTCTTCAGAATTATCATATTGAAATTGGTCAATTTCTGAAAGAAATAAACCTAGTGTTCGGGGATCATTAAAAGGTAAGTAAACATTTTTGAAAATATCTCTAAAAAGTTGCGGTATCTTATTATTTTCCGGAATTCTTTTTAATGCCTCTAAAAATAAATTTAATTTTTCTTGATTTCCAAGACGACTGTCCATTAAATTATGCCAAGAATATTTTTTGAAATCTCCTGTGAAAAAACTGCCATTACCACCTAATTTTCTAGATTGCTCGTCCATATCATCCATAAACTTATAAATCAAAGCGGTGGTGATAAGATCAACCTGTTGCATTGGGTTTGGCAAAACTCCAACTAAAACTTGCCTAGCACCATCTATCCTTCTTTTTGTTTCTGCTGTTAACATAATTTTATCTATAAATATTTGTATTAATATAATCCTTTACATAAGTTGGTATTTTTTTCCTATAATTTTCTGGAACATTTTCCAAGTCCTCCATAGTAAGTTTTGGATTAGTTGCTAGCTGATTAAATTCTTTAGTGTCAATAATATTTTCTATTTCTTTATCCTCAATGTAAGTATTAAAAAAATATTTTGTTTTTGCATATTCGTCTGGTGCTACTTCTCCCATTTCTGTTGCTCTAAACTTTTCAAATTCACTATCAAGCAATTCTTCTTTTGTCTCAAATCGCTTTTTCTTTCCAAAAGCATAATCTAAAAGTTCATTCATTCTTACTCGTCTATCTAATTTTAATGCTTTTCTAATTTTATCTAAATTCATAAAGTTTTTAGGCTTATCAAAAATTTGCACTCTAATAATATCACCAGCCTCTTGATAATTATTATTTTCTATCAATTTTTCTAACTCTTTATTTGTTTTTAAATCTTCATCAATAAATTTAGAAAATGCCTCTCTGTCTATCCTCA
Source organism: Parcubacteria group bacterium M10-OD1-1 (assembly GCA_003056145.1). Lineage (GTDB taxonomy): Bacteria > Patescibacteriota > Minisyncoccia > Moranbacterales > UBA2206 > M10-OD1-1. The sequence continues at coordinate 6,559 of LSNL01000007.1, forward strand.
TTCCGTCTTCACCGATTTTTGTTTTTTCTTTTGTCTTTATTTTATCTTCGGACTTAAGATCTATTTCATCAGCTATCGCAGGAACTAGTCCAATGCTAATATCCTCTTTTTTTCCCTCTTTTGGTAGTTCTAATATTTCATCATAATCAAAATCTTCTTCAAAATATTGATAGTTAGCAAAAAAATCAAATAAATAAAAGTTATCTTTCTTTCTTGCTATTTCTTCTCTAGTTTCTGAGTCAATGTACTTAAAAATATTTTTTCTAGTACCTCTTCCTTTGATTTGCACAAAATCAGATGGGGAAAATATCGGTCGCATTAATACAAGATTTAAAATATTCGGACAATCATAGCCTGTTGCCATCATCCCAACCGTAACTGTAACCCTCGATTTACTCGTTTTATAACCTTCCAAAAATTGGCTTGTGCCATTGAGTCGATCATTAGCAAAATCAACAGTCATTTGTTGTGCTCCTTGCACATGAGAGGTAATTTGAACTGCAAAATCAGACTTATATTTTCCTAACCATTTCTGCATCGCTAACTTATTTAAAATACTTGTAATTTTAGCAGCATGATTTTGGCTAACTGCGAAAATAATCGTCTTGCCAATTTCACCGCTAACTGGATCAAGCTTTGCATTATTTAAAAAAGCCTTACAAAATTGAACATTTGTTTCTTCATTAAAAAATCTTTTTTCAAAATTTCTTCCAAAAAAAGTTTCCTCGATTTCTTTTCCATTGTCATCAACGGTATGTACGGCATAACCCTCTTCGGATAAAAGTTCAGTAGTAATTTCTGTACGAATATCTAAAACATACGGATTAACTAAATATTTTGGCACACCATCAGCTAAGCTAAATCTATAGGTAGGCTCTCCAGACTCACAACCAAAAGTTTTATAAGTATCTAATAATTGTCTTTTTTCATAAGCTCGTTGTGAATTTTGTTTAACATCTTCGTCAACTCCTTTTAAATACTCTTTTGGCGTAGCCGTTAGCCCAAGTTTAAATCCTACAAAATATTCAAAAACTGCTCGAGCATTTCCACTTATTGACCTGTGAGATTCATCAGAAATAACAAACTCAAAATCAGTTGGTGAAAACTCTTTTTTATATCTGTCATTTGAAGCTAAGCTTTGCACAGTTGAAATAACTATATGTGCATTTTTCCAAGTATCTCTTGATTCTTTATAAACAGCTATTTGATAATCTTTTTCTAAATAATCCCTAAAAGCTTTTTTTGCTTGATCTTCTAATTCCAACCTATCCACCAAAAATAATATCCTCTTAGCATTGCCCGTTTTAAGAAATAATTTTGAAATAGCCGCTGTAGTCAAGGTTTTTCCTGTTCCAGTCGCCATCTCTAAAAGATATCTAGTATTTCCTTTTTTGGCTGATTCTTGAATAGCGTAAATTGCCTCTAGCTGATAATCTCTTAAAATTCTTACCCCTGTTTTAAATAAATAATCATTTTTTTCTTCCTCTGTTCCATTTTGCCACAGTGGATTATTTTGAAAGCTTAGATTTTTTGAAAGAGCAATATAATCTTCACCCACTTCTTCTAGTGATAATCTTTCTGGATTCGGATTGTATTTACTAAATTCAGCTAATGATTCTTGTGTAGGGAATTTAATAATTATTTCTGGATTTCCTTTTTCAATATCCCAAAGATAATGGATATTTCCATTCGATAAAATAACATAACGAGCATGATTTGTTCTGGCATATTTTCTAGCTTGATCTTTTGCACTTAAAGGATTTATACTTTCTTTCTTTGCCTCTAAAACTACCAAAGCTTTTCCGTCTTGATCTAATAACAAATAATCAATATAGCCATCCTTTGTCATTTCAAAATTATCTCCCTGACTATTTATATCTTCTTTTTTAATCTTTACATTTGGCTCTAGTTGAATATTTGCCTCTCCATTTTCATCATCAAAAAACCGCCATCCTGCTTCTTCAAGAAGTTTGTTTATTTTTATTCGTGCTTTTGCCTCCTTTGCAGTTGTCATATTTTTATCTATTTAAACAATATTCTTACTCAATATTTAAATTATACTCTTTTGGTGGTGGAGAATCAAAGAATAAGAAAGAAAAAAGAAGGGGGTTGTTTTATTGTTGTGTGATTGATTTGCTTTGCCTTTTTGTGTTCCATGAAGTGCATAGTAATATCAACGGTACTTTTTAAAAAAAGTAAGTTAAAGAGAGCAAAATTGTATAAAAAAATCTCATCCTCTTTTCAATTGATAAACAACTGAATTGAGAACGAGATTGGTTTTCGCGCTGAAATTTTAATTTAATCTTTTAAGAACTTCATCGCCCATTTGTTGAGTAGTCAACTGACGGCAACCATCCGACATTATATCGGCTGTCCGTAATCCGTCAGCTATGGTTTTTTTAACTGCTGTTTCAATGACCACAGCTGCTTCCTCCAGATTAAAACTGTAACGGAGCATCAACGCCAAAGAAAGAATCTGCGCCAAAGGATTAGCAATCCCCTTACCAGCAATATCAGGAGCACTGCCACCAGCTGGCTCGTACAGTCCAAAATTGGTTTCTCCATTAATACTTGCACTCGGCAACATACCGAGCGAACCAGTCAGTTGAGCAGCTTCGTCTGACAAAATATCACCAAACATATTTGAGCAAAGAATAACATCAAATTGCTTGGGATCGCGAACTAACTGCATCGCCGCATTATCCACATATAGATGACTACATTCCACCTCTGGATATTCATTAGCAATTTTGCCAACAATATCCCTCCAAAGCTTACTGCACATTAACACATTGGCCTTATCAATTGAAACAACTTTTTTGTTTCGTTTCATTGCGATTTGAAAAGCACAATGAGCAATACGTTCAATTTCACTTTGACTGTAAGTCATAGTATCAACAGCAGTATTACCATCGATACTCTTTGGTTCAGCAAAGTAAATTCCACCGGTCAGCTCTCTAACCACCAAAATACTCAATCCTTTTAAAAATTCTGGTTTCAGAGAAGAAGCGTTCTCAAGACCATCATAAACTATTACTGGTCGCAAGTTAGCAAATAAACCATATCTTTTGCGCAACGGCAAAAGAGCTCCTTGCTCTGGTGTTAGCTCCGAAGGCAAATCAGCCCATTTGGGACCGCCGATACTACCAAACAAAACGGCAGCAACTTCATCGCATATTTTTTTGGTTTCCTCCGGAAAAGGGTGTCCAGTTTCATCATAAGCAACTCCTCCAATAAGACAAGTTTGCTTTTCAAATTTGATCCCAAATTCATTTTCAATGACATTTAAAACTCTAAGTGCCTGAGTCATAACCTCAGGACCAATTCCGTCACCCGGTAACACAGCTATTTTCTTATTCATCATTTTTTTTACCTCCTTGTTAGTAATTTTTAGCAACAAAGCCAACTAGGCCATCTTCACGCACCAGTCGTTCCGCAAATTCATCTAGCGAAAAACGAAAGATTAAACCATTGTTGCATTTAATCTGTTTCTCATTAAGGTCAACTTCACAATTAACCATTCGTCCGGCTGCGTTAAACATCTGATCAATTTCGCTTTGGCTAATTTCAATCGCCAGTAATCCTCTATTGAACATATTTTGTCGAAAAATTCTGGCAAAACTTGGAGCAATCACTACTTTGAAATCATTTGCCTCAAGCGCCCAAACAGCATGTTCACGAGATGAACCACAACCAAAATTTTCTTGAGCAATTAAAATAGTTGCTTCTTGAAAATCTTGATTAGATTGACTAAAGCCCGGCATATCCAAATCCTCAAAAAGATGAGGACCAAGACCACTAATACTAATTCCAGTAAGATACTTAGCAGGAATAATTTGATCAGTGTCTATGTTTGCACGATCAAGAAAATAAACTTTCTCTTGAATTTTCATTTATATTACCTCCCTAGGATCAGTTATAAATCCTCGCAAAGCTGTAGCCGCGGCAGTATCCGGACTCATCAAATGAACTGTACCACCCTTCCCCATACGCCCAGGAAAATTACGGTTAGTTGTAGAAGCACAAACCTCTCCTTTAGCCAAAACACCGCTAGACATCCCCAAGCAAGCACCACAAGTCGGGTTGGTAAAGCAAGCACCAGCTTGAATAAAAATTTCCGCTAGTCCTTCTTGAATAGCTTGTATTTGAACTTGGGTTGTGGCTGGAGATACAATCATACGCACGGATTTAGCAATATGTTTACCTTCCAAAATCTTGGCCGCTATTCGCAAATCAGTAATCCGTCCATTAGTGCAACTACCAAGATAAACTTGATCAACTTTTGTTCCAGCCATTTCAGTAACAGATTTAACTTGACTTGGATTACTACCAAAAGTGACTTGTGGTTCTAACAAAGATAAATTGAATAAAAGATCTTTGTCATATTGAGCATCACTATCGGGTTGCCAATCCCAAATCAAAGATTCTATTTCTAGATTTCTCTGTCGGCAGTATTCAAGAGTTTGTCCATCGGGATAACAAAGACCGGAAGTGGCACCAGCTTCAACACTCATATTGCAGATTGTCATCCGACTTTCCATATCCATGTTTTCAATAATTGGACCACAAAACTCAATGACATAATCAGTTGCACCTTTTACTCCCAGTTGCGAAATCAGATACAAAATCACATCTTTGGCATAAACATTTTCAGATAATTTGCCATCAAGCTGGATTCTCATTGTTTTAGGTTCGCGGAAAAATACTACACCCTTAAGAATTGCTGCTTCTAAATCGGTGGTGCCGATACCAGCAGCAAATGCTCCAAAAGCGCCGTGAGTACAAGTATGAGAATCGCCACAAACGATGGTCATACCTGGAAGAACATGTCCCTGTTCTGGCAAAAGAGCGTGACAAACTCCATTACTACCAACATCATAAAACTTAATGTCATGCCGTCTAACCCAATCACGCATTACTTTTCCTTGTAAAGCAGTGGCGCTGTCTTTAGCTGGATTAACATGGTCAATCAGGGCAACAATCTTATTGGGATTGAAAACTTCATCGCCCCATTTGTTTTGAATATCCAAAATTGCTGGTGGCGTAGTGATTTCGTGACACATTACCAAATCAACTTCTAAAGCTACTGTACCAGCTGATGGTCGATCAATAATATGACCATCAAAAATCTTTTGAACTAATGTCTTACCCATTTTTCAATACCTCCTTTTTTAAATTAATGGTTCTTTGATTGTTAAATAGCTCTTCTTACTTAAGCAAATTAAACTAGAAAAATCAAATTTATCTATCCGTCTTTATTATTTCAAAAAAAATTAAGCCCCGCCTTCTATCTTAAAAGAAAACCAAAAGGAATTTTTCTTTTACTAACATAACGTACCAACCATAAATTTTACCTTTCTTTCTCGTTATTTTTGGACAAGCTTTTTTTGAGAACAGGGGAAAATCTTATCCAAGAAAGACAAAACCTGTAACTAACGCTACGATTACCAAAAAATCAAAGAAAAGAAAAGTCGGCAAAATGCCGACAAGTTAGATTCTGGTGCCCGGAGCGAGACTTGAACTCGCACGGTATTACTACCGAGGGATTTTAAGTCCCTTGTGTCTACCAATTCCACCATCCGGGCTTATAAAAACATTCCTATTATACTTAATTATTTATCTACTGACAAATAATATTTTCCTTTTTGAGGTCGCGCCCGGATTTGAACCGGGGTGAAGGGTTTTGCAGACCCACGCCTAACCGCTCGGCCACACGACCATTATTATTCTCTATTCTCAATTTTAAATTAGAACTACTTATTTATAGATACTACCAAAACATTCTGGGCTAGTCAATGAAAATAAAACTATAACTAAACGAAAAAATCCCCTGTTCAAACAAGGGATTTAATAGCTAGTCAAAAATTAGTTAACTATTTCTGCTAAGAGTCTTTGACGTCCAAAAGCAAAAGCCTGAGATTTAGTTTTCATATAGATATCTATGTGATTGCCTTTTATAGCTCCTCCTCTGTCTTCGCAAATATAAGTACCTAAACCAGCAATCTGTAATTTAGTTCCAAAAGGTAAGTAACTAGGACAAGCGACAGTTTCATTCTCTTTAACTAGTAAACCTGAAGCTGTAATTCCATCAGATTTTCCACATTCATCAGCAGCCGCTGTATAGGCTGAAGCATTAATGATAAATTTTTTTTGTGGTACAGTTATTCTCTTGGCTCGCTTTTGAAATTTAGCCAAATATTTTTCTCTTTTAGTTTCTTGAGGTTTTTTCCCCAAAAGAAAACCTTCCGAATTATTATCCATTAAAGCTAACATTACTGTATTTTGTTGATCAATAATTGGATAATTAGCAATCTTTTCTTCTATTTTTAAATTTGTTTTTGTTTCATTAGATTGAAAGACCTCGGCGGCTAGAACTACTTGTGGTAGAAGTAGTGCTATAATTATTCGCCAGACTACGAAAGCACTAATGATACGCATTCATTATTTCTAATTGTTAGCTATCTTTCTTAAATCCCCCTTTTGAAAGATAGGCTAATTAAAAATTTGAACTTAATTTATTTTTAATTAACTTAAGACTATAGCAAATAAAACTAATTTTGTCAATAGCTATTTTGAATTATTGGCTCAAATAAAGTCTTTTTTCTTATTTTTTCGCTTTAATCAGGTAAGATTAAGAATAATAGCCTATTCTTTTTAGCTAATTATCTTGAACTTGATTTTAATTTTAATATTTTGAAAATCTATGTTAAAATTAAATTTGTTATTTAATTTTACTAACTTTATCTGCTAAGCTAATAATTATTAAAAATTTGCTTTAAAGATAATTAAACAAATAAATGAGAAATATTCAAGAAATTTTTAACGAAATTCAAGAATTAAAAAAAGAACAAAAAGGAATAAGAGCTGAATATAAAGATGCTCTTGATAATGCTAATGAATATGAAGAAACGGTAGATGAGGCGAAAGAATTACGAGAAAAGAAAAAACAAATTGAAACTATGGTTCAAGGACAATTAGGACTTCGCTATCAACGATTTGAAGAAATTAAAGACAAACTAGTAGAATTAAATGAGATGTTAACAGATGTAGCTATGACTACTTTAATGGGAGGAAAAACTATTGAGTTAAAAGATCAATATGAAAATGAATATGAACCAGTTTACAAAATAACTTTTAAGAAAAGAAATTAAAGTTTTAAAGATATTTATTTTTTAACCTAAACTATTTCCTACTCGCAAATTAAAACTAATTAATTTACTCTCTTCTACTGCTGGTTGATTAAAAGGGTCTACTCTTCTCAACATAGAAGAATAGACTGCAAAATACTGCCAGAAAACCATCCACTCCCCCATATTTTCTTGGCTAATTTCTGAAATTAAAACCTCAACAACAGGAATTTTTTTATTGATACAATTTTCTAAAACTCCTTGTCTGTCAAAATGCATTGATTTTAATGCCGATAGACCAGCCAACTTCTTTAAGGCTACTCCATCAAATTTTATATCTTCTAATTCAAGCGGAATTTCAATTTTAAAATCATCCTCTGAATTTTCCACCCCAACCAATAAACCCGCAACATTTTTTGTTCCGCCAAAAAATCTTTGATTAGTATGATGTTGTGATTCTGGCGCATAATCTCCAAAAATTATTTGACCTTTTCCATCTTTTCCTGAGCTTTCATGAACCAGCTGAATAATTAGAGGCAAGAAAGCAAAAAGAGAAGTGGAATATAGAGAAGAAAAAATTTCCGCGTAACCTTTTTTCTCTAATTTGCAAAAATACCAAGCTAATTTAAGCGCATTATTTTTTTCAATCTCTACTTTATTATTATAAAATTGATATCCTTTTCGTGCTCCTTTATAAATTTTTTCAATGTCTAATCCCATAAGATATGCCGGAACCAATCCACAAGAAGTCATTCCCGAATAACGACCACCTACTTCAGGATGGACAATAATATCCCATCTTTTTTTTTGTGCGATTTGACGTAATGGGTTATCCTTTTCTCCAGTAATCACAAGTACCTGATAATCTAGAAAAGAGAGCAGTGGCTCCAGACTATTAATATTAGCTCCGGACTTAGAAATAATCAAAATCAGAGTATCCTCTTTTTTGTATTGTTTCTTTAATTCATTAATAAGTTCTGGCTCAACTGAAGCTAAAAATTTAAAATTAGTTTTGTTTCGATATTCAAAAAGAGAATGAAAAAATGCCCAAGCGCTGGTTCGTGATCCACCATTTCCAATTAGAATTATATTTTTGAATTTTTTGAATTTCTCAGTTTTCTCAATAATATATTTCAAATCAGTTTTGATTTTTTCGAAACTGAAATCGTCTTGTTGCAGGATTTTCTCTAAAATATCCTGACTTTTTGAAAAATCTGAATTAACCAGAAGATTGTCATAATTTATTTTTATCATCTTGATTTTTTTTATTTATAAATTTAATCTCTATTAACTTTATTCTTATTTTTTAATTATACCACAAACAAAGCTTATCAAGCATTTATAGTTTTTTAACAAACCAAAAAAGAATTTAGAATATTAGATTATACCCAAATAATATTATTCCATTTAAATTTAGTCCTCAAAAAATGAGGAAAATTTGAACTACTTATATTTACTGCTATAATAAAATTATAATTTTTAAATAAATATTATGTATAGCGTTATTCTTTGTGGCGGATCTGGAACACGCCTTTGGCCTCTTTCTCGTAAAAACTATCCTAAACAATTTCTTAACCTTTTTAGTAACAAATCCCTTCTTCAAGAAACTTTTTTGAGAATGCAAAAAATAATGCCTCAAAATCATATTTTTTTTGTAACTAATCAAGCTAATTATTTTAATGTTTTTAATCAAATAAAAGAATTAGCCAAAGATTTCAATCAAGAACAAATCTTAATTGAACCAGTCAGTTTAAATACTGCTCCCGCCATAACTTTAGCAGTTAAATATTTAACTGAAAAATTTAAAATAAATACTAATGACCCTATTCTTTTTCTCCCTTCTGATCACTATATCAAAAGTAAAGAAAAATATTTTGAACTATTGAATATAGCTACTCAAGAAATAGGCACTTTTATTGGAACTATTGGCATTACTCCTCAATCTCCCAAAACTGGCTACGGCTATATTAAAAAAGGAAAAAGTAAAAATCATTATTTTAAGGTTATAGATTTTAAGGAAAAACCTAAAAAATCAGTAGCTCAAAAATATTTAGCTTCAGGAAATTATGTTTGGAACTCCGGTATCTATATTTTTAACGCTAAAACTTTTTTTAAAGAATTAGCTCTCTGTTCACCCGAAATTTCTAAACTAGCCGATAAGAAATTAGACAAATTTATTGAAAACTTTAAAAAACTTCCTTCTATCTCTATAGATTATGCAATTGCCGAAAAATCTAAAAAAGTTATTGTCTTTGAAGGAAACTTTGGTTGGAATGATATTGGTTCTTTTGATAGTTTAGCTGAAATATCGAAAAAAAATTATCCCGCTAAGCATCTTTCCCTTAATTCAAAGAATATCTACATTCATAGTGATTCTAAGAAATTAGTTGCCACGATTGGAGTAGAGGATTTAAATATTATAGAAACCGCCGATAGTATTCTAGTGCAAAAACAAGGACACGGAGAAGAAGTGAAAAAAATTGTTACAGAAATAAAAAAACAGAAAATGAAAGAGTTGGAACATAATTTAATTGTTCATCGTCCTTGGGGTAAATACGAAATTCTTTTGGATAACCCTGATCATAAAGTTAAAAAAATAACTGTTTATCCAGGAGAAAAACTCAGTCTTCAATCTCACAATCATCGAGCTGAACATTGGATTGTTACTAAAGGTTCCGCTCTTATTGTTAACGGTGATCAAGAAATAGCCTTACAAAAAAATGAAAGCACTTTTATTCCTATTTTTGCTAAACATCGTCTTTCTAATCCAGGGAAAATAAATTTAGAAATAATTGAAGTCCAATCTGGTGACTATTTAGAAGAAGACGACATTATCCGCTATGAAGATATTTACAACCGAGACAAGATTTAAATAGAATACTCCCACTTTGACACAAAAATTAAACTTGACTTTTATTACTTCTTGCTATATAATAAGGACATTGTAATGATTATAGGCTATTTTAGCTTTCTTTCTTATTTTTATATTTTCCCTTCTTTTTGAGATCTTTCCTTGGTTGGAACAATTAATATTTTTAATTTTGAAGTTCAATTCTTCTGCAAGGAACATTTTTTATTTTATCTTTTATAAGACAAACTATTTCAAAAATTTTCTTTATTTGAAATCAATAAAGTTTTTTGAATGTCTTGAAAAAAAATAGAAACTATTATAATTAAAACTTAGAAAATTACTATTTTAGTAAACTTTCTATTTAAACAATCAAAAAAAATGAACAAACCAAATAACAAACCTACCCACAAAAACCGCCCTCGGTCAGGTAATCATAAGATATTTTCCCAAAAAGAAAATCAATCAAAAAATAATTCTCTCTCAAAATTTACTAAAAATAAATTACGGATTATCCCTTTGGGTGGGTTAGAGGAAGTCGGTCGTAATATGACTGTCTTTGAATATGAAGAAGATATTGTAATTTTAGATATGGGGCTTCAATTTCCTGAAGAAGATATGCCAGGAATTGATTATATAGTCCCTAATATCAGTTACCTTAAAGGAAAAGAGAAAAATATTAGAGGAGTGCTCCTTAGTCACGGACATCTAGATCATATTGGAGCAGCTCCTATTCTTTTAGAAAAATTAGGTTATCCTCCAGTAATTGGACGAGATTTTACTCTAGCCTTAACTAAGAAAAAAATGGAAGATTATCAGAAAGGTTCCACTAGTCAGTTAAAAACTATTCGGATAAATTCTATTACAGATAAAATTCGCTTAGGAAATTTTAAAATTAGTTTTTTTGATGTAGAGCATTCTATTATGGATGCTGTAGGAGTTATTTTAACTACCCCTCAAGGAAATGTTATTCATCCAGGCGATTGGACAATGGGACACAATCCTGAAACTAAAAAAGATTTAACTTATACCCAACTAGCCAACGTTCCTAGTCCTAAAATTTTGATGCTAGAAAGTTTAGGTGCTACCGATGTACGTCCAGCCGCTACTTCAGAAGAAGCAATGTTTGATAATTTAGAGCATTTAATTAGTGAAGCTCAAGGGCAAGTGGTGATTGGTACCTTTTCTTCTCAAATAAAAAGAATTGGAACTCTCATAGAATACGCTGAAAAAATAGGTAAAAAGGTAGCCTTAGATGGATATAGTATGAAGATGAATGTAGAAATAGCCAAAGAATTAGGTTATATTAAAGCCCATAAAGATACTCTTATTTCTGTTCAAGACCTACATAAATATCCTAAAAATAAAACTATTATCATTTGTACTGGAGCGCAAGGAGAAGGAAATGCAGTTTTATCTAGAATTATTACCGATAATCATCGCTTTGTTAAAATTCAAAAAAATGATACTATCATTTTTTCTTCTTCAGTCATCCCTGGTAATGAAAGAACCATTCAGCGATTAAAAGACAACCTTTACAGAAAATGTGATAATGTAATTCACACTGACACTATGGATGTTCATATCAGTGGACACTGTAATGCTAACGACATTAAGGAAGTTTTAAAACAGATTAAGCCAGACTTTTTTATTCCCGTTTATGCTAATCATTACTTTTTAAAAGAAGCTGCCAAACTAGCAATGGAAGTTGGTATACCTAAAGAGAAAATTTTTGTCTTAGATAATGGTTCTGTGATTGAGTTTAAAGAAAACCAAGCTAAAGTCTTAAATAAAAAAGCTGATACTAGTTATGTCATGGTTGATGGCTTAGGTATTGGAGATGTTGGACAAGTTGTTTTGCGTGATCGTCAAGTTCTCTCAGCTGATGGAATGTTTGTCATCACAGTTTTACTTGATAGAAAAACTAAAAAAGTAGTCGGCAATATTCAAATAACTTCTCGAGGTTTTATTTATGTAAAAGAAAACTTTGATTTAGTTAATGAAACAAAAAGAAAAATTGTTAAGATTATTAAAGACACTACTTCTAAAAATACCTCCGTAGAAAAAAGATTTATTGAAAATAATATTCGTGATATTATCGGACAATATCTATACTCTAAAACTGAACGCCGACCGATGGTTTTGCCGGTTATTATTGAAGTTTAATCTTTATCAATTTTGTTTTTAACTTAAAAGAGCCTTAAAAGCTCTTTTTTGTTGGTCTATTTTTAAGACTTTACAAAATTTGGCTTCGTAAAAACTCTAAATTAGAGTATTGGATGCAATATTTTTATCAAGAGTAAAATAAGATAATCTATAAATTTCATTCGGTAATTTTTCTGTGAAAAAGTAACTGATTGTTTTTTCCAATTAGTAATAGTGGTTGTAAGATCTTTAATTAAGTTTCTATCTCGAAAAAATATCCCTGCTTCTGCATTAATTTGAAAAGAGAAAAAATCAATATTCTGTGAACCCAATAATCCAACTTTTTGATCTATTAACAAAACCTTGGCATGATTCATTTCATTGGTTAAAAAGAACTTAACTCCCACCAAGGAAAGTTTATACATATACAAATAGTTAATTCTATTAACAAACATATAGTTGGTTTTTTGAGGAACAACAATTTCTACTTTAACTCCTCGTCTAATAGCATCATCTAAAAGAGCTATTAACCAACGAGGAGGAACAAAGTAAGGAGTAACTATCTGAACTCTTTTCTGAGCTTGAGTGATTTTTTCTCGATATTGATCTTTAAGCATATAAATATTTCTAGCTGGAACATTCTCCATCATCCAAAGTCGCATTTTTTTAGAAAAAGTTCTCTTCCTGTATTTTAAAATTGTAGGGTTTTTTCCACCAACTACTTCATAAGTATAAGAAAACGATTTCATTATTATTTTTACAATTCTTCCTTGTAATTTTATCTGTAAATCGTTCCATTTGGCAAAGTTTTGCCCAATATTTATTCCTCCAATAAAAGCCACTTTTTCGTCTATAATTAAAATTTTTCGATGGATATGACGCAACCAATTACTAAATAAAAAGAATTCTATTCCTGCTTCTCTAATTGATTGAATAGTCGTTTTTTTTAATTTACTGCTTCCATAAGCGTCAGTAATAATTACTACTTGAACACCAGCTTGAACTTTTTTTCTAAGCTCCTGTATAAAATCATACTTATCAGTATCATCTAAAAAAACATACATCTCTAAATAAATAGATTTCTGAGCCTTTTTAATTTCCGCCAACATCGCTGACCAAGCCTTTTGAGATTTATTGTAAAGTTTATAACGCATAATAAAAAGATTTGAGTATTTAATTTGTATTTTTGATGAGATAACGGATCTATCCAACTTCATTACTGTCTCATTTATCCCGCTAATATTCTTATGTCTTACTATCTACTAGTCTAACTTATTTAGCTAATTTTAGCACACTTTTTAATTTTTTTTTCAAATTATTTCTTGTGAATTCTAAAAATTTAAGTTATCATTAAGCTAGATAAATAATGAAACAATTATATTTTTATGAAAAAAAAAGTTTTCTCAGGCATTCAACCTTCAGGACAGTTACATATTGGAAATTATTTAGGTGCAATTAAAAATTGGATTCATCTACAAAATGATTATGAAGCTATTTTTTGTATTGTTGATTTACACGCCATTACTGTTCCTCAGGATCCAGAAGAATTAAAAAAAAGAGTTTTAGAAATCGCTAAGATTTATTTAGCTAGTGGAATTAATCCAGAAAAATCAACCATTTTTGTCCAATCTCAAATTCAAGAACATACTGAATTAGCTTGGATTTTAAATACCTTAGCTAAAATTTCTGAAATGGAAAGAATGACTCAATTTAAAGACAAAAGTCAAAAAAAAGGTCAGGAAAATTCTAGCGTTGGACTTTTTGATTATCCAGTTTTAATGGCCTCAGATATTTTACTTTACAACACTGATTTAGTCCCAGTCGGAGAAGATCAACTGCAACATATTGAATTAGCTAGAACTTTAGCTAGAAGATTTAATAAAAAATTCGGAAATACCTTTATTCTACCTCAGCCTTCTTTGCAAAAAAATGGAACACGAATAATGGGATTAGATAATCCTCTAAAAAAAATGAGTAAATCTTCTTCTTCAGAATACAATTATATCTCTCTTTTAGACTCTGCCGAAATAGTTCAAAAGAAAATCAGAAAAGCAGTAACTGATAGCGGCTCCAAAATAGTTTACTCAACAGAAAAACCAGCTCTGAAAAATCTTATTAATATTTATTCTCTTTTTTCAGAAAAAACTACTCAAGAAATTGAAATAGAATATCAAGATAGAGGTTATGCTGAATTTAAAAACGATTTAGCTCAGATAATTATAGAATTTTTAACTGACTTTCAAAAGAAATTTCAAGCTATTAGTGATGAAGAAGTTATTAAAATATTAAAACAAGGCGCACAAAAAGCTTTTCCCTTGGCAAAAGAAAAAATGAAAGAAGTAAAAGAGAAAATGGGTTTATCTTTTTAGTTTAGTAAAAAATAACAGTTATAATCAACTAATTTTATAATTCTTTAAGATCTATCTTTTTGAATTTATACTAATAATAATGCAAGAAGAAATTTTTAAAGCTTACGATATCCGAGGAATCTATCCAAAGGAAATAAATGAAGAAGCTGTCTATAAAATCGGCAGAGCTTTAGTCAAATTTTTACAAGCCAAAAAAATAGTAATTGGAAGAGATATTAGAGAATCTAGCCCCACTCTTTTTAAACACCTAGCTCAAGGAATAATTGATGAAGGTGCTACTGTTTATGATTTAGGCTTAGCTACTACTCCTATGCTTTATTACGCTTCTGGGAAACTTGAAGTAGATGGTGGAGTAATGATTACCGCCTCCCACAATCCAAAACAATATAATGGGATTAAACTTTGCCGTTCTCAAGCTGTTCCAATTGGAGAAAATAGCGGTTTGTTAGAAATAAAAAAAATAGCTTTGCAAATAAATTCTTTAGCTAAAAATGACACTCTTGGAGAAATTATTGAAAAAAATATTCAAAAAGAATATCTAGCTAATTGGATTGCTAAAATGAAATTAGGAACTAAAAAATTTAAAATTGTAATTGATTTTGCTAATGCTATGGGAATTTTAGAGTTACCTGTCTACACTTCTCAGGCTCAAAATTTAAAAATTATAAAACTTTATGATAATCTAGATGGCACTTTTCCTAATCACGAAGCCAACCCTTTAAAGACAGAAACTCTCAAGGATTTACAAGATAAGGTTAAAGAAACTAAAGCTGATTTAGGAATTGCCTATGATGGAGATGCTGACCGAGTAGGTTTTGTTAATGAAAAAGGAGAAATTATTCCTATGGATTTTATAACTGGTTTAATCGCCAAAGTGATTTTAGAAAAAAATCCTCAAGCAACTATTTTATGCGACCTTCGCTCGTCTAAAGCGGTTAAAGAATATATCGAAGAAAATGGCGGAATAGTTCATGAATGCCGAGTTGGACATGCACTTATCAAAAAACAAATGCGAGATGAAAATGCCATTTTTGCTGGAGAACTTTCTGGACATTATTATTTTAAAGAAAACTATACCGCCGAAGCTGGTTCTTTGCCAGCTATTTATTTATTAAATTTAATGGCTAAAACTAAAAAACCAATTTCTGAGCTATTGAGTGTGATGAAAAGATATTATCATAGCGGGGAAATAAATAGCCAAGTGCAAGATAAAAAGTCTGTTATTCAACAAATTAAAAAAAAGTATTCTCAAGGGAAATTAGATGAATTAGATGGAGTAAAAATAAGTTTCTGGGATAATCAACCAGGAAAAAGATGGTGGTTAAATGTTCGTCCTTCTAATACTGAACCAGTATTAAGACTTAATCTAGAAGCAGACAATAAAAAACTAATGGAAGAAAAAGTTACTGAAGTTTTAAAAATAATTCACGCAAGCTAATAATTACAAACTATTTCAATTTGTAGTTTCTTGTATTTATTCTTCAATCTTAAAATTCCATAACCAATCTTTTGAATCCTTGGCATAATCAACACCAATCCGAGGAGAAGCTTTGACTTTAATATTATTTTGATTTTGTAATACTGGATATTCTAACCATATTTTTTCTCCTTTCGTTAAGTCCCAACCATTAAAAGATTTACCAATCACTAAATTTTTAGTCAATTTTCCTGGACCATCTAGTTTTTTGAGTTTTTTTATTCGCTTTTTTTGATTTTTAGTCTTAATCTGATAATCATTACTTAGACCTCTAATTAAAACAGCAGCTGGAAAGTTCTTTTTCTCTGTAACAATATTAAACATATAATACATTCCGTAAATTAAATAAATATAAGCTCGCCCTGGTTCTCCAAACATAGCTTTATTTCTTTCAGTTTTTCCTTTAGAAGCATGGCTAGCTAAATCATTTTCTCCTTGATAAGCTTCGGTCTCAATAATCTTTGCTCTAATAATTTTCCCTCGATACTTCCGAACTAAATAGCAACCCAATAATCTCTTAGCTACCTTAATTGTATCTTGATTATAAAAATTTTTCTTAATTAACATAGTTTTTATTTTAATCTAATCTTTTTACTTTTGAGCTTACTCTTATTATATCCTAATTGACAAAAACTCAAACAACCGCCACAATTTAAAAAGATACTCTTAATTTATCCAATAATTAAACTATCCAAAAAAATTAATTCTTAACTGAAAAAATACTTTGACTATTTTTTCAAAATCTAAAACTTATGCCTCTTAAAATTGGTATTGTCGGACTTCCAAATATAGGAAAATCTACTTTATTTAAAGCTATTACTCAAAATCCTGTTGACATCAACAACTATCCTTTTTGTACTATTGAACCCAATATTGGAATTGTTAAAGTGCCTGATCATCGCTTAACCAAGCTTTCTGAAATGTCTCATTCAGCTAAAATAATTCCTACCGTTATTGATTTTGTAGATATTGCTGGTTTAGTTAAAGGTGCTTCTACTGGTGAAGGTTTAGGTAATAAATTTTTAGCCAATATCCGTGAAACCGATGCTATTATTCAAGTTGTTCGAGTTTTTCCTTTAGCTAAAAACTCTAACGACATTACTCATATTTATAATTCTATTGATCCTGAAAGAGATATTGAAATTATCAATACCGAGCTAATTCTAGCTGATTTGGAAACCGTCAAAAAAGTGGAAGTCCGACTAGAAAAGGATTTGCGTGGAAATAAAGAAGGTGTTGACACCCAACTTGCCGTTGTAAAAAAAATAAAATCTTTTTTGGAAAAAGGAAACCTAGCTAATTCAATCAATCTAGATTTTTCTGAAAAAAATACCACCCAAATCATTCGTGAACTTTCTCTTATTACTATGAAACCTTTCTTGTATATTTATAATGTCAATGAGACAGGTAAAGAGCTTTCTCAAAAACTAGAAGAAAAAAATCATGTTAAGCTAGACATAAAAATTGAAGAAGAGCTTTTAGAAATGACTACTGAAGAAGCTCAAGAATTAGAAGTACATTCTAAACTAGATAAACTTATTCTTAAAGCCTATGAAGTTCTAGGGCTTATCACTTTTTTAACTACTGGTGCTGATGAAACTCGCGCCTGGACAATCAAAAAAGGCTGGAAGGCCCCAATGGCTGGAACCGCCATTCATAATGATTTCAAAGACAAATTCATTCGAGCAGAAGTTATTCAGTGGAACAAACTATTAGAGGCTGGCTCATGGGGAAAAGCTCGAGAAGTTGGAACACTTCGCCTAGAAGGAAAAGAATACATAGTTCAAGATGGCGATGTAATTGAATTTAAGATTTAAGCGTTTCCGCTTGACGCTTACGCTATTTACTGATAGTATAAGTACAACTTAGAAAGTCCAATTAGCTTTCCCGCCAAGGCTCTGCCTAGGATAGAAAAGCTATAATCCGTCAGAAGGACTTTTGGGCGGATTTTTTATTAATTAATAACACTTTTAGTATTTAGAATTATTTCTAATACTAATCTGTGAAAATATCAAACTATGCGATACGAATTATTCTACTTAGTTGGAATTTCTCAAGAACCCAATCTAGAAACAATTAAAAAAGAAGTTGCCGAGATGGTTACTTCGCTAGGTGGTGTTTTTGAAGAAAAAGAAACCTTAGAAAAAAGAAAGCTATCTTATGAAGTTAAACACGAAACTCACGGTATTTATATTGCCCAGAGATTTGAGCTAGAAGAAGTTGAAAAAATCAAAGAACTTTTAGCTACCTTGAATCTTTATAATCAAGTTTTACGCTTTATTATTAGCAAAGCCGATGAACTTCCTCCTCTTAAATCCAAAGAAGAGCGGATTGATGAAGCAGCTAAAAAAGAAGCTATAACTACTTCCAGACGAGAAAAAGAAGAAAAAATAGCTACTGCCAATAAAGAAGCCCAAGAAGAAAAGTTGAAAGTTTTAGAAAAAAATCAAGAAAAAAAACCAGCCACTAAAGAGACTAGAAAAGAACAAAAAGAGAAAAAAGAAGGAGGAGAGAAAGAAGAAAAGAAAACAGATAGCTCTATTGATAAAAAGTTAGAAGAAATTTTAAATATTTAACTTATAATTTTTAAAGATTTTTATTTTGAAGTAAAAGTTAATTAAATAAATTAATTAAAAAACTTTTCTTCTCCAAAATAAAAGTTATAAAAAATATGAATGTCAACAAAGTAATGTTAGTTGGTCGTTTAACTCGCGACCCTGAAGTAAGAAATACCACTTCAGGACAACCAGTAGCTTCTATCAGCTTAGCTACTAATAGATTTTGGAAGGACAAAGCTGGGCAAAAACAAGATCAAACTGAATTTCATAATGTAGTACTTTGGGGCAGGTTAGCAGAAATTGCTGGACAATATTTAACTAAAGGGCAAGAAGCTTACATTGAAGGACGCCTTCAAACTAGAAAATATACTACTAAAGACGGGATTGAGAGAAGAGTAACTGAAATAGTAGCGGAAAATATGCAACTTGGTTCTCGAGCTCAAGGATCTTCTAGACCTAAACCATTTTCTCCCTCTCCAGCACCTACTAACGAGACCACACAACCATCTAAGCCAGTTGTCGAAGAGATTCCTACTATTAACTTAGACGAAGAAGAGGATGAAATAAAAATAGAGGATGTTCCTTTTTAAATAACTTATTTATTAACCAATCTTATCAATTAAAAAAATATGAATGAAGCTCAAGAAAAAAAGACTTGTTATTTTTGTCAAAACAAAATAGACAAAATAGATTTTAAAGATGCTTACTTGATTAGGCGTTTTATGAATTCTCAAGGAAAAATTTACCCTAGAAAACGACATGGCACTTGTGCTAAACACCAACGAGTTTTATCTAACGCTATTAAAAAATCTCGAGTGATGGCTTTAGTTCCTTTCGTGGCTAGATAATTATTTATTAAACTATTAGCAATTATACTACTATTGCTATAATCTTTTGTTTTTATGTTAAATCTTTCCGAAATTAAAACTGGTAAAAATATTATTTTTAACGGCATTCCCTTTGCTGTTTTACATCATGAACAATCTAAAACTGGACGAGCTGGTTCAGTTTTAAGAACTAAATTAAAAAATCTTATCACTGGGACAGTTTTAGAAAAAACCTTTCAAGGAGCTGATTCAGTTCAAGAAGCTGATATTACTAAAACTAAAGCTCAATTTACTTATCAAGATGGTAATGACTATAATTTTATGGATGAAGAAACTTACGAGCAGTTTTCTCTTTCTAGGGAAGTTTTAGGTAAGGCAACCGACTATTTAAAAGAAGGCACTGAAGTAACTATTTTAAATTTTAATAGCAATCCTATTAATCTTGAGCTCCCTGCCAAAATAACTTTAAAAGTAACTGACGCTCCTCCATGCATTAAAGGTAATTCAGTTTCTACCGGTGGAAAAATCGTAACACTAGAAACTGGACTTAAAATGTCAGCTCCTCTTTTTGTAAAAGTTGATGATGAAATAATAATCAATACAGAACGAGAAGAGTATGTTTCTCGTGTTTAATAATCAAAAAGCCAAACAAAAAAAGTCTTAGCATCTGCTAGACTTTTTTGTTTTTGTTTTTGTTATTTAATTATTTGGTTCTCTTTAAAAGAAACGTCTTTTATAAAAGACCGACACTTTTAAAAAGAGTAATCGTCAGTACTGGCACTAAGGCCACTAGAACTGCAAAATTCAGTTCTTCTGACATTTTGTCACTACTCTCCCTTTTTTTACATTCAGGACATTGACAATTTGTTTTTTCCATTGTGTTGTTTCCCTTAATTTAAGGGATAAATTAATAATTAGCAATAAAAAAAGAAACTGGTAATAAATCACCCGTTTCTCAATATTGTAATTCAATTATACACCATTCAAATGAAAAAGTCAAGTAAAGACAATAGTAACGAAATTAAAAAAGAATTGCTCCTATTATTGCCTAAAACAAAAATTCTTAAATTTCTTTTTGGCAAAAATATATAAATTTTCTTTTTTTCACCTTGTCATCTTGTTATTAAATGCTAGACTAAGAATATGACTACTATTGCTAAAAACAAACGAGCTAATTTTGATTACACAATCCTAGATAAATATGACGCTGGGATAGTTCTATCTGGACAAGAAGTAAAATCTATTAAAACTGGACACGCCAGCTTAAAAGAAAGTTTTGTTACTACTCATCAAAATGAACTCTATTTAACTAACGCTCATATTCCACCTTATCAGCACGCTGGAGAAGTAGCTAATTATGATCCTACTCATCCCCGAAAGCTTTTACTCAAAAAATCACAAATCAAGCATTTAATAGGTAAATTAAAGGCTCAAGGCTTGACACTAGTACCCATTAGACTATATACTAAAAGACGACTTATCAAATTAGAATTTGGGATAGGGAAAGGAAAGAAAGAATACGATAAGCGAGCGACTATCGCTAAAAGAGACGACGAAAGAAAAATCCGTAGAAGATTAAGAAATTTTTAATCTCTCTAAGGGGATGTTGTAGATTAGACAGGTTGTACATTTAAAATACGCAAGCCGAGAATGATAAAAAACTCGTTAACTTTTATCAAAAGTTATAAGTGCAAACTTCATAACCAAAGCAAAATCTGCAATTGCTAACGCTTTTGTACCTAATTTTGCGACTGCTATCGCCTAATCCTGTTTCCCAGGAAGCTTTAGCCATCAAACTGTCCACTCCCGATAGACAGAGCTTGGTGTTATATTTCGGGATAGCAAATTTTTTTATTTTCAAGAATTATTTGTAAAACTAAATTGAAAATAAGTTAAGAAACTTTTTGTTTATTTATTGTTCTTAACTGAAATTACTAAATAAACTAAGCTTGTAGATTATTTTAGGTAAACAATTTTGGACATGGGTGCAATTCCCATCATCTCCACCGCTAAAAAATATTTTAATAATTAAAATCAAACCTATCAGAAGAAAACAGCGTAAAATTTTTGTTAAAAAAGCTCCAAAAACTAGAATCAACGAACAGATTCAGGCTAAGGAAGTGCGAGTTATCAATGAAGATAAAAGCCAAATAGGTATTCTTTCTCTAAATGAAGCTTTGTCATTAGCTAAAGAAAGAATGCTTGATTTAGTAGAAATTTCGCCTAAAGTAGTTCCTCCTGTTTGTAAAATTATGGATTTTGGAAAATTTCAATATCAGAAATCTAAAGAAGATCGCCAACATAAATCTAAACAAAAGAAATCAGAAGTTAAAGGTATTAGATTAAGAGTAAGAACTGATGAACATGATATCAACTTCAAAAAGAAACAAGTAGAAAAATTTTTAGAAAAAGGCAACAAAGTTAAAATAGAAATCACTATGCGAGGAAGAGAAAAAGCTCACGAGCATATCGCTAAAAAAAATTTAGCTGACTTTATCAGAAACATTTCTGTTCCTAATAAAATAGAACAAGAAGTTAAACGCTATCCTGGAGGTTACAATGTCGTTATTGCTCCTGAATAATCATTTTTCTCTTAATTTAATCAATCATCACTAATTAAAAATATGCCAAAATTAAAAACTAAAAAAGCCTTAGTTAAAAAAATTAAAGTTACTAAAAATAAAAAAGTTACTAGAAGAAAAACTGGACAAAACCATCTTAATTCTAAAGAAAATGGTAAAACTGGACGAAATAAAAAAAAATCCACTCGCCTCTTTAGAACTGACGAAAAGAATGTTTTGAAAGCTTTAGTTTAATAATTGGAATTAATATTTAGATAATAAAAAAATGACTAGAATAAAACGCGGAGTTGCCGCTAAAAAACGAAGAAAAAACCTCTTGGCTGATGCTAAAGGTTACCGATGGGGACGCAAATCTAATTATGCCACTGCTAAACAAGCAGTAATAAAAGCTGGACGCTACGCTTTTAGAGATAGAAAAGTTAAAAAAAGATTAATGAGAAGACTCTGGATAACTAGATTAAATATTGCCTTAAGAGAACTAGGCTTAAAATATAGCACTTTCATTAAAACTTTAACTAAAAAAGATATTGAGTTAGACAGAAAAGTTCTTTCTCAGATGGCAGTAGAAAATCCTCAAGTCTTTGAAAAATTTATTGAAACCCTTAAATAAATTGCCTTAAAAAAACTCTGGTTTTAACCAGAGTTTTTTATTTTTTGAAAATAACTTCTTTAATCAATCGTTGGAAAGCATAGAAAGGAAGCCAAATCCAAAGAGTCTTTCTAGACCACTTGTTCCAGAAAAGATTGGCGTTAGTAGCAATATATTCAATAATCAAATAGAGACTAAAGAAAAAAATTCCTCCAATTAGTATTAATACTAGATATTTATTCATAATATTTTATTAATAGTTTTTAAACAATTAGTTACCTCATAAATAATATCTTTCTTCTCAACAATAATTCTCCAGTTTTTTTCTTTTGCTATAATTTGTAAATTCAAATTGGGATTAAAAGCAATTGGATGATCAACTATAGCTAAAAATTTAGCATCTGACTCGGTATCTCCCATTCCATAAGAATCTTTTAAAGTTAGATTATTCTCTAAGACATATTGATTGACTACATGTCCTTTATGAATTGTTGGCTCAAAAGCAGCTTGTCCAGTATAAACACCCATTTCGTCAACAGCATAAACTGAACCATAAACCTCATCAAAGCCTAAATATTTATTATATTCCTCTACTACTTCAATAGGAGAGCCAGAAACAGCAATAATATGATAATTCTCTTTTCTTAGTTTCTTTATTAATCTAGTCGCGAAAATATAAGTTCTATTTTTAAAAAAAGGAACAACTATTTGGCTAGCTTTAATAATATCCTCTTTTTTTTGACCTTTAAGGTTTTTAACATAAAGAGTAACTAGAGCTTTTCTATACTCCTCGTAAGTTCCTTTGTGGTCGAGCCATTTAGAATACAATACTACTAATTCTTGACGAACATTCTTCTTAAAAATCTTCATCCAAACTAGCTCATTAATTAATTCAAAAGCTAAGTTCTTTCTAAAAATTGTACCATCTATATCAAAAACGGCAATTTTTTGTTTTTCCATTTTTAATTATTTACTCTTTATTTTAAAATTTGATAAACAGCAACTCCAGCTGCTACCGAAACATTCAAAGATTCTTTTTTCCCTCGCATCGGGAGAAAAACAGTTTTATCACACTGATTTAAAATATCTTCTTCCACTCCTTTTATTTCATTACCTAATATTAAAGCACAAGGGAAATTAATTTTGGCTTCTCCTAACTTCTCAGCCTTATTATTTTTCTCTAAAGCAATTAGAGAAATTTTTTGTTGTTTAAGCTCTTTAATTAAATCTTTTATACTATTTTTCTTCTCCCAATCTACAAAGTTCTCAGCACCTAAAGCAGTTTTAGCAATCATTTTTTGTGGTTTAGTTGGTTCTTTTTCTGTTTTATCTTTTTCCAAAAAAGGTGCTTGAGTGTAACCAGTTAAATAAACTTTTTTAGCACCTACTCCATCAGCTGTTCTGAGAATAGCTCCTACATTATGAGCACTTCTAATATCATTAGCTATTAAATATAATTCTTTTTTCATTTTATTAAAACCTCAAATATTTTTCCCAGTATTCATATAATTCTTTAGTCGCTACAATATCTCTGGCGCAATAACGAGCAATTTCCAAATATTTTTTTTCTTTATAAAAATCTTTTACCATAGAACCTTCTATTCCTTCCTCCTTAGGGCTTTTAATCCCAAAACTTTTAGTATAAAACTCTAAATTAAATCGTCGTGTAGCTCCATAAAAAGTAAGTTGCTCTAAAAGATCACAATGCGACTTATAATCAAATCGATAACCCATTAAATTTTTACTAACCCTAACTTTATTAATAGCACTTCTCATCATCAAGAAAGGAACATCAAAACTACGACCATTGAAAGTAATCACCTGCTCATAAGTTTTAATAATTTCCCAGAATTTTTCTAGTATTCCTTTTTCATTTCCCGCCTCAAAAATAATTCCGTTTTCTTCAAATTTTTCTATTTTTGTTCCATTAGTCTGAAATAAAACATAGCCTTTCTGGGTTTCTGGGTTTAGCATCCCAATAGTTACTACTTCTCCTGTCAAAGGAGACAAGGCTAAACTATTTTTAACTTTTTCTTCCTCCTCTTTTGTTTGACTGTACTTTAATAGATAGTTCTGACTTTTTTGATCATACTTCTCAAAATCAAAACCAATTGTTTCAATATCAACAACTACTTTAGACATAAAATATTATTTATAAATCGCCTTAGAATAATTAAACTGCTTTCATTTTAGCATAGATACCATAGATACCTACTACAATAGCGATTAAAATCCATTGAGTTCCTGCTAAACCAAAAATATTATTCTGAGTAAAAAAAACATACCCAGAAAAAATAATCGTTAGGATAGAAATCCCCATTAAAATATCGCTTGTTTTTTGATTGTTCATAATACACCTCCTTTCTTTTTTCTTGCTTTAATTATAGCATATTATCAAGCAAACATAAATACTAATAAGTTTACTATTCTACTCTCTGATCAGCAAACATTTTTTTCGCTGCATTCCAAAGTTCTGGATGATTTCTTTCAGTTTTTAGCCAATACCACCATTCTACTCCCCAAAGATAAATCGATGGAAAACCCACTTCCCGAGCATATTTCACATTAGCTTTTAATTTTTTAACATTCATAGAAGCAAATTGTTCTTTTAGTGGTTTACTGACCGTCCAACCAGAAATCCATGGCTCTGCTTGTAATTCAATGACAATAGCCCTATCTTGACCAGCTAGGAGTTTAATCAAACCGTATTTAAATCTAAAAAATCTTGGTCCAATCGGATAAGTAAAAAATCCAAAACCATTTTTATAAATAGTTCTATACATTGTAGTTCCAAAAATATCGGCTCTCTTAGCCGCTTTCACCCAAAGACTTAACTCTCCACTATCTGTAACAATAATTTTCCTAGAGGGATCAATTCTTCGTGCTAAAGCCAGCTCACTATCTAAAAGTTTAGCGTCTGGTTTTGGACAAATACCAAACTTAAGGAAAGGTTCATTTTCAATTTGCCAATTCTTTATTTCTGGTTCATTTTTATATCTATTAAGTGTGACATCAATAAATTTTAATAAGTCTTCTTTTCTAGCTTGATTATTGTGTTGATCCCATTTTGGGATATCACATTCTGGCCAACGAGGCACTTTTTGTCCAACTACTAATATAATATCGGCCTTTCTTTTTCTAGCTTCTGCTAATTGCCAATCCACATCTGAAAAATCATATTGACCCTTAGTTTTTTCCACCAAATCCCAATAAACTGGTATTCGAATTCTTCTAACATTTAAATCATCTAAAACAGCTAAATAAGCTTGTTTCCAATTCATTCCTAAATCTGAAGCATACCGACTAGAAAAAGTAACTCCCAATTGAGCTTTTTTATTTTCTTTCCTAACTGGAATATTGAAATAAATAAATAGTAAAATTGCTCCAGCTAAAAGAGCTAATACTAACCAACCAATTATCTTTAAAATTTTTTTGAGAATTTTCATAGATATTAAATTATTTTTTAATTTTTATTTAAATTAGTAAACTTTTTTATTTAAATTTAGAAATTAAAACTATCCCAGTTGTAATAATTATAATCGCCAATATTTTTTGGATAATGCTTTCTGAATCTCTTTTTTCTTTAAATACCTTTGGTAGCCAAAAAGAAAAAGATAGCCCCAATAGAAAAATAAAAATGTATTCTGTAGAAACTAAGGCATTAACAATCGTTACACTACCGATAGAAGTTGCGTATTCTTTTACAATAGAGCCTGTTCCCCCTAAGGCTTTATTCAAAACAAATAAAATTCCAGAAAATTTATTTTTCGTTGAAGGTTTTTTAAACTTAAGAAAAGAATTTAAAATTAATTTTCTCCAAACTGGAACAACTAAAAGACTTAAGGCTCCTAATAAAACTCCAAATCTAGTCCAAATATAAACATTGATAAAATTATCGTGGTTGTAAAATTCTTTAAAAACAGTGTAAGAAATAGCTAATAAAATACCAGCAATGATAGAATGGGCAAAACCCACAAAAAATTTACGAGAATTTTTGGATGAAAGATCTAAGGATATACCTAAGCCCCCAATAATTAACATCCCCACTCCAATAACTTCTAGTTTTCCCAGGTGCTCACTAATAATAAGTCCTGAAGATAAAAATAACGTTACCATAGGAACAACCGCTCCAACAACAGGGATAACTCTACTAGCCTCACTCTTATTAATAGCAAAAAATAACGCTAGAATAGCATAGACAAAAATAATTCCAGCCACCAAACTGGCTATTATTTTATTTCCACTAATCATATGAAATCCAAAAGGGAAAAAAGCTAAAGCAAACAAGCTAAGAATACCTGTATAAAAAGTATAAATAGCTGGGTGAGAAACTCTTTTAGAAGTAAGTAAAAACTTATCCATAATCACTTCTAGAGCGATTAAAAAATAAGCACTAACGGCAATTGGCAACCAAGCCATAAAAAAATTAACTTAAAAATTTATTTTACTTTAACTAACTTTTTAATTCTACACTAATATTCAAATATAAAAAAGACTGCTAAAGCAATCTTTTTAAAAAATATTTTGTTTTAAGAATTTAATCTATAAAAATAAAAACTAACGTCACTAATCCATTTTTTAACCCCTTGAGGATTATGTCCGCGACAAGTTGACCCACATTTCCAAACAATCATTTTCTGAGGAGTGTTAATTTTTTGACTAATCAAATTTTCAATTCTTCCTCCAACAATAGACACCGCCTGTTGTGGATTATCAAAACAGCTATAGCCAGATTTTGTTGGATTGTATCGCCCCCTATAGCCCCAATAATTATAACAATCTCTCCCGTTCTTTTTTGGCGAATATTTCCCCCAATTACTTTCCTTTTTAGCAATTCCAATTAAAAAAGCAGCTACTCGTTTATTTTTTTTAGCAATTTCTGGTACCATATTTTCCATTGGATAGCCAGTAATCATTTCTTTGTATCGTTCTATTTTTTCTTTTGTTTTTTGATTACTACTTCTTATTACTTGGCCAACGGACAAACAAAGCTTAGTATTGGCTGTTGAAGTTGGAATTTTTATTATTCCTTTTCCAATTTTTTGACCAGGATTAAAAATCTTTAAATTAATTCCAGGCTGAGAAATATTTTTCTGTGCATACGCTTTATCATCTAAAAAGACAGAAAAAAATAGCCTTAAACCTATTAGTGTAAGAATAGCTAACCATAATATATTTTGTTGTTTCTTCCCGAATAATCTTTTTAAATTATTTTTAGCTTTTCGCCAATTAATAAAAAGATTGATTTTTCTTCGACTTTTCAGGAAATAATCATCCATTAGTTTTTCATTTCTGGAATGTCCCCGCTTTAAACTCAATAGTTATCATCAAGATTTTCAACATCCAGTAGTTTTTAAACGACCAAAGTAGTCTAGCACTCTGACATTTCTTGTCAATAGATGATTTTATTGTTATTTTTCCTTTATTTTATTGTCTTAAATGAGTTATTAAAGTCTATTTAACCTTTGAAATTCTTTAAAATATATATTCACATCACTCACCCATTTATTTACTGCTTTTGGACTATCCCAAGAACAATCATAACCACATTTCCAAATAACTACCATTTTTCTAGGATTGTTTATTTTTTCTTTAGTTACTAGATAATTAATTCTTCTAGCTACTGTATCAACTGCATCTTTTGGACTATTAAAACAAGTATGCCCTCCGCTACCCATTTTTTTTCGCTTAGCTCTAAAACCCCAATAGTTAAAACAGTCTTGTCCCTTATAGACTGGCACTCTCCTCCCCCAGTTACTTTCTTTCCTTGCAATTCCTACTAAAAAGGCAGCCACTGTTTTATTTTGTTTAGCTATATAAGGAATCATTTTTTCAATTGGATAACCTTTCAACATTTTCTGAAGATTTTTTTCAGTTCTTCTCTGTTCTGCAGTTTCGTTTTGTTTCTTATAGTTATCAACAATTTTAGTATTTTCTTTTCCCGATCTACCTCCCCTAAACCTCTCCATGCTCTCGCCAAGAACCATTCCTTGATTACTCTTTTTTGAGAACTGAGATTGAGAAGTATTGTTTTGAGCTAAAACTTGTTTAGAAACAGCTTCCGCTCCTTGACCTAAATAACGATAAATGAAAGTCATTAAAAACATTCCAAAAAATAAAGCTGTAACAATGGAAAGATTCCACATTTTAACAGCTGATACACCTTGAACAGAGCCCCTAAAAAAATCTTTAAGATAATTACTTCCATTAGCATATCTTTTTTGAATTTGCCTATAAAGGTCAAAACTTTGTTGCTTATAAATTTCCTTATAAGAGCTTTTTTTAGCTGGTTGAATACCATCTAAATTGCGTAGATATAAAGATTTTTTATTTTTTACAAAATGATATTCTACACTCTCTGTTATAAAGTCGTTAGATATGCCATATTTAGAAAAAAGAGTGGAAGAATTTTTATATTTCCCAATAAATTTAACTAACGGCAGATCAAAATCTGATTTTGGTGTTTTATTATTATAAAAAATATCTATTATTTTTGGTCTTTGAAAATTTTTCATTTTTTATTGTTGGACTACCTTTATTTTATTTATTGTATCATTTTTTTGGTTTTTTGGCTATAAATCATTAAGCCTCCA
This sequence comes from Parcubacteria group bacterium M10-OD1-1, assembly GCA_003056145.1. GTDB lineage: Bacteria > Patescibacteriota > Minisyncoccia > Moranbacterales > UBA2206 > M10-OD1-1. The sequence continues at coordinate 35,674 of LSNL01000007.1, forward strand.
GCCAAGAGAATCATCAGAAAACTTAACATTTGACCCATCGTTAAAAAACCTAGCAGATAACCTATTTGTTGATCTGGTTGACGAAAAAATTCCGCTATAATTCTAGCAATAGCATAACCAAAAAGATAGAAAGCTAAAAGATTAGGCTGATATTTTTTATTATTTCTAATGCTCCATAAAATAAAGAATAAAAGTAATCCTTCTAAAATAGCTTCTATCAATTGAGAGGGATATCGCAAAGAATGGGTATAATCATTAGGGAAATACATTCCCCAACTACCAGTTGTTATTCTTCCATAAAGTTCTCCGTTAAGAAAATTTCCTATCCTACCAAAAAAATAGCCAGCAGGAACAGCTGGAATAATAAAATTAGCTAATCGCAAAAAATAAAGTTTATTTTTGTTCGCAAAGATTAAAGCCATTATTAAAACACCTATCAGCCCTCCATGATAGCTCATTCCATAAAAACCGATGAATTGATGGGTAATAGGATCAAATGGAGAAATTATAGCTAAAGGATTCTTCCAATAATACGCTAAGTTATAGAAAAGAACATAGCCTATCCGACCACCCAATATTACTCCGAAAAAAGCATACGCCAAAAAATCAAAGATTAGAGTCTGCAATCTAGCTTGGTTTTGAGGATTAAAAGATGAGACACCTTTATTTGAGGATTTCCACCAAAAAATATTATTTTTTAGTTCTCCTTTTTTTATTCGCCAATCTAATAAAAAATAGACAGTTACAAATCCCACCAAGTACATCAAACTATACCAACCAATATTCAAGGACCCAACAGAAAAAGCCACTGGATTTAAATGTTCAGGGATATGCTGAAAATTGTAAATAAAATTGTTCATATTACCTTTATAATTCTAGCATTTTTTTAAACATAAAAAAAACCGTCCCTCAAGGACGGTTTCCATAGATATTTCTTATTTTACAAAAATAATCCGAGAAATGCTTCCAAAAATATTTCTACTAAATTCATTCTTACTTCCAAAAGTTAAATATTTATTCCACAAATTACTATTAAACCTACCTGAAGTTCTCTGAATTTTGGCAACTGCGTATCGATGGTTACCAATAATTTTTGATTTAGCGATATTGATTCTCCCATTTCCACCGAAAAAAGAAATTTCAATGCCTTCTCTTTTATTTTTTCTGATACTATTTTTTTTCATCCAAATATTAGAAGTTCCTATTGTTAATTTAAATCCACTTCCCTTATTATCCTTTATAGAATTTTCAGCAATCCAAGCGCTTGTTCCAGCAGCCAAATCTACTCCATCTCCTCTGTTGTTAAGAACATCACTATCCATCAAAACAACTCTTCTTGGCCCCATACTATAAATTCCAGACTTTCCATTGTTTCTGATTCTAGTCTTTGAAATATAGATTCCATTAGATTTTTTCGTGTTCCCACCTTCAATTAAAACTCCGTCTTTTTTATTATATTTAATCACACAATCAATAATAGAAGATTTAGCATGACTGCCTACTCGAATCCCTTGTTTACCTCGCTTAATCGTAAACCCGTCAATTTCACTGTCATCTTCCATTCTTACTGTTGCCCATTTACTTTTTTTAGCTTTAATGATAGTCCTGTCTCTATCTTCTCCAAAAAGTTTTACGCCCTTTTTAAGAGTTATATTTTCATTATATTCACCTTTAGCTACATGAATTTCTGTTCTTTTGTCCGCTTCATTTAAAGCTTGATTAATTGTCTTATACGGATGCTCAACAGAACCATTTTCTTCTCCATTGGCCTTAATATTAACATAGATATCAGTCTTATGGCTTGAAAAGGCAAAAACAGGCAGACTCAATATGACAACTGCGGTTAGACCTATGACATATAACTTAATCTTGTTTCGTTTTTTCATTTTCTGTTCTAATTTTTTCATTGTATTATATTTATTATTAACATCCAATGATAACAAACATTTAATAGTTTTGTCAATGTTTGAAAAATAAAAAACCACCCTTTAAAATTAGAGTGGTTCTTAATTAAGGAATTTAGCTAAATCCTAATTACCTATTTATTACTAGTCTCACTATTTGAAGTGCTATTTGTGGTAGTTGTTTTTGAAAAAGTGGCAGAAAAATCAGTTTTAGCTTTTTCAATGGCAGTTTTAAAATTATCTCTCGCTACTTGCATTGCTTGTTGTCGGGTTTTAATTAGAGCTCTAATTTGCTCACCGATATTTTTAAATTGTTGCATCTTTTTTTGTCTATTATTTTTCATAGATTGCATTTCTGTTTGTAACTCAGTTTTCATAGATTGAACATTAACTTCTCCTTTTTCACAAGCATTTTTAGCCTTATTAAAAGCTTCTACTCTATTAGATTGCATAGTTACAATAGCACTATTTATAATTGACATTCTTTGTGAAAGCAATTTCATTAAGCCTTCTCTAAAATTAGTAATTGCTTTAGTTGTAGCTTCTCTTCTGATTTTAGTAGCTGATTCAATAGCATTCTCAAAACTAGCCACTGCTGATTTTTGTTCTGCTGTTTGCGCTCTTTTATCTAATAAATCAAAACTTTTTTTAAGATGAGAATCTACTTTAGTTCTCCACTGATTTCTTTGGGTGTCTATATTTTTTTGTCGTTCTTGCAAACGTGCTTCCCTTTGAGCTATTCTCCCTTGAATTTCTTTTTTATGAGTATTCATTTTTTGACTGAAAGTTGAATTTTCCTCATTAATTCTTTCACAAAAACGAGCACTTCTTTTTTGTATTTTTGCTCCAGTTTTTTTAGAATGATTTTCTTGTGAATTACTTTCTTGACGAACATATTTATTGATTGAATGTATCTGAGCTACTGGTCCATTATGACCTTCAGTCATCTCCATTGAATCAGCTGAAACGCTTTGAAAAGCGATAAATACCGCTGAAATAACCACTACTGAAATTAGCATTTTTTGTTTAAACTTAATTTGAATCATATATTTGATTAAGGTCATTTAATTCTTGCGAGTCATCAACTGTGCTAGTTGCATCACTTTCTTCTTGATCAGTAAAGTTTTTTTCAGAAGAAGCATCTTTAAGAACAGTTGAAACTATATCGTCAACACTTCCAGTAGGTTTAGAGAGTGTTGGCTCTTTGATAATTTCCGACGCTGGTTTTCCAGTAGTTTTGATTGTTGATTGTTTTTTAGCTAAAGTATTAACTGTTGGTGCTATAGCAACATTTCTGTCTAAGCCTTCTTCCATATAGAAGAATAAATAGACTATAACAGCTAGTCCTGATAGAGCAACCACAAGAGCTAAAACTTCTATGGTTTTTTTTGACATATATTTTTCTTTTAATTTTAATTTTAATTATTTACTTAATTTTAGCGAAAACTCGACCTCATTTTCGCTTAACTACTGTCTATTCAATACAACAGTTAACAGCTTTTTTTACTAATTCTCCTAATTTTCCCATAAAATTATTCTCTCCTGGATTTTTAGGACCTTCTTTGACTGTATTTTTATCAACGGATTGACTATCGTCCTCTACTTTTAAGGCTAGCTTTATTTTATTATTCTCATGCTTATTCAGACTGCCTTCATCAATTTTTTGAAGGTCACTTGAATCAATTAGCTTCATATTAATTCCCCAAAAAAGAGAATAGAGATTATAAGCTTTCTGAAAAAGTTCTTGAGCCTCTTCTTTTTTCCCCATTCCTTGTTGTTTAGTTCCAACTTCCATTAAGCGCATAGAAGCTGCCAATAAATGTTTAGAAATACACCAGATTTCTCCCTCAGGATCCTTAACAATTTTTTTTAGAAGTTCCCCCCTCATAACTCTTATTTCTTGTAACAAATCAAAATAATGAGGTTTGTTAAGCTTTGAACCAGTAAAGAAAAAGTGTTCTTCTATACTCACTAAATTCATAATAGCAATTGATAAATCTTGGTCGGAACTTAAATCTAGTTTATCTTGCTTTTTCATATTATCTACTTTCTCAATAAATTCATTGATATTTTGAATAACTTTTTGCTTGTTTTTTGGTTCTTGATTATTCATAGCCTTAATTAGTTAATTATAAAATAAAAGATAGCACTTCCCAAAAGAAGCATTGAAACAGGAATAATAACTTTTTGAAAAGGAAAGAAAACTTTATTATTATTCATTTTTTTCAACCAACCATTTAAAGCTACTCCTCCTAAAAATAAAATACTGCCAACAAAAATACCTAACACTAATTTATCTATTCCCCAAAGCTTATTAAAAGGATGCCCAATAATTTCATTGTAATATAATGGTCCAACAGAAAATAAATAATAGGCAATAACAGTAATTGTTTTTTGACCATAGAATTTAATTTTCTTTTTAGTTAACCATTCAATTGTCCAAATAGACATTGAGATGATTAAAGCTCCTATCCAAAGTCCAGTAATTGTATCATCAACCCCAAAGTATCTTGAAAGTCCCACTCCAGCTCCAACAGCAATAGCACAAACTGGACAAATAGCTTTAGCTGGAGAAGCTATTAACCAAATAACCAAAGCCAAAAATGGCAATATTATTTTATTGGAAATTTTTTTTATCTTCATTTTATTTTGTCATCAAAGAATTTACTTACCTCAATTTCCCCTAGATAGCATCTCCCATTCGCCCAAAGAAAAGGTACGCCCAATTCTTTTATTTCTATTTTACATTGCTTAGCTTTTTCAACCATTAAGTTAGCATTAGCTTTATTATGAAAAACTTCTCTTTGAGAAAATTTTATTTTTTCTGTCGCCTTAATAGCTGATAAATGTTTCTCTAGTTTTTGACAATGAGGACATTCTTTTCCATAAAATAGAATTACAGAAGCATTATCTTTAGCCACATCCGAAATCTTTTTTTGTTTAATCCCATTATTTCTATTAAGAGCATACACACCAATAATTATTAAAGTAAGAATAGCAATTAGAAAAATAATAAGATACTTTTTTCTGTTCATTTTAATTGATAATTTTTTAATTTAGTAACCATAGTTAAGAAATATCTTCTAATAATTTTCATTATTTAATCTTAACCTTTTATTATAATAACATTTTTTTCTTAAAAATAAAAATAATTAAAATAAACTAGTTCAAATCTATTCAGGACATCTATTAAATAATGGTCTCCTAATTAAATTTTAGAAAAATCAATAAAAAAATTAAAACTGAAGACTCTACTCAAATGATCTTTCTCTAATTTTTTATACTTAATTAGTTCAGAAAATAATTTTAATTAAACAAAAAAAACAACCCCAATTACTCAGGGTTGTTTTTAAATTTTTTCTGAAGACTAGTATCTTCCTCCACCAAATCCGTTTCCAGTTCTTGGACGATCGGTTTTAGGACGAGCCTCATTAACGGTTAGCTTTCTTCCATCATGTTCTTTTTCATTGAACATTTCAATAGCAGCTTGAGCTTCTTCAGGAGTACTCATTTCAACAAATCCAAATCCTTTGGATCGACCAGACATTCTATCAGTTATAATAATAGCTGATTGAACTGTTCCAGCTTGAGAAAAAAGTTCTTGAAGTGCTTCATCATTAATATTGTAAGAAAGATTTCCTACGTATAATTTTTGTTCCATTTTCATTTTGCCTTATTTAAATTACGCATTGCAAGGCGACCGTTTCTCATATCGCTTAACACTTACCTAAATAAGGCGAAACTTATTGAGAAGACTTACAACTGCTCTATTCTAGCTTATTTATGATAAAAAGTCAAGTAAATTTTCTAGCTCTGTTTTTTTGACAGAGCTAAAACAAATTGTTAGAATAATCATACGATTTAATCAAAAGTAGCCGCACATTTCAAAAATACATTAGAAATTAACAAAGATATATTTTCTTTTTAGTTTTTGATGCCCAATTCAGTAGCTGAGCTTTATAGACACAATTTTAAAAAGTATCCTCAGGAAAATTAAAAGTCACCCATTTTTGCTCAATTAGTAAAATATTTACTAGAAAATATTTTAAATGCATCAAAAACAATCAAAAATAGGCAAACTGCTTTAGAAAAATCAACCAACAATTCACCTTCTGAAAGTTCTCTCATCCAAAAAGCATAGGTGAAGACCGAAAATTTCGGTTGTCTCTTGATTAAATTGAAATATTTGCTATAATCAGGTTACTTTAGATTTTTAAAAAAATATATTCCGCGATAGCTCAATGGTAGAGCAGTTGACTGTTAATCAATTGGTTGTAGGTTCGAGTCCTACTCGCGGAGCCAAAAAAAATACAGAGTTAACTCTGTATTTTTTTTGGCTCCGAACTCTGAACGAAATCCGAACTTTTTTTAAGGAAAATCCGCAAGCGGATTTAGAAGACTGACCACGCACGGAGCGTGTGGTAGCTCTGACTTCTTTCTTACGCTCCGATGAAATAGGTAATTTAATCGGTGCGTTTCCTCTCGCCTCCGCTCCGGCGAAACAAAACAGAAACGCGCGCGAGCTACAAGAGGTCGGTGAGGACATCGATGAAATTTCCGAAGACATTGAAGAGATTGGTGAAGACATCGACGAAATGTCTGAAGATGACGAAGAAGATGAAGAACATCGAAAAATACAAAATGTTATATTGGGCAAACTTACGAAAGATATCCAGCGCATCCTCGATGACCTTGAGACTCTGAAGCACTCGAGGTAAGACACGAATACCAACAAGAAACTTCTTGGACTTCAAAATTAATCATTTTTTTATAAAAAAATAGCATCGGATTTTATTCCAATGCTATCAGATATGAACTGAAAGAACTTTTTAGATTAGAACTGCCACCACTTTTTGCGTGGTTTTGGTTCTTCTAATAACTCTGTAATCTGCTCGACAATGAACTTATGTCGACCAGCAGTACGATTAACGCTTATTAGGCGCATTATAACATCTCTCTTCCGTGCCCCGCAAAGGGCGTTTGCAAGTTCATCTACAAACCTTGCATCTTCTTTAAGTTGCTCCTTGGTTCCTTTGAAATATATTGTCGACATAATCTTTAGCCCCTCTAATTTAGTTAGTATGTTTTAAAAACTCCTCAACTTTATCTTGATTGGCGTACCCTCCCCAAAAGGCGGTTTTACCCGCTTCCCCGAGACCAGCACCGCCTGACCAACCGTCAAATTTTTCCTGAAGTTTAAAACAAATTTCTCCGTCTCCGGAAAAATTTGTTTCTCCGTCTCCGGAAAAGACCACATACTGAGGAATATCTTCTCCCTCAGTAAAATTCAGAATGGCGAAGTAGTCCCCCACAGGACCACATTTCGAGTGACTCATACGAATCACCCGAATGGAGCCAACCATCTCAACAGGAGCATTCAAGGCCCTGCTGATTTCCGCCATCATATCCTCTGTAACCCCCTGAAGACTGCTGTCTTCATGCCGGATTTTTTTCACCTCCTCCTGCGTGGCAGGCGGTGACAAGAAACCCGTGCCGGGAATTTCCAGTGTGCCAGCAAGACCAGGAAACCAACCTGCATCGTTGGCAGCCACAATATGATCCCAACGAGTCGGCGGAACGCCGAGCAAATCAAGCACCTGCAATATAGCAGGTGGCTCATTCACTCTGTCATTGTGATGATCAATCACGACTGCCGTTTCCGGCAAGTCGCAGTCAACCTCCAGCTCAATTAGAACTGGAATCTTCCCGGTTTTGGCAACCGCGGCGAACTCCTGTTCGCCGTAATCGGACGCTTTTGCGCCCCAGCCTAAACCCGCGTCGCGGACCTCGCAGCCCGCTTTTTCAAGAACTTCCGCGATGCGCGCCATTTCGGCGTCTGCACCGCCGAGAAAAAATACATAATTATTTAACTTGTTGTCCATGATTTATCTCCTTAGATATTACGCCTTCATCATATTAGAATCCGGCAATTTTATCCGCCCCAACACCGTTGGTTCAGAAATTAAAATTCATCGACTCTTGCGAGCAACGTTTTAACTATAAAAAATTACAATCAAAACATTGCTCGCAAGCACTTTGCACTCAACAAATTGAAAACGGAGTACATTTCATCGTGTTTTCAAAGAACAGCATTCAGATTTAAACAAATCTACTAATTAGTAAAGCATATTGAAGTTCATTTGTCAAGGACATGTACTGAATTAACACTTGAGGTGCACGTCAAGTGTTAATTCAGTCTTAACAGTACGCGACCTTGAGACTCTGAAGCGCTCGAGGTAAGATATTAGGGTTGTAAACGAACTGATAAAAGTTTACGATTAAAAACTTCAAAATAAGTGAGGGCCATTAGCTCATCTGGTAGAGCGCATCCATGGCATGGATGAGGTGAGCGGTTCGAGTCCGCTATGGTCCACAAACGCGAACTTCGTTCGCAGACAGCACAACACGACCGCGCTACTCTCGCCTCCGCTCCGGCGAAACAAAACAGAAATTTTTTCAATACATTTTTTTAATTTTTTTCTGCCCCCATTTTTTTCTTTTAATAGGAATTGAAAAATTTTCTGTTTTGATTTCCTCTTAATCAGAGAAAAGCGGAAACGCTCTATTTTTAATCGCAAAAGGGCAAAAATTCCTTCCCCCAGACCCCCTTCCTTTTTGCCCTTTTGTTTTTCGGGCTTCGCCCGATTTACACAGTACGTAGTC
>LSNL01000001.1 GCA_003056145.1 Parcubacteria group bacterium M10-OD1-1
AAGAATTTTAACCCTGCCGAAAAAAATCGGGCGAAGCCCGAAAAACAAAAGGGCAAAAAGGAAGGGGGTCTGGGGGAAGGAATTTTTGCCCTTTTGCAATTAAAAATAGAGCGTTTCCGCTTTTCTCTGATTAAGAGAAACCCAAAACAGAAAATTTTTCAAATCCTATTAAAAGAAAAAAATGGGGGCAGAAAAAAAATGTATTGAAAAATTTTCTGTTTTGTTCCGCCGTAGCGAAGCGGAGGCGAGCGGAAATGCATCGATTAAATTACCGATTTCATCGGAGCGTAAGAAAGAAGTCAGAGCTACCACGCGCTCGGCGCGTAGTCAGTCTTCCAAATCCGCAAGCGGATTTTCTTTGAAAAAAGTTCGGATTTCATCATATAGACGGAGCCAAAAAAAATACAGAGTTAACTCTGTATTTTTTTATTGTACTATTTATGTTGTCAAATAATTATCCTAGGTTTTTGATAATTAAAGCCTCAGCTAAAAAACAGCTATCAATCTATTTATTTTTACTATAAACTAATATTGATTTTTTATTAACTTTATGTTTATACTGTAACAGAAGTGGTTTAAAAATCACATTTTTTGTTACTTTAACAATTAGTAAGTTTTAAGCATTTTTTAACATCTACCTTAAGGAGGTAATTATAATGCCCATTAGTAATGCTTTTCGAAAGAGACTGTTTGCTGTTTTGCCAAAAATTATTTTAAATTTTGGAACTCCCTTTATTTTGTATGATATTGAGGGAATTAAAGAGACCTACAAGGCGTTAGCTGCATGTTTCGAAGAATTGCAGTATAATAATTTTTTTGCTGTTAAAGCTACACCAGAACCATATATCCTTGAGATCATGCGAGATCTTGGATGTGGTTTTGATTGTAGCTCAATTCCTGAGCTACTGATGGTCAGAAAAATTGGAGCAAAACCAGAAGATATTATGTTTACATCTAATAACACTTCAGAACAGGAGTTTGAAGTTGCTGCAGCAGATGGTGGATGTATTTTGAACCTTGATGATATCAGTTTGATTGATCAAGTTCCAAAAATGCCGGAGCGTATTTGCTTCCGTTATAATCCTGGACCAGCACGGTCGGGTAATGTTATTATCGGAGATCCTGTTGAGTCAAAGTATGGTGTGCCAGATGAAGATATTATTGAGGCATATGCAAGAGCAAAAGAACGTGGGGCAGCAATTTTTGGATTACACGCCATGATTTGTTCCAATGAACTTAATTATGAATATCTAGCAGAAAATGCTAACATGCTCATTAATGTTGCGAGAAGGCTATATGATGAACTTGGAATTGAACTAGAGTTCATTAACATTGGTGGTGGTATCGGTATTCCGTATAAACCAGAAGATGAGCCAGTTGATATCATTAGGATGGGATCTCGTATCACTGAGATTATGAAGCATTTTGAGAATGATATTGGATATATGCCAAAGTTGTATACAGAGTCTGGTAGATATATTACTGGTCCACATGGAGTATTAGTTATGAGTGTTCAAAATATCATGAATAAGTACCGTAAATATATCGGTACAGATGCATGTATGAATGCTAATATGCGTCCAGCTATGTACGGAGCTCACCATGAAATTTCCGCATTAGGAAAACAGACTACTACATCAAAAGAAGTTGTTGATGTAGTAGGATCATTATGTGAAAATAATGATAAGTTTGCCATACAAAGAGTATTACCAAAACTCAAAATTGGTGATATTCTCATTCAAGATGATGTTGGCGCTCATTCTGTTGCGATGGGCTTCAATTACAATGGCAGACTACGTCCAAAACAACTAGCGTTAGAATATTCAACTGTTCATTGCATTAGACGCAAACAAGTTCCAGAAGATCTCGATATCACCCTTCAAGGTGGCGATGTCGGGAAAACCATTCAATTGCATCAGGAATTAAAAGGAGTGAGTCATGAGCAAACAAAGCAGATTACCTAAGGGCGGAACAAATCTTTTCCAGGCTATTAAAGCTAAAACAGATGAGGCAATAGCATCAGGACAAAAAATCTATAAATTGTCTATTGGGCAACCTGTTGGTCCAGCATTAGAAGTTGCCAGAAAAGCTGCAGCAGCAGGTGTGCTGAGTAGCAAAGAATCCATGCATGAATACCAGGATAATGGAAGTCCGGGTGTTCCTGATTTTGCTAAGAAATTTTGTCAGTTTCATAATACTGTGAATTTTGATGATATTGAAGGACTGGCATTTTTGCCAATCCCAGGCATCAAACCGATGCTTCCACTCGTTCCGTTGGCATGTGGTAGTACTAAATCCAAACCGTTAAAAATTGGTGTAATGACTGATCCAGGTTATCCTGTACCAAAAACATGGGATGGATACTTGCCATACGAGGCCATTCCTATTCCACTAACTCCACGAAATGAGTTTAGATTTCATGTTAATGATTTAGATGATGAATTGTGGTGTGTAATGTTAAATTACCCACATAATCCAACGGGTCAAACCGTGACCAAAACTTGGTGGCGTGATCTGTGTAATTATTGTGAGGCGAATGATATCCGTATCTTCAATGATGCGGCTTATGCAAAATTGGTGTTTGGAGAACATTGTACTTTAGCTAATGTTGCAGTTGAGTATCCAAGATTATCCTGGGCAGAGGCTTATTCAGCTTCAAAGATGGGATGTAATTTCACTGGTTGGAGAATTGGAGCCATTGTTGGATCCGAGGATTTTATTGGTGATATTGCCACTATTAAGGGTAATATTGATTCAGGATTTTTTGCTCCAGCAGCAACTGGTGTGCTTGCAGTAGTGGAGCATGCATCGGATGCTGTTGATGATTATTGTCAAACATTTCAACAACGTCAAAAATGGCTTTGTGATACCTTACAAGAGAGAGGTATGCAGCTTGCAACTGAACCACAGGCAACCTTTTTTAATCTGTGGCTAACACCAAAAAAAGCATTTGGTCAGATAATTGAAAGTGCCGAGCAGTTTAATTATTTGATGATTGAAAAAACTGGCTTAGTTGGTGTACATTTTGAACCGTATATACGGTATGCGGTTGTTGCTGATATTTTGCAACCTGGCTTTCAGAAAGCGATTATCAACGCCTTTAATCAGGCACAAGTTGAATATTAACAGAAAATATTTTCCGTATTGCCGTATCGTAAGACAAAAAAGCTATTAAACATAATTTATGTTTAATAGCTTTTTATTTATTATAGATTGAAAACAATGAAAAAATCAGTATCTCTTAAAATCTACCTATCCATCAAGAAACTCTACACTCAAACGATTATGTAAATTATAATCAGATAATGTCAGAATTAGATCATAATAAATAATTGATAAAATAGTTTAATGACAGAGCGCATCTTAATATTTCAATATTTATAAAAATATTTCTTCCGTTTTGCCTAACGCATCCATTGCGTCAAGAATTATTGGCAGGATTTTATCATTCTTGAAATATTTAGAATTTTCCATATTTTCACGAACCCACTCAATCGCTGTTTTATGGTCTGAATCGCCCCGTCTCCTTCTGGCTTCATATTGATCCATCGCCATCAAAATACGCCCTCCGATAGCATTGATATATTCCTCCATCAAACCAATAGTTTCAGATTGAAATGGAACATCTGATTCAGAAAGATTATAAGGATTTATGCCTTTATTGAAATGATGCGATCCAGCAATAATCCGAGTACTTTTAGTTAAATTTTTAGGAAATTTTTCCAGAATATCATGAGTCCATTGAGCGTGCATATCCCAAAATTCACGCATAGTCACTTGTAAATTAATCTTCATCATTTTTAAATGACTAGTAACTTCCTCAGCTTCTTCTTTTGAAAAATTATTTGAAACCATATCTTCCAAAGAAAGATTTGGATCCTTAAAACTTTCTTTCGCAAAAATTTTCACAATTGATTTGGATTCATCTAAGGTGGCACTATCCGGTCCAGTTTTTCCAATATCATGCAGGATAGCCGCCATACGCCCCTCACCTTTTTGTTTATCTGTAAGCATCAATTCAGGATGAGAATCAGCATAATATTTTTCAAAATAATCAAATACATTTCCAAGTCCACGTTCAATTTTACGAGAATCTTCATTAAATCTTGATTCTTTTTCAAGCAAAATTAGTCTCTGAATCAGATCTTCATTTAATTTCTCTCTAAAACCAGTCTTTTCTAAACTTTCTTCTATTTGTTTTCTCCAATCTACTTCTTCTTCTTTTTTAGATAAAAACCACACTTCTTCTTTTTCCATATTTTTTAGTTTAAGATTATTGCTTTTATTCTACCACAACTTAATAAATAGCTACTATGCAAGAACATTTTTTTCATAAATACTACCCCATAATAATATCTGACAATTTATTGATTTATTTATAAATATATCTAGGGAAAGAAATAGATACAGGAATATATTTATCTATCTATTTTCTTGCAAAGTAAGTTTAAATAAAAGTGCCTTCCCTCTTTCAATTTTTTTCTAAATGCACTATACTAAAAACTCAATACTTTTTATTTTTAAATTTACTTCTACTATTATGTCCAACAATGATGTCGCTATTAGATTTAACAAAGTTTCTTTTGAATACAGCTGGGATAAACCCATTTTAGATGAAACCTCATTTTCTTTGAGAGAAGGATCAAAATTCACCTTAATGGGACAAAACGGAGCTGGAAAAAGTACCATTCTCAATCTAATTATTGGGTCCTTAAAACCTGATGATGGATCAATATTCATAAATCCTGATTTAATTATTTCTTATGCTAAGCAAGTTATCCCAAGAGAGGAAATGAAATTAACTTTGCGAGAATTTTTTGAAAAATGTTTTTCAGAAAAAATGTACGATATTGACCGAAGGATTGATACTGTCTTGGAAATCGTTAACCTTCAAGCGAGCTATGATCAAAAAATAAAGCTATTCTCTGGAGGACAACAAGCTCGTCTACTTATGGCTTCAGCTCTCATTCAGGAACCCGATATTTTAATTCTTGATGAGCCAACTAACAACCTAGATCAAGAAGGTATTGATCACTTAACCGCTTTTCTTATGACTTATGAGAAAACTTGTATAGTAATTTCTCATGATGCTAATTTTCTCAATTGTTTTACTGATGGAGTACTTTACCTTGATGTTTTTACTAAGAAAATCCATCAGTATATCGGAGACTATTATACAGTAGTTGAAGAAATTGCCGAACAAATAAAAAAAGAGGAACGGAAAAATTCTCAATATGAAAAAGAAATCCGTGCTAATAAAGAAAAAGCTAATTTTTTTGCTAACAAAGGTGGGAAAATGAGACTAGTTGCCAGAAAAATGCGACTTAAAGCCGAGGAAATGGAAAAATCTAAAGTTAATGTCCGAAGAGAAGATAAAGCTATTCGTAATTTTGAAATTCCCGCGCAGAAAAAACTCAATGGCGAGATTATAAACATATCTTCTTTGACTATAATGCAAAACCAAAAATTGATTTCAAAAAAAGTCAATATATCTCTTCGAAAAAACCAACATTTACTCCTTAGCGGTCCCAATGGCATTGGAAAAACAACGCTACTCGAAGAACTTGCTAGTGGAAAAGCTGAAGGTGCCAAAATTACAAGCCAAATCAAAGTTGGATACTACCGACAAGATTTTTCCACTCTAAACTTTGATGACTCAGTCTTTGATTCTCTTCAGGAAGTGATGCAAGAAAAAGATGAAGAAAAACTACGGAGTGTCGCGTCTGGATTTTTGATAGCTAAAGAAACAATTTATGCCAAGATTAGCTCTCTCTCGGAAGGACAAAAAGGATTAGTATCTTTTGCCCGCCTTATGCTTGGAGAACCAGGATTACTTATTTTAGATGAACCAACCAATCATATTAACTTTCGTCATCTCCCTATTATTGCTAAAGCACTAGATAACTATACCGGTGCAATGATCTTAGTTAGCCATGTCCCAGAATTCGTAGAACAAATACGAATTGATGAAACCCTAGATTTAGCAAAATAAATAGCCTTACTAACAGAATTTACTAAAGTGGTTTTAGATTGAAGAAATTATATTTTTATGTATAATATACATATAATGAACTTTTAAATTTATTAAAAAAAATTATGTCTATAAAAACAGTAATTTTTTATCTCCTTCTTGCTGATAGCATCAGTTGTAATTTAATGGTAGTTTTTGGAGCTAAATGGTATATTCAACATTTTCGCGTTTTTTCTCGTTGGTTTCCGCCAGCTAAAGGTTGGGCACTTTACTATCTTATTTTAGTCCTCTGGATTGGATTTCTGCTTTTTCAAACTCATCAACTGTTTTAAATCAGCTATTATTAGTAAACCATTTTAAACTTTTATTTTATGAAGAAATTAATTATGCTTTTTATGTTTATTGGCTCTTCTTTAGGCAGTTATTTTCCTGTTTTATGGGGAGGCGGTTTATTTTCAATGTCTTCGATTTTTTTTGGAGCAATAGGTGGTTTCGCTGGCATCTGGATAGGATATAGACTTTCTAATAGGTTAGGCTTAAGCTAAAATATAGTCAATTTAAAACATATTATTTACCTAGATAATCTTCTTATTATTAGTCTAGATTTTGGTACCATAATAAACAATTAAACCTATCCTGAATAATTGACAGATGGACAAATTTTAATAAAATTCTTTTTTTAATATTTTCTCAAATTATTTACTTATGCTATTATTGAAATGTACCATAAATAAATAAATAAGATATTATGTCTAAAACACAAGAAAATTTAAAAACAGCTTTTGCTGGTGAGTCTCAAGCTAATAGAAGATACCTGGCTTTTGCTAAGGTTGCTGAAAAAGAAGGTAAAGATAATCTAGCTCGTCTTTTTCGTGCCATCGCTCAAGGAGAAACCATTCACGCCCTTAATCACTTAGCTACTTTAGGTGAAGTAAAAGATAGCGTTGAAAATCTTAAAGCAGCTATCCAAGGAGAAACCTATGAATTTGAAAAAATGTATCCAGAATTTATCAAAGAAGCTCAAGATGAGGAAGAAAAATCAGCTAAAGTAAGTTTTGAAAGAGCTAACTCAGTAGAAAAATTACATCAAAAAATGTACTCTGAGGCTTTAGAAACAATTCAAATCAATAATGATCTTGAAGAAGAAAAATATTTCGTTTGTGAGGTCTGTGGTTATTTAGCTAAAGAGGGTGCTCCAAATAACTGCCCTGTCTGTGGAGCTTCTAAAGAAAACTTTTCTGAAATAAAATAAATAATTCAGAAGATACTTAAACCAACTTCCTTCTATTTTTTATTTTAAAGAATATCAAAAAATCCCGGACACGTTTTGTACCGGGATTTTTATTATTTTAAAATTCTCTTTTAAAATTAGTCCTACTCAATAAAAGTTAAGGCTGTTCCTTTTTGATCAGCTCGTCCAGTTCTGCCAATTCGGTGTATATAATCTTCATAAGTAGCTGGGACATCAAAATTAATTACATGGCTAACTTTAGGAATATCTAACCCTCTAGCTGCCACATCAGTAGCAACTAGAATATTAACTGCATTCTCTTTGAACATTTTTAGTGCTCGTTGTCTTTTATTTTGAGGTTTGTCTCCATGAATGGATTCTGATTTAAAACCTCTTTGACATAACCCTCTAGAAAGTTTATCGGCTCCGTGTTTAGTTCTAGAAAAAATTAAAACTTTTTCAAATTGAGATTGAATAAGCAAATCATGAAGCATCTCCATTTTATTCATTCCACTTTTAACTCGTACAACATCTTGATCAATCTGACTCGCTGTATCTCTAGATTGAATAACAATTTTTTTCGGATGGACTAAAAAAGTATTCACTATTCTTTCAATTTCATTTGAAAAAGTCGCCGAAAATAACATTATTTGACGTTTTTTAGCTACTAGAGATAATAGTAATTTTACGTCATCGATAAATCCCATATCTAACATTCTATCAGCCTCGTCTAAGACAACACTGCTAAATTTAGTTAGGTTCAAAGCTTTTCTAGTAATTAAATCTTTTAATCTTCCTGGCGTTCCTATAACTACATTAGGTAGTGCTCGTAATTTCATAATCTGTCTCTGAATATTAGCACCTCCAACAACCACCACCGCTGAGATTCTTAATCCTTGAGAAAAAGTCAAAAATTCTTCTTGGATTTGAATAGCTAATTCTCTAGTTGGAGTAACAATAAGAGCCTTCTCTTGAGGATTAAGTAATATTTTATTAATAATAGGAATTAAAAAAGCAGCTGTTTTGCCAGTTCCTGTATTAGCTAAACCAATAATATCTTCTCCTGCTAAAACAACTGGAATGGCTTTGTCTTGAATTGGAGTTGGTTTACTGAAACCATGCCGAGCAATCGTTTTTTTCAGACTAGTATGAATTTGAAAATCATCAAATAAATATTTTGGTTGAAAAGCCTCAGCTGGTTTTGCTTCCTCAGCTTTGTTGATAAAACGATTAACATCAATTGTTTTACCTGTAAATCTTCTCCTATTAGTAGGAAATCTATTTCTTGATTTATTTCTCCAATTAGTTTTGCTACGTGGTTGATGCGTATTATTTCTTTTATACATTGTATCTAACATAAAAATTAAAATATTTTATGTTTAGATACCAAGGAAGTATTAACATAAAAGATAACTATATCACCTAAAGTTAATTCTGTCAAATTAAACTAACTTCAAAAAAACAATCGCAACGCTCCTATGAAATAAAAAAAAGTGGCAGGTTTTTCCTACCACAAAGATATTTAACTAAATGGGTTTTAATATCTGCTATTAAAACCACCCCCACAAACCCACTTTGTGAGTTCTATTCTTTTTTTCCAATATTTTTCTTCTTTTTTATTATCAGAAAAAAAACAACACTCAGCTTTATCCTGAGAAGGAGTAAGCCCAGCCAAACAGCCATCCTCACTATGATATCTAAAATTATTACATTTCTGACATAATTGCATAATGTCCTCCAGCTGGTAAAGGTTAAAATAAGAAAAGAACTCTTTATGCTAAAATTATATTCCTCTTTTCTTTATGTGTCCAAATTATTGACAATTTTCCTAGTGTCCTATATACTTAGAAAATCTAATAATTAGCCTACTTAATAAAATGAGCCACTCAATTGATGAAATAATTTCTTTGATTTTTAAAGTAAGACGAAATCTCGTTGAGCAATCTTTTAAAAATCAACCTACTAATTTTTCCTTCCTGCATTTTATTTCCTTACGTTTTATTGAGAAAAATAATCCTGTTATGAGAGAAATTGCCGATTTTTTGGCAATTACTCCCCCTTCAGCCACTTCTTTAACTAACACTCTTTTTTCACAAGGATATATCGATAGAGTTGCTGATAAAGATGACCGTCGGGTTGTCAGAATTGTGATTGCTAAAAAAGGAATTCAACAAATCAGAAAATGCAAAGAAAAAATGAGATTAAATATGCAAGAAAATCTTTCAAGGCTAAGTATTTCACAACAAAAGAATTTCATAAAAATTTTAACCAAATTAATTAAACCCTAATTTCAAATAAAATAATGAGTAAAAAAATTATTACCCTAATATCACTCTCCTTAATCATTTTTGGATTAGGAATTATTAGCTTTATTAAATTCAATTCAGCTGATTTATTAAAAAACACTGTTAAGGTTACCAATAATAAAAATACATCTAAAAAAATAAGCTTTGATGGAGTTGTTACAGCAGAAAAGTCTGCAAATCTTGGCTTTCAAATGAGTGGAAAATTAGTTTCTCTCCTTTATAAAGTCGGAGACCAAGTAAAAAAAGGAACTGTTTTAGCTAAGATTGACAAACAAAGTGCTTCTGCTGAATATAATCAAGCAATTACTGGAGAAAATATGGCCAAATTAAGAGTAAACCAACTCAAACAATCCCTAAAATCAGAAAAGTTAGAATTAAAAAAACTTAGACACGCCGGAAATAGAGATAAAGAAATTCAAAAAGCCAAAGTTAATGAGGTTCGTTCCAGTATTAGTGAGCAAGAAGAAGTAATTAAACACGCTCAGTCCAATGTTAGATTGGCTAAAATTAATTTAAATAAAACTAATATCATCGCTCCTTTTACTGGGACTATAACAAAACAAGCCGTAGAAATTGGAGAAACTGTGACTGCTAATGTATCCATTATTAGTTTGGAAACTATCAATAACTTGAAGCTAGAAGGCTATGTCTCCCAAGCTCAACTTGGAAAAATAAAAATTGGTAATCAAGCTCAAGTAGTTTTCGGTGCATCTGGAAATAATACTCCTGTCAATGCACATATAGTTATGATTGATCCATCTGAAACAATTATAAATAACGCTCCCGCTTACAAAATAACGCTAGCTTTTGAAAACCAGCCAGAAAATATAAAACCCGGGATTAGTGCTAATATTAATATCTTAAAAAATTAATTATTTAATTGGAAACAAACTTATGGAAACTGATAAAATAAATTCTAATAAAAATGAAATCAGCAAAAAAAAAGGTATTTTAACTTTATCAATAATATTTATAATCGTTGGAGGATTGGTTGGGTATTTTTATTGGAAAATTAATAGTACCAGAATTTACATTGAAGACGCTCAGATTTTGGCACCGAAGATTGCACTTTCTTCTGCAAACGGAGGTGTTTTACGAGAACTATTTGTAAAAGTTGGAGACACTGTTTCTGCCAATACTAAAGTTGCCCAAGTTGGTTATAATATAATTACCACAAAAGTGCCTGGAATTATTATTAATGTCAAAAATAATATTGGAGAAAATTTTTCTCCAGGACAAGCAGTAGCAACTATGATAAATACGTCTGATTTACAAGTTGTAGCTAGCATTCAAGAAAATAAAGGTTTAAATAAGATACGAATTGGAGATAAAGCCTATTTTACAGTTGATGCTTTTGGATCACAAAGATTCCCTGCTATTGTTGATGAAATAAGTCCAACTTCTAAGACCGCTGACGTAGTTTTTAATATTTCTGACAAAAGGCAGGAAAATTATTTTAATGTAAAATTAAATTTTGATGAAAATAAATATCCACAGTTTAGAAACGGGATGTCAGCTAAAGCCTGGGTGTATAAGACTAAATAAATATGAGAGCAAACAGAAAAGAAAAAAAGAATTTCAAATGGTTCATCCTTTTGACTGTTATTGTGGGAACTTTTTTAGGCAGGCTTGACCAAACGATTGTTAATTTAGCTTTACCAAAAATAATTGATGATTTTAGTATTTCAATTAATTCTGCTGGTTGGATTATTACTGCCTACATTTTAGCTAACGCAATTTTTGTACCAATTTGGGGAAAACTTGGGGACCTTAAAGGACAAAAGAAAGTCTATATTATTGGTTTTTCGCTTTTTATCTTTGGATCTGCCCTTTCTGGATTTGCTTGGAATTTAGGTTCTATGATTGTATTTCGTATTATTCAGGCAATCGCCAGTAGTGCTGATTATCCAACCGCGATGGCAATCTTAGCTTTAAATTTTAAGGCTGGACGAGAAAGAGCTCAGGCATTGGGAATTTGGTCATCTTCTTTTGCAGCAGCATCAGTTATCGGACCACTTCTTGGAGGACCACTAATTGATAATTTTGGTTGGCGCAGTATTTTTTTAGTTAATATTCCAGTAGGAATTATAGGCATCTTAATGGCTATGGCTTTTATTAAAGAAAGTGATATTCAAAGAGAAAAGGGAGCTTTTGATTGGTGGGGTGCAATAACCTTAGGAATTTCACTTAGTACTCTTGTTTTAGTCTTAGACAAAGGTATGGATTGGGGCTGGATTTCAATTTCGGCTCTATTTTCTTATTTAACTTCTATTATATTTTTTTATTTGTTCGTCAAAATTGAAAATAAACATCAGAACGCAATTATTAATTTAAATTTTTTTAAAAACAAAGTTTTTGTTACAGTTTTAGCAAACAGTGGAGTTGTATTTATGGGTATGATGGGTGCTATTTTCTTGGTTCCAATCTTTGCTCAAATGTTTTTGGGATATAACGCAACTCAAACTGGCTATCTTTTTATCCCAATGGCGTTTTTACTTGTAATTTCAGCTTCCATCGGTGGACGATTTAATGACAAACTCCCTGTCCGTCCAGTTCTAATTATTAGCACTTTCGTAGCAGGGCTAGGATTCTATTTATTCTCTTTTTTAGATCCGCGTTCTGGAGCTTGGGCAATTATGATTCCCATGAGTATTTTAGCAATTGGAATAGGATTTGGAATGCCACTGAGAACAAACATTATCGCTTCTTCTGTTGAGCCCAATGAAGTTGGTTCCGCTTCTGCAGTAATGGCCTTAGTTCGAAATATCGCTGGAGCCTTTGGAGTAGCCCTCTTTGGGACTCTTTTACAAAATTTTCAAGAATCCAATGTTTTGAAGATTGCCCAACACTCAACAATTCATATTCACAGTATGCAAATTTTTAAGCAAGCTATCGGACTGATAATCCTAAAAGCAGATATAAGATCATATGATCAGGTTTTCTTTTGGGCCGCCATGTTGACAATGATTGGATCATTCACCGCCTATTGGATAAAAATTAAAAATAAAAACCAAAAAAAAATTTAAGCTTGTCTTTAAAAAAGGACTACTTTTCTTAACTATATATTTAATAAATCCGATTTCAAATAATTTTCTCCCGCTTGCTAAATTTTTCTAGTAAGTCTATAATAACCTATCACTTTTATATTTAATAAAATTTAAGATGAAAAATAATTTTGAAAAATTTGATATCGCAGTCATCGGTGGTGGACCAACTGGAATGATGTCTGCTATTCAAGCTAGTGCTAAAGGAGCTAGAGTTATTTTAATTGAAAAAAATAAATATCTCGGCGTGAAACTTTTAATGACTGGCAAAGGACGTTGTAATATTACTAATAACTCTTCTATTGAGGATATTATTGAAACAATTGGAAAGTCTGGACGCTTTCTCTTCTCAGCTCTTTATCAATTTGGTCCAACGGATATTATAAATTTTTTTGAGAAAGAAAATGTGCCTTTAAAAACAGAAAGAGGAAAAAGAGTTTTTCCTCAAAGTAATCAAGCTAGAGATATTTTAAAAATCCTTCTGCAAACTTTGAAAAATAATAAAGTTACTGTTCGCACTAACTCGCAAGTCGTCAAAATAACCCAGGAAAACAATTTGATTTCTAAACTTGTTTTAGCTAATAAAAAAATTATTTCCGCTGATAAATTTATAGTTTGCACTGGCGGAAAATCTTATCCCTTGACTGGTTCTACAGGAGAAGGCTATAAATGGTTAAAGAAACTTGGGCATACTATTGTTCCTCTATTTCCAGCTCTGACGCCTATTATTATCCAAGAAAAAATTCCAAAACAGTTAGAAGGATTAAGTTTAAAAAATGTAACTATTAGTTTTTGGAAAGATAATAAAAAAATTATTTCTCAATTTGGTGAAGCTATTTTTACCTCCGAAGGAATGAGCGGTCCAATTATCATTGAAGCAAGTAAGCTCCTTGGCTCTTTTTTGTCGGCTAACCTTCAATTATCTATTGATTTCAAACCTGGATTAAATTATGAACAGCTAGATAAGAGATTGCAAAAAGATTTTCAAAAATTTAATAATAAGCTTTTTAAAAACAGTTTGGAAGAACTTCTACCTAAAAAACTTATTCCTATTATAATTAAATTATCCAAAATAAATCCTCAAAAAAAAGTTAACCTAATTACCAAAGAAGAAAGAAAAAAATTAAATCATCTACTAAAAAAATTCACCCTTACTATTAAAAATATCGCTGGTTTTGAAAAAGCAATAATCACTAGTGGTGGAGTAAGTTTAAAAGAAGTTAATCCTCAGACTATGCAATCAAAAATTTTCCCTAATTTATTTTTAGCTGGAGAAATACTTGATTTAGATGGACCTACTGGTGGTTATAATTTACAAATATGTTGGAGTACTGGTTATGTAGCCGGTCAAAACGCTAGTTTTAATCTTGCAAAATAAATTCTACCCGAGTATATTAAAAATAGCGTCCTAATTATCTTGAGAGAAGAAACTTGATGAATTCACCTTCAAAAAATTTTACTCTAATTAAAAATCTCTTTGATTTAGCAGATATTCAAATCAATGGTAATCACCCATGGGATATTCAAGTCAAAAACGAGAATTTATATTCCCGTCTTTTAAAAAATCCTTCCCTAAATTTAGGTGAATCTTACATGGCTGGTTGGTGGGATGTTCAACAACTAGATAAATTTTTTAGCAAACTTCTTAAAGCCAATCTAGATCAGAAAATTAGAAAAAGCCCTCAATTGCTTTGGCAGTTAGGATTGAACATCATTTTTAATTATCAAAATAAAAGACACGCTTTTGAGGTTGGGGAAAAACATTACGATTTAGGTAATAATCTTTACTCAGCAATGTTAGATTCTCGTAAAGTTTATACCTGTGGTTATTGGAAAAAAGCAACCAATCTAGAAGAAGCTCAAGAAGCTAAGCTAGATTTAGTTTGTCAAAAATTAAATTTAAAACCAGGGCAAAAAATCCTTGATATCGGTTGTGGTTGGGGAAGTTTTGCTAAATTTGCTGCAGAGCGATATGGAGTAGAAGTAGTAGGTATTACAGTTTCTAAAGAGCAAGCTAAACTAGCGCAAGAACTTTGTCTTGGCTTACCAGTAAAAATTTTATTAAAAGATTATCGGGATTTAAACGAAAAATTTGATCATATTGTTTCGCTTGGTATGTTTGAGCATGTTGGACCAAAAAATTATCGTAATTTTATGCAAATTGTTAGGCGCTCACTTAAAGACAATGGGCTCTTTCTTCTACACACTATTGGTCATGACTATTCCACTACCTCTCTTGATCCTTGGATTGAAAAATATATTTTTCCTAACGGTATGCTACCTTCACTAAAACAAATCGCCACCGCTACAGAAAAATTATTTATCATTGAAGATTGGCATACTTTTGGAGCTGATTATGATAAGACTTTAATGGCTTGGTTTAAAAATTTTGATCAAAACTGGGGAAAAATTAAGGCTCAATATGGTGAAAGATTTTACCGAATGTGGAAATATTATCTTCTATCTTGTGCTGGATCTTTTCGCTCTAGAAATAATAATTTATGGCAAATTGTTTTATCTAAAGAAGGTGTCCCAGGTGGATATAAATCAATAAGATAAAATCATTGTCCATCTATTCTAATACTATCTATTTTAAAATATAAAAGGGAAAGTTTATTCCAGATTCTCTGATTCAGATAAATCAATCTAACACATCTACCAATAGTCCTTAATAATCTTTTAATTTAATAATCGTTTCGTGTTCTCTAATTTTTTCTAAGGCTTTAGCTTCAATTTGACGAATTCTTTCTCTAGTTACACCAAACTCTTGACCCACTTCTTCCAAGGTGTGTGTTACTCCATCGTCAAGACCAAATCTAATTTTTAAAATTTTCTGTTCTCTTGGTGTAAGATCATTAAGTATTTCTATAATATGTTCTTTCAACATTTTACGAGAGGCTGTTTGATTAGGCATTACCGTTTCTGTATCTTCAATAAAATCTCCTAAAACGCTATCATCATCAGAATCACCAACAGAAGTTTCTAAAGAAACTGTCTCCTGAGAAATCTTCATAATATGTCTAATTTTATCTACCTCTAATCCCATTTCTACTGCTACCTCCTCTGGCAGAGGCTCTCTACCTAAATCCTGAACCAACCTTCTAGTTATTTGGATATATTTATTGATTGTTTCTACCATATGAACTGGAATCCGGATAGTCCTGGATTGATCTGCTAAGGCTCTAGTTACTGCTTGTCTAATCCACCAAGTAGCGTAAGTTGAAAACTTATAACCTTTTTTATAATCAAATTTCTCCACTGCTCTAAATAACCCAATATTTCCTTCTTGAATTAAGTCTAAAAGAGAAAGATTGTGTGAACGACCAACATATTTTTTCGCAATACTAACCACTAAGCGGAGATTAGCTTCGGTTAACCTTTGCTTGGCCATTGAATCACCTTTTTCAATTCTTTTAGCTAAGGCCACTTCTTCTTCAGTTTTTAATAGATTTACTCTTCCGATTTCCCGAAGATACATTTGAACTAAATCAGCTGAAGCATCTTCAGGAGCTACAAATTGTTGTAAAATATTCTTCTTTCTCTTTTTCTTACTATTTTTTTCTTTTTCTAAATTTTCAGAAATTTTATCAGTTTCCATTTTCAACATTTCATCCGAACTAATCACTTTAATATTTTCTTGCTCTAATCGCTCATAAAGCTCTTCTAATTTTTCAATTTCTATTTCTGCATTAGGAATAATATGCATTATTTCATCTTCGGTGATAAAACCTCTTTGCTTTCCCCGGTAAATAAAATCCTCTACATTATCGTGTTGTTTTTGATCTTTTTTAGTTTTTTTTGCTCGCTGAGATAAAGGAGCTTTTTTCTTTCTGCCTTTTTTAACTACTTTTTTAACTATTCTTTCTGATTTCTTTTTGTTCTTTTTGTTTTTTTTGTTATTAGCTACTTTTTTAATAGTAGTCTTCTTTTTAACTACTTTTTTAACCATTTTTTTAGGTTTTTTATTTTTTTTAGAAATTACTTTTTTAATCACTTTTTTCTTAGTAGTCGCTTTCTGAGATGTTCGTCGAAGTGTTTTTTTAGTCTTGATTACCTTTTTTATTTTGACCATAATAATTTAATAACAAGTGACGCAATCAGTTTAACAAAAACTTCTTGCGCCTAATATTTTATTTAAGTAATAATTTTTATAATTACAATTTATTCTCACAAAACCGCAAACATCCCGCTCTTAACGCGGGAAAGAAAAAATATTTATTCTATTTCGTTATTTCTATCAATTCTTTAGAAATTTTATCAAATTCTTGTCGTAAAAACAATACTACTGATTTATCCCCTTTTTCTTCAGCTACTTTTAAATCAGTTGTTATCTGAATTAATTCTTTTTTCTTGTCTTCTTTTTGAATTTCTTTCAAACAGTTTTCAAAATCTTCTAAGGGGTTATCAATTTCAATTTCTTCTAACTTATTATCTAGCCCTAGTTGAAACTTTTTTTTGAAAAAAAGTTTTTCAATCCTAGTTCTTAAAGTTTGGTCGTCTCCTAATTGATTGATTAGTTTTTCAAAACTAAATTCAACTTCCTGACCTTTTTCCAACATTAAATTTAGAAGACTATCTTTAGGTAGAGAAATATTTCTTAAATCTTTCTCTGCCTTCTTCCAAACCTCTTTGGAAATAAGCATTAGCCCAATAAGCTCTTTCTTTAACACTTCTGCTTTAGGAAGTAATTCTGTTTCTTCCTCCTGATCAATAGGAGCTTCTTTTTTTTCTATTCTACTCTTAAGATTAGCCTTTTTCAGCATATCCGTCAATGCCACCTCTTTAACTTGAATTTCTTCACTTAATTTTTTAATCCAATCACTTTGCTCAATCGGATTTTCGATTTCCTTGACCATATCCAAAATTTCTTCAACTATCTTTTTTTTATCTTCTATTTTATTTTTATCAAATTTTTGAAAAATATTTTTGAAAAAATAATCTCTCACTGATAATGAATTTTTAACCGCCTCCATTAAAGCTACTGGATTATCTTTAGCTAGCTCAGCCGCATCTTTTCCTTGAGGCAAACTAACGATTTTAATATTCATCTCTTTAGCAAAACATAATTTAACACTTTTTTTAGTCGCTATTTCTCCCGCTTTATCCATATCAAAAAATATTTTAATATTTTTGGTATATCTTCCAATAATGTTAATTTGATCTTCTGTCAAAGCTGTTCCAGAAACTGCTACGGTATTTTTTATTCCTACTTGATAAGAAGCAATGACATCCATATTCCCTTCTACTAATAAGACAAAATCTTTTTGTTTGATTTCGTTTTTAGCTTTATCTAACCCATAAAGAACTTGGCTTTTATGATAAACTTTAGTTTCTGGAGTATTAACATATTTTGCTTGTGATTCATCTCCTCCTGGTGCCACTCTAGCGCTATAACCTAAAATCTTCCCCGAATAATCAGAGATTGGAAACACTATTCGTTCTCTAAACCGATCATAAAAATTATCACCAGCTCCTCCTGAGGCATAACTATTTTTTTCTACCAACAACCCCGTTAAGACTATTTCTTGAATTGTATAACCTCTTTTTAATAAAAAATTTAAAATATTATTCCAACCTTCTGGGGCATAACCTAAACGAAAATCTTTAATAGTTTCTTCTGTTAAACCACGCTCAATTAGATATGATAAAATAGTTTTTCTTCCCGAACCTTTCCATAGTTGCACCTCATAAAATCGAGTTGCTAATTCTAAAATTTCTAAAGTTTTATCAGCTTTCTTATTTTGTTGAGAATTAAAAGATTTAAGTTGAACACCAGCCTTATCCGCTAAAAGCTTAAGAGCTTCTCTAAATTCTATCCCTTCCATCTCCATTACAAAGCCAAAAATATCTCCACCTTTTCCGCAACCAAAACAATGCCAGATTTGTTTCTCCTCACTCACCATAAAAGATGGCGATTTTTCATTATGAAAAGGACAGGTAGTTCTAAAGCTAGTTCCCGCCTTTTTTAATTGAATATAGTCACTTAAAACATCTACTATATTCAACTTTGATTTTATATCCTCAACATCAGAATTCATAATTTAATCGTACTATATTCCAATAAAATAAGCAAAATACTTTACATTCTTCTTTTAATTATTTATAATTATTGGATAAATTATTTTTAGGGAAAATTTATGCTCACTAAAATAATAAAACAAATTAAAGCTAATAAAATTGTTTTTATGCCAAGCGACACAATCTACGGTCTTTTTGGTTGTGCCCTTAGTTCCAGGACTGTTGAAGAAATATATTCTCTGAAATCCAGAGATCCTAGAAAGCCACTGATTATTATGTTAAGTTCAATTGATGACCTTCTTCTTTTTGAAGTTAATCTTAATCAAAAAGAGCGAGAAATTCTAGAAAGAATTTGGCCAGAGAAAGTGAGTGTTGTTTTGCCAGTTCCTAGCGAAAAATTTTTCTATCTTCATCGAGGAAAAAATACGCTAGCTTTCCGTCTGCCTAAAAATGAAGAGCTTCTTTCAATCCTAGAAAATACTGGACCACTTGTCTCCACTAGTGCTAATCTAGAAGGAAAGTCTTATGCAAAAACCGTAGCTGAAGCAAAAAAATATTTTGGAAATAAAATCAATCTATATATTAACAAAGGAGCTATTAATAGCCCGCCCTCTACTCTTATAAAGATAAATAACGGGGAAATTGAAATTCTGAGAAAAGGAGAGTTTATTATTAATCAGACTATTCTTTCTTAAGCTCAATATTTTTAGTAGCTAAATAAGTGAAATAAGTCATAGCCAACGCTATTAAAATAAAAATTAAATGGATATTCCAAACTAACATTAAAGCCATTCCATACAAACTTACCCTGCCAATTGCCACTGGAAATTCCCGAAATAAAATAAACTCAGCCCCACCTTCTATCTTAGCCTTCTTGTAAACTACACTATTCAAAGGAATCAAAATCAACGCTTCTACAAAACCAACCATCAAAGTTGTACTATAAAAAATAATTGGATTCAAAGAAAAAAATCTCACTAACCAAACAACTATTAAGATAATCGCCCCACCCATCATCATCTTTCGCTGACTAACTTTGTCAGCATATTTACCAACCAACAAAATAAAAATTACTGATCCAATTGTTCCTAATGTCCCAATATAACCAATTGATAAAATACTACCAAAACTTAAAAAAACAAAGATTGGATAAATAACCCCTTCCGCTTCCTCCCTTAAATTTTCAACCACCTCAGCTAAAAAATATTTTCGATAACTAAAAAATAACTCCCAAAACTTTTTTAGATTAAAGCTATCTTGATAAGGAAATTCTGGTAAAAATAAAAGTGGTACAAGAGAAAATAAATATAAAATTGTAGCCAAAATAAATAACGCCTTAAAATTTAAAAGGATAATTATAAAACCAGCTATTACAGGAGAAAATATTTTCAAAATCTTAGGAAACGCAAAGAATTTTCCTAGTTCATTCCCCATTTTATTTTTAGTAGAGATATTAGTAATCCAAATATGCAGAGGAAACCAGAAAAAAGAGGCTTGAATTGAATTAACTAAAGCAATGACCCAGATAGGAATAGAATATTTAGTAATATTATAAACTAAAAAATAATACAAAAAAAGAAATGGATAACTTAAGATAGCCGTGTTCCTTAGTCCAATCAATTTAACTAATTTATTAGCTAAAAAAAAGAAAACTAAAGTTCCCAGACTATAAATTAAATAAAATAAAATAACATTAGCTAAACTTATCCCTCTACTTAAAAAATAAATAGGGATAAAAATTGTAATGAAAGAACCAGCAAACGCATAAGTGGATTTCATTAAATAAATATTTTTTAATGACTTTTTCTTCATATTTTTAATTACACTACTTTGATACTTATTGTTTCTCCTGTTATCTTAGCCTAAACTATTTCGAAAAAAGATAAAGTGATGAGATATTTATTTCTTAACTTCTCTGCATAATCAAAAAAGGTTTTAAATTCTTCACTCATATTTTTGTTTATTTAAACTATAATCTAATTGATATTTTTAGAATAGCATGATACTAGATGGCAAAACAACTCAATCTAATCGAGAAACTAGAAAAATTTTTTAAAGTTTCATCTATAGTAACAGGACACTGCATTATCCAGATTCAAATTTAGAAACATAAAACTGAGTTTTTTAAGAAATTTTACAACTTTTATTTAAAAATTATTAAAAAGTACTTCAAAATATTTATAGACTATTTTAACTAAAAAGTCGATACAAAAATCACTTTTACCTTACCCTTGATTATCAAAAAATAGGGTTATTGCTTTATAGAGTTTGTTTCAAAATTGTGCAATTTAATCATGCAAAAAAAGATAAACTTTACAAATTTTGTTCTTTGTATTTCTAGGTAGTAACGGAATTGTTAAAATTGAATATAAAAATCCCGCAGAATGTGAATTACACATTCTGCGGGATTGAACATTACCTGCGCCTGTAGTGTTTTACGGCAGGCCCATCATCGGATCATGCCACACGTTTATTTGTCCTCCTTTAGGAAGGGCTTTGCGGATTAACTCCGCGAGCTCTTCTTGCGAATAATCTAACGACCATCGGGCAAAAGCCGGGACAGACTCATGCCTCTTTTTTACCTTAAGAGGTTGGCTCTCTCCCAATCTCATATATGAAATTGGGCGAGAGAAAGACAAACTAAGCAATTTATCAGAAGCCTCCTTTGGGCTTCTGGCACTTAGTTTCTTTTCAAAAATTATCCACTCAACTGGGGTGCTTCTCGACCAGTACCCCTGCGAATATTCTATCTTGTACATTTCGACCTCCTTTTTTTGTTTTGAATAATTTGTAGCTTCCACTGTTGAATATACACTACAATTGAGTAGATGTCAATAGGTATTGACATATATGTGATAACCGTATAATATAAGTATACACTTATATAAAATATTAGCTATTTGTCATTGATATTACTTATGAAAAAAAAAGATAAAATTTATAATTCATTATACGCACCATTAAAAGAATTGGGTTTGTCTGAGATGGAAATAGATGTCTATATTATTTCTCTAAAATTGGGGCCCTCTCAAATTTCAACCATTGCCGAACATTTAGGTATTGCTAGACCCAACATTTATAAAATAATAAAAGGTTTAGAAAATAAAGGGTTATCTAAATTTACAACTAAAACAAAATATCAGCGAAATTTTGTAGTTGAGTCGCCAACCGTGATATTAGAAAAATTTAGAAAAAAGGAAGAAAAATTTATACAAAAAGAAAAAGAATTAGTTGGTGAGATGCCCTACTTGATTGCAAATTATCAGCAAGGGAGTTTGCCTACCAAAATAAAAATATATCAAGGAAAAGAAGATTTCAGAAAGATATTTTTTAGTATCTTGAAAGAAGCCGATGATGTAATTTGGTTCTGTGGTTCAGCAAAGGATTTTATCGGTTTTATTTCTTGGTCTGATGAACGAAAATGGATTAGAGAGAGAATGAAAAAGAACTTATTTATAAAGGCGTTACTTTTGCCTAGCGTAGAGGCAGAGATATTGAAAAAAACAGACAGTAAGCAGTTGAGAAAAACTAAAATTATGAAAAAAGTTAATCCTTTTCTAACATCATTTCAGCTGTTTGCTAATAAAGTTATTTTTTGGCAACCGATAGCTCCACTAGTTTTGGTAATTGAAGATCAGTATCTTGTTGAAATGATGAAAAGTATTGTTAAAAAATTGTGGGAAGAGACTTAATAAAGCAATTACAAAAAGCATGCATTTTTAAGATAAGGTTTTTGTCGTTGCCTTTGTTTTGATTTAAAAAGAAACCAATTAGCTAGAAAAAAATATGAGTATTCGCCGTTACTTATCGATAAAACACTATTTTTATACTATTCTTGTTTACTTGAATATCTTTCTCTCCACTCGTTAAGAATTTTTGCTAAATCTTTCGCCGATTTTTTATACGTATTAGGCAAGCCTCCTTCAAAACCCGAAATACTTTTTGCCATTTTTTTACTCATATCAAGCGTGACATTCTCTGAATCAGAGTTTTTACGATAGTTAAAAACTACTTTTTTTGCACCACCCAACAAGAAAAATCCGATATATTTAGTTCCAAAACTCTCCACATCACTCCATTTTGTAAAAGTACTTCGAGACATTACACATACTTCAAACCCTTTTTCAGATAAACGGAGATAAGAACGTTTGTGTGAAAAATTTATAACCGCCACAAAAGAACTAAAACCAAAGAATATTAAAATCAGCCAACCGGTAAGGTCTCCCGTACTCGCCAACCAGATACCTCCTACAGTAAAGAACAGCGATATACTTAAAATTACAAACGACTTTAATTTGCTTGGATACAGCACTAGAGACTTTTGATTTTTATTCATAAAATTTATATCTAATTAATTATTATCTTATGTTTTTCATATCATACTTTAAGCATCTACTGAAAGAATATTAGAAATGCAACGCTCTTTGCACTTTTTATTGTCCGTCCAAAACTAACAAAAACCCTTCTGTCGCACCATTAGATTTTATTAGAAATTCCAAAATGGACTATAGAGATATAATAGCATATTTTATTTCTACTCGTCGCCATTTCTCCATTTCTTCGCGAACTTGGCGCTACGCTCGTGGTAACTTAGAAAATGTGTCGAAAAATCTATGGAATCAACTTTTTATATGTTCTTGGGAAAGGCACTGCATCTTGAACCATGTCCATATCTAGTATTTTCGCAATCAATCGATCAATACCTATACAAAAACCACCGTGTGGAACAGCTCCATCTACTATAGAAATATAAAACTCATAATCACGAGCATTTATTCCCGAAAGTTGCATCGACTTTCTTATTTTATCACCATCGGTTTGTCGTATTGCACCACTTACAAGTTCCCACCCACCAACAATCACATCAAAAGTCTCTGTCAGCCCTTTAGATTTATTTTTAGTATAAAATTTTTTAATAGTATCGGGGTAATCTTTTACGACAAAAATATCGTTACCATATTGTTTTTTTACTAGCTGTCCAAGATTTGATTCGCTCACAAGCCCAAGATCATCACCAAGAGTCACTGGACTACCATTTTTTCGCAACATATCGACTGCCTCGTGATATGTTAATATCGGTATGTTGTCTACTTCAGGAATAACTAAATAGCGTTGTAAATCAAAAGTTTCTACAATTTTGTCATTAGATTTTTTTATTATTGAGCAGGCTAGGAAATAAAGCTCTTTTAGATTTTTTGGATTATTGAATTCAATATCAAGCCCGATAGATTCTTGTAAATGCCTATATGACTCACTTTCTTCTTTTCTCCAAAATGGACCTATCTCATAAACTTTATCCATCCCTGAGGCTACGAGTATTTGTTTATATATTTGGTTAGATTGACGCAAAAAAGCAGTGGTTCCATTAATCCAGTCCACATTGATTGTTCCTCCCTTGTCGATCTTAGGTGGATCGGTTGAAATTCCCACAATATGAGGAGTTGTGACTTCTATAAAATTTTCATTATGTAAATATTCTCTTATGCTATTTATCAACTCTCCTCTTTGTTTTATTAAATTAATTTTCTTTTCATCAAGTTTTAAAGTGTGATTCTTTTGTTTGTAAATATACTTTTTCCCAATATTTTTATTTATCGTATTTATAACAGTATTTAATTTGCTCTGTATGACAACTCGCACTTTACTAATCTCTTTTTTACGAAGTTGAGTGTTTTGTTCGGCTATTTTTGATAATTCACTAATATCAACTATAGCATTTAGTTTTTCATTCAAAATCGGAGGTGAAACAAGATCTACAAAATAGATTTTTGAAGTGTCTGGTATTGTCTTTATTAATCTCTCGACAATTTTTTTAGTATTCTCATTATTATCTAGCGCCACCACAACAGAGCTAATATTATTGGAAATTATAAGTTTATCAAGAGATAAATAATGCACAGATATTTCATCGAGATTCTCCTTTTTAATATCAATAGGAGTACGATTTAAAATATATACGGGCAAAAATAGTTCACGATTTAATATTTTAGCAATAAGTTTTCCGGATTTTCCGTAACCAACCAAAAGAACACTCTGCTTTTCCTGGGTATTTTGCGCAATAAGCTCGCATGCAATTCTTTCAAGTGATATATTCCCATTAAAAAGACTTGTTCTTAATTTGCAATCCGCAACAATCTCAGTTAGCCATTTTGCAATAGTCTTAAGAACTTCAATGCCACCATGGATTCCTGAAAGCAACCCATTATTTATCTGCTTTGAAACTTGTGAGTCCCCAATTGTGACACTATGTAGCCCAACAACACACTCTGCTAAAAATTTAAGAGCGTCAATATTATGGGACATCTTAATATCTCTTGTCATATCTAAAATTCCCTCTTTGGAGTTTTTATCCCATGTCGCCAACAATCTGTCATGGATATAATCAAATGACAAATCATTCATATACGAAGCAACCACTATAACCGCATTGCATTTTTTTATTATCGCTAAAGATTCAATTTCAATACCTAAATCTTTCTTAAATTTTTCTAAAGCATCCAAGTCACTCTCAAGATTTGCTGAATTCAAATTAGACAACGCCCTGTTATCAAGTCTTTGATAGTTAAGTGTCGCACAGATTATTTTAGTATGTAGTTGCATATTTTTATTTATTATTTCTATATACATTCTCTACCGTTGCCTGATGTAATGGCGTTACGGTAATTTCATTTATTTGTACATGCTCTGGTGATTCTATGGAAAACTTTATAATTGTAGCGATGTCCTCGGCTGAAAGAGGTTTAATGCCAAAATATGCTTCTTTTGCCTTTTCTTTATCCCCATCAAAACGCGTAATGCTAAAATTTGTTTCAACTAATCCTGGTTGAATATTCGTTATTCTAATTTTATGCTCAATTACATCTTTGCGAAGACCGTCTGAAATAGATTTTACTGCAGCTTTAGTTGCAGAATAGACTATACCTTTTGCATAAGTGTTAATACCTGCTATTGAACCCATATTAACAATATGTCCATTATTTTTATCTTTCATATATTTCAAAGCAAACTTTGTAACATAAAGTAGACCTGCAATATTAGTATTTAACATTGTGTCCCAATCTGAAATAAGGCTTCCTTCAAAACTATCTAGTCCAAGAGCGAGACCTGCGGAATTAATTAGAACCTCTGGATATATTTTTTTCTCGTCAAGCATACCAAACATTTTTTTCACTTGTTCGTTGTCTGTAACGTCAACTCCAACTACCATTACTTCTTCATCGGAAACTCCAAGATCTTTTTTTACATCGTGTAACTTGTCTAAATTTCTAGAACAAAGCACTAATCTATTGCCAGCTTGTAGCTTGTAAGCACATGCTAAACCTATCCCACTACTCGCACCTGTTATAAGTATTGTTTTCATGTATTAATTTTTGTTATTTTAACTCCCAATTCTTTCTTCTGCTTATCTGAAATTTGTGCAGGTGCTCCAAGTATTAAATCTTTTCCATCTCCTGTTTTAGCGAAAGGTATCACTTCTCTAATACTTAATTCATTTTCAAGAATCATGATAAGACGATCAAAACCCCATGCAATACCTCCATGTGGTGGAGCACCATACGAAAAAGCCTCAAGTATATGACCAAAATTCTTTTCAATTTTATCATCTGTATACCCCATAATTTCAAAGGTTTTTTTTAAAGCTTCTGATTTGTGATTTCGTATGCTACCACCACCAATTTCAAAACCATTGAGTATAATATCATATTGTGTTGTTAAAATATTGCCTATGTTTTCTTTATTCATAAACATTTTTAGGTGTTCATCTTTTGGTTTCGAAAAAGGATTATGCGTAAATGTCCACTCTCCCGTCCCATCTACATTTTCATCTTCTGTTTTTTCAAACATAGGAAAATCT
The DNA here is from genome assembly GCA_003056145.1 of Parcubacteria group bacterium M10-OD1-1. Lineage (GTDB taxonomy): Bacteria > Patescibacteriota > Minisyncoccia > Moranbacterales > UBA2206 > M10-OD1-1. The sequence goes on from LSNL01000001.1 coordinate 26,426, forward strand.
ACTACCCACAAAAACGCCAGAAGATTTGGGTTATTCTTATCTTCACGAATGTCTGGTCTATCATTGCCGTATTTTTCCATTGCTCCTGCATAAGTTATTCTCGGAAATGGTATCTGTTGAATTTGTTTTTCTGGATACTGTTTCTTGATAAGCTCAATTAATAACTGTTCGTTGATTTGCATAATATCCTCTTCATCGACAAAAGCGAGTTCCATATCTAGCTGAGTAAATTCAGCTTGTCTATCGCCACGAGCATCTTCATCACGCATACATCGTGCGAACTGAAAATATTTTTCAAAACCAGCAGTCATTAAGAGTTGCTTGTATTGTTGTGGTGATTGAGGAAGTGCATAGAAATCTCCTTTCCATATTCTATGAGGAACAATAAATGAGCGAGACCCTTCTGGAGTTGGCACTGAAAGTATAGGAGTTTCAATTTCAATGAAATTTTGCTCACTTAAATAATTACGCACAAAATTTTGTACCTTAAATCTATTTTTAATATTTTTCTGCATACGAGATGTCCGCAAATCAAGATAACGATACTTAAGTCGTGTACTTTCATTCACCTCCCTAGTGTCACCATCGATAGGAAACGGCAAAACTTCAGCAAAATTAAGCACAATGATTTTTAAAATCTCAAGTTCAATATCACCATTTTGCGTGTTTGGTTTTTTGTTCCTTTCGGGGCGTTCATTTACTTTTCCAGTTACCTCAACTACGCACTCTTCACGAATATTCTTCCCAACATCCATTGCTCCACTTTTTGGTAAAATAACCCCTTGTACCACTCCCGTTGTATCTCGGAAATCAAGAAAAACCATCTTTCCTTGATCGCGTCTAACCTTAACCCACCCTTTAATTACAACTTGCTTACCTATTTTAGATGAAAGTTTATTTATGTATATTCTATTTATTTTCATAAAGATTATTTCAAAAGTTTATCCGTGTTGTTTCTATGTGATTACAATTTCCACATTGTTTATTTTATTAAAAGTTTCAATGTTTATTCAAAGCACTTAGTGCTAGCACAATGTTGGCGGAGAGTGAGGGATTCGAACCCTCGAAGCCGGTTAAAACTTGCCACCTTTCCAAGGTGGTGCACTAGACCACTATGCGAACTCTCCTATATGAACATACAATATTATTAAAAGTGACCTTATATAAGGTCACTTTTAATAATATCAATAAATCCTAATAATTTCAACTTTTTTAGCTTTTAATCTTTTTTTTATTCTATCTTAACAATTTCTGAAGTAGTTTTAACGACAGTATCAGGACTAAGTGAAATAGAATCAATTTTTTCTTTCACTAAAAATTTGGCAAAATCAAGAAAATCCGAAGGAGCTTGTCCGCAAATTCCCACTTTTCTTTTCGCTTTGTGTGCTTTAGTAATCACTTGTCTAATAAGTTCCTTAACTGCCTCATTCCTTTCATCATAAACATGAGCTACTTTAGCGCTATCTCTATCCACTCCTAAAGTTAGCTGAGTAAGATCATTAGAACCAATAGAAAATCCGTCAAAAATTTTGGAAAATTCTTCAGCCAAAATAACATTAGCTGGAATTTCACACATCACATAAACTTCTAAACCATTCTTCTTTCTTTCCAATCCATGTTTTTTCATTATTGCTAAAACTTCTTTTCCTTCTTTAATCGTTCGGCAAAAAGGAATCATAATTTTCACATTAGTTAAGCCCATAAAATCGCGAACCTTTTTAAAGGCTTTACATTCTAAAGCAAATCCTTCTGTATAATCAGGATCATAGTAACGAGAAGCTCCTCGCCAGCCAATCATTGGATTTTCTTCTTTTGGTTCAAAATTAGAACCTCCAATTAAAGTAGCATATTCATTAGTTTTAAAATCGGACATTCTCACAATGACATCCTTTGGATAAAAAGCAGCTGCGATTCTACCAATCCCCTCAGCTAACTTATCAACAAAAAATTCTTCCTTATTTTTATATCCACTAGTTAACTGTTCGATTTTTTTTCTTTCATTTTCATCTTTAACTTTTTCAAAATGCCTCAAGGCCATTGGATGAATTTTAATATACTCAGTAATAATAAATTCTTCTCGAGCAAGTCCTACGCCGTCATTAGGAATAAAAGAAAGATCAAAAGCTTTATCTGGATTACCAACATTCATCATTATTTTTGTTTTTGGTCTTTTGAAATTTTTAAGATTAGTCTTTTTTATTGTATATCTTGAAAGACCCTCATAAACTTTTCCTTCTTCTCCCTCAGCACAACTAACCGTAATATTTTTGCCATTTTTTATCATATAGGTAGCATTTCCAGTTCCAACGATACAAGGAATACCAATTTCTCGACTAACAATCGCAGCATGAGAAGTCCGCCCTCCACTATTAGTTACAATAGCGCTGGCGATTTTCATAATTGGTTCCCAATCAGGATCAGTCATCTCAGTAACTAAGACTTCGCCTTTTTTAAATTGTGCAATTTGAGCTACATTTTTAATGATATTAGATTTTCCTTGCCCAATTTTACTCCCCACTGAAGAACCAGCGCAAAGCACTTTTCCTCGACTACTAAGAACATATTCTTCTAAGACATTTTGATTTTTTTGAGATTGCACCGTTTCAGGCCTTGCTTGAACAATAAATAATTCTCCACTTCTTCCATCTTTTGCCCATTCAATATCCATCGGTTTTTTATAATAAGACTCAAGTTGAATTCCCCATTGAGCGAGTTTCAAAATTTCTTTGTTATTCAAAGAAAATTTTCTTCTATCTTCAAAGGGAACAGAAACATTTTGAGTAGAAGAATTTCCACCAACACTATATATCAGCTTGCTTTTTTTACTTCCAAGTTTTTTTCCGATAATAGAACTAAAACCATCATTAAGTGTGGGTTTATGAACGATAAATTCATCTGGAGTAACTTTTCCTTTAACAATATTTTCTCCTAGACCCCAAGAGCTATTTATAACAATTGCATCTTGAAAGCCCGATTCAGTATCAATTGTAAACATAACGCCACTTGAAGCTTCGTCTGATCTAATCATTTTTTGTACTCCAGCTGAAAGAGCTATTGAAAAATGATCAAATTTCTTATCTACTCGATAGGAAATTGCTCGATCAGTAAAAAGAGAGGCGAAACATTTTTTAACAGAATCTAAAAGTTGGTATTCTCCAATAACATTAAGATATGATTCTTGCTGACCAGCGAAAGAAGCGTCCACCAAATCTTCAGCCGTCGCACTAGATCTCACTGCTACATCAACACCTCCTGTAAAATGATTTGTATGATCCTCTTTGTCCCAAGTAATCCTAAAATCCTTATGACGAATATATTCACGAGAAAGCTTAGAATAACTTTCTATAATTTCGTTCCTAAGATCAAAAGGAATTTCGGCAGCCAAAATAGCTTGACGAATTTGATAACCCCGCTTAGACAGATTAACCATATTGGAGGTATCCAATCCTTTTAGTATTTTTCTAATTTCTTGATCTAAATTATTTTCAGAAATAAAATAACGGTAAGCAAAAGAAGTGATAGCAAACCCATCTGGAACTTTAATACCTTTTCTCCGAAGATTAGAAAACATTTCACCTAAAGAAGCATTTTTTCCACCCACCAACTCTATATCTTTAATGCCAACATCCTTGAACCAAAGAATAAATTCATTTTTTTTGTTTTTCATTTTTTTGTTTTAAAGTTTATGGTTAGCTACTTTATATTATACCATAAAATAAATAATAGAAAAGAATACTCAGAAAAATAAAGCAGTATTTATTTCAAAAATTATATTTTATTAAGTAGGTACTATAAACTTCCACACTACTCTAAAACTATATAAACGGATTATACCACTCAACAGTTTGAGTTTGAGAATTTATAAGCTATCCACCACCTAGACTTTAAAAGTTTTACCTGATACTTTTTTTACTTAAGTGAATTTTTATAATTCAGATATAATTCTGATCTTTATCATTAAAAAACTACACAACTTCCTCAATCTTAACTAGACTCATATGCTCATGAGAAACACCTGGACGACCAGTAACAATTATTACTTTGTCATCAGTTTTGATTTTTTTGTTAATTTTCAAAGTTTCAATAGACTTGTCAATCAACTCATCAAGAGTTTTACATTCCGCTAGCACAAAACTTTCAATTCCCCAAACCAGCGTCAATTGATTGTGTGTTTTTTCGTTGTTTGTCATAACAAAAAAAGGTTTTTCTAGTCGATGACGAGAAATCATACGCGCCGTAAAACCGCTAATACTAGCCGCTACCACTGCTTGAGCCTTAGCGTCTTTCAAGAGTTCGTGAGCTGCATGTGCAATAGCCGTAGAAGTAGATGCATCTTTGTCTCCCAAAAATCCATGTCCTAAAACATCAAAAGAAGAGTGTTCAGTTTTTTTAATGATATCATACATCACTCTAACAGCTTCAACTGGATATTTTCCATTAGCAGTTTCTCCAGAAAGCATAACCGCATCTGTATTATCAATCACTGCATTAGAAACATCACTGACTTCCGCTCGAGTGGGACGAGGGTTATAAATCATTGAATTTAACATTTGAGTAGCCACAATCACTGGAGTAGCTGACTTGAGACATTGCATAATTAGTTCTTTTTGATAGATAACTACCCGACTTTCATCCATTTCAATTCCCAAATCACCCCTAGCAATCATAATCACATCAGTAACTTCTATTATTTCTTTAATATTTTTGATTGCATCTTTTCTTTCAATTTTAGCGATAATTTGTGGTAATTGTTCTGATTTGCCTAATATTTTTTTCATTTTTTCTCGTGTATCAATAATTTCTTTCGCTCTACCTACAAAAGAAAGAGCAATAAAATCAACATCTTTTCCTAAAACAAATTTTAAATCTTTTTTATCTTTTTCAGTAACAGCGTCAATCTCTAAATCAGCATCTGGAATATTTACACCTTTATGATCTTGTACCACCCCGCCTTCAATAACTCGTGCTCTTAAAAAATGATTTTCTTTTTTAAAAACCCTAATTTTCATCAGTCCATCCTCAATTAAAATTTCATTTCCAATTTCAATATTTTTAATAATTCCTGCCCAATCTAAAGTAAGGTGTTTTTTTTCTAATTTATCAGAAACAACTTTTTTAATAGAAGCTGAATCAAAAACTAAAATTTCTTCTCCATCTTCAATAAGAATTTCTTTTTCCATTAAAGTTCTAATTCTTGGTCCTTGTAAATCCGCTATTATTCCCACCGGAATATTCATTTCTTCTCTTAATTCTTTAACATAATCAATCAGTTGACCATTAGATTCATAGCTTCCGTGAGAAAAGTTTATTCTCGCTACATTCATACCAGCCTCAATCAACTCCTCAATTTTTTCCTTAGATTTAGTAGTTGGTCCGATTGTTGCAATAATTTTAGTTCGTTTCATAATCAATCTTTATTTTTAATAATTAGTAACCTATCTATTATATATTTATTCTCTTGGAAAATCAAAAGCAGGAAACATCAAGCTACCTGCTCTTAATTTAATTTGTCTTTTATTTTATAAATGAATTTTCTCAGCAATCTCTCCTACAACTGGTAAAGATTTTTTTTCTCCAGCTAATACATTCCTTATTCCCATAATCCAAAGGATAAAAATTATAACCCCTAAAATCCAGCCAAAGAAAGGAATCCAAATAAAAAATTCTCCAATAAATAAAACCAAACCTTGCTTAGCATGAAATTGGACAAATTCTGAATCTTTTTTAAATAAAAGAGCGACTAAACATAGCACATTTAAATAGCTAAGAAATGCCCATAATTTATTTTCAGAAGATTCTTTATTAGGAACGTTCTTATTTTCTTCTTTGCCATTATTTTCTGGCTGACTTTTCGAAAATTGCTCCTGTTCTTCTTGAGTTGATTGCTCTTGTTTTTTTTGTTCTTCCATATAACACCTCCTATTCTTTTTTTATATATTATTAATATCTATACTATTTCATCTGGATCAATACCCAGATCACTTGCTTCCTTCTTTCTTTCCGCTTCAAGCTCTGCCGCATCATTTATAATCATTCGTTGCCTCTCTTCCGCTAAGTCAATTTCATTGTCCTTTCTTTTTTTGCCAGAAACTTTTCTAATTGCCTGAACACATAAAGGAAATTCCGCCCTACTTATTTTCAGGTTTCCTATAAATTGCTTCACAAACTCATTTGACCTTACTTCAATTTCTGGCATATCTTTCTTTGCCTTATCTACCATTTCTTTTAGTTGTCTCCAGCTACCAAAAACATTTCGCACAAATATATCAATCGGTTTTTCTTGTTTTAATTCTCTTTCGGGAAGATAATTGTTTTCATTAGGCATAATAGTTATTTTACAATTATTATATATTTATTCCCCTTAGTTTAGCCACTCTTTCTTCAATCGGTGGATGAGTCATAAATAGTTTTGAAACTTTTTTGCCTCTGAAGGGATTAGTAATAAAAAGATGAGCCGTTGCCCGGTTAGCTTCTTTTAATGGTTTTGGATCAGCAGAAATTTTCTCTAGTGCCCGAGCTAAACCTTCTGGATATCTAGTTAAAAGAGCTCCATCAGCATCAGCTAAAAATTCTCTTTTTCTAGAAATAGCTAATTGCATTAAAACCGCTGCGATTGGAGCTAAAATTGACAAAACGATAGCCACTATCATCATAATCATTTGAAATTGTCCACCCCCGTTATCATTATCTCTTCCTCCAAAAAAAGCCCAATAACGAAACCAATCAGCTAAAAGAGCAATAAAACCTACTAAAACAACTATTACTGTTGAAATTAGAATATCCCGATTACCAATATGAGAGAGTTCGTGAGCAATTACACCTTCTAATTCAGATTTTTCTAATTTATCAATAATACCACTAGTCAAACAAATTACTCCGTGTTCTGGATTTCTACCAGTTGCAAAAGCATTAGGAGAATCGTCTTTAATAAGATAAATTTTCGGAACTGGTAAACCAGCGGTGATACAAAGATTTTCTACGATACGATATATTTCTTTTCCATCTTTCGGGGTTATTTCATGAGCTTTACTTATCGTTAAAACTATTTTATCGCTCCACCAATAAGAGCTAAAACTCATCACGATAGAGAAAATAACCGCTCCGTATAAAATTACGCTACTATTAAAAGCTTGAGCAAAAACATAACCTACTCCAATAACAAAGATTAAAAAGAAAGTTATATAGACATAAGTTAAATGAGTATTTTTAGCTACCTGATTATAGAGAGTCATCAATTTAAAAAGTTAATAATTTAAAACTCAACTTTTGGCACTGCTTTTTCTGATTCTTCCATTTCAAAAAAATCTCGTGAAGTAAAATTCAGCATTCCCGCTATAATATTAGTTGGGAAAACTTGAACCTTAGTATTAAAATCTCGTACATTACCATTGTAAAATCTTCTAGCAGCTTGAATTTTATCTTCTGTATCAGTTAATTCTCTTTGCAACTCTAAAAAATTTTGATTAGCTTTTAAATCCGGATAAGCTTCAGCTACAGCAAATAAACTTTTCAAAGCTCCTGTTAACATATTTTCCGCTCCAGCTTTTTCTTGAGCAGTACCTGCTCCCATAGCTTGTGTTCTAGCTTCTGTTACTTTTTCAAAAACTTCTTTTTCATGAGCGGCATAGCCCTTAACCGTATTGATTAAATTCGGAATTAAATCATATCTCCTCTTTAATTGAACATCAATATCACTCCAAGCCTCATCAACTCTATTTTTAAGTCTAATTAACCCATTATACATTATAATAACCCAAAGAATTATTATAATTATTATTCCCAAAAAAATTAGTCCTATCATCATAATTTTATTTTAATTTATTATAGCTTTATTTTAACAACTTTATCCTAAACTGTAAAATCATTTTAAATGTGTTATAATTTAATAGATAACAAAAATAAATTATTATTTGTTTTAATTTTTTAAAATTATGTTTACTTTCTCTAAATACGCTATTTTCATTATTCCCCTAATTGTTTTAATTTCTGCTCGGATTTTAAAATTTATTATTTTTTATTTCAAACACAATGATGATTTAAAATATGCTATTCGTCACTCTATGACTTATGGACATATGCCGAGTGTTCATTCCGCCTTAATGGTTTCCTTAGTCACTTCTATTGGTTATTATTCTGGTTTAACTTCTGGTGCTTTTTCCATTGCTTTGATTATGGCAATTCTAATTATTGATGATGCCACTAGATTAAGAGTTTATATGGGTGACCATAGTCGGTACATCAATATGCTAATTGGAAAAATTCAAGCTAACCAGATAGATTATCCACATTTAAAAGAAAGAATGGGACATAAAATTAGCGAAGCTATCGCTGGAGGAATCTTAGGATTAGTGCTTACTCTAATTCTAATAAGATTTTTTGGATAATTTTTTTATCGTTCCAAGTAATTCTTTTTTTTCTAATTGCCATTGTTTCTTCCGCACCTTTTCCTGTTACAATTACAAAATCACCAGACCTTGCAATTTGTAGAGCTTTTTTAATTGCCTCACGACGATCAACTATTTTCCAAAAATTTATATTTTCTTGTTTATTTTTAATTCCTCGTGCTACTTCGTTAATAATTTGCCAAGGATCTTCTCCATAAGGATCTTCATTGGTTACAAATACATAGTCAGTGCTATTAGCGACGATTTCTCCCATAATCGGTCGTTTTCCGCGATCACGCTCCCCGCAAGAACCAAAGACTGCAATAACTTTCTTTTTTTGAATATTAAGTTTTTTAATAAGTTCATATAATTTTTCCAAAGAATCTGGAGTTACAGCGTAATCAATGATAATATTTAGTCCTTTGTTATTTGCTACACTCTCCATTCTTCCTGGCACACCCTTAATTTTCTCCAAAGCCTTAGCACAAATTTTCAAATTAATATTTTCCAGGGTTCCAACACTAATAGCGGCTAGAGCATTTTCAATATTAAAGTTACCCATTAAATTTAAGCTAATCTCTTGATTCTTAATTATAAAAGAAGATTTATCAATACCCGTTTCAATATTTTTGGCCAAAATATCCGCTTGATTATTTTTCAAACTATATGTAATTATTTTTTTATCTGTATCTTGCAAAAATTCTTCTGGTTTTTTCATATCTAAGTTTACTACAATATTTTTTGCTTTTTTGAATAATAATTTCTTAGCCTGACGATATTTCTCCATTGTCTTATGATAATCTAAATGCTCGCGCGTAACATTAGTAATAATCGCAGTATCATATTTCACTCCCCAAACTCGATACTGATCCAATGAATGGGAAGATGTTTCTAAAACGACATAATCATGATGAGAAAGAACCGCTTCAGAAATAAATTTTTGAACAGTAAAAGCAGAAAGGGTTGTAAATTTAGTTTTATTTATTTTTTCTATCCCGTTAAATCTAAAATTAATTGTAGAAGTCATAGCTACTTTATTTCCCGCTTCTTCTAAAATTTTAGTTATCATTTGAACTGTTGTTGTTTTTCCGTTTGTCCCTGTCACTCCTATCACTTTTATTTTCCGACTGGGATATCCATACCAAAGATTTGCCAAGATAGCTTGGACTAAGTGATAATAATTTTTCAATTTTTGCGGAATAATTTTTTTCATATTTTTATTATATCCTAAAATTAAATAAATATAAAAGGTTTAATTCTTTAATAAGAATTAAACCTTTTGACTTCTTTCTATTTTTTTATTGCTGTTAATTCTTAAGACCTCTTCTGCTTCCTGACAAATAAGAGAAAAATCAGTTAATGCTTCCCTTATACTTTTCTCGTATTTTAGTCCAGTTAAATTTCTCTTTTGAATAATTTCCAAAAAAGGAAAAGCCTTTTCTGTTAAATAAGACTCTATTCTTTTTTTAGAGGAAGAAAGGTTTTTGGCATAAAATTCATCTAACATACCTATAAATCCATCAATCATGTCACAAATCTTCGACATAATTAAAAAATCTGTTTGAGCAATTTTTTTAAAATAACTAATTTTAGACTCACCCTTCATTCTAGTAAACATTTTGACATAAATGGGAATTAACTGTCCGTAATGTTCTTTGATGCTAATTAGGGTTATCAGACCTACTTCTTCAGGAACATCGTGGAGTAAAATACTTGCCCCTTCTTGATCTTCATATGCAAGTTTAGCATTATAAACGGTATAATAGATAAAGGCTCTCAACACCCGTTTTGGATGTTTTCTGTATTCGCTTCCATCTCTCCGCATAGTTTGGTGATAAGTATCACAGCATTTTTCCGCCTTTAACGTTGCTACACCTTGCATTTTTTTAGCAAAGGATGTTATTCTAATCTGTTGCCAAAGTATACTTTTTTTTCTCACAGAATCAGCTATGAGCAATAACGGTTTTTCTCTCATAACTTTTTTCTCCTTATAAAAAATTTTAATGAACTAAAATTAACACCAAAGACTAGTATAAGTTATTTTTGATTAAAAATCAATCCCTCTGCATTAAATTGTTTAAAATAACATCAGAGAGTAATAAAGGTTTTAAGCTAATCAGTTTTTTAATTTTCTAGAAACAAGACAAAAAATTTAAGTTATTTATTTTTAATAGTAAAATTTATACTTTAGAATTTTTTATTTTTAAGACTTCTTATGTTTTGAATCGTTCTATATAAATAATATCGCATAGGATTAATAATAATATCATAACTCCCAGGAAATTTAACTGGTTTAGTCTTTGGTGAAAAACCTGATTTAAACCGTGTAATACCTCTCCATGAATTTTTGCCGCTCTCAATACTAACCCCGCCAAAATCATATCTCATCATCCCTTTTTTTTGAGCTATTCTCATTTGTTGCCATTGCAAAAGATACGATGCCATCACATTCTTATATTTATCATCTGAAGCTCCATGTAAATAAGTAGCCATTTCCCCAAAAAAAATAACCAAATTAACAGCTGTTACTTGACCTTGATATTGAGCAACAAATATATTTAATTTATCCCTTGGAATGGTAGCTATCATTTTTTGATAATATTCTTTAGGATGAGAAACAATTCCTTGCCGTTTAGCAGTAATTTGAGCTAATCGCCAGAACTCTTCTAAATATTGTTGCTTATTTTTTTCCTGAGCTACTATGATTTTCACATTTTTTTTCCCCGCCAATCGAATATTGTACCGAGTTTTACTTTTCATTTGAGCTAATAATTCTTCTTCTGTTTTCAAAATATCCACCACTAAAACTTCTCTTGGTTGCATATCATGCGGAGCCTTTTGAATTTTATAATTTATATTTTTTTCAATCTCCACTAACTGATTTTTTGTTACTGGCTCAATTCTAATCCAGCCAGCCTTTTCTTTTTTGGCTAACTTTATTATTTTTTTCAATCTCTCTTTGTTATTTTCCAAACTAGATTTCTTTAAAATCGGTCCACGAGGAATATAAAAATATTTTCCCACAATCGGTAATTGATGCTTAATTATGTTTGCCCAAAAACTTTCTCCCTCTAGATGATACGTTTTTCTTCCTACTGCTTCTTGAAAATTTTTCCATTCATTTGATTGCAAAAAACCACCATCAGGAGAATTCTGTTGAATAAAACTATTTTTATTATTTTCCATAAAAAATTATTCTAACTTAAAGAGAGCAAGATACGAGACTCGAACTCGTCTTTTCTGCTTGGGAAGCAGATGTACTACCCCTGTACTAATCTTGCTAATCTAAAATTAACACTTTTTTAGTTTTTTAATTTATTTTTTACCTAAGTTTTTTAAAGCTTCTTTTACTCTTGCACCTACTTCTTTTATTTTTGGAGAAACCATTTTCAAAGCCTCCCTAGCTTCAGTAGTAGAATAACCAATACTCAGAAGAGCTTCTACGGCATCACTATCAATAGTTGCTTCTTCCTTTTCTTCTGTAGTCATAGTAGCTACTTTATTTTGTAATTCTAAAATCACTCTTTCGGCAGTTTTCTTTCCAACGCCAGAAACTTTAGTTAGAATTGCTGGATCATTATTTAGAATAGCCGTTTTAATAGTCTTCGGCGTTGCAATAGACAAAATACTCATCCCTGCCTTTGGACCAATCCCAGAAATAGAAATTAAAAGTTCAAAAATTTCTAATTCTTCTCGACTTAAAAAACCGTATAATGCTAGCGTATCTTCTCTGACATAAGTATAGATAAAAAAACTCACCTCTTTTAATTGAGAAGTTTTTCCAGCAGTATAAGCACTCAAACCAACTTTATAACCAACCCCATTAACATCTATAACAGCATAGCTATCCTGCATATATTCAATTTTTCCTGTTAACTTAGCAATCATATTTTAATTCTATCATTTATCTCCCTCCTTGCCAAAAATAATATAATATGCTAAAAATAATTAGTCTTAGTTCCAAAACTATTTAGATTATAAATTTTAACTTATCAAGTTAATTTTTGCATTATTGCATTATTAACTTGTCTCAAAAGAACGTGCCAATTAAAAACTCAGCTAAAAAATATATGCGAGTAACCGCTCGTAAAACCGAAAAAAATAAACGAATTAAGGGACAATTTCGTTCTGCGATTAAAGCCACTAAAACTGCTTTAACAAAAGGAACTATTGATAAAGCTCAGGAATATCTTAAAAAATCGATTAAGGCTTTAGATAAAGCAGCTCAAAAAAAAGTTTTGTCTAAAAATACTGTGGCTCGCTATAAATCTAAACTTAATAAAGCCGTAAAAACTGATAGTCAAAAATAATTTTCTTATTTTTTGTCAAAATAAAAAACCACTATTTTAGTGGTTTTTTATTGTTATCTTTTTAGTAAAAGAATATTTATAATTCTACAATAAATTTAACTAGAGCTAATTTTATATCTACTTCTCCAGTTTTGATAGTTATATCTAACTGACTTAACTCTTGATAAATCTTTTTTAGTTGAGAAAAAGAAAAATTTTTAATTTGGCTAAGTGTTTTTTTTATTACAAAAGGATGCAATTTAGCCACTTTAGCAATTTCGTATTCGGTTAGTTGGTTATTAATTGCTAAATCTGATACTTTAAGCATATTTCTAAATTGATAGACTAACATCGACAAAAGATAAAAAGGATCTTCCCCCTTGGCTAGATGTTCATAAATCAAATTCAAAGCTTCTTTTTTATTATTAGCTCCAATAGCATCAATAGCTTGGAAAATGCTACTTTTCAAATTATTTTTAACTAAATTTCTTATTTCTTTTAAGGTGATAATTTCTCCCGCTGAAAAATTAACTAATTTTTGTAACTCTGAAAAAATAAGATACTTATTATTTTGACAAACACTTAATAGTTCTTTCAAAGCTTCTTTTTCAATTTTAGCCTTTGGATCAATCTTAAATAATATCTGTAAAATTGATTGTTCTAACTTGAAACCAACTAAGTTATCAAACTGTTGTTTTTTAGCTTTCTCTTTTAAAAATTTAAACAGAGCGTTATTTTTTCTAGGCATTCCCACTTCCCAAAAAATTATGATTCTATCTTTATCATTCAATAGCTCGTTAGAATTTTTTTTCAAAAATTCTAATATAGTTTTTTCCTCTAAACTTAAAGCAGAAGAAAATAAATTTTTAATTATTATTAAACGCTTGGGCGCTAATAGATTAGCTGTTCTTAAAGTAGCTATAATTTTTGAAATAATATTTTTTTCTTCTTCTATATCAAAAACTGACAAGCCAGATCCTGACTTGTCAGAAGATAAAAATTTCTTTTTTAATTCTAATAATTTCCTACTCGATTGAAAATAGTCTTCACCATATAAAAAGATTATCATACCTAATTAACTGAAAAAAATTAATTTTGAACTGTCCAATGTAATCCTTGTCCAGGCTCTAATATTTCTACCCAAATTTGTCCAGGAACAAATTTAAATTGTTGTCCAGCGTCATCATAAAAATACAACTTGCTATCTAATCTAGATTTATCTTTTTTCCAAGTTCCAGTATAAGTTTTTCCATTAATATAATAATGAGCCGATCCACTATCAGAAGTATCATACCAAGGATCTCCCAATTGAACATTATTATATTGGATACCCTTAATCATTTGGGCAGATTTAGCAAACATCACTACAACATTTTTAGGAGCTAATTGCTTTTTATTATCTCTATCGGTATCAATTACTCCACCCCAGGTTCTTAAATAAGAATTACTTTTTTTATCGTAAGTATATTTAACATTATAAGGTTTAGCAAAATTAACACTTAGCGTTCCTCCCTTAGGTCGTTGGTTTAAAGGAGCTTCCTCTTGATGAGGATAACCAGAAAATTTATCAATCATATTATATTTAAAAGCTTTTGCTCCTTCTAAAAGACGAGAGAATTTTGCATAACCAGTGTCATCTCCCTTCAGACGAACTTTAGGAAAGGCTCGGTCCTTAGCTAAAACCGCTAAACTTTTTCTATAACAATATTTTTGGGCTGAACGTCCTCCGTCATTATTACAATTCATATCATCAATCACACCCTCTTTTAATTTATCTAAAGCATAGTGAGAACCACCCCAATGAACAAAAATAGCATCTAATCCTTTAGCTAGTGCAATATAATCATGGCGAGCACTTCGCATTGAACCAAGATCAGTTGGATTACCACAAACATAGACTGCCATTAATCTAGTAATGCTCGCCGTTACTACCGGCATTTCGAAAACCATATCTGCGCTACTCAATCCTGCATCTGGTCGAGCTGAGAGATCTGATGGTTGCATAACCGCAATAGGACGTCTATTCCAATCAGCACAAGCCAGACCAGAAAGAGGACTAACATGACCATTATTAACCGGTTTAGCACTTTCTAGCTGAGGTTTTTCATTAATGTTAATTTGTTTGACCTTTTTTTTACTAGATTTTAGAAAATAGTAACCTCCAAAAATTATCCCTATCACTACCAAAGCAACTATTATTTTTTTATTTTTGTTCATAGTTTAATTATTATAAATTATTCTTTTAAAATTATTATACCACAGAAATTTATTTTTTCTGAATTATCTTCTTCCACTTTTAATTTATTTTTTTTATTTTTGACATTTTAGACAAAAGAAAATACTTCTCTGAGCTAATTTTTCTCTTTGAATTGTAGCTTTACTTTTTTGATTTTTCTTCCAACAACGAGGACATTTTTCTCCTTCTTTTTTATAAACTTTTAAAACTTTCTGAAAATTACCTGGAGCGCCTTCTGTATCTCGATAATCACTATCTGAAGTGCCTCTCATTTTAATAGCTTTTTTTAAAATTTTTTTAGTCGCCTGATAAATTCTTTTTATTTCTATTTCTTTTAAATCTTTGACTAATCGCTCAGGGTGAATACCAGCTTCAAATAAAATTTCACTCCGATAAATATTTCCAATCCCAGCTATCAATTCTTGCTCCATTAAAATTATTCCGATTTTTTTAGTTTTTAAACTTAATTGACCTTTGGAATTTTTTTTCTGCAAAATTTCTTGAAACTTTTTAAAAGTAAACTCTTCACTGACAGCGTCAATACCTAATTTTTTAATAACTGGCAAAGCTGAAATCGATTGAGTATCTATTAATACTATTTTAGCAAATTTACGCAAATCAGAAAATTCTAAAGTTAAATCATATTCTTTATTTTCTTTTTGGTTTTTCTTTTTATTTAGTTTATCCTTTAAATAAAAAATGTGATGAATATACTGATTAACTTTTTCTTGAAAATATTCTCCTTGAGTGGTATTGTTTTTTTCTCTTTTTTTAACTAAAAGATGTCCAGTCATCTTTAAATGAATATACAAAGTTTTTCCATTTGATAAATCAAGAAAAATATTTTTTCCCAATCTATAAATTTTCAAAATTTTCTGACCAGTTATTAATTTAGTAAATTTCTCAACCGTTAACTCTTTAATAGTTTTCTCCCAATCACTCCAAAAATCAATAATTATTTTACCTTTAATTTTTTTATTTAAATCAGAGACTACTGTTTGTACCTCTGGAAGTTCTGGCATATTTTTTATGATTTTATTAAATACTCTTTTTTTATTATTTCTTTTTTCAATAATTAAAACTCTACAGCTCTCCCCAATTATCCCCTATTTTTACATCCACAACTAAAGGAACTTTTAGGGCATAAACTTGCTCCATTATGGCTTTTGTTTTTTTAGCTACTTCCTCCGCTAAGGATTCCTTCACTTCTAAGATAATTTCGTCGTGAACTTGAAGAACCATTTTAACAGCTGGGTTATTTTCGTACTCCTTAAAAACCGCTATCATTGCTAATTTCATAATATCAGCTGACATCCCTTGAATTGGCATATTAATAGCCATTCTTTCAGCCGAATTTTGAATTTTAAAATTAGGAGAATTTATTTCTGGTAAATACCTTCTTCTACCCATTTCCGTTTCCACATAACTTCTTTTTTTAGCTAATTCTTTAGTGGTTTTCATATAGTTAGCTACTCCTGGAAATTTTTTCATATACGCTTCAATAAATTTCTTAGCTTCTTCTTTTTCAATTTTTGCCGACTGAGAAAAACCAAAAGCACTCATTCCATAAATTACGCCAAAATTTAAAGCCTTCGCGCTAGAACGCATTTTTTCTGTTACCTGAGAAGGAGCAACTTTATTTATCTCCGCTGCTGTTGCTAGATGAATATCTTTTCCTTGCCAAAAAAGTTCTATCATTTTTTTATCCTTAGCTACATGAGCAACTGCTCTCAAATCAATTTGTGAATAGTCGGCACTAACAAAACGAAAACCTTCTTTAGCTTCAAAAGCCACTCGTAAAAGCTGCCCTAACTCTGTGCGAATAGGAATATTTTGTAAGTTAGGATCAGAAGAAGAAAGTCTTCCCGTAGCAGTTACAGCCTGATTGTAAGTTGTGTGAAGACGAGAGTTTTCATCTACCATCTTTGGTAGAGTATCTAGGTAGGTTGTTTTTAGTTTGAAAACTTCTCGATATTCCTCAATTTTACTAATAATCTTATGCTTATTCTTTAATTTTCCTAATTCAGCTGAAGCGGTAGAAAAATTAGTTTTTCCTTTTTTAATTCCTTCCGTAGAAATTTTTAGTCTAACAAAAAGAATCTCAGCTAATTGCTTTGGAGAATTAATGTTAAATTCTATTCCTGCTAATTGGTAAATATTTTTTTCTAAGTTTTTAATTTTAATTTCAATTTTTTCAGCAATTCCTTGAAATAAAACAGTATTTAATTTTATTCCAGTTAATTCCATTTCAGCTAAAATTTTAACTAAAGGCATTTCAATTTCTCGAAAAATTTTAACTAAATTATATTTTGGATTTTGAGTTTGAATTATTTCTTTGATTTTATTTTCGTAAATAAATTTTAACTTAAAAATATAATCTGCCCGCTGGCATTCATTAGAAGCTACATTTTGAAGAGTTTCCATTTCCAGTCCTAATTGTCCTTTCTTCTTTTCTTCTTCAATTTCTTCCCCTAAAGAAGCTAAAACCAATTGAGAAAAGTCTACTTTAGAGCCTGGATTTAAAACATAAGCTGAAAGCATTATATCAAAAAGTTCACCCCGTAAGGTTATCTTAGCTTTAGCCAAGACTTCCTTATTTTTTTTCAAATCATAACCAATTTTACTAATTTTAGAATTTTCTAAAATACTTTTTATACTCTCATAATTTTCTTCTTTAAATTCTAAATAACCAGCTCTTCCTTTTTTATAAGCTATCGCGATACCTAAAATATCAGCCTTGAAATTTTTTTCTCCTCTCGTTTTCAATTTAATGGCTACTTCTTTCTGCTGGTTTAATAATTCCAAAAACTTCAATTTATTCTCTTTGGAAATAAGTTGGTATTTAAAATCTTTCACTCCTCCTGACTGAGAATTATTTTTCCTTAATTCTCCTTCTTCTGACGGCAATCTTTTAATCAGAGAATAAAAATTTAATTCTTGAAAAAGAGTCACTATTTTTTCTCTGTTAAATTTATTAGTTTTAGCTTCTTTTAGATTAATTTTAATAGCCACATTTTTTACTATCGTTGCCAGTCTTTTGCTCTGAAGAGCTTGCATTTTATCTCGAGCTAATTTATCTTTAATTGCTCCTTTAATTTCTTCTAGATGTTTATAGACATTTTCGATCGTACTATATTTTTGTAAAAGAGTAGATGCTGTTTTTTCTCCAATACCTTTAACTCCTGGTATATTATCGGACGGATCACCTCTTAATCCTTTAAAATCAATAATTTGTTCAGGAGTTAAACCATAACGTTCTTGAATTTTTTTTCTATCATAAAAAACTGAATCAGTTATCCCTCTTCGCATAGTATAAACTTTAGTCTTTTCATTAACTAGTTGAAGTGTATCTAAATCTCCTGTTACAATAATAATTTCTTTTATTGTTGTTTCTTGTTTTGCTTGTTGAGCCATTGTACCAATTAAATCATCTGCTTCAAAACCTTCTTTTTCATAAATTGGTATCCCCATAGCTCTGGTTACTTCTTTAACTCGGTCAATTTGAGCGTATAAATCATCAGGAGCTTTTGTTCTATTAGCTTTATAATCAGGAAATTCTTGATGCCTAAAAGTTGGTGCTAATAAATCAAACGACGCTAAAATATAATCTGGTTGAAACTTATCAATAACCGATAAAAGAGTAGAAGCAAATCCATAAACAGCATTAACTAGTTCACCTTCTTTAGTCATTAAAGACGGAATAGCATGATAAGATCGATGAATTATGGCATTTCCATCAATAAGGACTAGTTTTTTTAGTTTATTTTCCATGTATTCAGTATATACATTTAAGTTACTTCTTACAAATAAAAAACCAGCAACCTATCAAGGTTAAAAAAAAACCGATCTTCCTTTTTAGGTAAGCCGGTTTTCATTTGATTATTCCTAGTTATAAGTCGATTATAAGTCTATCACAAGTTTTTTCGCTTTCACAAAAAAATTGAATCTCACTTCCTTTTCCCCATACAGGAAGCCCCCTATAAATAGCCTAGCAGGCCATTTCCCTTTAAGTGGCACTAGTGGCCATTTTAAAGAATATTTTTGTTGATTGGCCATCCTTTGTATTTGCAAAAAATTTCTAATTAAATAAATCTCTGATATTGATCCATTGTAAATTTTGTAATACATTGTCCTGGAAAAAAGTTCAAGCTCTTGACTGGAAACATTCTTAATAATGACAACTTCTACTTCATTATTGGTTTCAATGAATGCTCTCCTTAATAATTTTAGAACTTTCTTAGTCCTAATATACATCCCAATGAAGAATCCAGTCATTGAAACTGAACTAGCTAGTACCATTGATACTACTAAAAAAATTACCGTCTGAATATCAATAAGAGAACTTCTAAATAAGACACTATTTACTACAGAAAACATAATAATAAAGATCGGGAGAAAAAGTTGCAAAAACGGACTAGCAAGATATCCCCCTAGATACCCAACTGTCCAACAAGCGACAAGAAAAATTATCAGACGATACTCTCCAGAAAAGTCTCCAGTCACTAAAATTGCCCAAATAGCATTTAAATAATTACTAATAAAATTTTCTATCATTGCCATTCCCTCCTAAAAATAAGTTTTGTCAATCATTTTGGAAAAATTTCCATATTACTTTGCCAAAGAACTTCCGATTAGCTTACCTTAAGAAATCTACTCTGTCAATTTTTAAATGTAAAGTGAAAAATTTATTTTTTCTCTTTCACTGATAAAAGCCATCCAATTGACAAAATAGATTTATTTCATTAATTAGTTCACTAAAGGCTCAATAGTTTTTACAATTACATCTTCTAATGGATGGTCATTTTCATTAACTTTAACATTTTCAATTTTTAAAGCAGTCTCCATTCCCTGAACTACTTTGCCAAAAACAGTATAAAGGGGTGGTAAAGGAGCCTTTGGGTTAGCAGTTACAATAAAAAACTGGCTACCGTTAGTATTAGGTCCAGAATTGGCCATCGCCAATGTTCCTTGCGGGTAAGTTTCTTGTCCAGTTAACTCATCTTTAAATTCATAGCCTGGTCCGCCTATTCCATCATTACTCCAATCATTATCTTTAGAATTTGGATCTCCACCTTGAATCATAAAACCCTTAATTACCCGATGAAATTTAGTTTTATCGTAAAAACCATCTTTAGCTAATTTTAAAAAGTTACCGACGGTTATTGGAGCCTTCCCTCCATAAAATTCGACTTTAATATTACCAAAATTGGTTTTTAAAACTGCGTATTTGTATTCTTTTACTAAGGCAGAATTATTTCCTACCGTTGCCTGACTAGTTTTCATATGGTTTATTTTAGATTGATTATTTTCTTGTTTAGTTTGTTTAGTTTGTAAATTGGAGCTATTTTCTTTTTCTGTATTAAGTTTTTTTATATTTCCTTCAGAATTTATTATCGGTTTATTTACCTCCTTTTTATTCTCTTTTTCTTTTTGACTACAAGCTGAAAAAGTTATCATAAAGCCCATTACTAGAAATAAATAAACTATTTTTTTCATATTTTTATTAGTTAATTATTATTTTTCTCCGATTTTTATCTAGCCATTGAAAATTTATCCAAATCGCTTTAGCAGGAATTATTTTTTTTATTCTCTCTGCCCATTCAATTATAATAATATTTTTAGGATCATTCAATATTTCTTCCCAGCCCAAAGTTAAAATATCTTCTTCTTTAACTCTATAAGCGTCTATGTGATACACTTTTTCATTCCTCCTCTTAAAATCATATTCTTTTATAATTAAAAAAGTTGGACTCGTATAAGGTCCGGTTAACTTCAGCTCCTCTAAAAATCCTTGTGCAAAAGTAGTCTTTCCCATTCCTAAATCCCCCGAAAGACAAACAATCCCGCCTTTTTTCATTTTAGCTCCTAATTTAGCCCCTAATTTCTTAGTTTCTTGAGCATTATAAGTAATAATTTCTTTTTCCATCTTTATATTATAAAGTCATTTTAAAAAAAATAAAAGTGGAGCTAGAGAAATTTTTTCTAGTTCCACCAAATTTCGTAAACGAATATTTATTAATGACAATACTTTCGTAAACGAATATTTATTCGCCCGTTACTTCCGACGAAAAGATGATATCTATTAGAACATCGTTGGCGAAAACGATACTCTCTTTGATAACGGGCATAATTTAAATTATTGATATTTCCCGAGAAATTTCCCGAGAAATTTCTCGTCCCAAAACGCATCTGAACCCTGTTCCTGCTTTGAGGATTAACCCCTACACAACCAGAACAAAATAAACAAACAATAATTACTAAAAGAACTTCATTGAAAATCTTCATCCTTTTCCCCTCCTTTTTTGTTTTATTAATTTTGATTTTATATAATACCTCAAAATACTTTAAAAGTCAAGACTTTTAACCTTTTTAACTCACCCTCTATTTATTTTAGTTTATTTTATTTTATATTCCAAACAGTTTAAGTTCTGATTTGACATTAAAAAAAAATCTTGCTAGATTATAACATCAGCTTAATTAAAGTAATTCTTTTTATAATCTTATTTAAATATATTATGAGTTTAGAACCCCAAGGACAATTTAAAAAATTTCTAGAAAAATCTAAAGATGTTTTAATCCTTATTTCTGAGGGTCCTTCCAGTGATGCTGTTGGCTCAGCTTGGTCTCTTTATTATTTTTTAGAAAAATTAAATATCACTCCTACTATTGCTTTTTCTAATAATCTATCGCCTAAATTTGATTTTTTAACTAAACCTTCTCGTCTCTTAAAAGAACTTTCTGGAGCTCGTGATTTTGTTTTATCTTTTGACACTACCAGGAATAAAATTATTAAATTACGTCAAGAAGAAAAAGAAAATCGTTTTAATATTTTCGTTACTCCTGAAAAAGGATCTGTTGACCCAAGAGATTTTTCTTTTATTTTAGCCAAATTCAAATATGATCTAGTGGTTGTTATTGGCATACCAGATTTAGAAAAACTTGGTAATTTATATTTAAAAAATACCGATTTATTTTTTGAGGTTCCCATTGTCAATATTGATCACCAAAGTAATAATGATAATTTTGGACAAATAAATTTAGTGGATGTAACTTCTTCTTCTTCTTCTGAAATTTTAGCCAATTTTTTTGAGAATTTTAATAAAAATTTAATTGATGAAAATATTGCCACCTGCCTTTTAACTGGTTTAATAGGCGGAACAGAAAGTTTTCAGAAAAAAAATACCACGCCTAAAGCTTTAGCTTTGGCCGCTTCTTTAATGGATAAGGGAGCTAACCAACAAGAAATTATTCGTTGGCTTTATAAAACTCAGCCTTTACATATTTTAAAACTTTGGGGACGAGCAATGGCAAAAATAAATTGGGAAGAAAATAGTCAACTAATTTGGTCAACTATTTCCGTAGAAGATTTTGTTCAAAGTCGGTCATCTCAAGAAGATTTACCTTTGATTATTGAAAAGCTCCAAGAAAATTATAGCGAAGGAAAAATATTTATTGTTGTTTATAATGATACTCCAGAAACGACTGTTATTCTCATTAAAACAACTAGTCCAAAAATGATGGAAAAATTATATTCTCATTTAGATGGAGAAATTAAAAAAGAACTCCTAAAAATCAGGCTTAAGAATAATAATTTATTAGAAGTGGGCAAATCTATTGCACAAAAAATTAACTCTCTTTAATTATTTTTTTCATTACTTTTTTAAAACAGGCTAGCCCTGTTTTTTTGTTGGCTCTTTTGTGATAAAATAAAATTATTAAAAACATTCTTTCATTTTAAAAAATTCTAATGATTAAAATAACTAAAGAAGTAAAAAAAGAAGTAAAAAAAGAATCTAAAACTCAAAAAATTATTTCTCGTTTTAGAAAAAAAGAAGAAGAAGAAATGACTTCCGCTTTAGCTAATGAATTAAACCTTCCCTATATAGATACTAATTTAGTACCTATTTCTACTGACGCTATTAAACTTTTAAGCGAAGAAGAGTCTGTAAAATTTGAGCTAGCTATTATTCATCGCTCAGGGAAAAATGTTACTTTAGTTGCTACCCATCCTCAACAAACCGATACTCAAGAATTTATTAAAAAACTTCAAGAGAAAGAAAGTTGGAAAATAAAAATTTTTATTATTTCCCGCTCTAATCTTCAACGAATTTGGGAAAGATATAAAAAGATTGTTTTTGTTGACGCCCTTGATCAAATGAGTCTTAATCTTAGCGGGAAAGATTTAGAAAAGTTTGAAGCTGAAATGAAAGATTTAATTACATTGAAACATCGTATTGTTGAACTGCCAGTTACTCAAATTCTAAATATTATGCTAGCGGGAGCTTATAAGTTAGGTGCTAGCGATGTACATATTGAACCTCAAGAAAAAGAACTCCGCCTTCGTTATAGAATTGATGGTGTACTTCAAGATGTTGCTTTTTTACCTCTTAATGTTTTTAAGAGTGTTATCTCTCGTCTTAAGTTAATGGCACATATGAAATTAAACTTGCGAGACATTGCTCAAGATGGAACCTTTGAAATTAATTTAGCTGAAAAAAAAATTTCTATCCGAGCATCTATTATTCCTGGTAATTTTGGCGAATCAATAGTAATGAGATTGTTAGATCCAGATTCTATTAAAGTTCAGCTTGAAAGTCTAGGCATTCAAGGTTTAGCTTACGAAACTCTCCAAAAACAAATAGAAGCCCCAAATGGAATGATTTTAAATACTGGTCCAACAGGTTCAGGAAAAACTACCACGCTTTATTCTATTATTAATAAACTAAACACTCCCGATAAAAAAATAATTACTATTGAAGATCCTATTGAATATGAATTGAAAGGCATCTCTCAAACTCAAATAGATAAAGACCACGGCTATTCTTTTGCTCAAGGTCTTCGTGCTATGGTTAGACAAGATCCAGATGTAATTTTAGTAGGAGAAATCCGAGATGATGAAACAGCTGATATTGCTGTTAATTCAGCTCTTACTGGGCATTTAGTCCTTTCTTCTTTGCATACTAATAATGCTATTGGAGCCATTCCCCGACTTTTAGAGTTGGGAATAAAACCTACTTTAATGGCTCCTTCTATCAATGCTATTGTCGGTCAACGATTAGTAAGAAAACTTTGTGATTGTAAAGAAGCTTACGCACCAGCCAAAGAATCTATTGAATCAATTAAAAAAATTCTTTCTATTATTTCACCCAAGTCTAAAATAGAAATTCCTAAAAAGATTGAAAAACTTTATCGCCCGACTGGTTGTCCTAAATGCAATAACATTGGCTATAAAGGACGCGTAGGAATATTTGAAATTCTAACTATTAATGAAGAAATTGAAAAATTAATTTTAGATATGGCTGGCGAAACTGATTTAGCTGTCACTGCTTTAGAAGCTGGTATGGTAACCATGCTTCAGGATGGAATTTTAAAAGCTGTTAATGGTATCACCTCTATTGATGAAGTTGAGCGAGTAACTGGACAAGGAGAATTTCTAGAAGCTATTTATGAAAAATTAATGGCTCAAACTTTAGGCAAAGGTATTTTAATAGAAAAAACTCATTATGAAAATGCTCAGGCAGTCGCTCATAATTTTAAAAAACTAGGAGAACTTTTACTTTCCTTAAAGACAACTGAAATTAATAAAACTATTTTTGCCGCCGCCGCCATTCTTGGCGTTGGTGACATTCACATAGAACCTGAAGAAAATGATGTTAAAATTAGATTTAGAATTGATGGAATTTTACAAAATATCGTTTCTTTGCCTCTCAATGAATATCCAGCTTTATTAGGTGAAATAAAAATACTTTCTGGTGTTAAAACTGAAGTTAGACAAGGAGTGGTAGATAGTCGCTTTACTATTAAATTTGATGATGATATTGACTCAGGAAAAAAGAAAAAAATTGACGTCAGAATTTCTATTATTTTAGGTGGTTATGGAGAAACAGTAGTAATGCGTTTACTTAATCAATCCTCAGTCAGTTTAGATTTAACAAAACTAGGTATTCGCCAACAAAATTTAGAAAAACTTCTTCACCAAGCTAAAAAACCTAATGGGATTGTTTTAAATACTGGCCCAACTGGCTCAGGAAAAACTACCACGCTTTATAGTGTACTCAACATTCTCAATAAGCCAGAAGTCAAAATTATTACCGTTGAAGATCCAATTGAATATCAAATCCCAGGCATTCTTCAAACGCCCACTAACGAAAAAGAAGGTTACACATTTTCTACTGCTCTACGAGCACTCTTACGACAAAATCCTGACATTCTCATGATCGGTGAAATGCGAGACAATGAAACAGCTCAAGTAGCTGTACAAGCTGCTTTAACTGGACATTTAGTTCTCTCCACTATCCATACCAATAGTTCAGCTGGAGCGGTAGCAAGGATTATGAATATGGGAGTCTCTCCCTCTGACATAGCTACTTCATCTAACGCTTTTTTTGCCCAAAGATTAGTGCGTCATCTTTGCGATTGCAAAGAAAAAGTCATTCCTACTCAAGAAGAAAAAAATAAGATTGAAGGTGTCCTTAAATCTATTAGTCAAGAATCAGGAGTTGAAATCCCTTCAGTTAATGATATTTACCATCCTAAAGGTTGTGCAAAATGTAACCAAATTGGCTATCGTGGACGCACAACTATTAGTGAAATATTTGTTATTGATCGTGAGATAGAAGAATTAATAACCCGTGGAGCTATTACTTCTGAACTTCAAGATAAAGCCGTAGAATTAGGAATGATTACTTTAGTCCAAGATGGAGTTCTAAAAGTTTTAGAAGGGGAAACTAGCCTTGAAGAAGTAGAGCGCGTAACAGATTTATAAATCACTGAATAATAAATAAAAAACAACGTCCAATGACGTTGTTTTTTATTTTTCTCCTGAAAAAAAATAGTTTTCTTGGCTAAATATTGTCAGTAACTATTTCATTAAAACACTAACCTGTAGGCAAATCCCAAAACTAAGAGCCTTGGGGAAGGAACAATATCGAGGCACATCCCAGCCAAAACCAGAATGCCCATATCTTGAAAAAAGTTCCCGATATTGATAACAAAAGATAGAAGTTACCAATTACCTACAGTTTACTGCTAATCATCTAAAAACAATTGTTTTGTAAGATGACTTTGAAGGTTAGCATAGCTTGTAAATTTTGTCAAGTAATGCTAAACTAAATTTAGAAAATTACCTTTACTTCTAGTCTTTTTAACTTCCTTTAAATTATCTATTTCTTATGACTATTGCCCATGCCGAAGAACAAATTGAAGACATTGGTTTAGATTTAACTTTACGACCTCAAACTTTTACTGATTACGTTGGTCAAGAAAAAGTAAAAAAAAATTTAAATATTCTTATTCAAGCTGCTCAAAAAAGAAAAGAATCCATTGAGCATGTTCTTCTTTATGGCCCAGCTGGATTGGGAAAAACTACTCTCGCTAATATCATCGCCAAAGAAATGGGTGTTAATATTAAAACCACTTCTGGACCAGCTATTGAAAGAGTTGGCGATTTTGGTTCAATACTAACTAATCTCTCTGATGGAGATATTCTTTTTATCGATGAAATTCATCGTCTCAATAAATCTATTGAAGAAATTCTCTATCCCGCAATGGAAGATTACAAACTTGATATCATAATTGGAAAAGGTCCTTCTGCTAGAACTATTCAGTTAGATTTACCTCATTTTACTTTAATTGGAGCTACTACTAAACTAGGAGCTCTCTCCAATCCTCTCCGTAATCGTTTTGGAGCTATTCATCGATTAGAATTTTATTCTAATGATGAGATTAAACGCATCATTGAAAGATCAAGTAGAATATTAGGCGTTAATATTAATAGTAATGGACTTCAAAAAATTGCTAGCTGTGCCCGTTATACACCAAGAGTGGCCAACCGACTAATCAAACGAGTACGTGATTATTCTCAAATAAAAGAATTCTCGATTATCACTGGTGAAGTAGCTAAAAAAGCTCTTGAAATGATTGATGTTGACCCTATTGGTTTAGAGCCAGCCGACAAACATATTTTAAAAACTATTATTGAAAAGTTTAGAGGTGGTCCAGTTGGATTAGGAACTTTAGCGGCCGCCACTTCAGAAGAAATTTCTACCATAGAAGAAGTTTATGAGCCTTATTTAATGCAACTTGGATTTATCGCCAGAACTCCCCGCGGAAGAGTAGCCACAGAAGATGCTTATAATCACTTAGGTATTAAATACGAAACAAAAGAAAAATAATTTTTTATTTTTAAAAGCTTTAACTCAATAATCTCAAATTAATGTTTTATCTTATTCTTGCTTTATACGGAATTATTATCCTTACTTTTATTTTAATGTTCTCTTTTATTATTTACCATTTTGTAAGATATTCTACTAACGTCAGTTTAAATAAAATTTTATTACCAATTTTTATTCTAGTTTCTATTTTATTACTTTTTTCTAATATTTTCCTTTTTTTCTCTGTTAATTGGACAGCTTTATTATCAAAATTATTTTTTAACTAAAACTTGCTATGAAAAATTTTAACACTTATCATTTTGATGGACAAAAGAATAATGAGAAAATTCTTTTAGTTCTTCATCGCCACTGGTTTGATATAATCAAGCAATTTTTTCCTATTTTTTTAATGACACTACTTCTTTTTGTCAGTTATTATTTCCAATCTCTTTTTTATTCTTTTTTTAATGATTCTCTTATTAAAGAATTTATGTTTTTTATCCGTAATCTCTTTTTTATGTTTATTTGGATGACTTTTTTTATAATTTGGATTGATTATTATTTTGATATTTGGATAATCACTGATCAACATATAGTTAATATAGAACAAAAAGGCTTATTTGCTAGAACGGTTAGTGAGTTAGAAATTGAAAAAATTCAAGATGTTACCACTGAAGTCAAAGGATTAATTCCAACTTTTTTAAATTATGGTAATCTTCTTGTTCAGACCGCCGCCGAAAAAGACCGTTTTACTTTCCATAATATTCCAGATCCCTATTCTGTTCGTGATTTAACAATGAAACTCCAAGCTAAACAAGAAGCTTTAGAAGAAAATGAATTTGGAGATATGCTAAGGAAAAAAATTCATCATGACATAGAATAGATTTAAAAGGTAGTTCCTTTATTATTTTTTAAGTTCGGGTGAAAATTGAAAAAAAACACAAAAGCACTTTTATTTTTCTAAGCTTATTTATTATAATAGGATTTTTTAGATTTAATAAATGCCAAGCAAACCAAAATATATTCCTAAATGAGATTTTAATAAATGGGACAAACAAAGAAGAATTTATAGAGCTTTATAACCCTACTTCACAAGAAATTAAATTAAAAAATTATTATTTAGTCTATTATTCCTCAAAAAGAAATTGGAATAAACCCTATAAAAAAAATATCTTTCCAAAAAAATCGGCTATTAAACCTAGTAATTTTTTTCTAATTGCCATGAAAGGAGGTCTCCCTAAGTCAGTACATTCCGATTGGAGTCTTAATTATCATTTAAGTAACTCTAATGGCTCTGTAGCTCTTTTTCCTAATAATACTTTTGAAAAAAATAATTGTCTTAATTTGTTAGCTTGGGGAAAAGTCTTTGCTGTTGGTAAAGGACAAGAGCTAAAATCTAGCAAAACTGGTCAAAGTTTTGAAAGAACAACTGTTACTAAAAATAAATGGCAAAAATCGTATATTTTAAATGGCACCCCTGGCTATAAAAATTCTACTCAACCAATTTTAAAAAATTATACTCATAAAATAAAAATTAACGAAATTTATCCATCACCTAATACCCGTATCGGCGAAACAGAATTTATTGAAATAAAAAATATTTCTAAGGAAAATATAAACCTGAAAAATTGGTCCGCCTCGGATTCAATTCACAAAGGAAAGCTTTTAAAAAAAAGTTACATTTTACAACCTAATGCATTTTATGTTTTCCAGGGAAAATTCTATCTTAATTCTTCTAATGACAGCGCTAATGTTTTTGATGAAAATAAAAAATTAGTTGCCTCTCTTTCTTACAAGAAAGGAAAATCCAGATATTCATACGCTTTTGACGGATCTACTTGGCGCTGGACTAGTCAATTAACTCCCGGAGAAAAAAATAAATTTGATAAAATTCTTTCTGGAAAAATTATTAAAGATAAGCCTATTTATAAAAATATCTATGCCAATTTTAAAGTAAAATCCAATAAAGATGTTCAAAAATTTACTTGGAACTTTGGTGATGGTCATAAAAGTTATCTCAAAAATACTCACCACAAATATAAAAAAACTGGAAAATATAAAGTCAGCTTAAAAATTACTGGCAAAGGCGAAAGTTCTTTTTATAATTTTATTATTAAAGTAAGGAAGTATAAAGCTCTTAAAGTAAGAATAAAAATACTTTTTCCTAATCCCAAAGGAAATGACTTTAAAAATGAATGGCTTAGTATAAAAAACGAATCAAAAAAAAATATAAACCTGAAAAATTGGAGTATTGCTACTGGATGGAAAAAATTATCTAATCATCCAATTAGAAAAGATTTTAAAATTAAATCAGGTAAAATAAAAATTCTCACTCATAATGTCTGTGCTTTCACACTTAACAACACCAAAGCTAAAATTGAACTTAGAGACCCCAGTGGAAAGATTATTCAAAAAATAAGATATAGACAAAATAAAGCTGTCCCTGAAAATTCTTTTTATCAAAAAATAAATTATCACTGGAAATGGTTTTTCCCTCAAAAAAAATCTTCCTCACAAACACTAAAAAAAGTAGCTGGAGCCAGTACAACTAAATTCCTTTCCTTTATTTCACACTCTTCTTTGATTAAGAAACCTCTTTTTTCTAAAAAAATATTCCTTCTTTCTTCTACTCCTTTCTCTTCATCTTCTCACGCTAAAATTAAAGACTTACCAAAAAAAACATCTCCGTTTATTTCTTTAATTTCCCCTAAAAAGAAGATAAATTCCCAATTAATATTACCGAACATAGTTTCTCCTCTTAAAATTACCACTCGTTTTTTTCAAAAATCAAAACAACCAATTCACCTTTTTCTTATTTCTAATAACTCTTTTTCGTCAACTCATCCTAAAATTATTTTTTATTCCTTCACTAAAAAAATTTCTTCTGAATACTGGCTGATAAAATTTACTCGTCATTTCAACCGTTTTCTTAATTCAAGGCTCAATCAATTATTTTGGCAACTATAAATTAAATCAATCTTATTTTCTATTAAAAACAGACTTTTTTTAATTTAAAAATTTACTCTCTACATAAGCAACCTCTTTAATCATTAAGAAAAAAAATTTAGTTTGAAAAAAGCTTTTAAAGATGTTAGAATAAGCTAGTTATCAGCTAGTATTTTTTAATTTTAGTTAACTTTTTATTTTCATTATGTCGGGACACTCACATTGGTCAGGAATAAAACATAAAAAAGGGTTACAAGACGCTAAGCGAGCTAAAATTTTTACTCGGGCAGGAAAGATGATTACTATCGCTGCTCGAGAAGGAGGAGGAAAACCAGATTCTAATTTAAAATTAAAACTAGCTATTGAGCAAGCCAAATCAGTTAATATGCCGAAAGAAAATATTGAGCGAGCAATAAAACGAGGTACAGGAGAATTAAAAAGCAACTTCATTGAAGAGATTACTTATGAAGGAGTAGCTCCTGGCGGGATAATGATGATTATTAAAACAGCTACTGACAATAGAAACAGAACTGTTAGTGAAATTAAAACTATCTTTACTAAATTAGGTGGTAAATTAGGTGAAGTGGGTAGCGTGATGTGGAATTTCGAACAAATAGGTAAAATCTTCCTAGCTATTCAAGAAAAAGATGTTGATAAATTAGAGTTATTAGCCATTGAAGCTGGAGCAGAAGATATCCAAAAAAATGAAAATACTCTTATAATTTCTACTCGATCTAAAGACCTGCAATTAGTATTAGAAAAATTACTTAATCAGAACTTAGTTATTTTAGAATCTAGATTAGCTTATATACCTAAAACAACCCTCATTGTCAATGAAAAAAATTATACCATTTACCAAAATATCTTAGATCAACTCAAAGAGCAAGAAGATGTGGATGAGATATATGATAATCTTTAATTTTTGGTTAATTATTCAATAATTGAAAATAAATTTAATATTTTTATGAAAATACTCGGTATTGACCCTGGAACTGCTATTACCGGCTGGGCAATTATCTCCGAACGAAAAGGAGAAATTATTCCCCTAGCTTTTGGACATATCGCTACTAGTAAAGAAAATACTGAAGAAGAAAGACTTTTAGAAATAGCTAACGATTTAAAAATTATTGTCCAAAAATATCAACCTGAAGAAGCCTCTATTGAAAAGATTTTCTTTTTTAAGAATCAAAAAACAGTTATTCAGGTTGCCCAAGCTAGAGGAGCTATTTTATTGACACTTCAACTAAATAATGTTAGAGTATTTAGCTACACACCCCTTCAGGTAAAGCAAGCAATAACTGGCTACGGGCGAGCCGACAAAAAACAAATTCAATTAATGACTAAAAGCCTTCTTCATTTAGAAAAACTCCCAAAACCTGATGATGTTGCTGATGCTCTTTCTATTGCTATTTGTCATTTAAACAGTCGCAAAATTAATAATTTATTACTTTAAATTTATGTATTACCTTCACAGTTTAGGAATTTTTATTAGTCCTAGTATTCATTTTTTTCTTCAGGAGGGTGTTCCTTTTGATACTATCATTCTAATTCTTATGCTCCCAATTATCGCTACTTTAATTGCTTTTTTTGGACAAGTTTTAGGAATTAAAGCTTTTGGAATTTACACTCCTTTGATTGTAACCTTTGCTTTTTTAGCTACTAATGGAATTAAGTATGGCATTACTATTTTTGTTTCTATTATTTTAATTGGAATGGTGATGCGTTTCATTTTAAAACCTTTCCGGCTTCTTTATCTGCCTCGTGTCGCTATAATGCTAACTGCTGTAGCAATTTTAACTTTAGGTCTTTTAGTTTTTGGTGGTGGGCTTAGAAGAACTGGACTAGCCGCCGTTTCTATTTTTCCTATTCTTATTATGATTACTTTAGTAGAAAAATTTGTAGCGGTTCAAATTGAAAAAGGAAATAAAGCAGCTTTAATTCTAACCTTAGAGACTCTTTTTATTTCAATTATTGGTTTTTTTATTGCTAGCTCCGAACCACTTATTAAACTCATTGCTTTGAGACCTTGGGTTATTTTATTAACTATTCCTTTAAATATTCTTTTAGGAAAATGGACTGGATTAAGAGTAAGTGAATATTTTCGCTTTAGGGAGATTTTTAAATATTTGTAAACCATGTTAGATTTTTTCAAAAAAAGTCGCCAGATTTTAGGAATGAATTCTAGAAATTTAGAATTCATTCGTCCTTTTAATTTAAAACGAGCTAAACGCCTAGCTGATGATAAATTAAAAAGTAAAAAAATCTTACAAAAAAATAATTTATCTGTTCCTAAGTTAATTACTAAAATTTCCTCTCATAAAGAATTGGATAATTTTGATTGGCAATCGCTCCCTAATAGTTTTGCTTTAAAACCCAATCGAGGTTTTGGTGGAGAAGGAATTTTGGTTGTTTACGGCAAGAAAAAAGGTCGTGATGATACTTGGGTAAAAGCTAACCGCTCTTTAGTTACTATTGAAGATTTAAAAATTCATATTAGAAATATTTTAGATGGTTTCTTCTCTCTTTCTGGAACTCCCGACATCGCCTTTTTTGAAGAACGACTTCAATTATTAAAACTTTTTAAACCTTATTCTTATCGAGGAATTCCTGATATCCGAGTTTTAGTTTTTAATAAGGTTCCTATTATGGCTATGCTCCGCCTACCCACTAAAAGTTCCAATGGGAAAGCTAATTTACAGCAAGGAGCTATTGGCTTAGGCATTGATATGGCAACTGGAACCACTACAACTGCTGTTTTAGGAAAAAATAAAATAATTGATTATGTTCCTAAAACTAGAATGCTTCTTTCTGGAATAAAAATTCCTTATTGGAAAGATATTCTTGCTTTAGCTATAAAGTCACAAGATGTTTCTGGTTTGGGTTTCCTAGGTGCCGATATTGCTATTGATAAAGTTCATGGACCAGTTATTATTGAGCTTAATGCTCGCCCAGGACTCTCTATTCAAATTGCTAATTTAGCTGGTTTAAAAGGTCGCTTAAAAAAAATATCTGGTTTAAAAATTAAAACTTTAGCTCGAGGTATGAGAGTGGGCATAGATCTTTTTGGAGGAGAGATTGAAGAAGAATTAGAAGAAGTTTCTGGAAAAAAAGTTATCGGTACTATAGAAAAAGTAAAACTTATTAGCAAAGAAAAAAATGAAATAGAAATTTCCGCTAAAATTGATACAGGCGCTGGCTTTTCTTCTATTGATACAAATTTAGCTAAACAATTAGGTTTTGAAAAAACAGTTTCTGAATACGAAAAATTAAATATAGATTATGAAAAAATAAAAAAACTTAATTCCGAAGAAAGAAAAGAATTATTTAAAAACATTCCCGATTTAGCTGATACGATAATTGTTCACTCTTCGCATGGCACCACTTATCGACCAATGATAAAAATTTATCTAATTATGGACAATACCAAGATTCCTGTTACTGTCTCTATCATTGATCGTTCTAATTTAAAAATGCCCATGATTATTGGCAAAAGAAATCTTCAAAGATTTTTAATTGATGTAACTAAATAAAATGAAAAAAGTAATGATTCTTTTTGGTAAGAGTAATTGGCAAAAAGCCAAACCTTTCGCCAATAAAGATTATCAATATTCTTACGAATATTTTTATGATCTTTGTCAAAAAAATAATATTCAAATGTATCGCGCCTCTTATCAATGGTATGACTACAAAAAACATCTTTTTAAACACGCCTGGATTTTTGAAGGCAAAGGTGGACAATGGAAAAAAGTAACTAATATTAAACCCGATCTTGTTTATGATAAAACTAAAGCTCGCCGAGAGGTTTATTATAAAAAAGAACTTATTAGAGAATATTATCCTTTTCTTAATGATTTAGAATTCACTGAATTAGTTGATGATAAATTAACTACTAGTCTTCTTTTCCCTCAATGGAGTAAAAAGAATTGGTTAATAAAAAATCAAACTGACTTAAAACATTTTTTACCCCAAATAAAAACTCGCCTAGCAGTTTTAAAGCCACTAGCTGATAGTGGCGGTAAAGGTATTCAAATTTTAAAAAAATCTGAGATACTAGAGAAAGCTCAACTAGGACGACCTTATTTATTACAAAATTTTATAGACTCATCTAAAGGCGTTCCTGGAGTTAGTTATCATATGCATGACTTGAGATTAGTCTTTGTTAATAATAAATATATTTATTCTTATATTAGAGAACCAAATCAAGGAAGTTATTTAGCTAATTTAGCTCAAGGAGGTAAACTTATTATTGTCCCTGAAAATAAATTACCCCAATCATTGAATCCAATCATAGAAGAAGTTAATGAAACTTTCAAAACTTTTTCCCCGCGAATTTACGCTATTGATTTTATGTTTGATGAAAAAAAACAACCTTGGATAGTAGAACTTAATTCTATGCCAGGATTATATTTTACCCCAGAGGAAAAACCATATATGCTTAAAATGTACAAAGAACTATTACAAGTATTTAAATAATCAATAAGAGGATATTGAAAAAAATAAACTTCGCAATCATCGGCTCGCTAACTGAAAATACCTTAGACTTAAAAAATGAGATTAAAAAAAGAGGATTTTTTGTTTCTGTTTTTTCTCTAAATAGCGTCTTCTTGGAATTTAACAGCAATAATTTTATTGCCAGAAATAAGAAAATTTCTCTTAATGATTTTGATATTTTTCTTTTTAGAGCTTATAATAAAAACTTTAGAGAAGCTAGAATTTTAGCTGAAGCTTTACTAGCTAAAAATAAAATTGTTATTGATACTGTTTTAGGTTTAAATATGATCAATAGTAAAATTTATGAAGCTAGTAAATTAAATCAAGCAGGAATTAACTATCCTAAAACATGGCAATCAATTTGGGGGAGGAATTATAATGAGATTCTTAAAAAAATAGATTTTCCTCTTATTGTAAAACCTATTTACGGACAAAAAGGTCAAGGAGTAGAAAAAATAGAAAATGAGCAGGACTTTATAAAATTTTTTGAAACTAATCCCAAGGGATATTTAATGCAAGAGTTTTTTAAAATTGATGGAGATATTAGAGTTTTTATTGTTAATGGAAAGATTTTAGGAGGAATAAAAAGATACCTC
Organism: Parcubacteria group bacterium M10-OD1-1; assembly: GCA_003056145.1. Lineage (GTDB taxonomy): Bacteria > Patescibacteriota > Minisyncoccia > Moranbacterales > UBA2206 > M10-OD1-1. The sequence continues at coordinate 61,520 of LSNL01000001.1, forward strand.
ACAAAAAATGATTTTCGCTCAAATATTTCCTTAGGTGCTAAAATAAAAAAAATAGACCTAACCGATGAAATGAAAAAAATTGCTATTAAGGCTGCTAATGCTATGCAATATGAAATTGCTGGAGTTGATCTCATTGAATATAAAAATAAAATTTATGTTTTAGAGGTTAATTCAACTCCTCAATGGCAAGGATTTAAAAAGGCTACTGGAATTAATCCAGCTAAGGAGATAATTACATATGCCCTAAAAAAATATGAGAAAATATAAAGTAGGTTTTTTAAAGAAAGCCCAAGGTGTTTTCTCTAAAAATACGATAAAAAACATAGAAAATAAACTCAGAACTATTGATAATATTGAACTTTTTACCGACCTAGATTTTAGAAAAGCCTATGTTTTAAATGGTAATGTTTATATAGAAAATTTTAACCTCAACTCACTTGATCTCTATTTCTGGCATGACACAGTAAAGCCAAATGATTGGAAGGGAGATAATTTTAATCTAAATATCCTTTCTGTTTTAGAAAAAAACTGTTTAGTTATTAACACAAGCCAATCAACAAAAATTACTAATGATAAATTTTTAGCCCATACAATTCTTAAAAAAAATGATTTACCCGTGGCTGACTTCGCATTAACTAAAGCAACAGATAAAAATGGTCTCACTAAGGCATTTGAAAATCTTGGTGGTACAGTCTTGATTAAACCGCGATTTGGCGGATGGGGAGTGGGAATAATAAGAGTTAATAGCCTAGAAAAATTATTTTCTTCAATTGAAATGCTTTTAAGTTTTTTACCAAATAAAAACCAACAAATTTTATTAGAAAAATATTATAAAAATGATCTCAATAAATGGATTTCTGTTATAGTTATTGGAGACAAAGTTGTTTTTGGTTATAGAAAAATAATAGGAGAAAGTTCTGATTGGAAAATTTATGATCCAGACAAAAAAGACGGAAAAGGTGATAATTCTAAATATATTAATCCGCCTGAAGAATTAAAAAAAATAGCCTTAAAAGCAAAACAAGTCATAGGCAAAGATATTATAGGTTTTGATTTTATTTATACAAATGAGGGTTATAAAATAATTGATGAAAATGGAAGACCTGGAATATATCCCCAATGTTTAGAAAGCTCAGGCATTAATATTGAAGATGAAATTGTTAATCTTATTTTATCAAAAATAAAAAACCCAATCTATCTCCGTCTTGAAAAATAGTTCCTTTAATAGTAAACTTGAGATAATTTAAATCAACAAATTATTATGCATATATTTTCCCCAAAAAAACAAGGACCAGAAAAAGCCTCTCTTCAAAGTACTAAAAAATATACTTTTTATAAATCTTGGGGTTTTTGGTGGAAAACTTTTCTTTCTTTAGCTTTAATAGGATTTTTATCTATAGCTGGAATCTTCGCCTGGTTTGCAAGAGACCTCCCTAGCCCAGAAAACTTAACAAATCGTACCATCGCCCAATCCACTAAAATTTATGATCGCACTGGAAAACATTTACTTTATGAAATTCACGGCGAAGAAAAAAGAACAGAAATACCTTTTTCTCAAATGCCAGATACTTTAAAATATGCCACTATTGCCCTAGAAGATCAGAATTTCTATACCAATCACGGCATAGAAATCACCGCTATTATCAGAGCTGGTCTAGCTGATTTACTTCATCGTAGTGCTACTCAAGGAGCCTCAACAATTACCCAGCAGTTAGTCAAGCAAACTATACTTTCTTCTAAAAAAACTCTTTCTCGTAAAATCAGAGAGGCTATTCTTTCTATTGAGATTAATCAAAAATACTCTAAAAATAAAATATTAGGAATGTATCTCAATCAAATACCTTATGGTTCTAATGCTTATGGTGTTGAGGCCGCTGCTCAAACTTTTTTTGGAAAACATGCTAGCGAACTTACTTTAGATGAATCAGCTTTAATTGCTTCTCTTCCTCAAGCTCCATCTCATTTTTCTCCTTATGGAAATTATACTAAAGCCCTAAAAACACGCCAAGAATATGCCCTTGATCAAATGGCTAAATTAGGCTATATCACTAAACAACAAGCTAAAACAGCCAAAAAAATAGATGTTTTTTCTAAAATAAAACCTTTTTCTGAAAAAATTTCTGCACCTCATTTTGTAATGTATATTAAAGATTATTTAGAAAAAAAATACGGCGAACAAAAAATTGAACAAGGTGGTTTAAGTGTTTATACTACTTTAGACTGGGAAAAACAACAATTAGCTGAACAGGCTATAAAAAAAGGAGCTGAAAAAAATGCTAAGATTTGGGGAGCCAGTAATGCTGCTTTAGTAGCTATGGATCCAAAGACTGGTCAAATCTTAGCCATGGTTGGCTCAAAAAATTATTTTGATAAAAGTATTGATGGTCAAGTTAATGTAGCTATCCGTCCTCGTCAACCAGGTTCTTCTTTCAAACCTTATGTTTATTTAACCGCTTTTGAAAAAGGTTATACTCCAGAAACGCAAATTTGGGATACTAATACAAATTTTTCTACTGAAGATGGGAAAATTTATGATCCTAGAAATTATGATGGAAAAAACATCGGTTTAACTCATATGAAAAATGCTCTAGCGATGTCTTTAAATGTTCCAGCCGTTAAAACACTTTATTTAGCTGGAATAAAAGATTCTATTAAAACTGCCAAAGAAATGGGAATAACTACCCTTAATCATCCAGACCGTTATGGTTTATCTTTAGTTTTAGGTGGTGGCGAGGTAACTCTCCTTGATCATGTTAACGCTTATTCTACTTTTGCTACTGGAGGAATTCATCATAAAACTGTTTCTATTCTTAAAATCGTAGATAGTTCTGGTAATATATTAGAACAATATAAAAATAGTCCCGGAGAAAAAATTGTAGATAAAAAATATGTCGCTATGATTGATTATATTCTTTCTACTAATTCCCTTCGCGCTCCAGTCTTTGGCGTAAATAATCCCTTGCGTTTTGATGATCGACCAGTAGCTGCAAAAACAGGAACTACTAACGCTTGGCGAGATGGTTGGACTATTGGTTATACACCTTCTTTAGTAGCTGGTGTTTGGGCTGGTAATGATAATAATAGTCCTATGCGAGCTGGGGCTGATGGTTCTTATGTTGCTTCTCCAATTTGGAAAGATTTTATGGAAAAAGCCTTAAAAAATTATAATATAGAACATTTTCCTAAATACAAAAAAGAAGATACCGGAAAAGATATTATAGATGGAAAATTAAATATTAAAAAAGAATTTAAGGTTTGTAAAATTCCAGGAACAAAACATGATTACTGTTTAGCTAATAATATTTGTCCAAATAATAAAATTGAAAAAAAGAAATTTTCTAATATCCACACAATCTTATATTATATAAATAAAAATGATCCACTTGGAGCTCAACCAAAAAATCCAAAAGATGATCCACAATATAAAAATTGGGAAAAAGGAGTTCAAAAATGGTTAAAAGATAATAAATCATCTAGTAATATTCCCCCCACTAAAGACTGTAAGGAGAGTGATTTTAAAAAATACAAACCATCTATTAAAATAATAATTCCCTCAAATAATCAAATAGTTACTACCTCCTCATTACCTATTAAAGCTAATATTTCTGCTGATTATGGAGTTAAAAATATTACCATTCAAATTAATGGTAATAAAATTCACTCTACTAATAATAATTCTTTAAATTATACTTATTCAATACCAGAAAAAGAAAAACACACCACTCTTAATATAAAAATTTCTTTGGAGGATAATAATGAAAATACAACTTCTGACAATTTAAGTATTCAAACTAATATTCCTTAATTTATTTTTATATATTTAATATTCTCTCTACCTAATTTATTATTAATTTTTCTAATAATTTTTCTTTTGTTTAAAAATAATTCATTTGCCCAAACACTACTAGTTGATTTTATAAAAATTGTTTTATTCTTATAAAAATCTGGCTGAAATTTTCCAAATCCAATACTTCCAAATTCCTCTTTAATAACACTATTAAACATATAAAAAATATCTTTATTGGATAAATTTATTTTCAGACTTTTTCTCCTTTGTAAAAGATTTTTAAGTGATTTCAATTTTTTATTTAAATAATTTATTGAGTTTTTAGTTTTTTACTGGCATAACTATATAAATTAATTCCTCTGAAATTTCATTTGTTTTTTCATTAACTTCTTTTATAGCTACTGGAGTTAATTCTGTATTACTTAAAATAGCTATTTTAGAAGAAGAAATTATATTAACTCCATCTAATAAGTATTTTGAATTAAAAACTATTTCTTGAGATACTCCTGTAATCTCAAAATTAACCTCTGTGGAGTTTTCTCCTGTTTCTGAGTTAGCTGATAACATAAAGATTTTTTTATTTTCCTGGTCAATTTTAAGCGTAATCTCACTACTATTATTAGAAGAGAAAATACTACTTAATTTTATAGCATTTTGAATTATAGATTTATCTCCAATAATTTTAGTTTTGTATTCTTTAGGTATAATTTGTTTATAATCTGGATATTTACCATCAATTAAACGAGAAACTATTTTAATTCCATCTATTTCAAAAAAAATCTGACTTTCTTCAATAGTTATTTTTATTTTCTCATTAAAATCATTACTTATTATTCTATTAAGTTCTATTATCGTATTAGAAGGAACTATTATATTATTATTCTCTTTAATAAAATTATTATAAATTTCATTATTTAAAGTAAATTCAGTAGCTTTTATTTTAAATTCCGCTAATCTAAAACTATCCGTAGCTGCTAAAGATATTTCCTCTTCATTAAAAATAAAATTAATTCCTGTTAATTCTTGTCTTGATTCATTTAAGGCGACAGCCGATAAAACACTACTTAAAGCTTTTTTTAATTTATCTGCTGAAATTTCTAAAAGATGATCGTTTTTTTTAATTGGTATTAAAGGAAAATCATCAGCAGGAATTCCCATGATAATAGCTTTATTTTTACTACTTTTAATTTTTAATTTATTATCAACCACTTCTAAGGATATATTATCCTCACTTAGTAAATTATTAATAAAATTACTAATTACTTTAGCTGGAATAGTAATTTTTCCTTCTTTTTCTATTTTTGCTCCTATTTTAGAAGATACGCCTATTTCTAAATTAGTAGCTGATAATCTTAATCCTCCATTATCTGTTTCAAATAAAATATTATTTAAAATAGGTAAGGTATTTTTCTTAGCTACTACTCGTTCACAATTAAAGATAGCTTTTTTTAAATTTTCCTGAGTGCAAATAATTTTCATAATAGTATTATTATAGTTAATTTAATTAATATAATATTATTACTAATACTATAAAAGGGTATTCTAGTTGATAACTAGAAATAACAGTTTAAATAAGGTAATAATATTAGTGGACAATTAGTGAATATTTGATGTTTTATAGGGTAGGTAATGAGGTGATTAAAATGAGAAAAAACTTTTTTTAAAAAAACAATCATCTTAAGAACAGGGATATACTTATTTTAAAAACATACTTATCTACTTACTTATCAATATGTTATTAACAACTTATTAACAAAATCAATCAATGAGATATAATTGTTCTTTGATATATTTTAAATCATTAGCTAATTTTTCATCTGTTTTTAAAATTTGGGTAATTTTTTCACAAGCATGAATAGCAGTTGTGTGATCTCTTCCTCCTAATTTACTACCAATTCCAGGATAAGAATAGTGTAATTCTTCTCTCATTAAATACATAGCTATTTGTCTTGGTTTAACAATTTCTTGCTTTCTATTCTTAACAATTAAATCATTAATATCAACTTCATAAAATTTAGAAACAACTTTAAGGATGTGTTTATGGTTAATCCCTTTTTTTATACTACTGGCTATAATATCAGATAAAATTTTCTTAGTATAATCTAAATCTAATAATTCTTTAGTCAATTGAGAAGAGACAGCCACTCTATTGAGAGCTCCTTCTAATTCACGGATATTATTTGTTATATTCTCTGCTATGAATTCTAAGGCTTCATTGGTAATTTCAATATTATCTAAAGAGGCTTTTCTTTGTAGGATAGCAATTCTAGTTTCTAAATCTGGCTTAGAAACATCAGCAATCATTCCACCTTCAAAGCGAGAACGGAGTCTTTCCTCTAAAATTTGAATAGCTTTTGGTGGTCGGTCACTAGAAAGAACAATTTGTTTATTTAATTGATAAAGATAATTAAAGATGTGAAAAAATTCTTCTTGAGTTTTTTCTTTTCCGGAAATAAATTGAATATCATCAATAATTAAAAGGTCTATTTTTTGATAATCCTCTTTAAATTTATTGATTTTTTGGCTTCTAATAGAATCAATTAGATCACTAGTAAATCTTTCAGAAGAGATATATTTAATCTTTAATTGAGAATTATTTTTAATACTTTCATTGCCAATAGATTGAATTAAATGCGTTTTTCCTAAACCTACTCCTCCATAAATAAAAAGAGGGTTATATATATGTCCTAAATTTTGAGAAACAGCGAAACAAGCCGCTTTAGCTAGTTCATTACTACCACCAACTATAAAATTTTCAAAAGTATATCTAGGATTTAGATTGCTTTGTGGACTAATTTGACCAGAATTAATATTATTAGAAGGAATTATTCTTTTAGGTGGAATAATAGCATCTACGGGATTTTCTGACGTTTTTAAGGGGGAAGGTTTGTGTTTATTGGTTATTTGACAAGAAATAGATTGAATTTCTTTATCTAAATTTTTTAAAGTCCGTAAAATATATAAATTATACTTATTTTCTAGCCATTCCTTAGCAAAACCATTAGGAACACTAATAACAACATGACCATTTGTTTTTGATAAAATGGAAGTGTTTTTAAACCAGGTAATAAAATTAGCTTTTGAGATTAATAATTCTATTTCACCTAAAGTGGCTTGCCAAAGTTCTTCATTTGTCATAGCTGTATGGGTAAAGAATTATAAAAAAATTATATCACAGACAAATTGAATAGTCTAAAGAAAAAAGTGGATAGGTTGTTTATAATATGTGCATTACTATTATAAATAGCAACAAAAAAGATTTTTGTAAAGAGATTGGGAAAAAACAAGATCTTTTTGGTCAAATAAAGAGTTAAAAAGGCTATTAATAAAGAATATTTATTAAACCTTTATTTAATTGACTTTTAGTTAGTTAGCTGGTAAACTTTAAATTACTTAAAGAAAAGAAAATTATTAGTAAGTTTTTAAAAAAATATGAGTGAAACCTATAAACCAAAAACCAAAAGAAGAAAAAGAAGACATGGTTTTTTAAAGCGTAGCCGTACATCAGCTGGTCAAAATATCTTAAAAAGTCGCAGACAAAAAGGTAGAAAAAAACTTTCAGTTTAAATTTTAATTAAAATTGTTAAAAGACAATCTTAATTAAATTTGTTAAAAATACTGAAAATATTGAGTAATTATTATGCTTCCTTGTGAAAATAGATTAATAAAGAAAAAAGATTTTACTGCTATTTATTCTTCTGGGCATAGTTTTTCTTTTAAGAATGTAATAATTAAAGTAAAAAACAATAATTTAAAAGTTACGAGAGTGGGTATTGCTATTGGACTTAAATTTTCTAAAAAAGCAGTTAAAAGAAATAAAATTAAGAGACAGTTGAGAGAAATTTTTAGGAAGAGAATCAAGCAAATTAAAATAGGAAAAGATATTATTGTAATGGTAAAAAAAATAAAAGCAGAAGAATTTATTTTTTCAGAAATAGAAAAAAGTGTTCAAAAAGTACTTAAAGAAGGTAATTTAATGAAATAATTTAAACATCAAATGGGTTTTTTATTTAATGAATTAGTTTATAGACCGTTATATAATCTTTTAATTTTTATTTATAATGTTTTTCCGTTTAGTGATTTTGGTATTGCTATAATTTTAGTTACTTTAATTACTAAATTTATTTTACTTCCTTTAAGTAAAAAGCAAATTGAATCACAAAGGAAAATGCAGGAATTGCAACCAAAAATAAAAGAACTTCAGGAAAAATATAAAAAAGACAAAGAAAAGCAGAGTAAAATGCTAATGGAGTTTTATAAAAAAAATAAAACCAATCCTTTTTCTGGTTGTTTGCCGACTATTTTTCAATTAATTTTTTTAATTGCTATTTATAGAGTTTTATTTAATATTTCTAACGCTCATTTAATAGTTAATGGTTCTATCTTATATTCTTTTGTCTCTAATCCAGGACAAATAAATCAATATTTTCTAGGAATACTTGATCTTTCTAAGTCTGTAAATTTTTCTCAGTTTAATGTTAGTATGGTAGCCCAATCTTTATTAGTGGTTGCTACGGCAATTGCTCAGTATTTTCAGACAAAAATGTTAATGCCAACTATTAATAAAAATAATCAATCTAAAACTAAAAAAGGTAAAGGACAAGATTTAACTCAAATGATGTCTAGTCAGATGCTTTATTTAGGACCATTATTAACTTTATTTATTGGTTTTAAATTTCCTGCTGGATTGGCTTTATATTGGTTAGTTTCTACTGTGTTTGCCATAGGACAACAAATGTATTTAATGAAAAATGGGGAAACAACTAATCAAAAAGTAGTTAACATTAAAGATTAATATATAATTTTAAATATATGGAAACTCAAAATTCAGATCAAAATATCAAAGAAGTAATCTTAGAGACAGTAAAAGAACTAGTGAAAAGAATGGGAATTGAAATAGAGTTAGAAATGAAAATTCAGAAACAAGACGAACAAGAAAATATGATTTGTAGTCTTAATACAGAAGAGTCAAATTATTTAATCGGTCAGTATGGTATTAATTTGCAAGCCTTGCAACATATTGCCAGGGTGATAGTAAGAAAAAAAATAGATCAAAAAGTAAATTTCATTATTGATGTTAATTCTTATCGCCAAGAAAAAAATGAATCTATTGCTTTATTAGCTGATAATACAGCACGACAAGTTATTCTTGAAAAAAGAGCGATTACTCTTCGCCCAATGTCTCCTTACGAAAGAAGACTAGTTCATTTAGAATTAGCTAAAAATGACCAAGTGAAGACAGAAAGTATTGGTGAAGGTAACGATCGACGAATTGTTATTAAATTGAGAGATTTAATTTAGGAAAGTTTATTTATATTCAAGAGTAATTTATTTTATGCTTGTTGCTAGAAAAATAGCTTACAATATCGTTGTAAGTAGTGTAGCTAAATTTTTATCGACCATTTTAGCCCTTATTTCTATTGGGCTTATTACTCGTTACCTGGGGAAAGATGGTTTTGGAAACTACGCTACTGTTTTAGCTTTTTTAGCTTTTTTTACAGCGATAGCCGATTTAGGTTTGAATACAGTTTCTACTAGAGAAATTTCTCGTCAAGGAGCTAAAGAAGAAGAAATAATTAGTAATATTTTTTCTTTAAGGATAATCACTTCTCTTTTGATTTTATTTTTAGCTCCTTTGATTATTTGGGTTTTTCCTTATTCTGTAGAAGTTAAAGAAGCTATAATGATTGTAGCAGCTTCTTTTTTATTTTCTTCGTCTTATCAAATTTTTAATGGAGTATTTCAGAAGCATTTAGCAATGGACAAAGTGGCAGTAGCGGAATTGGTGGGAAAAATTTTTCAAGTAGCTATCATTTTTTTAGTTATAGAATTAAAACTGGGATTTTTATGGATTGTCTCAGCTTTATTTTTCTATATGCTAATTAGCTTTATCTTAGTTTATATTTTGTCCAAGAAATACATAAAGATTAAATTTAAGATAGATTTAAATTATTGGAAAAAATTTATTCAAGAATCGTATCCTTTAGGAATAGCAGCTTTAATTTCGTTTATTTATTTTAAAGTAGACACGATAATGCTTTCCGTCATAAAAAGTAGTACAGAAGTAGGAATTTATAGCGCTGCTTATAAAATTATTGAAAATATAACTTTCTTTCCAGCGATGATTATTGGTTTAATTTTTCCTATAATGTCGCATAATATTTTTTCTAATAAAAAGCATTTTCAGCTTATTTCTAATAAAACGTATAAGGTTTTTTGGTTATTAGTGATTCCTTTGGTAATTGGTACTCTTTTTTTAGCACCAGCGATTATTAATTTAATTGGCGGCAGTGGTTTTTCCCAATCGGTTATTATTCTAAAAATTCTTATTTTTGCTTTAGCTTTGATTTTCTTTAGTAATTTTTCTAATGCTATTTTAGTAGCAGCTAATCAACAAAAAAAACTGATGATAATTATGCTAATAGCGGCTATTTTTAATGTAGGAGCAAATTTAATTTTTATTCCTTTGTATTCCTATTTTGCTGCTTCAATTATTTCTGTAATAACGGAGCTTTTAGTTGTGGTAGGAACTTTTATAGCTATTTATAAAAAAATTAATTATTTTCCGAAAATAGAAAATATAGGCGGTATTTTAGGTGCTGGGATAGTAATGATTTTATTTTTTTTAACTTTTAATAAGCTAAATTTTATAGTGGCTGGTGGATTGAGTGTTCTAATCTATTCTCTAGCTCTTTGGATTTTTAAAGCTATTAAAACAGAGGAAATAACAAGTTTAATAAGTAAAAAGGATATTAAAGAGTATGAATAATTTTCCTAAAGTTTCTATTGTAATCCTTAATTATAATGGAAAACAATTTATTTTAGAGGTCTTAAATAGTGTCCTTAAAATAAATTATCCTAATTTTGAAGTAGTTTTAGTAGATAATGGTTCAACTGATGGGTCTTTGGAATTAGTTAAAAAATCTTTTTCTAAAATAGTTTTTATAAAAAATAGTGAAAATATCGGTTTTTCGGCTGGTAATAATATTGGAATAAAATATTCCTTAGAAAGAGGGGCTAAGTATGTTTTGTTACTAAACTATGATACGCAAGTTAAAAGAAACTTTCTTGTTAATTTAGTAGCTATTATGGAGAGAGATAAAAAAATAGGGATCAGTAGTCCAATAATTTTTAAAAATAAATCTTCTCAACTTTGGTTTGCGGGGGGGAAAATTAATTGGTTAAAAATGAAAAGTCGACACCAAACTAAAATGATAAAAACTAATTATAAAAAATCTGATTTTATTTCTGGTTGTGCGATGCTAGTCAAAAGAGAAGTTTTTCAGGAAGTCGGCTTATTAGATGAGGACTTTTTTCTTTATTGGGAAGATGTTGATTTTAGTGTGAGAGCCAAAAGAAAAGGTTTTAATCTTTTAGTTTCTCCTAAAAGCCAAATCTACCATTTTGAAAAAAGTGAAGAACGAAATAAGATAAAAGTTTACTGGCTAGTTTTATCGGGTTTGATTTTTTTTAAAAAAAACACCCCCTTAGTCTTTAAGCCATGGATTTTTTCTTATACTTTAATTAGAAAGATTAAAAATTGGCGAGATTTTAAGTTTCATCCTCAGAAAACAGCTAAGCTAATTAAAAAGGCTTACCAAGATTTTAAATATGTTAAATAAAAAAATATCTATTTTAATTGTTAATTATCGTAGCGAAAAATATCTTGAAAAATGCATTGCTTCTTTATATTTAAAAATTAAAAATAAAATTGAGGCGGAAATACTTATTATCAATAATGATTCAAAAACTAAGCTTATTAAAGTAGCTAAAAAGTATCCTTCGGTGCAAATAATCAACAGTCAGAAAAATATTGGCTTTGGAGCGGGACATAATTTAGGAGTTAAGCAAGCTCAAGGAGAATTTTTATTTTTTTTAAATCCTGATGCGGAAATATTATCAGTCAATATTCAAAAAATAATAACTCTCCTTGAGAATAATACTAAGATAGGTATTTTAGGCGGAAAATTAATTGATGATTTTGGAGTAGTCCAGAAATGGAATGCAGGAGCTCAACTGGACTTCAAAGAGTTGATTAAAAATAACCTAGGTTTAACTAGAAGTAAAAATTTTTGGCAAAGTCAAACTAAACAAGAAGTTGACTGGGTTTCTGGAGCGGCTTTATTGATTAGAAAAAATGATTTTATTAAGGTGGGTGGATTTGATGAAAAATTTTTTATGTATTTTGAAGACTTGGATCTTTGTCGAAGAATAAAAAACCAAAAAAAACAAATTTTATTCTATCCCGATTTATTAATTAAACATGAGGGTGGAAAAAGTTATTCAAACCCGAAAAAACAAAAAAAAGATTTTTATCTTTCACAAGAATATTATTTTGAAAAATACTCTAATAGCATTATTACTTCAATAATTAAAACAATTAGGCGAATGATAAACTTATTTAGTTAAAAAATAATTTTTAGTATGTTGTTTAGATTTTTATTATTATTGGCGGTCTATTTGCCATTTCAAATTGCTCTAAACCCTATCAAAGGAATTGATATGGCTTCTTTAAGGGTCTTGATTTTGATTTTGTTTTTTTGCTGGTTAGCTGAAGGATTGCGGAGAAAAAAAATTCAATTAAAAAAAGAAAAAATAACTTTTTTAATTATAATTTTTCTTTTCCTGAGCTTTTTTTCAATTTTTTTTGCTAATAATTTTGATTGGTCAGGACGAAAAATTTTATATCTTTTTTCTATATTTCCTATTTATTTTGTTATGCAGGATGTTATTGTTAGTAAAAAGCAAATGCAAAGAATTATTCAAAAGTTAGTCTTGGCGGGTAGTTTAATCTCTGTTTTAGGCATCTTTCAAGTGATTTGGCAATTCTTTATTCCAATTAAACAAGAATTTTATTTTTGGTCACATTATGTAACACCAATATTTTTAGGAAAAAACTTAGGATTAGCTGTTATGACTTATCCTAGTTGGCTAGTTAATATAGCTGGAAAAACTTATTTTCGGGCGGTAGCTATTTTCCCTGATCCGCATATGTTTTCTTTCTTTTTAGGATTATTATTGCCGTTGGCTATAGCAGTTTGGCGAAAAGAAAAAAATAATAAGTGGTTATTAGCGTTTCTAAGTATTTTTTTGGCGGATATTTTAACTTTTTCACGAGGAGGTTATTTTGGTCTTTTAGCCGGTTTTTTGTTTTTTATAATTATTTTATTAAATAATAAAAAGAAAAAATATAAATTTTTAATAGTAGCTACTTTAATTTTAGCTTTTGGTTTAATAATTCCTAATCCTATTACTACCCGTTTTTTATCTAGTTTTAATTTACAAGAAGGTTCCAACGCTGGACGAATAAAAATGTGGCAAGATGCTATTAAAATAATAAAAGAGAAGCCTTTCTATGGCGCAGGAATTGGTAATTTTCCTTTAACAGTAAATTCTTTAGCTACTTATCGGGAGCCTATTTATGCACACAATACTTATTTAGATATTTCGGTTGATTCAGGTATTTTAGCTGGTTTAGCTTGGTTATCAATTTTATTTTTAGCTTGGCTAAAATTTTTCCAAAAAAGAAAAGAAGATATTATTTATTTAGGCTTAGCGGTTAGTATAGTTATTTTTTCAGTACATTCTTTTTTTGACACAGCTATTTATTCACCAGTTGTTCTAACTTTACTTTTAATGATTTTGAGTTTTAGCCTAATTAAGGTTAGAATTAAAAAAGAAGAAAATAGTTTAAAGTAATTTCTAATGAAAAATAAATTTAAAAAAATATTTCTTTTAGAAAATTTGGTTTATGGAGTAATTTTATTACTGCCTCTTTATCTAGTAAAAATAAAATTTTTATTTTGGCCATCTAATTGGTTAGAAATTTTAATCGGGCTTACTCTAATTGGGTGGTGGTTTAAAAAAAGAAAAAATTTTAATTTAAAGTTTTTTTTAAAAAACTATCAAAAATATATTATAGCTATTAGTTTAATAGCCGGAGGGTTTTTTCTTTCAGTTTGGGCGAGTAATGATGCAATAAAATCATTAGGAGCAATTAAAGGCTGGTTTTTAGCTCCTTTACTTTTTATTTTGATTGCTGGAGATATAATTGGTAAGAAAAAGATAAAAAATATTTTTCAGGCTTATTTTTTCTCAGCTTTTATCGTATCTATTATTGCTTTAGGTTATCTAATTTTACAAAAACTGACTTATGATAGACGCCTAGAAGCTTTTTTTAATTCTCCAAATTATTTAGCAATGTATTTAGCGCCAGCTCTAGCTGGAATAATAATTAAGCTAATTTTAGAAACCAAAAGAAAGAATAAGTTAATGTCTATTTATTTAATTGTTCCTATTTTAGTAGCTTTTTATTGGACTTTTTCTTATTCGGCTTGGTTAGCTGTTGGACTAGCTATTTTAGCAGTTTTAACTTTAAAATTCAAACATAATAAAAAGAAAATTGTAGCTAGTATAATAATTATCTTAGCTGGTTTTTTATTGATTTTTTCTAGTCAATTAAATAATAAAAAATTTATAGCTTTGGTTGATTTTAATAATCGATCATCAGTTGCTTCACGGGTTATTATTTGGCGAGTAACTTGGCGAGCTATTGAAGATCATTGGTTTTTAGGAATTGGAATGAATAATTTTCAAACAACTTATCTTAGCTATCAGAAAGAGTTTCCTCCTTATTTGGAATGGGCGGTTCCACACCCGCATAATCTTTACTTAGCTTTTTGGTTATCGGGAGGGATACTCAGTTTAATAGGTTTTTTTATGTTTTTATTTTTTTGGTTTCAAAATATTTTTCAAAAATTAAAAAAGGATAACCAAATTTTATTTTGGATGACCCTTGGATTGATGCTGGTCATCTTATTTCATGGTTTTGTTGATACAACCTATTTTAAAAATGATTTAGCTATTATTTTTTGGATGAACTTATTAGTTTGTATAAAATAATAACCCACTAGCAGGTGGGTTATTACTCTTTTAAGACTGAGTAACTTAAATTTAATTTTTCGCTTAAAGTTGCTGAAAATACTTTTCCAAAATAAGCAAGGCTTTCTTAAAAGCTTTTCCTCTATGATTTATTCTAATCAACTCACTTGCATCAAACTCAGCATTGGTTTTTTGATAATTGAGCTCTACTGGCAAAAATAGCGGAGCATAGCCGAAGCTCTTTGTTCCTCTTGGCTCTAAGGCAAGTCTCCCATGCCATTTCCCTTCTACTGTTTCGACAAACTTTGTTTTGGGATCAAAAATAGCTACTGAGCAATGATAATGACAACTTCTTTTTTCATCATCAAGAAAATCCTTCATTTCCGCCAAAACTTTTTGATTGTTCGCTTCGTCTGTTTTTTCTTTAGAATATCTGGCTGAATATACTCCTGGTGCACCATTAAGCGCATCAATGCAAATTCCACTGTCATCAGCTAATGTTATCATATTTAAAGCTTCTCCGATTACAATCGCCTTAATTAACGCATTTCCTTCAAAGCTTTTTGCATTTTCTACGATTTCCAAATCTGGAATTTGATCGCGAAATTCAGATAGAAACCTAATATTAAAATCAGAGTCAGAAAAAATATCCGCAATTTCTCGCGCTTTACCTTTATTCTCAGTGGCAACTAAAATTTCTTTTTTTAACTTGGTCATAGCATTCTCAATATTTGTATATTTTAACTATAGTATAAAACAAAAACAGCTCAGAAGGAAGCCGTTTTTAAAATTAACTGAGCGAGTAACGGGAATCGAACCCGTCTTTCTTCCTTGGCAAGGAGGTGTAATAGCCACTATACGATACTCGCTGTTATTTAGTTTTTACAGACTAATCAAGAGAAAATTGAAAAAATAATAATTGGTGCCGAAGGTGAGAATTGAACTCACGACACAAGGATTTTCAGTCCTCTGCTCTACCACTGAGCTACTTCGGCGTTTAAGTTGGGAGAGGAGAATGTGGATCCTATAGGACTCGAACCTATAACCTCCTCGGTGTAAACGAGATGCTCTAGCCAATTGAGCTAAGGATCCATTGGTAGGCTTTTACAACTTATATTTTAACTAATAAATTAAAACCAATATTATGAAAACAAACGATACTCCTAGTTCTCTAAGTGCCTTCGGCGGGACTCGAACCCACATGGACAGAAGTCCCATGCACCTCAAGCATGTGTGTATACCAATTCCACCACGAAGGCAAGCAAATAAAACTTATTAGATTCAATTTTTAATGGTTCTATTTTTTTACTTTGCTGTTTTAGCTTTATCTTCAACTATTTTTGTACTATTTTTCTTGATTTGATTAACTTCTTCAGCTTTTTCATTTTGCTTTTCAGACATAGCCATTTCTTTATTTTCTTCAGTTTCTTCTTTTTGCGTCTCGCTAGGAATTATTTTCTCTGTTTCTTTAATTTCCGTTTCTTCTTTTGGGGTTATATCTTCAACAGTTGTAGTTTTATATTTCATCCGACTTTGTTTGGCAGTTAGACCTCGAACATAATACAACTTAGATCTTCTAACCTTAGCTCGTTTAATAAATTCAATTTTTTCAACATTATGAGATAAAACAGGCACAATCATTTCAATTCCTACTCCATTAGAAACCTTTCTAACCGTAATAGTATAGGAAGAGCTTTGTTTTCCTTTAATGGCAATAATTAAACCTTCAAAAATTTGAATTCTTTCTTTTTCTCCTTCTTTAATCTTAAGATGTATTTTAACCACATCACCTGCTTGAAAATTTGGAAGAGTTTTTGATCGTAAACTAGCATTAAAATTAATTATTTTCTTATCCATAGTATTATTATAACAATTATTATTCTAAATAAAAAATAATCTCAATAAATTGAGCGTCGGTACTTAGAAATTACTAATATTTTTAGCCTTTTTATATTAGCCTTTTATTTCTTTTTCGTCAAGACGATTTAAAAAATCCTTGAAATCTTTTGGCAATGGAGCATTAAATTGGTATTTTTTTCCTTGTAGTTCAAATTTTATTTCTTGAGCATGTAATAATTGCCTAGATACTTTATCAAATAAATTAGAACTGTTTCTTTTCAATTGATAGAGTTTATCTCCTACGATAGGATGCTTAATTGAAAATAAATGGACTCTAATTTGGTGCATTCTCCCGGTTTTAGGCGTAACTTCTAAAAGAGAATAATTAGAAAAGTTTTGAAGTATTTGATATTGAGTGAGCGCTTTTCTGATTTTAGTTTTAGTTTTTTTTCCAGCAATAACTTGTTTTTTATAATTAGTAGAACGAGCAATTTCTTTATCAATAGAACCTTGTTTTTTTTCTGGAATACCAAAAACTACTGCCCAATATTTTTTTTCAATAGTTCTCTTTTTAAATTGCTCTTTGAGATTTAGAAAAGTTTTTTGTTTTTTGGCAATAATCATAAGTCCACTAGTATCTTTATCTAGACGATGAACTATGCCTGGTCTATTTTGAGGATTATCCCCAACTAATTTTATTTCAGGAAATTTTATGATAAGACCGTTAACTAAAGTATCTTTTTCATTACGATTGCTAGGATGAACTTGTAGTCCAGCAGTCTTATTGATAATAGCAAAGTCTTCATTTTCAAAAATTACTTCAATTTTGATTTTAAAATTAGGAAAGAGTTGGATGATTGGAGTTTGAATATTGAAACTGATAGTCTCCCCTGTTTTTAATGAATAACTAGGTTTAGTTTTTGAATTATTAACTAAAATTGAGCCTTCTTTAATTTGTCTAATGATTTCTCCTCGTGTTACTTCTGTATTTAAAAAAAATTCCTTTTTTAGGAATTTATCAATTCTTTGCCCACTTTTTGGCTCGCTAATTACTACTTCCTCCATAAAGTTAAATTAAAAAGTGCCTTGGGCGAGACTCGAACTCGCACGGGACAAGCCCACTAGTTCCTAAGACTAGCGTGTATACCAATTCCACCACCAAGGCGTAAAAAAATCAAAGCTGTTTATTTTTGTTTATTTTCAATACTACCAATCTTACCTTAGAATAAAAAAAATATCAACTACCAAACCATTTAAACAAAGAATTAAAGACAAAGCGTTAATCAGTCCAAATCATTTTTAAGCGTTTAACTTCATCAGCTAAAGGACCTTCATTTTGATATTCTCCTTGATGTCTAGTTTTATCTCCATAAGTCTCTTTGTTTACATCTAGATGAATAGAAATAATCATATCAGTGCCAGAGATTTTTGCATAAATATGAAACCTTGGATAACCAGAAGCCGAAAAAGGTCGAATAAAACTCATCTCTTCACTATCGTTTCTTTGAAAGGTGTATCCAGCATCACGCAACATATTAATTGGATTTTCACGAAGCCCTTTAATCTCAATTTTCATAAAATTATTTTTTAGTTAGCAGTCTAGTTGCAATAAGTGTATTTTTCATAAGCATTGCAATCGTCATAGGTCCAACTCCTCCAGGAACCGGAGTTATAGCTTTTGCAACTTTCGAAACTTTTTGGAAGTCAACATCTCCAACTAGTTTGCCATTTTCATCTCGGTTCATTCCAACATCAATAACTATCGCTCCTAATTTTACCATATCTCTAGTTATGAGTTTTGCTTTCCCAGTGGCGGAAATCAAGATATCTGCTTTTAAACATTCTTCTTTTAGTTGTTTAGTTTTATTATTACAAAGTGTGACCGTTGCTTCTAAATTGGACAACATAATAGCTAGAGGTTTTCCAATAATATTACTACTTCCCACAATAACACAGGCTGAACCTGCAATTTTTACTCCGTATATTTTGAGTATTTCTAAAATTCCTAATGGAGTGCATGGATAAAAATCACTTTCTCCTATTATCACTTTGCCTATATTTCTTGGATGGAAACAATCAACATCTTTTTTTGGGTTAATTGATTCAATTATATTTTCCTCATTGATGTGACTTGGTAGTGGTAATTGAATTAGTATTCCGTGAATTTTTTCATTATTATTTAATTTCTTAATTAAATTAAGAAGATCTGCTTCTGTTGTTTTCTCTGCTAAGCGATACATCGTAGAAATTATCCCTAATTCTTGACAGGATTGTTCTTTGTTTCGAACATAAATGTTAGAAGCTGGATCATTACCAACTAGAATCACGGACAGGCTTGGTTGAATATTATCTTTTTTCATAGATAAAACTTCCCGAAGAAAATCCTTTTTGATATTTTGGGCTATTTTTTTTCCATCAATAATATTCATATTTGAGAAAAGCTAAAAGGCTGGTTAATAGTTTTAAAGAGTCATTATATTACAGTATGTTATCTTTAAAAAATACATTTCATTCTTTAAAAAAAGTTACCTTATTTATTTACCTAAAACTTAATAGATATAATTTATGAGAGGTATAGTTATGGAAACTATACAATAATAGCATAAACCATTCTAGTAAATTTTTCCAATTAAAAAGAAAAATAGTGCTATTTTCTCTAAATAAAGTTAAACAGAATTTATTTTACCCAATATTTTCCTTTTGTTTTTTTGTCATCTTCTTTCTTTTTTTCTTTTATTTTCTTTTTAGCAACTTCATCTAAGTCCTCTAAATTATTTTTATCTTGAAGTTCTTCAACACGTTTCAAGAGTTTTTCTTTACTATTTAACTTTGGTTCGTCGATTACTTCCGCAAGCAGTACATCTAAAATATTGCCAATTATTGGTCCAGGTTTTATAGCTAGTTCTTTTATTAGGTCGTTACCGTTTATTTTTAATTGTTTTACTGACAAAGGGTCTTTGGAAACTTTTTCTACCATATATTTAAAATGTCGGAGTTTATAGGGAATAGCTTTTGCCACTCCACTCCCCAATCGATCCCCAATTCGGACATCAATCAAGTCATTGATATTATCCAATCCAACTTTAGTTATAACTTTTCTTACGCCTTTTTCTCCAACTTCTTCTACATTATAATAAAACATATGATTTTTAACCAAAAGAACTGTTTTGTCAGTTATTTTTTTCGGGAATTTCAGCCTTTCCATAATTGTTTTTGTTATTTTTGCACCGATATATTCATGACCATAAAATGTTGCAAACTCTCCTTTTCCTCTTTTAGCTTTTGGTTTTCCAATATCATGAAGAAATGCTGCTAAACGTACTTCTAGTTTTTCCGACGGACAAGTTTTAAGAGCTGCTAATAGATGTTTATAGACAGTATTGAAGGGACCATAATAATGATGTCGGTTTTGTGTCACGTCAATAGTAGTGGAAATTTCTGGAATGATATTTTCCATAAGTCCAGTTTCAACTAAGAGCTTAATTCCCTCAGCTGGACGATTAGAAATAATGATTTTTTCTAGTTCATCTCGAATTCTTTCCGCAGATACATATTTTAATAAGTCCTTATGTTTTTTGATAGCGGTCAAAGTTTTTTCTTCAATTTTAAAATTAAGTTGAACAGAAAATCTAATAGCACGCAACATCCTTAAGGCATCTTCATTAAATCTTTCATCTGGATTTCCAACAGCTCTAATTAGTCGTTTAGCTAAATCTTTTTGACCATCAAATAAATCGATTAGTGTGTAGTCATAAGACGCTTTTGCTTCAGCGGAAGGAATAATTTGCAAGGCTAAGGCATTAATTGTAAAATCTCGCCTAGATAAATCTTCGGTTAAGGTTTGAGCAAATTTTATTTGGTCTGGGTGTCGTTTGTCGCTGTAGGTAGACTCAATTCTATAAGTCGTTACTTCAATAATATCGTATTCTCGTTCAGCTAAACCTTTTTTTAAGAAAGGAATTACTTTTACTCCTACAGTCCCAAACTTATTTTCATAAAAACTGTTAGGAAATTTTTTTAAAAGTTCTTTTGGTTGAGCATTGGTTGTAATATCCCAATCATTTGGTTCACTTAAATTTGAATCTTTCATAACTAAAAATCGTACGCAACCACCTACTATATAGGCTTCAAATCCAGCTTTTTCGATTGTTTGGAGTACCTCAATTACTTGAGAAGGAATTTTTTGAATCATAATTAATGCGATGGTGCTCTCGCCAAGAGTCGAACTTGGATCTAAGGCTTAGGAGTCCCTTGTTCTATCCGTTGAACTACGAGAGCTTTATTATGGGTGATTGTTATGCAAGACTTAATAAATGTTAACATAAATAATCTAAAATTAAAAGAAAAATCATTAAAGTCCTGAAGATAAATTTATAATTATTATATAAATAAACCTACCGATATTGTTTATCTTTAAAGGAAATTTTATTTTTTAATTCCTAATATTTTTTATAAAATAATTAATTTGTGAATAACTAAATCTATTTACTGTGAAAGTTAGTTTTCTTTTGAAAAAAGAAAACTAACTAATTTAATATAAAAAGGTCTCAGTTACATTATAAAAAATTAAAAGTAGCCTAATTTAAATAAATCTAGCTATAAAATTACATAATAAGTAAAGTTCAGTTTAAAAATAAGGTCTCTCCTTAAGTTGGACGTTTTGCTTAAATAATTTATTTTTAAATAAAAAATATATTTGATCAATAAAGCTTAGTATTAAGGTAAAATATTGGTTAAGTTTTTTTAAATATGTTGTAGATAGGCTTTTCATGAAAAGATTTTTGTGGTGAAATACTAACAATACTCGAACCTATTTTGAAAAAAACAACTAACAAATCGGAACATGCCTCGGTGCACCTTCGCATTGTTTTGTCTGCGAACGAAGTTTGCCTTGGTAAGGATATTGTAATCCGAGCGCGAACTTATTTCGAGAACAATAGCTAGGAAGCGGAACGCTTCGCGTACTTTTTCTCGCGCTCTGCGAGCGTGAAGTTTTAATTTGTGGACCTGAGGAGATTCGAACTCCTGACCTCTTCCATGCCATGGAAGCGCTCTACCAACTAAGCTACAGGCCCATCTTCTTTAGCATAAAAAATATAATAACTTCAGTCAAGAGCCTAAAAGTATAAGAAAGTTAAGTAAATTATGATTTTTACTTTGAGCTAAAAAACTGTTTAAAAAGAAGCAATGTGATATAATGAAATTAGTTTAAAAAAGAATTTTTTTATTAAGTAGTAGCAGAAATTAAATAAATAATAGGTTATAAGTTACCGAATAGAGGAAGGTCCAGTCTATTGGAATAAGGACTAGTATTAGTAAAGAATAGAAATAGACTAAAAAATTTAAACAGAAATATATAATGAGTGTCTCTAATTTTTTAAATAAACTTAAAACTAAACCAGATATATGGTTCTTTTCGGTTTTTTTATTGACTTTTACTCTTAATATTAGAAAAGTATTATTTTACTTTCCTCAACAAGGAACATTTAATGAATATACTGGAATATATGTTTATATGTCAGATATATTCTTATTATTAACCATAGGTTTATGGTTAATATCATTATATTACAATAATATATTTAAATTGTCAAGGGATAAGCTGTGGATAACTTATTTTTTCTCTAAAAAATATCTAATAATCCCCTTAGCTCTAGTTATATGGTCATTTATATCTATTTTTTGGTCTAGCTATCAGTCCATAGCTTTTTTTAGATCAATAAAGCTATTGGAATTTTACTTACTTTACTTATATGTAATTTTTAGATTTAGTCCTTTTTTCTTTATTAAACAAGACTATGATAATAAAATAAAGGAAGGGGAAAAAATATTAGAAGTTAACCAATTGAATGTACTGAAAAATGTTCCACGTGGAACATTTTTTAATTTTAAATATAAAGAAATAATCCGATATTTCTTTCTGACGATTGTTGGTATAAGTGTAATTCAATCAATTATTGCCATTAATCAGGTAATTATTCAAAAATCAGTGGGTTTAGGCGCTTTGAGAGAAAGTTTTATATCTCCTAGCTTACCAGGAGTAGCTAAAGTGATTTTAGGAGGAGATAAATATATTAGAGCTTATGGTTTAATGCCTCATCCTAATATTTTAGGTGGTTTTTTGTTGTTTTCAATAGTAATAAGTCTACTCTACTTAAAATTGTTCCACGTGGAACAATTCGCTTTTGTTGAAAAAGGCGGGATGGCTTCAAAAAAGGATGGAAGTAAAAGTAATAGACTTGTCGGATTGAAAATGTTCCACGTGGAACATTTTCAAAAGAAAAGTAGTTTTTTTAACTCAGTAATGTTCCACGTGGAACATTTTAAGAAAAAATATTTTTCACCGCCTTCGTCTCAAGAACAAATTGTTCCACGTGGAACAATTTTAAGTAAAATCTGGCATGTAGTTAGATGGCGAGGTATGATGAAAGTATGTTTTTTAGATAGCTACATTTTTATTAAAAAGTTTGTTAAAAAAGATAAATGGCTTATTAAAGCCTTTATTTTAATTCAAGTCCTAGCTCTTTTTTTAAGTTTCTCCAAATCGGCAATTATAGGTTTAGTTATTTCTTTAATTTATATTGTATATAAATTAAATGTTCCACGTGGAACATTTATATTGCAATGGAAAAAAATAAGATTAGTAACTAGCTTAAGATATTTTCGCATATCAATACTGATGATATTAGTGATATGTTCCTTTATAATAATATTTCTAAAGCCAGATTTTAATACTGTATTTTTTCAATCATTACGAGAACGTTTATTTTATCTAAATGTTTCACGTGGAACAATTTTAAGTAGTCCGATTTTGGGAATTGGATCAGGACAATTTGTGATAAATATCCCTTATTTCTCCCAAAATGTTGTTTTGCCTTGGGAATATCAACCAGTGCATAATGTTTTTCTACTGGTTTGGAGCGAATTAGGAATAATTGGAGTAGTTTTGTTTTCTTGGTTTATTTTAAAATTGTTCCACGTGGAACAATTTAATTTGCTTAAAAAAGATAACTTAACTTCAAAGAAAGATGAAAATAAAAATAAAAAGTTCCTCGGATTAAAAATGTTCCACGTGGAACATTTTGAGAAAAAAGAATCATTATTGCATGTAGTTAAAGAGACAATTGTTCCACGTGGAACAAATGAACATTTTGAAAAAAATAGGAATAAAGAAATTAATAGTATAGCTAAAAGAAACAAGAAAGATAATATATTATACAATAAGAATAGATATTTGTCAATGAATTATCTTCTTATTTATTTTCAGGGAATATTATTGGGTTTCGTTTTTATTATGCTTTTTGACCATTATTTGTGGGATATTCAGCAAGGTAGCGTCTTGTTTTGGCTAGTTTGCGGATTTATTGTTGGAAATAAGAAAGTGTGTTAATCTTAAATTAATCTTATTTTAAGTAAGACTAAGACTAAGACTAAGACTAAGACTAAGACTAAGACTAAGACTAAGACTAAGACTAAGACTAAGACTAAGACTAAGACTAAGACTAGATTTTAGATGTCTTAGTGAATAAAATTATTTGTTTTTAATTTTAAATATAATTATTTTTTAGAGAGCTATCATTTTTTTCAAGTTCTTTATAGAGATTACCATAATTCAGGATGGATAGAGATTATTATCGAAATATTCCCCTTTTGTATATTTACAGTATATTTATTAAGCGGGTTTCGCAACCTATTATTATTTTATATTTTTTGCTTAATAGGTTGAGTTTTGCTCAAATAGGGATATTAGCTGCGACAACGCTTGTTGTTCAGATGACGACAGATATTTATGGAGGGATATTTGCAGATACTTATGGAAGAAAAGCTACACTTTTATTACATTCGGTTTTCGGGGCTATAACGATGTTATTTTATTTTATTGGAAATTCTTTTCCGTGGTTCTTTTTAGCAAGTATTATGTATGGAATTGCTGGGGCATTTATAACTGGGACAAGAAATTCCATTCTTTATGATACACTAATAAAACTTAATAGGGTGGTTGAATTTAAAAAATTCAATGGAAGAGTTTTGTTATATTCACATATAATCAATGCTTTAGTGCTTTTAATGATTCCTGTTATGTATACTTTTAACGTTAAATTGCCATTTCTTTTTGGTATTGGATTTTTTCTGATTTCATTTATTCTGGCGCTTTTCTTTATTGAACCGCAGTTGGAAAAAAAATCAGAGAGGGCTTTACCAGTGTATGGTACTAAAATTATTGAAGCGTTAAGAGAAATTAAGCTAAATAAAAAATTGATAATTGCTATTCTTCTTTCTATGTTTACAGCTTCTTTTATTTTTATGGGAGTTGGATATATACAGCCTCTTTTGAAAATTTCTAAATTACAAGTTGTTTATTTTGGTGTTGTTTATGCATTAATGAGTGGATTAATGGGGATTGGTGGACTGATTACGCATAAACTAGAAAAGTACTTTACTCAAGAAAGATTATTAATTTTGGGGCTCGGAGGTATTACTATAAGCTTTTTGGGATTTTCCTTTAGTGTAGGAGTAGGGATTATCTTGGCTGTTTTAATATTGAAACTTTCTGAAGGTTTTAATCGGATTATATTAGAAGATGAGATTAATAAAAATATAGAGTCAAAGAATAGAACGACAATTTTATCTGTGACTAGTTTATCCAAAACGCTGGCTACTAGTGGATTAATACTTATTTTTGGTTTTATTTCAGATTTAGTTGGTGTTCAGCATATGTTTAACTATGCCTTAGGATTATTTTTTGTTATAATTATTGTAACTTGGATTCTTGTTAATAATATTAAACGAGCGAAAAGAAGAGAATATGGCGTAAATTGAATTAAAAATATTTTATGAATATACCTATAAAAGCCGTAAAGGCGGTAATAATTAATAGCAAAAGGGAAATATTATTATTACGGAGAAATCTTAAAATACGTGAACGATCCAGTTGGGATTTACCAGGAGGCTTGATTGAAAAAAATGAAGATGAAAAAAATGCGTTAAAGAGAGAGGTTATGGAAGAGTTAGGTGTGGAAATTAAAGTAATTAAAGTTGGAAAAACTTGGAATTTTTTTCGTTCGTTAGATGAAAAATGGGTAAGTGTTCAAAACTATAGTTGTAAAATTATTAACGGAACAATATTTTTGAGTGACGAACATATTGCTTATAAATGGGTTAATAAGAAGGAAGTTAGAAAATATCCAGTCAAAGACAAGAGTTTTTTTAATGCAATAGAATAAATGTTTTATAAAACTAAGCAAAGGCAGTAGGAATTTTATAAATAAAAAACACTTCTGTGATTAAGAAGTGTTTTTTGGTAATAAATTTAAAGTTGAACTAGTAAATAAATTAAAGTGCTGTGCTGGCAGAAACCTTATCTCCTTTTTGTGGTTTCATAACGCGTACTCCTTGAGTTGCTCGACCGAGAACAGAGACACTTTTTAAGGGGATACGAATTATTTGCCCTTTTTCTGAGGTTAAAATTAAATCTTCTTCTAATTTGTCGATATTAATAATACTAGCACCAATTAATTTTCCAGTTCTGGCTGTTAAGGAGGCAGTTTTAATTCCGCTTCCTCCTCTTTTCTGAATTTTGTAAGCTTTTAAGTTAGTTCTTTTGCCATACCCATTCTCAGAAATAACTAATAATTGATTGCCTTCTTGTTTTTTTAATACAACATCCATACTAATTACCTGATCATCTTTTTTTAATTTAATACTACGAACTCCAGCAGCTGATCTCCCCATAGAGCGTACGTCACTTTCCTTAAAGCGAATAGCTTGACCATTTTTAGTAGAAATCATTACTTCATCAGTGCCAGTTGTTGTATTAACCCAACGAAGAGCATCACCTTTTTCAATTTTAATGGCTATAAGTCCAGAACGACGAACATTATTAAATTCTTCAATGGTTGTTTTTTTAATAGTTCCCATTTCAGTGGTCATAATAAGATATTTACAAATATCCTTTTTATTAAAAGCAACAATGGCTGTTATATTTTCTTCTTGTGAGAGGGAAAGAAAATTAATAATAGATTGTCCTTTGGCGGTGCGAGATGATTCAGGTATTTCATAAGCCTTAGTCTGAAAAACTTTCCCTGTATTAGTAAAGAATAACATATTATCATGAGACATAACGCTTAAAACTTTTTGAATAACGTCACCCTCTCTAGTGGTGGCTCCAATAACACCTTTTCCTCCGCGTTTTTGAACTTTATAAACTGATGGATTCATTCTTTTAATGTAATCATCTTTAGAAATAGTAATGATAGCTTCTACATTAGGAATAAGATCTTCTTGTCTGAATTCTCCAATTCCAGATTTTATTACTTTAGTTTTTCTTTCATCTCCATACTTTTCTTTAATTCTTAAAAGTTCATCTTTAACAATTTTAAGAATTTTTGTTGGGCTTTTGAGAATTTCTTTTAATTGAGCGATTAGTTTTAGTTTTTCTTTTAATTCATCTTCTATTTTTTTTCTTTCTAATCCAGCTAATGTTTGCAAACGCATTTCTAAGATAGCTGAGGTTTGCGCTTCTGATAATTTAAATTTTTTCATTAAATTAACATAAGCTACTTCTTTAGTAGGAGATTTTTTAATAGTTTCTATAACTTCATCAATATGATCTAAAGCTTTTTTTAATCCTTCTAAAATATGGGCTCTGTCTAAGGCTTTTTGTAAATCAAATTTAGTTCTTCTTGTGATGACAATTTTTCGATGAGCAATATATTCTTCTAAAACTGATTTTAAATTCATTACTTGAGGTGCAATGCCATCGATTAAAGCTAACATATTAACTCCAAAATTCTTTTGCAAATCAGTTAAAGAATAAAGTTTATTAAGAACTTTTTGAGGATAAGCGTCTTTTTTAAGATCAATAACAACACGAACACCATCTTTATCAGACTCGTCTCGAAGATTTTTAATGCCAAAGATTTTTCCATTAATCACTAAATCAGCTAATTTCTCTAGTAGTGCAGCTTTATTAGTAGCGTAAGTCATTTCAGTAACTATTATTTGGAAGGTGCCAGTTTTAGTCTCAATGATATCGACTTTTCCTCGAGTAACAATTTTACCTCGTCCAGTTTTGTAGGCTTCTAAAATATCTTTTTTATTATAGATAATTCCTCCAGTTGGAAAATCAGGTCCTTGAATAAATTTCATTAAGTCTTCAATAGTAGCTTGAGGATTATCAATAAGGTGATTAACTCCGTCAATAACTTCAGAAATATTATGAGGAGGAATATTAGTAGCCATTCCAACGGCAATACCCATAGAACCATTAAGCAGTAATTGAGGAAGTCCAGCCGGAAGAACGGTCGGTTCCTTATGTTGTCCGTCAAAGTTTGGAATAAAATCAACAGTATCTTTTTCAATATCTTGAAGCATCTCTTCGGCGATAGCAGAAAGCTTAGCTTCAGTATAACGGTAAGCAGCTGCACTATCACCGTCCATAGACCCGAAGTTTCCTTGTCCTTTAACAAGCGGGTAACGAAGAGAAAAATATTGGGCCATTCTAACCATAGATTCATAAACAGCACTATCTCCGTGAGGGTGGTATTTTCCAAGAACTTCACCAACTACGGTAGCAGATTTTCGAAATTTAGAATTAGCTCGTAGCCCAGAGCTCCACATAGAGTAAAGAATTCTTCGGTGGACTGGTTTTAACCCATCACGAACATCAGGAAGAGCTCGAGATACAATTACGCTCATAGCATAATCTAAATAAGATTGTTGTATTTCAGCGGTAATTTCTTGACCTTGAATATGTTCTAACTCAAGCTTGTTTTCTGTTTTTCTAGTCATATTTTTAATTTGAAATTTAAAGTTTTATTGTTTAATTCTTTTATTGGGAATCTAAATTAGTGATTTTATCAGCATTAGATTGATTAGGTAAGGGCTTGCTTTTTAAACTTTGATTGATTTCTTGAGTAGTTTTTAAAATTGATTTTTTCTGTTGCTGGAATTCATTAATAATGGACTGTTGATTAGCAGAGGAAGGAATAACTTTTAATTGAGCTTTTTGATTAAGTAGAGAAAAAACCCAAATAAAAATAATAAAAAACATAGAAATTATAGTCGTTATCCAAACGTAACGCAAACGAATATTCTCCG
The DNA here is from genome assembly GCA_003056145.1 of Parcubacteria group bacterium M10-OD1-1. Taxonomy (GTDB): domain Bacteria; phylum Patescibacteriota; class Minisyncoccia; order Moranbacterales; family UBA2206; genus M10-OD1-1. The sequence goes on from LSNL01000001.1 coordinate 90,126, forward strand.
GTTTTCTTCTGATTTCTTCAATTTTATTATAAATGCCCATATATAAAATATATTTCTTGGTGTAATATGCATTGCTAGAATAATTTTACAAAGAAATATAGTTTATAAAGTAGGACTTATTCAACGCTCATTAAAATAATTTCCATATTTTTATCAGCTAAATCTTTCTTTTTAAGATTAATTTTAGAAACTTTTTCGGTCGGACAATTACCAATTTCGTTACAAAAGGTTTTTTCGTCTTCGATATCTAAAGAAGTTTCTTTTAATTTGAAATGAATAGGGATAATAATCTTTGGTTCTATTTTTTTAATAATTTCAACTGCTTTTTTGCCATCAATAGTATATTTTCCTCCAATAGGGATCATCAAAATATCTACACCATTAATTTCTTCTAATTGTTTTTCGTTTAAATCATCACCCAAATCCCCTAGATGACAAATATGAATATCCTCTGATTCTAAAAGATAGATAGTATTTAACCCTCGTTCTTGTCCTTTTTTGTTGTCATGAAAAGAGCTAATTCCAATAATATTGACATCCTTTATACTATATTCACCAGGAATATCAATAATACGAGGAGAACCTTTAATAGCGGAAATATTATTGTGATCAGAATGATCATGAGAAACTAAAACTAAATCTGCTTGTCCTTGAGGCGGTCTAAGCCCAATTGATTTACTAAAAGGATCCATAAAAATAACAATATCTTCTTTTCCACGCCCAGCGGGTTTAGTAGTTATTTTAAAACAGGAATGTCCGTAATATTGTATATTCATTTTTGTAAAAGCTAAATTAGTTAAGTTAATTGAAAATTTTTAGAAAGATAAGATTATTGGAAATAAATTTCCAATAATCTTATCTTAGCACTAAGGAGAGAGGTTGTCGAGAAGAAGCGAGCTAAGAATTAATTAGATTTCCCCATATAAACAACCTGAGTTGGGTAGGCAAATTTAATATCTTGTTCGCTAAAGGCTTCAAAGATCTTTAAATTTATTGCTTGTTGGATGTCCATATATTTATTATAGTCAGAGCTTAAAACAAAATAAACTATCTCAAAATTTAAGCTAAAATCGCCATAATCCTTAAAATGAGCTCGGTCAAATTTAGTATCAGAAAGTTCTTGAATGATATTTTTTATAATTACAGGAATTTTTCTGAGCTTATCAGCACTGGTTTCATAAACTACTCCTAAAGAAAAGACTACTCTTCTTTGTTCCATTGAGCCATAATTATTGATACGACTTTCGGTTAGTTCTCTATTAGAAACAACTAATTCTTGTCCTTGAAGAGTTTTTAAGCGAGTGCTTTTAATGCCAATTTTTTCTACGGTTCCCATATCTGAGCCAACGATAATAAAGTCGCCACTTTTGAAAGGTTTATCAACGAAAATTGAGAAGGAAGCAAATATATCTCCTAAAATATTTTGAAGAGCTAAGGCAATAGCAACGCCTCCAACGCCTAAGCCAGCAATAAGGGAGGTAACATTAACCCCTAAGTTAGATAAAATAAGAATAAAACCTAAAGCCCAAAGAGAAATTTTTATTAATTGAGCGATTAATTTAATAGCGGCTTCTTTGTCGTTGTTATTTTCTTTAGGATTAAGAAGTTTCTTTTTAACAGCAAAATCTATTATTTTCTGTAAAGATAAAATAACTTGAAGGGCTAGAGCAATAATCAAAAGTCCGAAAATAACCCTATGAATAAGAGGAGAAAGAGTTAAGATACTAGAAGAAAGATAAATGGCAATAAAGAAAAAGAAAGAAGGCTTAACATTGCCTAAAATATGAACAATAAAATCATCTATATCAGTTTTTGTTTTCTTAGATAGTTTTTCTAATTCTTTTAAGGTAGCCATTAGAACAAGCTTAAAGATAATCAGAAGAATAAAAAAGGTTAAAATAGCTATTAAATAGTCAGTTCCTTTATTTCCCCAAATTTCAAAATGTTTAAGCAGTTGAAAGATTTTTAAAATAGACATTGATAAAAAGTTAATATTTAGTAAATTAAATCAGGATGAGCTATAAAAATATTTTAGCACAGAACAGAGGACTTGCCAAAAAGATATGTTTGCTATATAATGGTTATTGTAATGAGGCTAATTATTAAGAAAATTGAATAAAGGATGATTTAATCCTATGTTGATAACTTCTTAATAATTCCCATACAGGGGATTTTTTAGGTTATAACCCTTTTATCCACAAGAAAAAGATACTAAAAGAAGCATTTTTAACTATTTAATACGATTTAATGCTGATCGTAAATAAAATTATATGACAAATATTTTAGACAAATTAGCAACAGAAGTTGATAAAATTACGGGAGAAAAAAAGACTAATTCTTTGGTAGTTAAGAAAAGTTCTTCTAGAAAAGAAGAGAATAATTCAGTAATGGAAGAATTAATGCAGGAAAAGGTTTTTCAGTTTCCTCAAATTGGAGATACAGTAGAAGGTGAAGTTATCGATGTTTCTTCTAATGAAATTTACTTAGATTTAACTCCTTTTGGAACAGGTGTTGTTTTGGGGAAAGAAATTAAAGATGGATTAGGTACTGGAAAATTAAAAATAGGTGATAAAGCTATTGCGACCATAACTGATTTAGAAAATGAGGATGGCTATATTGAACTTTCTATTAGAGAAGCTTCTTACGAAAAAGCTTGGGATAATATTGAAAGTAAAAAGGATACTCAAGATAAAGTAGAGATTAAAGTCCTTAGCGCTAATAAGGGAGGTCTATTAGTAGAAGTTAATGGTATTTCAGGATTTTTGCCTGTTTCTCAGCTTTCCAGTAAGAATTATCCAAGAGTAGAAGATGGAGATAAAAATAAAATTCTCAATTTACTTAAAAAACTAGTTGGTCAAGAATTAGAAGTACGAATAATTGATGCTGATCGAGAAACAGAGAAATTGATCGTAAGTGAAAAAGCTGCTCAAAGCGAGAGAGATAAGGAAATCATTTCTTCTCTTAAAGTTGGCGATGTTATTGAGGGAGAAGCTAGTGGAGTGGTTGACTTTGGAGCTTTTGTAAAGTTCTCTTTAAATACAGAAGATGGAAAAGACGAAAGAAAACTAGAAGGATTGGTTCATATTTCAGAATTAGCTTGGCAGCTTATTGAAGATCCACGAAGCATTATTAAGGTAGGTGATAAAGTTAAAGCTAAAATTATTGGTATTGATAATGATAAGATTTCTCTTTCTATTCGAGCACTTTTGACTGATCCATGGTCTAAGATTGATAAAAAATATAAAATAGGAGATATTGTTAAGGGAACAGTTAATAAAATCAATCATTTCGGAGCCTTCGTTTATTTAGATCAGGATATTCATGGCTTAGCTCATATCAGTGAAATGTCAGAGGCCTTTCCGGGGAAGAACTTAGAGGAAATTATAAAAATTGGAGAAATCTATAATTGGAGAATTCTTTCTATAGAAGCTAAGAACCATAGAATGGGATTAGTTTTAGCGACTAAGAAAGAAGAAACTCAAGCAGAAAATAAAGGAAAAACTACTCAAGAAGAAAAATAAATTGAGGAAAAAATAGAAAAAACAGACAAACTTAGCAATAAAGAAAAGGATGTTAGAATAAAATTTGGAAATTAAAAAGCTGAAAATGGAAAATTTTCAGCTTAAGAAGTTTAAAAACAAATAAAATAAAAATAGGTTAAATTTTAAAAAGTTAAGTTTAATTAAAATTTTTAGCTTGTTTTTTAGAAATAACATTAGCAATAGATTTGATAAGGAACTTGTCATAACCAGTTTTCTTGGAAAGATTAAGAATAGAGTTTTCGGAAATTCCTGTAAAACATTTTTCAATGTTCATAAGAGAGGTTATCTTTTGGGCTAATTCAGTATTGTCTTCAACTTCTTGCTTGGCTTTAGCTACAACTTTTTGTTGATTTTCAGTTAGGCTGGTAGCAAAAGTTTCTAGTTTCTTTTCTAATTGAGCTACTCGCTTTTCTGGTTCCGATAGTCCTCTAAGAGCATTGAGAGCTCCATTTTCAATTCCTTTTCCCATAATTTTAAAATTATTATTTTATACAGTATAACAGAAAAAATAAAAAAATAAAAGTTTGTAATTAAAACAGCAATAAATTAAAGGGAAATAATATGATTATTACAATTACTGGTGATCCTGGTTCAGGAAAAAGTACAATCGGGAAAAAACTAGCTCAAAAATTAAATTATCAACATTATTATATTGGTCAAATCCGCCGAGATACAGCTAGGAAAATGGGAATGACCTTAGCTGAATATAATAAATATGGCGAAACTCATCCAGAAACAGACTCAAGAGTTGATGAATATCAAAAAAAATTAGGGCAAGAGAAGGATAATTTTGTTATTGAAGGAAGGACGAGTTGGTTTTTAATTCCCCAATCACTAAAATTATATATTGCAGTTAATTCTTTAGAGGGAGCCAAAAGGGTTTTTAAAGAATTACAACTAGATAATCAACGCAACGAAGATAATAATTTGAAAACAGTGGAAGCAGTTTTAATTAGTCATAAAAAGAGAGAAGAAAGCGATAAACTACGTTATCAAAAATATTATCAAAAAGATTGCGCAGATAAAAATAATTTCGATTTAGTTATTGATACGACCGAGCTAACACCGGAAGAAGCTTTTGCAAAAGTTTGGGAATTTATAAAGAGACTAAAATTTTAGGAGGAAACAAACTAAAGCTATTTTAGTTATAGAAATAATAGCTCAAAGCTGAATTCTTATGAATAAAATAATTAAAAAAGTTCAGAATTTTTCTTTTCAATATGACCTTTTTCGAGAAAAGGATAAAATTATTATAGCTGTTTCTGGTGGTCCTGATAGTGTTTGTCTTCTGGATATTTTTTTTCAACTTCAAAAAAAATATAAATTAGAATTGATAGTTGCTCATATCAATTATTCTTTGCGAGGAGAAGACAGTCAAAAGGATGAGGCGTTAGTTGTTCAATTAGCTAAAAAATATCGGTTAAAAATTGAAATTTTACGCCCTTTGATTAAAAAAACGAGTCATTCAGAAAACTATTTACGAGAAATTCGTTATGATTTTTTTGAAAAAATAAGAAAAGAAAACAAGTTTAATAAAGTAGCAGTGGCTCATAATTTAGATGATCAAGCAGAAACTTTTTTGATGCGGACTATTCGGGGAGCTGGGTTATTAGGTCTTTCAGCGATGCAATTTAAAAATAAATATTTAATCAGACCATTATTAGGTATAGAAAGAAAAGAAATCGTAGAATATTTAAAAGAACATCATTTAAAATGGAGGATTGATAAAACAAACCTGGAGTCAGTTTTTTTGAGAAATAAAATTAGAAATAAATTGATACCTTTATTAGAAGAAAATTTTAATCCTCAGATTAAGAAAACAATTTTTCAAGCTACTAGATCTATTGCAGGAGATTATTCCTTCATAAACAAAAAAGCAGAAGAAGTTTTTCAAAAAAACCATTCTTTTGAAATTGAAAAATTAAGGAAATTGCCAGGGGCTTTGTTAAAAAGAATTATTTTAAAATTAATTGAAAAAGAAAAAGGTTCATTGCAAAATGTAGAATATGCCCAAATTGAAGAAATTATAAAAATTATTAAGAGTACTAAAAATAAATCTCAAGTTATGCTATTATTAGGTTTGAGAATCAGAAGAAAAAATGGTAAACTAACGATAGAAAAAATAAGAGCTAAAAAAGTTGATAAAAATAAGGAAAATTAACTTTAAAAAATCTAAATTTATAAATTAATTATTAGCTGTTTTGCGATTAAGTATAGAAGCTATGCTTAATTCGTGAATAGTATTCATTTCATGCAAAAATTATTCAAAAATATTACTGTTGTTATTGTAATCTTTCTTTTAATTTCAGGTTTATTTGTACTTTATGGAAAACCAGAAAAAGCTCCTAAAAAAGTTTCATTGTCTTTTTTAGTTCAGCAAGTTAATGACAATAAAGTTCAAGAGATTAAAGTAGATAATAATAACTTGAAAATTGTCTTAAAGAATGGAGTTAAAGAAAAATCAACTAAGGAAAAAAGTTCTGGAATAGTAGAAACTTTAAAAAATTATGGAGTAAATAGTCAAAAATTGCAAGCGGTTAATATTAATGTTCAAGGAGAATCAGGACTAAATTTTTGGTTAGGAACTATTTTACCATTTTTATTACCATTTCTATTAATAGGCGCTTTTATTTGGTTTATGATGAAACAGGCTCAACGAGGAAATAGCCAAGCTCTTTCTTTCGGGGCTTCACGAGCCAGAATGACTGATCCTAAAGATAAAAATAAAAAAGTTACTTTTAAAAATGTGGCAGGAGCTAAAGAAGCTAAAGAAGAATTAAACGAGATTGTAGAATTTTTAAAAAGTCCCAAGAAATTTTTAGATTTAGGAGCTAAAATTCCTAAAGGAGTTTTACTTTTAGGCTCTCCTGGGACTGGAAAAACTTTAATTTCAAAAGCTGTAGCAGGAGAAGCTAATGTACCATTTTTTAATATTTCTGGTTCAGAATTTGTGGAAATGTTTGTTGGAGTGGGTGCTTCAAGAGTAAGAGATCTTTTCAAACAAGCTAAGAAAAACTCTCCAGCTATAATTTTTATTGATGAAATTGATGCTGTTGGAAGACATCGAGGTGCAGGTCTCGGAGGCGGACACGACGAGAGAGAGCAAACCCTTAATCAAATTCTTGTAGAAATGGACGGTTTTGATACTAAGACAAATGTAATCATTATCGCAGCAACTAATAGACCAGATGTTTTAGATCCAGCTCTCCTTCGTCCAGGACGATTTGATAGAAGAGTAACAATGGACTTACCAGATATAGAAGAAAGAGAGGCGATTTTAAAATTACACGCTCAGGGTAAACCTTTAACAGTGGAAGTTAAATTAAGAAAAATTGCTCAAAGAACTCCTGGATTTTCAGGAGCGGATTTAGCTAATTTGCTTAATGAAGCGGCGATTTTATCAGCTAGGAGAAATAAAAAAGATATCTCCATGAATGAATTAACAGAATCTATTGAGAAAGTTATTCTAGGGCCAGAAAGAAAAAGTAGAATTATTGATAAGGAAGAACAAAATATTATTGCTTATCATGAAGCAGGACATGCTTTGTTGGCAGCTACTTTAAAAAATGCTGATCCAGTTCAAAAGGTTTCTATTATTTCTCGTGGTCATGCTGGAGGTTATACTTTCAGTGTTCCAACTAAAGATAAATCTTTACATTCAAGGGATTATTTTATTGATGAACTGTCAGTTCTTTTGGGTGGATATGTTAGTGAACAATTAATTTTTGGAACGGTTACAACCGGAGCTTCAAATGATTTAGATAGAGCAACTACGATGGCCAGAAATTTAGTTACTCGTTATGGTATGAGTGAATTGGGTCCGAGAACTTTTGGACATAAAGCCGAAACTGTTTTTCTAGGAAAAGAAATTCAAGAAGAAAGGAATTACTCAGAAAAAACCGCTGAAGATATTGATAAACAAGTGACTAAGTTTATTCAAGGAGCTTATCAAACTACAGAAAATATTCTTAAAGAAAAAAAAGAAATTTTAGAAAAAATAACTCAAACTTTATTAGAAAAAGAAACCTTAGAACAAGAAGAATTTAATCAAATAGTAGGAATTATCAGTAAATCAGAAAAAGAAACTGTTTTAGAAAAAGCTACTAATGAAAAAACTTCTTCAACTGAAACAATTAAAGAAGCAGAAGAAACTAAAGAAACAGAAGAAAATACTGTTAGTGTCAAAACAAAAGCTGATTAAAAATGTTAATTAATATAATAAAAATATGAAAAAAAATCTTAAAGAAATCTCTTATTGGGAGATTTTCAAGAAAGCAGGAAAACTAACTTGGGAAAACCATTATTTATGGTGGTTTGGTTTTCTTGTGGCTCTTTCAGCTGTTATCAATTTTAATTTTTATTCTCAGCATCAAGAAAAGATAGAATATTTATTAACTGGAGGGCATTCTCTTTTTTCCCGTCTTTCGGACGTAGGAGCGACTGGTCTAACTATTCTTTTAATAATTTTTTTGGTATTAGTTATTCTGGGAATTATTGGTAGGGGAGCTTTAATTAGTTCGCTTAATAAACTTAATCAAGGAAAATTCTTTAATTTTAAATTAGGATTTAAAGAGGGTAAAAAGTATTTTTGGAAAATCTTTTGGATAGCATTTTTGGTTACTTTAAGTGTTTCGATAGTGATTATGATAATGATAATTCCAGTAGTATTATTATTTTTTAATCAGGCTTATTTAATGGGTAGTATAATGGCATTTTTAGCTTTTTCGGTTATTATTCTAGTATCAATTTTGGCTATTTTTATTAGAATTTATGGTTACTTATATACTATTTTAGGGGAACTAAATTTTTGGGAAGCTATCAATAATGCTTATAATTTATTTAGAAAAAATCTAGCTGTTAGCTTAATAATGGGCTTATTATTTTTAGGAATTACTATTTTATGGATAATAGGTTTGATGTTATTTTTGGTTCCAATAGTTTTTATATTTTTTGGCTTTAGCTCGGTTCTATTCTTGATTATTGGGAAAATAGGAATGTGGATTTCTTTTCTAGTAGGAGGCGGTAGTTTAATAGCCATAATGTTATTTTTTAGGAGTCTTTATGCGGTTTTTGTTCAAACGGCTTGGATTTTATTGTTTCAGGAAATAGCTAAACCAGAAGAAGAGATAATGAATAATGAATTAGAAACGGAGTTCGGTTCTCTAGATAAATCTACAGCAGCAGTTACTTCAATGGAAAAATAAAGAATTATTAGTAGCTATTTATTCGCAAAAAACTGTTTCTGAAAAAGAAACAGTTTTTGTTTTAACAACTAAAATGTTCAAGTGAAAAGTGTTAAACCTTAAAAACAATTAATGAAATAAAATTATTTAAGCTTGTTCTAATTAATTTTAAGTAAAAACTTAAAATATAATCAGTAAGCTAGTTAGAGATATTAGTGGGACCAGCAGGATTCGAACCTGCGACCAAGCGATTATGAGTCGCCTGCTCTACCGCTGAGCTATGGTCCCTTATATTCTAGTGGGCGTATCCCGACTCGAACGGGAGACCTCTTCCATGTCAAGGAAACGCTCTAACCAACTGAGCTATACGCCCGACAAAGGATAACTATCAAGGTAAACTAACCTATGGAATAAATATTCCAATATCTTTAATACTATTTGAAAAATAGGATTTGGTCAACACAAATTAAATTAGGATAAGGACTGAGTTTTAGAATGAAAAGTTTTATGAATTTCTTTAAGGCGAAGATTAGTTAAATGAGTATAAATTTGAGTTGTAGTGATAGAGGAATGTCCTAGCATTTCTTGAACACTTCTAATATCAGCTCCATTAAGTAATAAATCAGTAGCAAAAGAATGACGCAAAGTGTGCGGATGAACATTTTTAATAACGCCAGCTTTAGCAGCATAGTATTTAACTATTCGTTGAATTGAACGAGGAGATAGTCGTAAATTAGCTGAAGAATTATTTTTTGGAGAAAGTTTTTTTGAGGAGGCAAATTTTTTTAATCCTTTTGTATCTCTAATGAAAAGGGCAGGGTCAAGATCATTTCTTTTTTGAAGATAATTTGTAACAGCTTGAGTGGCAGTTTGAGAAACAAAAACGACTCTAATTTTACTTCCCTTGCCACGAATACTCAACTCGCCATGGCATTTATCAATTTTATCTCTATTAATGCTAATTAATTCGGAAACCCGAAGCCCAGTAGAGAATAGTAATTCTAAAATAGCTCTGTCTCGAAGACTTTTAAAACTAGATCCAGAAGCTGAATTTAATATTCTTTTAACTTCGGTGGTTTCTAAAAAATCAATAGCTCTTTCGGGGACTTTTCCAATTTCAACTTTTTCAGCGGGGAGAGTGGAAACATTTTGTTTAGCTAAATATTTTAAAAAACTACGAATAGCAATTATATAATAGGTTTGAGTACTCTTTTTTAAGTATTCCTTTCTTTGATTTTTCTGATGATTAAGATAAAGGCGAAAATTTCTTAATAAATTATCATTAATCTCTTTGGCTTGAGTAATTTTAGCCCAATTAAAAAATTTTTCTAAATAACGATTATAATTTTCAATAGTTTTTGGGGAATGACCTTTTTCAATTTCTAGATATTCTAAAAATTGTTTTTTAAATTGCTGAATGTTCATAGGCAAATTATTTTTTATCCTAAACTAATTATTATTTTAGCATTTTTCTAAAAAACAAAAAAGTAGGTTATTTTTATTTGTAATTAACAGGCTTCATTTCTTATTGACAAAAAAACAGGTATCCTATATACTACTTTTAGATAAAAATTAGAGTTTTGGACGATGAAATCATTGAGATTTGATTTTTAAGAAAATGATTTTTTACGGCAAAACTAAAAGAAAGGCTAACACTATTAGTAAACTAGTAAACAAAGGTTTATTGAAGCGTGATAAGTTGATAAATCTTAAGCATAAGATTTATTACCAACAAAAAAGAATAGTAGAATTTATTAAAGAACATCGGACGATTAAAGTCTTGTTTGTTTTTAGGCATTATTCGGCTTTAATTGTGGTTATTTCTAGTGCTCTTCTTGTTTCTGCTACTAACTTTACCGCCGGGCGACAGTCAAGTGGTTTTTTATTTGGCTATTTTGGAGCGACAGAAAATTACGAAAATCCTCTCAAAGATAGACTCTTTCTTCAGACAGTTAAAATTACTAATGTTGCTCTAGCTCCTTTAGCAGAGGCTAAAACTCTTCCTGATCCAGAAGATAATAATAAACAAGATAATCAACCAATGTTAATTCAGGGGCAAGCTTTAGTGGCAGGGACTAGCCCAATCAGAAGAGATCCCGAAGAAGATGGTGGTGTTATTATTCATAAAGTTAAAAAAGGAGAAACAATTAGTTCTATCGCAGCTAAATATCATATAACTATTAATACTATTCTTTGGGCTAATGAAATTGAGAATGTTGATTCTATTATGCCAGGAGATAAAATATTTATTTTACCAGTTTCTGGTTTGACTTATATTATAAAAAAGAATGATACAATTGATAGTATTGCTAAAAAATATAAAGCTCAAAGGGATAAAATAATTACTTTTAATGATTTACCAGCTAATGGTAAAATAAAGGTAGGGGAAAAAATTGTTATTCCTGATGGCAGGAAAGCTATTCCTCAACGTAATAAAGTTTCTTCCTTTGGAATTAGAACTAGAACGTATGAATCTTTCAATAGTCGAGGTAAGTTATTAAAAGGGAAAGCAGGAACTGGTCATCGTTTCCCGTATGGTTATTGTACTTGGTATGTAGCACAAAAAAAATATATTCCTTGGAGTGGTAATGCTGGAACTTGGTTATATCATGCTAGGTCTTATGGTTATGCGACTGGTAAAAAACCGAGAGTTGGTGCGATTATGGTTTCTTCTCAGTCTTGGTGGGGGCATGTAGCAGTAGTAGAAAGAGTTAGAGGTCATAAAGTAACTGTTTCGGAAATGAATTATCGTGGATGGGCCAAGAAAGATTATCGGACTTATGATGATAGATCTAGAATAGTTAAAGGTTATATTTATTAATATTTTTTAACCTGATCACTTAAAAACTCTGCTTAACAGCAGAGTTTTTAAATTATTTAAGATAAGAATTAAAAAATGTTTATATTTTTTTTAGAGGAGCAATGGAAGCAGAGAGTTTTTTAAGACCGACTTGTGAAAAAGCAACAGTAATAATGTCTCCTTGCGAAGCTACAATCAATCCATCTCCGAAATCTTGATGGTGGACTCGGTCACCATCTTTAAAATTAATTGTTTGAGTAGAATAAGAATTATTTTTATTGGAAGCTGGATAGAAAACTGGTTTTTTGGTTGGTGGGTTACAAAAAGAAAGAAGTTTTTTAGGAATATCTTCTAAGAACCTAGAAGAAGCATTGATTTGAGTAGAACCAAAAATGTTTCTTTCTTTTGCGAAGACTAAATAAACTTTTTCCTTAGCTCTAGTAATTCCAACATACATCAGTCTTCGTTCTTCTTCCATTTCAGTGGGACTAAGCATGCTACGAGAATGAGGGAGAATTCCTTCTTCTAAACCAGCGATAAAAATATTTTTAAATTCCAATCCTTTAGCGCTGTGTAGAGTCATCATATGAACAGCTTCACTAGCTTGGTCAACATTATCAACATCAGAAATAAGAGCTACTTCTTCTAAGAGTAAAGTTAATCCTTGAGGGCCAGTGTATTCATTATATTTTCTAGCTACTGTTAGAAGCTCTCGGACATTTTCTAATCGCATTTCTCCTTCCTCGGCTCCGTCTAATAGATATTTTTCAAACCCAGACTTAGTAATTATAAATTCTATAAAATTAACTAAAGTAGCTTGAACAATTTTTTCTTGAGCGGAGTTAATAAACTCAGCAAATTTTTTAATAGTTGCAATTTTTTTAGTGTGTAATTGAGAATCAGTATTTATTTTTAAACCACTTTGAATTAAATTTAGTTTTTTCTCTTGGGCGAAAATCAACCATTTTTGAAAACTAATTTTTCCAATCCCTCTTTTAGGGCAATTAATGGCTCGCTCTAAAGAAATTTCATCTTGAGGATTTTGGACTAATCTTAAATAAGCTAAGATATCTTTAATTTCTTTACGTTGATAAAATTTAACTCCCCCAATAATTCTATAAGGCAGAGAATACTTTAGCATAGCCTCTTCAATTATTCTTGATTGAGCATTAGTACGATAAAGAATAACAAAATCAGCTAAAGAAACTTTCTTTTGTTTTTTTAAGCTAAGAATTTCTTTAACAATAAAATTAGCTTCCTCTTTTTCATCTCGAGCTTCAAAGACATCTATCAGTTCCCCTCCTTTATTATCAGTCCAAATTTTTTTATCTTTCCGATTAACATTTTTAGAAATAACTCCATAAGCGGCATCTAAAATATTTTGAGTAGAACGGTAATTTTGTTCTAATTTTATAATTTTTGCTTGAGGATAATCTTTTTCAAAATCCAAGATGTTTTGAATATTAGCTCCTCGCCAGGAATAAATTCCTTGCCAATCATCACCGACTACGCAAATATTTTGATGTTGAGCTCCTAATAATTTAATTAGTAGATACTGGGCATAATTAGTATCCTGATATTCGTCAACCATAATATAATGAAAAAGATTTTGATATTTTTTAAGGACCTCAGGAAAAGTTTGAAATAATTTAACTGTTAACATTAAAAGGTCATCAAAGTCTAAAGCATTTTGCTTTTGTAAATTTTTTTGATAGAGAAGATAAATTTTAGCAATCATTTCTTCCCAGTAACCATTAGCTTGGCTAGTAAAAGTTTCTGTATTAGTTAGTTCATTCTTAGCCTTAGAAATTGCTCCTAACATAGTTTTAGGTTTGAATTGCTCGGGATTAATTTGTAATTCTTTAATAACTCTTTTAATTAAAACTAGTTGATCTTGATCATCAAAAATGTTAAAAGATGATTGATAGCCTAGTTTTTTTACCTCTTGGCGTAAAATTTTAACACAAATAGAATGAAAAGTACCAATTAAGGGCAAAGTTTGAAAACTATTTTGAGTATTTTCTCCGTAATCAATACCAAATTCATCGAGCCTGACTTCACTAGCTGAAGTTGAATTATCTAAAAGACTAGCAATTCGCTCTTTCATTTCTTGGGCGGATTTATTAGTAAAAGTAACAGCTAGAATATTAGTTGGTTGGATATTTTTTTCTTTAATAAGATAAACGACTCGATAAGCAAGAGCTCTAGTTTTTCCAGAACCAGCACCAGCGATAATTAAGACTGGACCTTGAATGGTTGTAACTGCTTCTTTTTGAGAAGGATTAAGTTGGTTTAATAATTCGCTCATTATTTTAGTTTAGCACAACCATATTCTAGGAGCTAGCTAGCTAATGAAGAATTAACCATAATTTAAAATAAAAAACTTAAAGAATTCATAGCTAAAGTCTTACAATAAAATTAGCTGGTAAAGGAGCGTGGGGATCTATAATTGCTGGGTTGAGAGATTTTAATAAATTTAATCGAGAGGTTGTTTTAGCTAAAGAAATTAAAGTTTGATTAGGATGAGAAAGATTTATTCTTATTCTTTGTCCAGCTTTAATGGAAGAATTTTTTAAATGATTTTCGGCTATTATTTTTTTGTAGGGTAGTTTAAATTTTTTTCCAATTGCAAAAAGAGAGTCACCATTTTTAATTAAATAATTAACTATCTTTTTTCCTTGAGGAGGAATTTTTTTCTCTACAAACTTAAGGCGATTAGTAGTTTTTAGATTATCTAAATCACCACTATTGATAATTTTAAAAACAGCATTAAATTTTCCAGGATAATTCAGGTTTTCTTTTATTCCAGTAGGATTAACTAATTTATCATAAAGATAAAGTTTAGTAGCATGATTGTTTAGTGGGATTTTTAATTTTTGACCAATCAATATAGAAGATGAAGATAATTCGTTAGCTTCTTTTAAAATAGCAGAATTAGAAATTTTAAATCTTTTAGCGATTTTTTCTAAAGTATCTTTCGGAACAACCGTATAAGGAAAAAAATCGGTGGTTTGTAATTGCTCTTTGGTTTCATTAGCTGAATTTTCTAAAAATTTTATGAAACCAGGGTAGGTTCTTTCTTTTTTGTTTCTTACTTTTGAAAAATACTTCCAAATAAAAGCTCCATTATAACCACTAAGAGCTAAATCCCAATCAAAACACTGGTTGTATAAATATTTTAAATTTTTAGCAGCGGCTTCAGCGCTTCTGATAGGGTCGTAGCGTTCATCAATGGTATTACTGACTAATAATTGGCAGATTTTATTAGTGGCGGTATTTTTCATAAATTGATAAGGACCTCTAGCTCCAGTAGGTGAGTGAGCATTAATAGTAAAGTGAGATTCAGGAATAGCCAAGTAAGCGAATTTTTCTGGAACACCTTCTCGGTGAAAACATTTTTTAATTTCTCCAATCCAGGGTTGCATATTATGAAAACCTCTTTCTAGATCAGGTCTTAATCTTCCTTCTTTTCCGTAATATTTTAGCCATTTATGTTCAATTTTTTCTTTGATTTTTTCAGGACTTAAGGTTATAGGCTGAGGATTATCAAAAGAAAAAATTTCTTTAAGTGAAGGGGAATTAGCTTTATTTTCTTGATATAGTTCTTCTCGTAATTCTTCAAGTGATTCAGCTACTAAGCTTTCGTTATCTTGATGGATTCTGGTTTGTTCTGAAGTAGGATTTTCTTGGTTAGAACTGTTTTCATTTTCTTGGGATGAAAAAAAATCTAAAGTTTTTTCTGTTATCTCTGGGATCATTGCTCCAGTTAAAGCTAAGGCTCCAAGCTTAAGAAATTTTCTTCGACTGAGGGCTTTATCATGAGTGTTTTTTTCTGGAAATGTTTTTTTAAATCTCCCTTTTTTAATAATTTTTTGATCATTTAGTAAAGCTGAGCTTTCTAATGAATCAGGAGGAGGAAATTTTTCAAAATTCATTTTTATTAAAAAAATTAAATAAGTTAGTTTCAATAAAGAAAATCAAAAATACGTTCTAAAAATTAGGAATAAATTTGAAAATCTTTCAATTTAATTTTATCGTAGCATTTTTTTAGAGAAATTATAAGAGGAAAAGTAAAAAAAACAGAAATATAAATTTTAATTTAAAAATTATTTAAAGCTGATATTAAAGGTGACTGGACAAAAACAAAATTTTATGTTAATTTTTAAAAGTAATTATTTAACTAGCAAATATTGGTTCAGGGGAATTTTTAAAATAACTAAGCATTTCCTTTGCGACGAGTATTTGGCCGAAAAAATATGGCTTTAACCAGCAAACAAAAAGAGAAAGTGACTAAAGAAGTAAAAAGGCATGAAAAAGATAATGGTTCTCCAGAATATCAGATTGCTCTTTTTTCAGAAAAAATTAAGAAATTAACTACTCATTTAAAAAAGAACAAAAAAGACTTTCATTCCAGAAGAGGATTACTAAAAATGGTCGCCAAAAGAAAGAAATTGATGAGTTATTTAAAGAAAACTAACGAAAAAGCTTATAAGGTTATTATCAAAAAACTTAAATTAAAAGGATAAGCTAATAAAAAACAAAAACAGGTGAAAGCCTGTTTTTATCTAAAAATATGATATATAAAGAACAACGAGTAGGTGTTTTAGTAGATATACAAAATTTATATTATTCAGCTAAAGTACTTTATCAAAAAAAAGTTAATTTTGGGGCAGTTTTAAAAGCAGCTATTGAGGATAGAAAAATTATTAGATCCATTGCTTATGGGATAAAAACTCAAGAAGGACAAGAAGATAAATTTTTTGAAGCTTTAGAAAAACAAGGTTTTGAAGTTAAAACTAAAGATCTTCAAATTTTTCCTGGTGGAGCTAAAAAGGGTGATTGGGATGTTGGTATTGCGGTAGATGCTATCAAAATGTCTAAAAATTTAGATGTTATTGTTATTGTTTCTGGCGATGGAGATTATATTCCATTAGTAAAATATATTCAAGGCACAACTGGCTGTCGAGTAGAAGGAGCGGCTTTTTTAGAATCAACAAGCGGTAAATTAGTAGAAGAGCTAGATAATTTTATTAATTTAAGTGCTAGTAAGAAAAAATTTCTTATCTAAATTTTTTTAATTAACTTTACTTCAATAGTTTGAAAATGTTACAATAGTAAAGTTATTTAAAAATAAAAAATTTAATAGAACTTTAATGACAAATTAATTTTTTTAAAGAAGTTTTTATTTTTTTAGTGAAAAGAATATTTTTTAGAAAGAAACTAATGAAAGATTTGAAGGACGAAGTTTTAAATAATTAGTAGTAAAGGGAATTTAAGCTAATTTATTTTAAAAAGTTTTGTTAAGGCAGAGCATAAAAGCATGAAGACAACTAAAAATAAATTTGCGGGTGTCGTATAGTGGCAGTACAGGAGTCTCCAAAACTTCTAACGGGGGTTCGATTCCCTCCACCCGTGCATTAAAAAATAACCAAGAAAAGAGGCTCATTTAGGGCTATTCTTTGGTTCTAGTATTTTGATAGAAGATAGGACGTTAGAACTTTTTATAGTAATATAGAAATATAAAAAATGTTTTTTATATTATATTGAGAATGAATATTTAAAGTGATATTTATGTATTATATTTTACATCAACACTACGAGTCTGTTCTTAGGTTAGTAAAAATCGTCAACCCAAATAAACTAGATGAGTTTCATAGTATTTTTAACAGTAGTAGTTTTTTAAAATTAAATCCTCAATCAAAATTGAAATTTTTACAAAAATCATTACCAATTCCTGATAGTAAATATTTTACCCTAGAAAATTTTATTAAAGTTGTAGAACAAACCGTTGAAGAGATGGTACAACAAAATATATCTCATATTGATTTAAGAATTAGCTTGCACCTTGAAAGGTGGAAAGATATTTTTGATATTTGTCATGCTAGAAATATATACGATAAAGTACTTGCTAGACATATAGATAAAACTATTTTTTTTATAGCTGCCATAGATATGAAAAAATCAGAAGCAGAAATAGAGAAGAGCATAGGAGCGTTGTTTAAAAAAAAGACTCTTGAATCGATTGTTGGCATTGATATTACCATGTATAAAGAGGATGTTTATAAGTTTAATAAATACTATAAAACATTGCTTAGTTTGAGGAATGAACATAAAAAAAAGATTATTATGCATTTAGGGGAGTTTACTACAAATGATATTAATTTCGAAATCATACGTAAAATAAAGCCAGATAGAATAGCTCATGGAATAACATTATTGGATTCTCCAAAATTGTGTGAATTTATTAAACATAATAATATATGTTTAGATATGTGCCCAGTTAGTAATAAAGTACTAGGAGTCGTTGACTGGGAAAAGCATAATCCCATTAAAAAAGCTACTGATTTGGGTATATCTGTAACTATAAACACTGATGATCCAATAATGTTTGATACAAACATCAATAAGGAAATTAAAACCGCCAATTTAAGTCAACAACAATTAAATTTATTAATAGAAAACAGTAAAAAATATTCAGCGGAAAATATTTGACAGTTAGTATCTATTGTTATATTATTTATTGTTGCAAAGAGTTTTTTGCAACAATGTTAAATAGTACTTTAAAAACAATATTATATAAAGAGAGGTGCATTATGAAAGAAAGAGTTAGGGCAATAATTAAAGAAGGTGAAAATATTCTCTTAATTCACAGAATAAAAAAAGGAAGAGGATATTGGGTTTTTCCTGGAGGGGGTACTAAAAAAACTGATATTGATCATAAGTCAGCATTGATTAGGGAATGCGATGAAGAACTTGGTGTTAGTGTTCGGGTTGGTGGTTTATT
Organism: Parcubacteria group bacterium M10-OD1-1; assembly: GCA_003056145.1. GTDB lineage: Bacteria > Patescibacteriota > Minisyncoccia > Moranbacterales > UBA2206 > M10-OD1-1. Next base: position 108,435 of record LSNL01000001.1, read on the forward strand.
TATCACTTATGAATTTGGTGAAGCCGGTAAAGAACAGCACGAATATTTTTATTTTTGTGAAATTACTAGCGGTGAACTTGGAACTGGCTCTGGTCCAGAATTTCAAAAAGGAACACATTACGAAGGTGTGTATGCATTAGAATGGATACCACTGAAAGATTTTTTAACAAAAAACATTCAACCTGAAAAGGTAAAGAAAGAATTGCAAAAGGAGACTTGAAATGCAAATTGCTATTAATGGTGTTGACGGGGTTGGTAAAAGCCAGCAAATAAAGCTTCTGCAACTCTATAATGCTGGAAGTTTTAATTTTACGGGTTCATTAACTAAATACTCTTCAATATGGCCCGAATTAAAAAGTCATGACATGTTCAACTGGTGGTTTAAGGAAGTAGAATTTGACGAGTTTCTGAATATTGTTTTCGAATCATTAAACACAAGACATTCAGAATTTGAAGATTCGGTTGTAATCCTGGATCGAGGAACGTTGATGTTTAAAGCGGTATGTGCAGCAACTATGTCAGTAAGAATGGGACTTGAACTTCTTGATTCCATGAAAGAAATTGATTTGCGTTTTGCCAAAGGTCTCTTTTATGGTCTAGACGAAGAACATAATATTCTTCTGGAACCAGATGTTAGATATCAAAGTTCTATAAAACCATATATTTCACTATTACAAAATGAATCAAATAATTTCACGGAGGAGGAAAATGAATTTTATCTCAGTTATCAGAATCTTCTTAAGGAAGCGATGGTAATTTACTTTAGAGATGAAGCAATTAACAGGATAACAGTAGATAGATCAATCTGTGAAATTCAAGACAAACTGAGATTATTGATCAATGAATTAGCGGATGTTTCATTGCCCGAAATATGCAGTGGTATAAAGCAAGTTATTGGCTTTGGAGGCTTGAGTGAATGTGGAAAAAGTAGTTTTGCGCAACATTTTTACAAAAAGAAGGGATATTACAGGTTGAAACTTGGGTATTTCGTAGAGATTCTTAAACGGCGTTATGAGAAAGATACGCCAGAAAGTGTTGCGATGGAATTTCTGCATTTTTGTAAATCGCATTACTATATTGAAAATTTTACACTCGAGAGCCTGCATGAACCATATACCCCAGCCTTTCTTAAATTGTTGTTTGGATCTAGGTTTAAAATTGCATATTTAGATGCTCCTTTCGATGTAAGATGTAAACGCGCTTCTATTGAGAAAGGAGTTTCATTGGTTGAAGCTGAAAAAGAAACAAGAAGGAAGGATCTTATAAAAGAAGGAAGGGGGGCGAAGATAGTCAGTGAAATAGCTGATATTAAGTTTAACAACTCCAATGGAAAACATTGTGAGAATATGCTAAAATTTGAAAAGGCAGTTATGCCTTGAGAAATTTTAGTACCAGGAGGAGATGCTGAAATGATCTCCTCCTATTTTTTTTAAAATTAAACTTATTAGAGTTATGTTGCATAGAGTTCGTGCTATTATTTTAAAAAATAATCAGCTGCTAACAATTAAAAGAGTAAAAACAAATATTACATATTTTGTTTTTCCTGGAGGTGGTGTAGAATCGGGAGAAGGATTAGAGGAGGCCATTAAGAGAGAATGCGAAGAAGAGCTTGGTGTTAATATTGATATTGTTAAAAAATTTATTTCAAAGAGATTTGATATAGGTGAAATAGAACAGGTAGAACATTTTTATATATGTGAAATTGTTTCAGGTGAGCTTGGCACAGGAGATGGTCCAGAGTATAATAATAACTTGGGTTATGAAGGAACTCATAAAATAGAATGGCTCGACATTTTTGATTTGTTGAATTATGACTTAAGACCCAAAGAGATTGCTCTAAAATTAATAAATAATTTGAAGGATGATAAAAAATTTAAGAGTTAATAAAAATAGAAATAATACGAATGGAATATTTTCTATCAAAGATCAAAAATTTTTTTATAAAATTCTTTGTTTGGACGATTACGAGAAGGAATTGAAAGGGTATCAATTCATTAAAGAGGCGTATCCTGTGGCAAATTTAATATTTCATGGGTATATAAATAATAAAAAGAACGGACTTTTGATTTTTGAATACGAGAAAACTATTGAGAAAAATAGAGGATTATTAATTGATATTTTTTCAAGTAGAAAGAGTTATAGAGTAGATGTAGAAATTTTTGATAGCATATTAGATGTTTATAAAAAAGCATTTCAAAATAGTTTTAAACGAACTAGTTCAAAAACTTCCGACATATTTTTTAGAGACAGGATAAAAACAAGACTGAAAACTTATTATAAGAAATTTTTTTTCAAAGAAATATATAAATTAAAATTTAAGTTTAAAAAATGGGAAATTAGAAATATTGAATTTAAAAAAATAATTAGACTTTTAGAAAAGTTTTTAATTAACAAGAGAAACGAGTATTGTGTTTTATCACAATGTGATCCAAATGATTTAAATATTGGAATAAAACCAATTATTCTCGACTATCTTGGCGGGGGATATAATCCCATAATGGCTGAATTCGCAATTCTTTTTTGGTATTGTATTGCTCAGGGAAATTATTTTTCAGTCGTTTATAATAAAAATGAATATACTAATCATTCAATTATTATTAAAAAGATTGATAAGGTAATTTTTGATAAAGGAAAATTAAATCATTTTCCCAATAAAAAAAGAATTATTTTTTTGATTAATTACATAGATAAAGTAATTGATCCATTGATAAAAAAAATGCCAGACAATTATGATTGGTATGAAGATTTTAAAAATTATTTAGCTATGAGAATTATTTCTGTTTTTAATATTTCAAAAATGAAAGCTAAGGATAAAAATTTATCCTTAGCTTATTTAGATATTTTTTATAATCAATTAAAAATAAATAAAACCTCTCAATTAATAGAGGTGATTAAAAATTTATGAGCAGTCTAACAATAGAAAAATACAGAGAAAAAGAAGGGGCTTTCTTTGATTATTTAAGCAAGAATTTAAAGGAAAATTTATTGTTTTATGCTGTAGCAGGAAGCGTGTCACGAGGTGATATTATTCCTGGTTGGAGTGATATAGATGTACTAGTTGTTATTCAGGAATATAATAAAAAAAATACATCATTTATCAATAAGGCACTATTAAGGGATTCTTCAAATATTAAGATCGGCTTAACGTTATTTTCGTTTGACGACTTTACGAATATTAAATTATTCAAGGATCCTAAGACTTTATATTCAATTGATTTAATTGATCAAGGAATTTGTAAACCCAAAATAATCGATAAAAAAACAATAAATAGCATAAATAAAATCAAGAAAATATCAGTTTGGTATAATAAGGATAGCTTAGCGAGTATTATTCATAGTTATAAGCATGCTTTGTTTCCAATTAATAAATATGATGAAAAAATAGTTTATAAAAAACTAGTGACTATATTAAAAATTATTTTAAAACAAAAAGGTATAACAGCTCATAGTTATAGCGATGTTGTAAGCATATCCAAAAGTAAATTAAATGGTTTTGATATAAAATTAAAAACCCCAATTTATATAATGAAAAATTTAAATACATCCTTAAGGCGTTATAATGATTATGTTAAGTTTCTTGCATGGCTAGAAGATTATCCAAAATTTTAAATAGATATATTGTATGAATAAAAAAATAATTGTAAAGCTTCCCTACATAACACAGGAAATATTCATAGGTGAAAAAATGCTTGATTTTGTTGTTTCAAAAATTAAAAGTAGGAAATATGATAAGTATATTTTAATTGTTGATATAAATGCCAAAAAAGATAGGAGGAATTATTTTAACAGACTGATTAACGATTTAAATATAGTAGACATTATAGTGCTACAGCCAACACCAAATTACAAGAGTTTTAAAGAGTGTGAAAAAGTTATAAAGAGACTGATAAAAGTTAAAGCCTCAAGAAAAAGTTGTTTAATATCAGTGGGCGGAGGTTATGTTTCTGATATAACCGGATATGTCGCTTCAAATTATATGCGGGGTATTGGTTTCGTCCAAATATCAACCACTTTAATGAGTATGGTCGATGCAGTAATTGGTAAGGTGGCAATTAATTATGGAAATTATAAAAATTTACTTGGGTCATTTTACTCTCCAAAGTTTGTATTTAGTGATTTAAATTTTTTATCGACATTAAGAAAAGAAGAAAAAGTTTTGGGGTTGTCGGAGGTTTGGAAACATGCGTTGATAAAGAGAGACGAGGATATTGTTAAAAAGATTGAAAGCTATTTGTTAAATTTTTCAGATAAACATTATTCGGAATTTATTCATTTTTCGATGAGGGTAAAAAAATCCTGCGTAGAGAACGATTATGATGATAGAATTGGTAGTCATAAGGCTTTGAGTTTGGGACATACTTTTGCAAATTTTTTAGAAAGAAAATCCAAAATGAGGCATGGTGTTGCTGTGATGTATGGAATTATTTTTGCTACAATATTATCAAAAAGATTGGGGAAATTATCTTTAGAAAACTATACTAGAATTATTAAAACTGCTAAGAGATTTGAAAAAAATATTGGCTTATTGAAAAGTATACAAAAGGATTTAAAAGTTAAAAAAGTTTTGGAAAGTTTTTTTTCTGATAAGATTAGTGAAAATAATTCTTTGAATTTTGTTTTACCTATTGATTCAGGATATTTAATATATAAAAACATACCAGAAAAAATAGCTACAGAAGCCTTAGAAATATTTAAGAAATTAGAACTCTAGTATCTTTTGGTGCGGGAATATAAATATATTTAGTCTTCTTTTTAAATATAGTTCTAATATCCTTTGCTAGGGCGTGCATTAAAGAAACATTGGTTGATAAAGCTGGTATTTCTTATTTTACTAAGAAGCTTAAGATAATGGTTTTTGTAGCGAGGACAATCTTTTTGGCTGTTTCAATAAATAAAAAATAATTCTTTGAGTAAAATTCTAAATGAGAGGAAAATAATTATTAATTTTTCATTGAACATAATTATTTGTCAATAAATTCAAAAAAAAGTTTGTATATAAATTTTTTGACAAAATAGAGAAAATAGGTTAAAATTAGTAGTAAATAAAGTAAAAATAATAATTTAAATTAAAGTCTTTTTTAATAAAAAGAAAAATATCCTTAGTTCACCAAAAGATAGGTGAAACCGCAATTAAACACTTAAAGAATTGAGTTTTTGATTGTAGTTTTTCCTTTAGAGTGAAGTAGGATTTCTTATTCTATTTTTGTAAAAAAGATTAGCTATCTTATGGAACAAAAAAAATGGTCCCTTCAAATCGGAGGGAGAATTTTAGAAATTGAAACTGGATTATTAGCTAACCAAGCTAGTGGATCAGTAACTTGTCGTTACGGGGATACGGTTGTTTTAGCAACGGCGGTTATGAGTAAAAATGCCTCTCGGGTGAGTGGCTATTTTCCGTTAATGGTTGATTTTGAAGAACGTTACTATGCCGCTGGTAAAATCAAGGGTTCTAGATTTATTAAAAGAGAGGGTCGTCCTTCTGATACAGCTATTCTTTCTGGGCGAGCAGTTGATAGAACTATTAGACCACTTTTTAACTCTAGAATGAGAAATGATGTGCAAGTTATTTGCACGGTGCTTTCTTATGATGGAGAAAATGATCCAGATGTAATAGCAATGATTGCGGCTTCTGTTGCATTATCTATTTCTAATATTCCTTGGGATGGTCCAATTGCAGCGGTAAGAGTAGGCAAAACAGGAGAAGAAATGATTTTAAATCCAGTCAATGGTGAAGTAACAGATGGAGAGATAGATCTTTTAGTGGCTGGAACAAAAGATAAAATAAATATGATTGAGTGTGGAGCTAAAGAAGTGGCCGAAGGAGAAATATTTCAAGCTTTTGAATTTGCTCAAGAGGCGATTGCTAAAATTGCTATTTTTATTGAAGCTATACAAAAAGAAGTAGGCAAAGAAAAAACTATTCCTATTTTAATTCAAGGAACACCAGAATTTGAAGAAAAAATTAAAGAAATTCTATTAGCGGAAGGATTAGCAGAGGCTTTGTATAATAAAGATAAGAATATTATTGAAGAAAAAACTAAACTTATCCAAGAAAAAGTTCAGCAATATATTGAAGAAAATTATTCAGAAGGAATAGAAAAATTAAAAGAAATTGCAGAATTAGTATCAGAAAAAGTAGCGGACAATATTGTACATAAAAACATTTTAGAAAAAGAGCAACGACCAGATGGAAGAAAATTAACTGAAATTAGAAAAATTGATTGCCAAACTGGGATTCTTCCTAGAACTCACGGGACAGGCTTATTTACTAGAGGAGAAACACAAGCTTTAACAGTGGCTACTTTAGGTTCTCCGGGAGACGAACAAATTATTGATACTATGGAAGTGGATACTAAAAAAAGATATATTCATCATTATAATTTTCCTCCTTTTTCAGTTGGCGAAACTCGTCCAATGAGAGGTCCAGGTAGACGGGAGATTGGACACGGAGCCTTAGCAGAAAAAGCTTTAATTCCAGTTTTACCATCTAAAGAAGAATTTCCTTATACGATGCTTTTAGTAAGTGAGGTACTTTCTTCTAATGGTTCTTCTTCAATGGCTTCTACTTGTGGTTCCACGCTTTCTTTAATGGACGCTGGTGTTCCAATTAAGCGTCCAGTGAGTGGTATTGCGATGGGAATAATTGTTAAAGATAAAAATAATTTTAAAATTTTAACTGATATTCAAGGGTTAGAAGATCATTATGGAGATATGGACTTTAAAGCGGCTGGTACAGAAAAAGGGTTAACTGCTATTCAAATGGATGTTAAAGTAGAAGGTGTAACTTTACCTATGTTAGAAGCTGTCTTAAAACAATCTCATGGTAATCGAATAGAAATTTTAGGTAAAATAGCAGAAGCGATTAGTGAGCCAAGAAAAGAAATGTCGCAATACGCACCAAGAATTATAACATTACATATCAATCCTGATAAAATTAGAAATGTTATCGGAGCGGGAGGAAAAATAATCAATGCTATTATTGACGAAACAGGAGTCCAAATTGATATTGAAGATGATGGATCTATTTTCATTACTTCAGCCGATAAAACTTCTGCTCAAAAAGCGGTAGAATGGATTAATAATTTAACTCATGAAGTAAAAACTGGTGAAAATTTCAAAGCTAAAATTATAAAGATTATGAACTTTGGAGCTTTTGCTGAAATTTTACCAGGACAAGAAGGCCTAATTCATATTTCTGAGATTAGCGAAAAAAGAATTGAGAAAGTAGAAGATGTTTTAAAGGTTGGAGATATAGTGCCAGTTAAAGTAAAAGAAATTGATCAACAAGGGAGAATAAGTTTATCTATGAAAGCAGTCAAAGAGGATAATTAGAAGACGGGTGGTCAAATTAGAATTTTTATTGTAAAATAGAAGTGCTTGATTAGTGCTTCTATTTTTAATTAAAATAAAAAATAAAAAAATGTTTTCAGATAATAAAACTACTTCTAATAATAATTTTAAATCCAAAAAAAAAATAAATTTAGTGCAAGATACTAAAATTCATACTATGGAAAAAGATTTATTTGAATCTAAAAATCCTACCAATACTTCTCAAACAGAATTAGAGGCAACCGTCAATAAACAAAAAAAAACAAACTTAGAATATGAAACTAATAATTCGCAAGAAATCAGCCCTTTTCTAAAAGGAGAAGAGAAAATAATTGATAAAAATCAATTTTCAACAATTCCTGATCAACAAAATCAGCCAATGAAAACCAAATCAGTTCTTAATAAAATTATAATTATTATAGTGATTAGTATTAGTATTATAGGTATTGGTGGAGGTAGTTTTTATTTTTGGAAAACTAGAATAAGTAATACTAAAAAGATTAAAAACGCTAATGATCAGCTTGGCAAATCTTTAGAAAATACACCAACTAATAATTTATCTGAGTTCTCAATAGATAAAGCTAATTATTTAAGTTTGGATTTTAATAAAGATAATAAAGAGCAAATTTTAAGTATTCTTCAAAAATATGTAAAAAAGATTGCAACCTTAAAAACAATTGCTCCAGTAGAATTTATTCTAACTAACTCTCAGAATAATCCGATTTCTTTTCAAGATTTTGCTCAGAAAGTAAATTTAACATTGTCAAAAAATTTAATTGATCAATTAGGTACTAATTTTAGCTTGTTTATTTATAATGATAATGGGAATGTCAGACTTGGTTTAGCAATTGCTACTAATAATAGTCAAGAAGTGAAAAATCTTTTATTAAAAGAAGAAGATAATCTTCCTCAAGAAATTCAATTTCTTTTCTTAGGCAAAGATACTAGCGGATTAAAAGAAGCTTCATTTAGTCTAGGAAAGTATCAAGGGTTAAATATTAGATATTATAATGTTGTTTCACCAGAAATTTTGTCAATAGATTATACTATTTATAAAAACCAATGGTTAGTTGGAACAACCAAGATGACATTGAGGTCTATTGTTAACTATATTAGTAAGCAAGGATAGAGCGGATTGCAAGTAAGGAACTCAAAATATATATAATAACCTGTGGATAACTTATTAGTAGAGCTAAATTAGCCAGTCGATAAAGGATAAAAAAGTAAATTGTTTAAAACAATTGGAGAAAATTAAGGAAAAGTGACCAATTTTCTAAAAAAGTAATTAAATAGATATTACGCTTTATTTAAAGGATAATTTTAACAAGTGATTGACTTTTGGTTATTTTCTTGCTATAATAGAGTTAGTGAAAAGTAAAAGAACCTTAAAAATTATTGAAAATGTTACGGCAGAATAATTTTCAATCACAATTTCCCCCTATTTGTGGTTGAAAATTATTCTGCTGTCCAAGTGCTTTAGCCAACGCGCTAAAGTCGCTCCTATTCTAACTAGGAGACCCAAAATAAAAATAAAAAAACAATTCTTGCTTAAAAAGTGAGATTTGTAAAACTTTTTAAAACAAAAATAAAAAATAAAAAGTCTGTTCTTTAAATTAAAGGTGAAAAATCACCAGAGGATGGTAGAAAATAAGACACGAAAGTTAGATAAGTGTCAAAGAGTCGTATATAAAGTACGCGTGATTTACAACTATGTAAATGCCTTCACCCGGGCTATAATAGTTTTCGATTTACGTGTTAGTACGACAAACATCAGGGCGTTCCGCCAATTTATTTCTATTGGGCGTCGAGCGCCCTGGTTTCAATATTATTTATAGACACCAGGCAGGTGTTTTTTTGTTGCTTAATTTTTGAATAAGTTATATTTTAAATAAAAAAGAATAATTATTTATTAATCTTAATGGTTACAAACAAAAGGAAGTTTGGTGATTTAGGGGAAAAAATTGCAATTAAATTCTTAAAAAATAAAAAATATAAGATCGTAGAAACTAATTTTAAAAATAAAACTGGTAGAATGTTGGGTGAAATAGATATTATTGCTCAAGATGTTCAAGCTAATGAGTTAGTTTTTGTGGAAGTTAAAACCAGAGAATATAATAAATTTAAAGATACTTTACCAGAGGAAAATATTACTTCTATGAAACTTAAAAAATTAGTCAGAGTTGCTAATTTTTATTTACAAAATAAGAAATTAACTGCTGCTCAATATAGATTTGACGCTATTTCAGTTTGGTTAGATTTAAAGTCTAAAAAAGCTAAAGTCAAACATATTTGTAGCTTGTAAGTTCTCTCAACCTAAGATCAAGAATAAAAACTAAATAGCGAAGATAGACAGGAGCCATTTTTTTTGATAAAATTGAAAGTAGGAGTAAAGAATAAAAAAGTAATAAACAAAGAGAGCGGACATAAAAAACCAAAAGCATAAATGATAAACGAAAACTAAAAATAAATAAGGATTAAATTTAATTATTTTAAAAATATATGGCTATTGATAAACAAATTTTAGAAGAGCTAAAGAAGGCTTTATTAGAAGAAAAAGAGAAATTGGAAAAAAATATGAATAAAATTGCTAAACCAGTAGATGATAAAGAAGGCGATTATGAAACTTCTTTTGACGATATTGGAAACGATAAAGATGATAATGCTACGGAAGTTGACCAATACACTCAAAATTTATCAGTAGAGACAGCTTTAGAAAAAAGATTACAAAAAATAATAAAAGCTTTAGATAAAATAGATAAAGGGATTTATGGAGTCTGTATTAACTGCCAAAAAGAAATACCCATTGAGAGACTTAAGGCCAATCCGAGCTCACAAACTTGTAATAGATGCTAATCTTGAATAATTAAAGAGTGAATATTTGAAGCTACTTGATTTAAAATATAGGTAGTTATTTCTAAATAAAATAAAAACTTTAATTAAAGTTAATCTATCAGAATTGTTTCCAAATGAATTATAAAAAAAACATTCTTATTTTTTTAATTTTAATTTTTTTAGATCAAATAAGTAAGCATCTTATCCGCTCTAACGGCGGATTTTATATTTGTAACTTTAATAGTGCTTTTGGAATTTCTTTACCAACTTTTTTATTTTGGTTTCTTTGGATTGGAATGCTGATAATTTTTATTTGGGCAATTTATAAAAATTTTTTTTTAGTATCAACTTTTTATTTAATTCTTATCTTAGCGGGGGCTATTTCTAACTTAATAGACCGTTTAGCTAGAGGTTGTGTAATTGATTTTATTGATTTAAAGTTTTGGCCAGTTTTTAATTTAGCAGATTTATTTATTTTTTTTGGTGCTATAATGATAATAGCAAGCTATCTTAAAAAAGAAAAAAAACCTTTTAATTTTTTCAAAAAATAAGTTATGGCTTCAAAAGTTTTGTCAGCGGCTACAATTGGTTTGAAAAGCCAAATTGTAGAAGTAGAAGTAGATACTGTTTCTGCTGGATTACATCAATTTAATATTGTTGGACTGCCAGATACAGCCGTTAAGGAGTCGCGGGATAGAATTGGTGCAGCTATTAGGAACACCGGTTTTAAACCTCCTCATCAGGCAGGAAGAGTAACTATCAATTTAGCTCCAGCGGATCTTAAAAAAGAAGGTCCAATTTATGATTTACCAATGGCCTTAGGCTTTCTTTTAGCTACTCGTCAAACTAAATTTGATTTTAAAGATAAATTTTTCCTTGGCGAATTATCTTTGGATGGAAAAGTTCGTCCAGTTAAGGGCGTTTTACCAGTGGCTATTTTAGCTAAAGAAAAGGGCATTAAGGAATTCTTTGTTCCTCAAGAGAATGCTCCAGAAGCTTCTGTTATTAGTGGGGTAAATATTTTTCCCGTAACATCTTTGAACGAAGTTCTAGAACATCTTAAGGGAAATAAGACGATTACTCCTTTTCCAAAAACTAACACTGAAAGTCTTTTTTCTCACGAGCAATATGAAATGGATATGTCACATGTTAAAGGTCAAGAGCACGCTAAAAGAGCTTTAGAAATTGCTTCAGCTGGTGGGCATAATGTTATTTTAAATGGTCCTCCGGGATCAGGTAAAACTTTATTAGCTAAAACTATGCCTTCTATTCTTCCTCGATTAACTACGGAAGAAGCTTTAGAAATAACAAAAATTTTTTCTATTGCTGGTCAATTACCTAGAGGAGTACCTTTAATTGCACAAAGACAATTTCGCTCACCACATCATAGTGCTAGCGCAGTCTCTTTAGTTGGCGGTGGAACTTTTCCTCGTCCAGGTGAAATTAGTTTAAGTCATCGGGGGATTTTATTTTTAGATGAATTTCCAGAATTTTCTAGAACTGTTTTAGAAAATTTGCGTCAGCCATTAGAAGATGGAATAATAACTATTTCTCGTGCTCAAGGAACTTTAAAATTTCCAGCTCGTTTTACTCTAATTGCAGCGATGAATCCATGTCCCTGTGGCAATGCTACTGATCCAGAAAAAGTTTGTTCTTGCTCACCTTCAACAGTCATTAGATATCAAAAAAAAATTTCAGGACCTATTATGGACAGAATAGATTTACATATAGAAGTTCCAAGGATTAAGTTTGAAAAATTAGCCGAGTCAAGTTCTAGTGAAAGTTCTAAAATAATTAGGGAAAGAGTGGAAAAAGCTCGGGTTATCCAACGCCAAAGATTTGCTCAATTAAAAATAATCACTAATAGTGAAATGAACGGCGAACAAATTAAAATTTTTTGCCAATTAGATTCTTTGGGTTTAGATTTAATGCGTAAAGCAGTAGCTAATCTCTATTTGAGTGCTAGAGCTTATTATCGTATAATAAAAGTAGCAAGGACAGTGGCTGATTTAGCAGGATCGGAAAAAATAAAAATGGAACATATTGCCGAAGCTATTCAGTACAGATTTAAAACAGATTAAGTTTGTAAAATATAGCTCAGATTAATAAATTTTCTTAATAGAATATTTCTAAAAGTTCTAATGTCTTTTTTAAAGAAGAAAAATTTTTTTATTAGCGGTTTAGTGTTAATGGTTTTCTTTTTGATAACTTTTAAAGCATTCGCTTTTTTTTCTCAAAGTGAAACTATTTTGAGTTTTAATAATAGTTTGAAAAATATAACTATCAATGATAATGGACTTTTTTTTCAGGAAAAAACTAAGGCTAATTCAGTGGCAGAATTATTGCAAGAAAAAAATATTATACTTACTCAATATGATAAAATTTTCCCCGCTCAAAATAGTCCACTTTATCCAGGAGAGTATATTGAAATAAAAAAGGCAGTTAGCATAAAAATATTAGTGGATAAAAAAGTAGATAGTTGTTATGTTACTGCTAAAACAGTTCGGCAAGCTTTAGAAGAACGAGGGATAGAATTAACACAATTAGATCAGGTGCAACCGAAACGAAGTTTTTTAATTCAGAATAAGATGAAGATAATTGTTACTCGGGTTAAAATTCAAGAAATAACGAAAAAAGAACCAGTTCAGTTTAAGATAATTGTTAAAAAAAATTCTCAAATAGGTTGGCGAAAGAAAAAGATTAAAATTTTTGGAGAAAAAGGAAGTCAAAAAATCAAATACAGGATTACTTATAAAAATGGAAAAATAATTTCTCAGGTCGTACTAGAGAAAAAAATCATTAAAAAACCAATCTCACAGATTGAGCTTCAGGGAACTTATTTAAAATTAGGTAAAATTAATAGCGGTCAAGGTTCTTGGTATAGACAAACAGCTAAATTGAAAAATAAATTTCCTTCAGTAGTGAATAATTTTGCGGCTAGCACAACTATTCCAAAAGGAGGCTATGCGAAAGTTACTAATATTAGCAATGGTAAATCAGTCATTGTTCAAATAAATGATTATGGACCCAAGGCTAGAGGACGCATAATAGATTTAGATAAAGTAGCTTTTCAAAAGATAGCTTCAGTCGGGAGGGGCGTGATAAATGTAAAAGTAAGAAGAATATTAAATTAAAAAATGAAATTAAAAAAATCTTTGGGGCAAAATTTTTTACAAGATCAGACTATTTTAAATAAAATAGTTAGTTCAGCTAGATTAGAAAAAAATGATTTAGTAATAGAAATCGGTCCTGGGGCAGGAGCTTTAACGGAAAAATTAGTTGCACAAGTTAAAAAAATATTAGCAATTGAAATTGATGAAAGACTGGTTGAATTATTAACTAAAAATTTTTTTAATAATCCTAAAGTTAAAATTATTCAACAGGATATTTTACAAGGAAATTTAAATAAATTATTGCTTAATTTTACTAATTCTTCTATCCAAACAATTCAATATAAAGTAGTAGCTAATATTCCTTATTATATTACCTCGCCAATTATTAGATTATTACTAGAAGCCGAAAATCCTCCTCAAGAAATAATTTTAATGGTTCAAAAAGAAGTTGCTCAAAGAATTTGTAGCCAAGCTGGTCAAATGAGTCTTTTATCGGTGGCGGTGCAATATTATGCTGAAGTGGAATTACTTTTTGAAGTAGCTAAAGAATCATTTCAGCCAATACCAAAGGTAGACAGTGCCGTAATTAGAATAATACCTAAGGAAAAAGAACTTTCTTCTGTTGAGCGTAAGGAATTTTTTAAAATTGTTAGAGCCGGATTTTGTGCTAAAAGAAAAACATTAATCAATAATCTAAGCAATAGTTTACATCTTGATAAAAATAAAATAGCTGAAAAATTTAAAAAGATTAATCTTAATTTTCAAGTTAGAGCGCAAGAGTTAAGCGTAGAAGATTGGGAAAAATTGAGAAAACTTTTTAATTAGAAGAAAGAAACTTTAACTAAAATAAATCCGTAAAAAAATACTAAAGCTAATACCCAATAAAGAAGTTGGGACGATTTTACTTTTTGGTTGATGACAATTAAAAAGGTTATTATTCCAAAAAAGAGAGCAACTGAAAATAGTCGTAATTCGTTAAGAAAAAAAATAGAAGCCAAATAAGAAATAAAAATTCCAGAAGCGATTATTAAACGACTATTTTTTTCTCCGAAAATAACAGGAAGAGTCCAAATTTTATGTTTTCGATCGCCAGCGATATCTTTTAAATCTTTAATAGGCAGAGAAATTGTATAACTAAGAATTAAAAGAGCAGGAATTCTCCAAGAGAGCGTCGCAATAGATTGATGAGAAGCCATCAAAATATAGCCTATAAATAAAATTATTACTGAAGCTAAAGAACTAATAAAAGTGGCTAAAAATGGGAAGCGTTTTAATCTAAAGGGAGGGGCGGAATAAAACCAGGCTAAAATTTGATAAATTATAATCAGTACGGCAAAATGAACGCTAATAGTAATAGCTCCTAATAAAGCTAATAAAAAATAGATTACTCCTAAATCTCGGTATTCTTCTACGGTAAAAATCTTTTGAGGTAATGGTCGTTGAGAATTAGATATTTGGTCAATTGGTAAATCATAAATGTCATTAATAATAACAGAAGCTTCCCAAGAGAACCAAATACTGAGCATCAAAATTAAAATACTTAAAAAAGAGAATAAATTAAGATTAAAGTTTTGTGGATAAGCTAAAATGCCTAAGCCTAAGCCTATAAAAAATAAGCCAAAATGATAAATCAATTGAGGTAAACGCAGATTTTTAATAAAAGCGAGAAATTTTATTGGACTAACTAACCAAAAAAACCAGGTCAACAAAATAACTAGAAAAGGAAAGTAAACAAAATCTAATTGATAGGCGAAAGCATATCTAACGCTAGGAAAATTAACTCCAAAGACATTATTGGCAGCTCCAAAAAATTGAGCAATTTGAAAAGATTGAATTTGTAAGATTTTAGTCGAATGAAAAATAAAGTCATAACCATAAACAAAAAAAGAAGGGAAAGCTCCCATAAAAAAAAGAATAGAATAAACAATTAAAGCTCCTAAGATAGATTTAAAATAACTTTTTTCTTTTAGCCAAATTAGTCCAGCGGAAATTAAAACAGCTAAAATAAAAGTTATTTTAGTCCCAAAATAAACAATGCCTGAAGGCAAATGTCCAAAAATACTCCAATATTGTTGCCATAAAAGATGAGGATTACTTAGCAAATAGAAACTCCAGTAAACTTCCCCGTGGTTTTTTAGCATATCAATTATTGGTGGAAAGAGTGTGAGAGCTAAAGCAAAAATAAGTAGCCCAGATAATTTTTGCGGACGAAGTTTAAAAAGAAAACTGAAAAATAACCAAATAAGAAGAAAAGCTAAAGCGAAAAAATAAAAATTATGAATATACTCAATAATTGATTCAAACCAAAAAATTGGCTGGGAGACAGCTATAAACTGTTCAATGAAACAGCGTAAAAAAATAATAGCTAAAAATCCTAATGTCCAAGCTAGTAAGCTGACTCTTTTTTTAACCAAAGTATCAATAATTTTTTCTAACTTAAGCATATTTTAAATTTAGCAGTATTCAACTTTTTGAGCAAATAAAAAGCAAGATTAGTCGGGATATTAAAAAAGAAAAGTTATCAACAATCAATTCTTTTAATGAGTAACATTTTTATTTTTTTTGTGGTATAATTTTATTGCAATGAAAACTAAAAAAGTAAACTTATCAATTTTAATTTTAAGTAGCTTGATTATTTTGAGTTTTGCTTTTTTCGTGGTGGCGAAAGAGAACAATCAAACTAATAATAATATTTTTTTAGATTCTGATCAAGATGGATTGACTAATCAAGAAGAAAAATTATATGGAACTGATCCTTATAATCCAGACACTGATGGTGATGGATATTCTGATGGAGCCGAAGTTAAAGCGGGTTATAATCCTTTAAAACCAGCTCCTGGAGATAAGCTTCTAAATAATCAGAAAAAATGGGCTGAAAAAAATTTAGTTAAAAATAAGTCTGGTCAAAATAATTTAACTAGTGAAGTAGCTCAAAAAATTGCTAATCTTTCTAATCAATCTAAGGCTGGTAACCAAGAAGTTACTTTAGCACAAATTCAGAAAATAGTGGATAGCTCTTTAGCTATTAATGATAAGAAATCTATTGATCTTCCAACAATTCCACTTTCAGAAATTAAAATTAAGAAACAAGACTATAAAAATCTTAGTTCAAGTAAGGCACAGAAAAAAAGAAAAGAAGATTTTACTAATTATGTAGCAGCGGTATTTTATATTTTAACGAGTAATTCTCCTCAACCAATAACTTCTTTTACTGATATTTCTTCTGTTATTAATCAAAGTGTCCAACAAATTATAATGGCTTTAAGTTCTGGTGATCAGAACAGTCTTAATAATATTAGTAAAAGTGGTCAAAAAATTCTTAGTCAATTAAAGGAAGTTGAGGTGCCAAAAGAAATGGTAAATACTCATATTAAAGCTTTAGAATATGCTACTTACTCAGAACAATTAAAGGGTTTAATTAAAAATAATTCTCAAGATCCAATAATGGGGATAGCTAACTATGCTAAAATCGGTTCTTTTGTGAATAATTTAATTAGTTTTTCTGATGATATCCAAAATAAGTTTAAAAAATATAATATGGACTATAGTGATATTCAAAATAAGATGAAGAAATATGGCGTTGACATTAAATATAATAAGACAAATAAATAATTTTATTGAGGAATTAACTTTTTAGTATGCTAAGAAACAAAAACAATTTTTTCAAGAAAGCTATTCTAGTAGTTATTTTATTTTCTTTCTCGCTTTCTTTCTATCCACAAAAAGCTCAAGCAGCTCTTTGGCCAGCTATGGACCCGGGTATAAAAGTCGGTTTAGATAAAGTAATTGATTTTATTAAGGGTGCAATGTTAGGAATGCTTAAAAAACAAGCGGCCAAAACCTTAAATCAACAAGTAGATTCTTTAATGAGTGGAGGTAATGATTCGGCGGGTTTTATTACTGATTGGAAACAGTACTTGATTAACGAACCAAAAAATAAAAGTAAAAAATATATGAATGACTATTTAAGTCAAATGACTCAAGGGAGAGGTTCATCATCTAGCTATGTATCGGAAGGTTTCTCGCATAATAGTAGTTATGCAGGAGAGCTAACTAATAATGCTAGAAGGGTTATTGATAATTCTTCTAATTCGGCTCCACCAAAAGTGACTTATGAAGGCAATCCATCGCAAATGTTTGAAGCTAATAATTTTAAGACTATGGGAACTTATCTTTCTGGGGTTAATAATCCCTGGTCGTTTGATAATGCTGTCCAAGAAGAATACCAAAGAAAATTAAGAGAAGAAAGAATGGTTCAGGAGAATAAAGCGGTAGCTTATCAGGGATTTTTAGGTAAAGGAGATAAAAGTGGAACTATCACTAATCCGGGTTCTTTAATAAAAACTAATGTAGCTAATGTTCAAAATATTGGTAACGAGATAATTGCTTCAGCTACTCATCCAGCTGAAATAATTGGTTCTTTCGTTTCTTCTTTAATAACTAAAGCATTTAAACAAGGAGTGAAGAAAGTAGAGAATAAATCTCAGAGAAAAATGAATTCTAATTTACAAATGAATAAAATAATGGATCAAGTTATCAATAAAAATGGTCCAGCAGCTAGATTTTCTAATAATAACAGCTGGAATAACCCAGATACAACAAGTAATACTAACGCTTGGAAAAATCCAGATACAACAAGTAATACTAACGCTTGGAAAAATCCAGATGCTAAATAGTTAGGAAAAATTAAAGACCAAATTAAAGACCAAAATAAAGAGTTAAATGAATAAAATAATCTATCATAAAAATGTACAACGATTTTTAGCGATTTTTTTCGTGTCTATCTTGATATTTTCTTCTTCTAACAAAATATTTTCTTTTAAAGCTGATTTTATTCCTGTCGCTCACGCAGCAGCAGTAAATCAATCAGCCTCTCAAAGAAAGGCTAGTTTAAATAATTCTTGTAGTGCTTTGAATTGGACTTCTGGCAATGCTTTAAATTGTGCTCTATTAAAAATCTTATATTTAGATGGAAAAATTATTCAAGCTTCTGCTACTCTTTTTGAATGGGTTATTGAACCAAAGACGATGATGACTATAATTGATAACCCAATTATTTATTCTACATGGGCTTTAGTAAGAGACACCTTGAATATTTTATTTATTTTAGTCTTGCTTTTTTCGGCTTTTGCTACGGTGTTTCAAGTGGATAAATATAGTTATAAAAAAATACTTTTAACTCTAGTCATTATGGCTCTTTTGGTTAATTTTAGTTTTCCGATTTCTAGATTTATAATTGATGTTGCTAATTCTATGATGTATTATTTAATCAATAATTTAGGGGGTGGGGCTGGATCTTTTGCTCAAATTGCGAATTCTGGAGGATTGCTTAATATTATCCATCCAGCAGATATGCCAGATTTAACTAATCTAATTAGTGCTATCATATTTGGCTTTATCTTTGCTATTACTTTAATGATTATCGCTGTTCTTTTTTTAATTAGAAGTATAGCTTTGGCAATTTTGATTATTTTTTCTTCAGTAGCTTTTATTGGAGCAATTGCTCCTTTTTCGGCTTCTTACGCTGATAAATGGTGGGATAAGCTTTTTGAATATGCTTTTTTCGGACCAATCATGATTTTTATGATTTATGTTTCTGTGGAGTTTATGAATAAAATAAGCACTTCTGCTAATGGGACAATGAAGGCGATCGCTGCTAATCAAAGCTTAGATTCAAGCTTTGTATCTTCTATTGCATTTTTTATGATTCCGTTAGTAATACTCTGGATTGGAATTGGTATGGCTCAATCATTTAATATTGCTGGAGCTAAAAAGGTTACCGATAAAGCTCATAAATATGCTAGAGTAGCCTTAAATGCTCCGTGGCAAGCAACAGGAATTCCTGGAGGATTTAAAAAAGCCAAAGACCATTATATTCGTAAAGGAGCTCCTGGATTTTTGGGTAAAATTCCTGGATTACGTGGAGATGAAAAAACTAAATCAACTGAAGCTTGGATAGCAGGAAAATTAGGTGTTACCGGTTCTCAGGAGCAAGACATTAAGAAGCGAGCGTCTGAAATGGATAAAAGTAACGAGTCCGTAGAAAGTTTAAGAGAGCAAGCTAGGAGTGGTAATATAGCGGCAATCTATCGATTGTCCGAAATGGGAATAATTGAAAAAGAAGAGTTTACGATTGCTATGAATAAAACTAGAGATCAAAAAGTTAGAGAAATGCTTGAAAATACAACTAGAAAGAAAAGAGCTGATGTGGTGGTTGATTCCAAAATTCAACAAGCTGAGCAAAGAGCAGGGCATAATTTAACAGAAGCAGAAAGAATCAATATCGCTCAAAATGAGATTGGTAAGCTTTCTACTGATCAGTGGAAGAATCAAAATATGGAGAAATTACTCGGTTACGATAGGGAAAGTCAATCTTATTCAATAGATGCAAATACTATTGCTAGACGACAAGCAACTGAAAATTATTATCAAAACAGTAATGCACAACGACGGCAAACAATGGTTAGAGATATGAATGGAAACAATTATGCTGCTTCGTCAGGAGTGGGGATTATTTAATTTTTAATTTTGTTAAAATGAAAAAGATTAGTTTCACAAAATTAGACCAAGAAATACAAATTAAAAGGTGTACTATACCTCAACATGTTTCAGTTACAAAAAATCCTGATGATGAAAATTATAGCCAAATTGTAGAAAGACAGAATAAATTTTTGACGTTGACTATTCCGATAAGAAATAAATTATCAGCTCCTGAAACAGGAGAAACAATCCAAAGAATTGGTAAAACTTTTTCTTTAGATCTTTTACAAATAGCGGTTATTGCTAGAATGGTAAGAAGTTTCTATTTTGGTGAGATAAAATTAGAAGATTTTCCAAATTTATTAGCTAAAGAATTCAAGATGGATCTTATCCAAGCTAAGAAAATTTCTCAAATAGTAATAAATAAAATAATTAATGACCAAACGCAAGAGGAAGAATACCAGTCTAGCTTAGAAAAAATTACTCTTCAAGAAGCACTAAAAAAATATCCTAAATTGGCAGATCAATTAATTACTAAAAATCATATTGAATTAGATAATTATCCAGCACCAGTTCGTCCGTCGTTGAAAAATTGGTTAGCTGATTATACTTTCACGATAGGACATAATTCGCCAACAGCTATGGATAGAGGAATATATTTATTTCAGAATAAGAATACTAAATCTTTATTGGCCAAAGAAAGACAAAAATTAGCTTACCTTTTTAAATCTTATGACGAGAAAGCATTTATTACCGTAGATACTAATAATAATCAAATTGTTTTTCCTCAAAAGAATATTTTATCGAGAGGAGATAAAAAAGAAAATAATGAGAAAGCAGAAAGAGAAACGGGAGGAAAAGAAACAAAATGGTCAGTTAATTCTCAAGAAAAAATAAAAAATTATATTGAGCCGAAAGATATTTTTCAAACTGAAAAAAATAAAAAAATTATAGAAGGAGAAAAGAAAATTATTCAAAAAACCCCAGAAGAAGAATTGGGAGTAAAAGAAAATCAGCTAGCCAATAGTCCACTAGTGGCTAAGTTATTAGCTTCTGATCATTCAGACTCTACCTTGCCTAAGCCTAATTTTGCAATCAGTAAAAATGCAAAGCTAACTACTCAATCTTCAGTTGGTTCGTCTTTGCCAGTTAAAA
Organism: Parcubacteria group bacterium M10-OD1-1; assembly: GCA_003056145.1. GTDB lineage: Bacteria > Patescibacteriota > Minisyncoccia > Moranbacterales > UBA2206 > M10-OD1-1. The sequence goes on from LSNL01000001.1 coordinate 129,344, forward strand.
AATCAATGGATTCTTTTAATAAATCTCTTAATCTAAGTAAAAAAACTTCAGCTAAAATAGTCTCTCCTGAAAATAATTTAGAAAAAACTATTAATTTTAGTCAAAAACCAAATTTAAAAACAAATAAAAATAATTTATCAATTCCAAAAAAACCAATCAATGATTTGCCGGATCAGCAAATTTCTAAAATTGAATTTACCACTCATCAGAAAATGCCTTTTGAAGAGAAAGATGAAAATTCAGTTGTTAAAAATATTTCTCCAGAGCCAGTAGTTAAAAAAACTCCGCAACCAATGAGAATAGCTCCTAGAAATTTTAAAAATCAATTTACAGAAAAACCACAATCAATAGAAGCTAAAAATAATAAAATAATCAATAATAATTCTCCTGTTTCAGTTAACCCTAAAAATATCGTTAATCTTAAAGAAAAATAAATAATAAAATTAAATTAGTATGCAATTTAATGTCCCACAATTTATTAGTATAGAAGATAAGATAGTTGGTCCTTTTACGGCTAAGCAATTAGGTTGGTTGGCTATTGGTGGAATCATCTTCTTAATACTATGGAGTATGTTGGATACTTCAAGTCTGATTATAACTGGCTTAATTGATGCGGTTATTTTTGGAGCCTTAGCTTTTTATAAACCTTATAGTCAGCCGTTGAATAAATTTTTAATGTCATCAGTTCATTTTTTCTTTCGTCCTAAAATATATGTTTGGAAGAGAAACTATGATAATATAAGAGCGGTACCAAGAAATCATCTAACAAATAAAAAACCAAAGCCAATAAAAAAGAAAGTTTTAAAGAGTGACAAGATAAAAGAAATTTCTAAAAGATTAGACGGTATTAGAGAATAAACTAAAAAAAATAAATTAAATTTCAAATAGACTGAGAAACTTCAAAAAAGTTTTTGAATAGAGGTAACGTTGACTAAACAAAAATTGAAATTTAAGGAACTAAAAACTAAAAATAAATAGGTATGGAAATATTACATTCAGATAAGCTAACTAAAAAAACAGCGACTTCTCCGACACAAAAATATCTAGATGTAGCAGAGGTTAAGGAAGACATCGTAGTTTTAAAAAATGGTTCTTTGAGAGCTGTTTTAGCAGTTTCGGCTATTAATTTTGATCTTAAATCTACTGAAGAGCAAGAAGCTATTATTAACCAATATCAAAATTTTCTCAACTCTATTGATTTCCCAGTACAAATTATCATTAGTTCTAGAAAATTAAATATGCAAAGTTATTTAGATTTTTTGAGTACTAAGGAAAGAAGACAAGATAATGAATTATTGAGATTACAAATTACGGAATACAAAAGCTTTATTGATCAACTAGTAAAGGATTCTAATATAATGGAAAAAAATTTTTATATCGTTATTCCTTTTTCTCCAATGGAAAATAAGGAGAAAGGCTTTATTAGTAATTTATTTAATACTTTTAACTCAAGAAAAAATATTTTAGAAAAAAGAGAAAATTTTGAAACTTATAAAAGCCAATTATACCAGAGAGTGGATCATATTATTTCGGCGTTAGCAGGTATCGGTTTGAGAATAATTCCGCTTAAAACGGAAGAATTAATTGAGCTTTTATTTAATTCTTATAATCCAGAACTTTACAGAGCGACTACTCTTAAAGATGTAAGTAAATTAGAACTGATGAAATGAAATTATGTTAAATATATTTAAAAAAAATCAAAATCAAAAAAAATCTCAACCAGTTGACGAAGTTTTAGAGAGTGAAAGATACTATCAAGAAGGAGTGTCTAAGTTAAATGATTTAATTGCTCCAGCTGCGATAAAAATCAATTCTCGCAATATTAGAGTAGGAGAAACGTTAGTACAAACAATTTTTGTAATTGCTTATCCTAGATTTCTACATAGTAATTGGTTCTCTCCAATTATTAATATTGATATGCCTATTGATATTTCAATGTTTATCCATCCAGTAGATACTTATGACATTTTAAAGACTCTTAAGAAGAATGCTACTAGAGTGGAGTCACAAATCCACATAGAACAACAAAAAGGAATGATTAATGATCCAGCTTTGGAAACAGCAGTACAAGATATTGATGAATTGAGAAGTAATCTTCAGCAAGGAACCGAAAAGTTTTTCCGTTTTGGTTTATATATTACTGTTTATGGTGAAAATGAAAAAGATTTAAATGAAGCTACTCATTCTATAGAAGCTATTTTAGAAGCTCAATTAGTGTATGTTAAACCGGCTATTTTTAAATCCGAACAGGGTTTTAATTCTACTTTACCACTCGCTAACGATGAATTAGATATTGGGACTAGTATGAATAGTTCTCCTCTTTCTACTACTTTTCCTTTTGTTTCCTCTACTCTTTCTACTAATAAAGGTATTCTTTATGGTATTAACCGACATAATAATAGTTTAGTGATTTTCGATCGTTTTGAGATGGAGAATGCTAATATGGTAGTTTTTGCTAAATCAGGAGCTGGAAAAAGTTATACTGTTAAATTAGAAATTTTAAGGTCGCTAATGTTGGGAACTAATGTAGTAATTATTGATCCAGAAAATGAATACAAACATCTTTGTGAGACAGTTGGAGGAACTTTTATTAAAATATCGCTTAACTCAAAAAATCATTTAAACCCTTTTGATTTACCAAAAATTAAAGATGATGAAGATCCAGAAGATGTTTTAAGAAATAATATCGCTAGTTTGCTGGGATTATTACATAGTATGCTAGGAAATATTACTCCAGAAGAAGATTCTATTTTAGATAGAGCGGTGAGAGAAACTTACGCTATTCGGGATATAACCGCTCAAACTGATTTTAACTCTATTTCTAGAGAAGCTTATCCGACGATGTCAGATTTATATCAGGTTTTGCAAAGTATGGAAGGAGGAGAGGATTTATCTATTCGGCTAGAAAAATATACGGAAGGGGTTTTTGCTGGTTTTTTAAATAACACAACTAATGTTAAAATTGATAATCAAATGGTAGTTTTTAATATTCGGGATATGGGAGAAGAGTTGCGTCCTATTGCAATGTACATTGTGATGCAATTTATTTGGAATGAGATGAGAACTAATTTAAAAAGAAGATTGGTGTTAGTAGATGAGGCGTGGGTGATGATGAAATATGATGACGCAGCTTCTTTTATGTTTGGAATTGCGAAACGATGTCGTAAATATTATACTGGATTAACGACAATTACTCAGGATGTAGGAGATTTTCTGTCTTCTCGTTACGGGAAAGCGATTGTAACGAACTCTTCTATTCAATTATTATTAAAACAATCCACCGCTGCGATTGATATGGTTAGTGAAACATTTTATTTAACTGATCAAGAAAGATTTTTATTGTTAGAAAGTAATATCGGAGAAGGGATTTTTTTTGCCGGTACTAAACATGTGGCTATTAAAGTAGTTGCTTCCTATTCAGAAGACCAAATAATTACTACTGATCCAGCTCAGTTAATGAAAATTGATCAGGCTAAAAAAGAATTTAGTGAAGAATAAAATATAAAGATGAATGAGCACCAACATAAAAAAAGATTAGAACAAGCTAGGCAAACAGGGAGAGCAAATAATTTAACAAAAAAAAATAGTTCTACTCAAAAAACTATTAAAGAATCTAAAGAGGTAATTAAAAATATTTCTAACCCAGTTAGTTTTTTCTCCCTATTTTTTCAAATGAGTATTTTTACTGACTGGATGTATGGAGTAGCTCTTTTAGCAGCGGTGTTAAAAGATATATTAGATTTATTAGAAGTAACGGGGATTTGGTATATAATAGTAATTGTTTTAACCTTTTGTGTTTCTATCTTTATTGCATTGATGATGTTGCTAGGTAATTCGGTTAATGGAGTTGGTAAAGGACAACGAAAAATGATAAAAAGCTGGTTGGTATTATTGGCTGGAACAAGTGCAGAATTAATTTTTGGAATAGATCTACTGCCGATTGAAACTCTGACTGTGATAATTATTTATTTAATGCTCCTCTCGGCTAGAAAAACCCAACAGCAAATTTTAAACGCTAAATAGATAAAGAACTGAAAATAAAATAAAATAAATTTAATGGTTAGAATTTTTTTAGAAAACTTAAGTTAAAAAATGACTTATTATAGCTTTAAAAATAAAAAAATAAGAACGAAAAAAAGCCTTCTTTTAAACTATAAGGAATTTTTTCTAACATCTGCTATAATAATAGTGTGTTTAGTTCTTTCTATTGTTTTTCCGACGACTGGTTTTTTTCAAGATTTAACGAGAGGATTTTTTTTCCTATTTTTAGCACCAATTTTGTATCTAAAATTTATTCTTAAGAAAAAAATTAAAACCTCAGGATTAAATTTGAAAAATAAAAAAGTGGGAATTATTTGGGGCTCAGCGATGCTAGTAATTTCATTGGTTAGTATTTTTACATTAATTAAATTAACTAATTTTTCTGCTAGTTATAGAATATCAGCTATTATAATAAATAATTTCTGGTTTTTTACTCTCTATATGTTTGTTTTAGCAAATTTTATTTTGTTTATTCAGGAATATTTTTTTCGCGGTTTTATTTTAAATACTTTTCGAGAGGAAACAGGAAAATGGTCAGTCGTTATTCAGGCGTTAATTTATTTAATTGTGGTTATTATTCAGAAAGGATTTAATGCTAATCTTTGGCAGATGGTACCGATGTTGATTCTGGCTCTTACCGGCGGGATCACAGCTTATAAAAGTAAGTCTATGATTTATTCTTATATCAGTGGATTGTTATTCTTCATTATTTTAAACTCTTATTTAATTCATTTAATAAAAATAAAATAAATTAAAACACTTTAATAAAAAAATATTTTAATAAAAATAATTAAGAATATGAAAAAAAAGATAAAAAAAATTAATAGGACGGAGAGAATACTCATGGGAGTAATTAAAAGTTTTTTTATTTTCTTAATCTCTCTTTTTATGTTTAGTCCTTCAGTGCAAGCTTGGGATTTGACTAGCTTTGGTGGAGGAGATGTCAACGGAGTAATGGATTCAGCTATGAATAACTTAGGAGTTAATAAGACAGAATTAAAATATGGTATTCAATCTTTCAATGTTTCTCGGAAAAAGAAAACACCACCTCAAGTAACACTGACTTTTAATCCTCGCAATCCATCTCCTGGACAAAAAATTACTGCGGTAGCTACAACGACTTACTTTCTTAATGAATCAAAAAATTTATACTTTACTTGGTTTTTAAAAACAAAAAATTGTCCTCGGACAAGTACTCCTGACTCTATAGAAAAAAAGCAATGTGATTTAAATAAAGATGGACGGGTAGATATTGCAGATTACAAAATTAAAGCTACGAGAATTATTGTTAATAATGGTTTTGATTGGGAAGATGCTAATTATTCTAGAGATAATAGTAATGATAGCTATAAAGCTAATTTTGGAGGAGATGATCAAGGAGGAAAAACTTCTTATTGTTATATTCACGATACGAAAGGTGGCGATGAGTATCGGATTAAATGTGCTCACCTTTTTCCTCATGCGCCAGGAGAAGTAACAGGTGATGGTTCTTTTGGAATTAAAGAAGAAAAATTTTGGCATACTGATCCTAACAGTCCTGATACAGCTGGAACGGGAAATGTAGACGAAGCTAATGTGGCTGGACTTGGAATAAAACAGTTTACTTGGAATTATGAAACTGGTGATGAAGTAGGGGTAGTAGTAGAAGGTGTTTCTATTGAATCTACTCAAACAGCTGATGCTTCTTACCGAACTATGTGGGCAATGCCTAAAAGTATGTGCGATGTAAGTCCAATCATTAAAAATTTTCCTAAAAAAACTACTAATACTATATCTCAATCAACTAATTCTCCTTCGGAAGGAGAAACAACTACAGTAACTCAGACGACTAATCAAACTATCCAGAGTAGAGCAGCTAATATTGCTAGTATAGAGACTGTGGTTACAACTACAACGACAGTAACCAATTCATTGACTGGTAATGTTATTTCTCAAAGTTCAACTTCAACCACACCTACTTATTCTGTTTCTAATATTTCAGATGATATATCAGTTAATAATATAAAAAGTGCTTCTGATTTAAATAACTGCTTATATGCTAATTTAGTCAGTCCAACAGCAGTAGGTAAAAATGGGAGAAAAATTAATGTTTCACTTTCTTATTCTCCAGAAACTCCAATGAATGATCCAAAAGTTAATTCTAACTCGGGAGATACGGTTATTGTGCAAGCTTCACTTGACGACATAAGCGATACCAGTTATCTAAATTATTTTTGGCAAGTTTATCAAAGCGATGAAGCTAATCCAGATAGTTGGGGAAAACCTTTGTTGAAATCTGCTTTGCCTGATTCTACTCAGACAACAGGTCTAGGTTTAGATTCTTTTGAGTTTAAACTAAATTTTCCTCATCCGAAAAAATATTTTCGGGTTAAGTTAACAGTAACTGAGCCAACATCAGGAGGAACTAGCAGAGAAGGACATACTGATATAATTATTCCTATTGCTTCAGTGAATAATAGAATGCAAGTTTTTTCGGCTAATGTTTCTAAATCATTGCAATTAAATATGCAAGGAACAGAACAATGTACTGCTGGTATAAACAAAGTTGTTTGTTCAGTTGCTAAGAATGAAATCATTGGAATTAAAGTTGATGCTAATAATTTATCTAATTATGCTTGGTCAATTGATGGAAAACCTTTTACTTATCAAACTTGTTTTTTCCAGGGTTGTAATTTAAATCAAGAAACTAATGTAGCTTATTTCCCCGTTGTAAAAGAAGTAGGAGAAGAATTTAATATTTCTTTGGTAGCTACTAATCAAGTAAGTGGACAGAAAATAAATTTAATCCGAACATTTAAAGTGGCTGATCCCCAAATAAAAATTCTTTCTGCTGATACTAAAACTTGTAAACCAGTTTTACTTGGTCACTACATTGATTTTAACGGTAAACAATGGCCAGATTATAGTCAAATAAATTTTTGGGCGTTATCCAGCAGTCCAATTAAATTAATGGCGTTAACCTCTGGAGCTTATATTCCACCAACTGATTATAACTGGGTTGTGGATGGTAATTCTATCAATCAAAATAATGTTGGAAAATATGGATTTAAATTAGATAAAAATGGTGTTTTAACTTTACCACCTAAACCAAGTAATCAAAGTTATAATGTAGGGGTAAGCGTTTTATATACGCAAAATAATTTAACGAAAAAAGCCTTAAATAAATATTGGGGAGTTTCTTATGATCAGTTTTATGAAAAGCCAATTGCAGATAATATTAATGTTATAATGCAAAAAATTAAACCAAAAGCAGTTGCTCAATCTTCCAGTAAAAAAATTATGGCGACTCTTTTTTCGGCAGTTCCAGCTTACATAGCTTTTATTCTAAGAATAATTTTGACCATATTTTTAATGTTAGTTACGGCCTCTTTAGTATTCTCATTATCTTCAAAAATAAAAAATGAATAATTATAAAAAAATTTATTTGACTATTCTTTTGTTCTTAATCTCAGGAGTAGTTTTCAGTAAGGCTAATCCAGCTCAAGCTATTAGCTCAGTCGTGAATGATAATTGTTTCTGTGCTAGCCAGAATCCTTTGAAAATGTTTAGCGCTGTTGGAGATGCTACCGCTGTTAATGACAGTAATGCTTGTAAAAAGACTTGTGTTCAATTAGGAGCAACTTATTATAGTTTTTCTAAGCTAACTAATATAAAATATCTTCCTGTTTCTAATAAAATAGAAAGTAAAAATTGTTATTGTGCTACTGGAAGCGTGATTCCTTTTAACTATCCTCAGACTGGTAAAACTACTAAGGCTAATAGTGATAGTGAGTGTAATCAATCTTGCGCTAATCAAGGGGCAGACTATTATAGTTTTTCAAGTATTTATGATATTGGGTATACGGCGGTAACAAAATTTCCAACTAAGCAAAAAACCATTAATACTAATAGGTCTAATACAATTTTTCAATATCAACCAATGGAAACTATTCCTGGATTTGGTAAGCCGACTAATTTTCCAGCTTATATTATGGCGATTTACAAATTTGGGCTTTGGGCAATTGGTGTTTCGGCGTTGCTAATGATTTCTATCGGTGGTTATATGTATTTAATTTCTGGAGGTAATAAATCCCAAACCGGGAGCGCTAAAGGAGTAATTACAGATGCCATTATCGGAATTATTATGGCGATGGTGTCTTGGGTTCTCTTATACGCTATCAATCCAGATTTGGTTAAATTTTTCTTTAAATAATTTTTTAATGTATTCTTAAATTATGTTTTTGTTGAGCAAAAAATTTGTCGTTAGCTTAATTTTATTTTTTGGAATTTTAATGCCTAATGCTTCCTTTGCTGCTGGAATTGTTCCTTGCGGAAGTGGGGATAATCCGGACAATGCTTGTACTTTGTGTCATCTAGTGATTGGGACTAAAAATATTATTTCTTTTGGTGCAGAATTGTTAATTACAGTGACGGTTGTAGGAATTTTTATTGCTGGCATTATGTATATTCTAGCAGCTGGTAATGAACAGTCCATGGAGACAGCTAAAAGTTTTTTAGGCGCCAGTCTTAAAGGTTTTGTCATTTTTTTGATGGCGTGGTTTTTTGTTAATGTTATCATAATGTGGGTTTTAGCAGCAAAAACAGGTTTGGGAATTAAGAAAAATAATTGGTATACTTTTTCTTGTAATACAACGAGTAGTTCAGCTTCATTGCCAACCAAGAATAACAGTTCTCAGACTGGAGGAGCTAGCGGAAAATGGTAAAAGGTAAATTTTTTAAGAAACTTTTTTTATGAACATCACTAAAAAAATATTTTTCTTTTCTCTTTTTGTTTTTTGTTTATCTTTGCTTCTTTGGGGAGTCTATGTAGTAGCCTTTAAAAGAAAGATTAGTCCGCAGAGTATTAAAAAAGATGCTTTATCAACTATTGGTAAGGTAACTAAGCAAAAATTAACTAATGAAAATGAAATTATTCCAATTATTAAAGATAAATTAATTTCGGCAACGCTCTCTTCAGACGGGAGATTTATATTGTATTTTTCTCAAGCCGACCAAAAATTTTATCAAACTAATTTGGACGGAACAGAAAGACGAGCAATAGAGAAAAGAAAATTTAATAAGGTAGTAGGAATTAAATGGTCACCAGATAAACAGTGGGCTATTTTAAAAGTTAAGATGAATAATAATAACCAATATTATGTAACTAATTTTAAAAAAGATTCTTATTTTTTACTGAAGAAAAATTTAGATGAAGTGGCTTGGGGGGCTAATTCTAATAAAATTTTTTATAAATATTTTAATTCACAAAATCATTCTAGGACACTTAATATCGCTAATGTTGATGGGTCAAATTGGAAAGAACTAGCTAACTTAAAATATCGCCGAGTAGTTATTAAACAAATTCCCAAAACTGGCTTGATTTCTTTTTGGAATCAAGGAGATGCTAATCAAGAGACTTTTTTACAATCAAAACCAATTATTGGTGGTCAAACAGACACTTTATTTAATGGTAATTTTGGAGCTGACTATTTATGGAGTCCTTCAGGTAATTATGTTTTAGTTAGCCATACTAATCAAAAAGGTGGTTATAAAATGCAATTAGCTGTTATGAACTATAAAGGTGGAGAGTACCATGATTTAGATATTCCAACTTTTGTTTCTAAATGTGTTTGGTCAAAAGATGAACAAACAGTTTATTATGCTTTGCCAGGTGGTATTGATAATCACGCTATTTTGCCAAATGATTATAAAGAAAGCAAAGTTAAAAGTGTTGATACTTTTTGGAAGGTCAATATTACAACAACCAAAAAAACTCGCTTAATAAGCGTGAAAGATATTAAGAAAGAATACGATGCTAGCCAGATGTTCCTTAATCAAGATGAAAGTTTACTTTTTTTTATCAATAAAGTAGACAGAAAACTATATAGAATTAGTCTATAATAAATTTTATTTGTCTGGTCATTTTTTTCTAGTTACAACAAAGAAAAATAAAAAACCTTATACAATCTGATTGTGTAAGGTTTTTAAGATTTTTATTTTTTCCAGATTCGTTTGGTTTTAATATACCAATGGTTAATGTCAGAAAAACGATCAGCCGGTTCTACTAAAGTTCCCACTTGAATACCTTTGACACTAGTGCTGACTGGATAAATATATTCGGGACTATAAAGAAAAATAGCAGGAATTTGTTTTTGTAATATTTTTTGAAAAGCTAAATAATCTTGTTGTCTTTTTTTAGTGTTAAATTCTGTTCTTCCTTCTTCAATTAATTTATCACTTTTGTCATCACCAAAAAGGGCAAGGTTTAAACCGGGATCTTTCTTTTGGCTAGAATGCCAAAAAGAGTAAGGGTCAGGATTGACTCCAATAACTTGACCAAAAAGAAGAGCCTGATATTCTCGGGGGCGAATATAATTTTGTTGAATATCAGATAAAGAAAAATCGCTAATTTTAACTTTTACTCCAATCTTGGCCCATTGAGATTTTAATACCTGAGCTGTTTTTGTTAGCTCGTTCCATTGAGTAGTAACTAAATTAATTTCTAACCCAATTCCATCTTTACCTCGAAAACCATCAGCTCCTTTTACCCAATGATTTTGGTCTAGAATTTGATTAGCTTTAGTTAAATTAAACTTAGGAGAATTCATTGAAGATGAGTAGCCTACCATTCCTGGTAAGAAAGGAGAATAAACAGGTTCTCCGTTACCAGCTAGAACTTGATTGATAATAGCTTTCCGATTAGTAGCATAGCTTAAAGCTTCTCTGACCTCATCGCTAGCTATAGGGATACTTTTTGTTTGGTTGAAAAAAATTGCAAAGTAGCGAGGGAGTTTAAATTTATAGATAGCGAGACTTTTTTTGGTTTTTAAAATAGCTACTTTTTGTGGAGAAAGGGCGTTAATGCCCATAATTTCTTTTTGTTCCAAAGCTTTAATAGCCGTTGCTTCATCAGTATAAAAATTAAAAGTAAGTTTAGCGATATAGGGCTTGCCATCAAAATAATTAGGATTAGCGGTTAATTTATAATTTAAAATATTACCCTTAGAATCTTTTTGTAAGGAACTATACTTGTAAGGACCAGTACCGATTGGTTCTAGATTAAGAGAAGTTAAACTAAAATTTTCAGGTGGAACAGACTCCCAAATATGTTTAGGTAAAATACCAAAAGTTAAATTATTTAAAAAACCAACATAAGGGGTTTTAATCTTAAATTCAAGAGTATAATCATCTAAAACTTTAGTTTCAATTCCTTGCCAATTAGAACGTAAAGGACTTTTATAAGCAGGGTCAGAAATTAAATTGATAGTGAAGAAAACATCATTGGCAGTAAGAGTTTGACCATCTTGCCAAAGAACATTTTTCTTCAAGTGAATAGTATAAGTAGTTTTATCAGTAGAAAGAGTATAGCTTTTTACTAAATCAGGAATTATTTTTCCTTGATTACTATATTTAAAAAGAGCTGAATAAATTATTTGAGTTAATTCTTTATCTGTTTCGTTGGAAGAAGCGAGAAGTGGGTTGATATGAAGTGGTTGGCCAACAATTCCTTCAATATATTCACCGCCAAAAGTAGCCACTGGTTTAGTTTTGGCCAAATAAGTTAAAGTGCCCCAGCTTAAAGAAGAGCTGATAAATAGAAAGACAAGAAAGAAGAAAAAAATCTTTTCTTTCTTATTTAGAGTTTTTATTATTTTTGGCCATTGCTTAAGCTTTAGCCATAAATTGTTATTAGAAAAAAATTTACTAATATATTTAAATCAACTTATTAAAGGTTTCTATTTAGCTAAAATAAGATTAACGATAGCTAAAATAATAAACAAGCTGGATAAAATTATGGAAAAAGTGACTAAAAACTTTTCAAATCCTCGGCGAGTATAATAACCGCCAAATCCTCCTCCAAAAGCACCAGAAAGTCCAGCTCCTCTATTTTGTAAAAGAATAGAGATAATCAATAAAAGGGAGATAACGATTTCGGCTATATTTATTATTTTTTGCATAAGTTAATTTTAGTTAAGTTATTGGAAATAAAATAGTTTAATTATTTTTCTCCATAACTTTAGAAACTAAATGGTTAATAATGCTGATTATTACCACTCCCCAGAAAGTTGCCCAGAAACCATGGATAGTTAAAGTAGGCAATATTTTGGCGACTAGTCCTAACAGCGCGATATTGATAATGATTGTAAACAGTCCTAAAGTTAAAAAAATAGCAGGAAGAGAAAGTATTTTAATTACTGGTCGTAAAAAATAATTAACTGTTCCTAAGACTGCTCCCGCTACTAATAAGTCTAAAGAGTTTCCTTTAAAAATGAAACCAGCGATTAAATAATTCGCCATCCAAATAGCTAAAGAATTAGCTAAAATATTTATAATAATTCTGTTCAAGAAACTCATAACAAAGTAGCACTTCTTATTTTAAAAGTCAACTATTTAACTTTTAAATGATAAGGATATTTGATTTATTTTTTCATAACTACATTTTATTATAAAGGATAAAGAAAGGAAGAGCAATTTTTTTATTGCTTGTGGATAACTTTGGAAAAGTTAATTTGTAGTTTATTTTTTTTATGGTAAAATAAATTTAAGGAAGTTTAACTAAAAAATAAAAACTAAAAACTAAAATTTTTACTAAAATTTGTTCTTAACTTCTAATTAGAAGAGTGATTAAGAATAAATTTTTTACTAGTTTAATCAAATGGAAAACGAAAAAAAGGCATTAACCAAAACTAATAAAATAACTTGGTACTATTTTATTGGAGCTCTCTGTCTATTTTTATTTCTGAAAGTTACCTCCTCGGGAATGTTTAAAGGGGTAGTTGATTTTTCCGTGTCTTTTTTGCCTTTTGTAATTATTCTAGCTTTAGTTATTAGAGGATACTTTGAATATATTAAATTTAAAAAAGATCATAAAATTACTTATCAAGATCCACAAGCTAGAATTTACGCGACTACCATCAGAAAACGATATTTAAAAACTATATTAGAATTACTTTTTATTTCACTTCTTTTCTATGTTTTTTACTCTCCACAATCTTTCGTGACTTATCTAGTAATATTTTCTGCGCTTGGACGGTTAGTTAGTTTAGAAACCTATTCAGTTTTAGTAACTTATTTTTCTATAGCTATAGTTGCTGGCACTATTATTTTTATCGCTTTAGCTTATTATTTAAAAAGTCAAAAAATATACGAAGGAGATTTAAAAAAAGTTACTCGTAATAGCCTTTACACTCTTTTCTTTATTTTCTTTATTTTCTTTTCCTCTACTGCTTTGGCTTATCCTGGTGCCTATTCTCCGGTAGTGGATTATTTAGCTAAAGTTTTCTTTAATATTTCTAAAAAAAATAATCCAGCTTCCCAGGGAGAAATTCATTCTCTTGATAAAGTTGTTGCTAGGACTTATCATAATCTGAAAGATAATTTCAACCAATCTAACCAAGATTTAGCAGCTAATCTGAAAGATATTAAAGATACTATTAATAGCGTTATTATTCAAACCACTAGAAACACTCAAGTTGCTAGAGACACTCAGTTATCTCTTTCTAAAGATATTAAAAATAAATTAAATATTAAGGGAGGAAATATTAGAGGAGATTTAAAAATTATTGGCAATTTAGAGGTGAGAGATATTGCTTATTTTAAAAACATCCTTCCTAATAGGGATAATTCTTACGATTTAGGATCTTCTTCTGATAGTTGGAAGAGTCTTTATGTTAGTCGCTTAGCTGGTCCGTCAGCTATAATTATTGGTGGAGCTAGTTCATCACACGGACTTAATTCAGCGGGAGATTTAATGGTTTCCAGTAATTTAGAAGTCAAGGGGCTAGTTTATTTTGATGACCAACTTATTTTAAATAACCAAAAGATTACTAGTTTAGCAGATCCAACTAATAATACTGACGCGGCTACGAAACAGTATGTAGATAACCAAGTAGGAGGAAACTCTTTCTTACAACGAACTGGCACGGTTATCTCTCCGATAAATTATGGCGACTCTTTAGATATGACGGGTGGGGATATTATTAATATAGGTAGTGTGGGTATCGGTACAACAAATCCAACTGCAAAACTTCAAATTAAGGGTAACGGAACGTCAACAGGTGTCAATTTCCAAACAATAGACTCATCTAATAATGCACTGGTAACAATGTTGGATAATGGAAATGTCGGTATTGGAACAACTCCACTCTCCAGACTTACTGTATCTGGAGGAGCGTCTATTGGTGCAGACTATAACACTGCTTCCCCCGCAAACGGACTCCTCGTAGAAGGGAACGTAGGTATTGGAACAATCTCACCTATTGCTAAATTATCAGTAGCAGGAGACGGGTATTTTGATGGTATTTTAACATCAGCGAATTCAATAAAATCACCATATTTTATAGCAACAGACAGTTTATCAACTTCTACATTTAAAAATATAGAAGGGAACGGAAAAGTTTTTTATGATTCTTTGGGAGGTTATTACGATTTTGGTAGTCGTTATCAATTTGTTGATTCTAATTTAAATCCAAATGGAATTTATCATTCGGTCTTAATTCACACAACAGGTCTTGGGGACAATACTACTTATAAAGGGGTAACAGGGCTTAGAGTCTTTGTTAGAGACGATTCTTCTGTTACCACAAGTACAAAAGGTGTTTTGTATGCTATTCATGCAGCTGTTGAACCTAAAATAGATAGAGATAATGTGCCTTATGATGATGTAGATGGAATTGCTATTAGTAATGAAGGTGACTATAAAGGAACAGACGCTTTATATCTAAGTACGAGATATCTTGGTAAGTCAGAATGGTCTACTGATATTACTCTAGACGCATGGGCGGATTATGGTATTAATTTTGGTGGAACATTTGCAAGTTATGGTATAGACATGGTTGGTGCTGGAGGAACAGGAACTTATTCTAGTGGTAAGGCTATTCGTATCCCAAATAATGTAAGTATTGTTGCTCAAAATTATGCAAAAACAAGTGATATATCATTACTTAAGTTAGACACATCCGATAGTATTGATATCGGTGATAAAATTTACGTAGCTTCTACAGGCAATGTCGGTATTGGCACTAATGTTCCAGCTCAGAAACTAGATGTTGTTGGTTTCATCAACACAGACCAATACTCTGGGTACAAACAAGCAGGAAATACGATACTTTATGCTTCGTCTACACTTAGCTCGATTTATGTTGGACAAAACGCAGGGAGTATGAGTTCAACGGGAAACTACAATTCTTTTATAGGGACCAATGTAGGCTATTCTAATACCACTGGTAATGCTAATGTTTTTGTGGGAACTAACGCAGGTGCTTCTAACACAACTGGTTCTAATAACTCTTTTATAGGAAGAAGCGCAGGTCTTTATAACACAACTGGTTCTAATAACTCTTTTGTTGGATTTAAGACAGGTGTCTCTAATACCACTGGCACATATAATTCTCTCATGGGAACATATGCAGGTTCTGCTAACACTACCGGTATTCAAAACTCTTTTATTGGATCTTATTCAGGATCTTCCAATACCACTGGTTCTAATAACTCTTTCATAGGATTAGGTGCGGGTTACGCCAACACCACCGGCTCAAACAACTCCGCTCTCGGACAAAGCGCAGGCCGATACATCGCCGACGGAGCCACCGCAAACGCAACCGGCTCCAACAACACCTTCCTCGGGTACAACACAAAAGCCCTCGCCGACGGAGACATAAACGAAACGGTACTTGGATACAATGCGACTGGTATCGGCTCAAACTCTGTTGTGCTCGGCAATGACAGCGTGCTAAAGACAATTCTCAAAGGAAACGTCGGGCTCGGCACAGCCTCGCCCGCCCAAAAACTCGATGTGGTCGGCTTCATCAACACAGACCAATATTCTGGGTACAAACAAGCAGGGAATACAATCCTCTACGCTTCCAGCACAAACTTCTCCCTCCTTGCCGGAGTAGGCGCAGGAAACTCAATGCTTTCTGATGGGCTTTACAACACCGCCCTAGGATACCAAGCCCTCTATACAGCAACTTCGACAGATTACAATACAGCAGTGGGCTATCATGCTGGCTACTCCAACACCACTGGCTATGCCAACTCCTTTATGGGATATAATGCAGGCTACTCCAACACCACCGGCAACAACAACTCATTTGTGGGAACCTATACAGGCGCTTCCAACACCACCGGCTACAGCAACTCCTTTATTGGTAGAAGTGCAGGCTTCTACAACACCACTGGTTCCAACAATTCCGCCCTCGGGTACAATGCCGGTCGATACATCGCCGACGGCACCACTGCAAACGCAACCGGCTCGTACAACGTATTCATCGGTAATAGCACAAAAGCTCTCGCCGACGGAGATACAAACGAGACGGTGCTCGGATACAATGCGATCGGAGCAGGAAGCAACTCTGTTGTGCTCGGAAATGACAGTGTGACTAAACACTGCTAAAAGGAAACGTTGGGCTCGGCACCACTTCACCTTCTCAAAAACTAGAAATTGACCAAGGAAGTTTCCGTATGGATAACGAACCAGCACCAACTGCTCCAACCGTAGCCATAAACACCACAGTTGGTAACCTAGATGGAACCTACTACTACCGTATAACTTTTGTTACTGCCGAAGGAGAAACAGAAATGGGTGCAGTCTCTGCCTCAGTAGCACCAGCATTACAAGAAGTAGACTTAACTAATATCCCAATAGGAAGTTCTAAGGTTACAGCTAGGAATATTTATAGAACAGTAGCAGGAGGAAGTAACACTGCCACTCAATTCGTAGCCACCATAGCTGACAACATCACTACCACTTATACAGACAACCTAGCTGACACAAGTCTTGGAGTCTATGCTCCTGGTAACAACACAACTGGTGCTAATATTTATACAAACAGTACCAAAGTAGGAGAGGCAAGCCCTAGGGTAACTATCTGGGGATATGGAGCAGGGGCAGTTAATACAGGAACAAACAATTCATTTATTGGAATGAATGCAGGAGCGGTGAACACGACAGGACATGATGATGCTTTTATTGGATATCAAACAGGTCGTTATAATACTACTGGTTCTAATAATTCTTTTATTGGAACCAATGCAGGCTACTCTAATACCACTGGCGGGGGCAACTCATTTATGGGATCCAGTGCAGGTTACCATAACACCACCGCTTATAGTAACTCTTTTGTTGGATACGACGCAGGTTATAACAACACCACTGGCTATAATAATTCCTTTGTGGGATACAACGCAGGCTCTGGCAACACCACCGGTTATAGTAACTCTTTTGTAGGACGCAATGCGGGTCTCGCCAACACGACCGGACATCACAATTCTTTTTTTGATGCTGGTAATTCTAATACTACTGGCTTCTACAACTCTGCTTTTGGGTCAGGAGCAGGTTATTACAATACCAGTGGATCGTATAATATTTTTGTGGGGCGAGAGGCAGGTGCATACATCGCCGACGGAGCCACCGCAAACGCAACCGGCTCATACAACACCTTCCTCGGGTACAACACAAAAGCTCTCGCCGACGGAGATACAAACGAAACGGTACTCGGATACAATGCGACCGGCATCGGCTCCAACTCTGTTGTGCTCGGAAATGATTCGGTTTTGACAACGGTATTAAAAGGAAACGTGGGCATCGGCACCACTTCACCTTCTCAAAAACTAGAAATTGACCAAGGAAGTTTCCGTATGGATAACGAACCAGCACCAACTGCTCCAACCGTAGCCATAAACA
>LSNL01000002.1 GCA_003056145.1 Parcubacteria group bacterium M10-OD1-1
TAGTTATGGGAAAGATTGTTAGATAGGGGATTTTAATAAGTTTAATAGAATCTTTATTGTTTTAGAAACATTTTAAAAAATGTATTATAAAGGCTTAAAAGATCAAACATAAAATTTCAAGGGTGATATTCTTAGTTTCAGAGATTTTTCAAGAGTACATAAATGCACTACGTATGTTAAATTTGTTACATTTCCAAACTTTCCCAACTCATCATAAAAATACTTTTTAGTGTTGTGTGTAGAGTTTCGCTCTCAATAATAAGACCCATATTTTCTTTGAAGGAGACAATTCCTATTTTGTTTTTGCCGTATAAATCAATCTCCACTTTTATGGGAAATTTTTGAGCATCAATTATTCTTGTTTGGCGAAGAGATTCTCCTTCTACTTTTTTATATTCCCGTATTTCAGGAGTGTCGGGAGCAATAGCCTTTACCCATATTTTATTTTTTACCCTCTGAGGAACATAATAATCAATAAAATCTTTTCCTAATGTTTCAAAAGCTTCTTCTGAAACCCACGCCAGTATTTCTTGTTTTTTATAATTCAAAAAGTCGCGATAAACGGTTTTAATTCCTTCTGAACCTTCATAGAAAGTTATTTTAGGTTTTTTATCTAAAAAATTAGACATTGCCAACAACTCGGGAACGATTGAATCAAACATGTTTTTCTTTTCTTCTATCTTTTTTCCAATAGATCTTGGATCTTCTGCATAAAAATACTGTTTCTTTCCCTTTTTTAAAGAATTAACAAACCCTTTTTCTTTTAAAGACTCAATAACTAAATAAACCGTTGTTCTTTTTAACTTGGATTTTTTAGCAATCTCTGCAATAGTGGCTTCTCCTAATTCCAATAAAGCCAAATAAGTTTTTGTTTCTTTTTCCGAAAACCCTATATTATTTTTCAATTGTTCATCTAACATTGTTTTGTCGTTAATTATGTCAACAGTTGTAGTGTACTATATACCCTTGTTTTAAGCAATAAATAACTCTTTCATATATCGCGTAATTGTGTTTTTGAATTTATTATTAGTACAGAGAATGTCTATCCGCTAAGAGTTGGCTTACTAAAAGAGAGTTTAGGAAAAAGGTAGCTGAAACTTAAAGTTCTTTAAAAAATAATAAGTTTTTGTTTCTTTTTCCGAAAACCCTATATTATTTTTCAATTGTTCATCTAGCATTGTTTTGTCGTTAATTATGTCAACAGTTGTAGTGTACTATATACCCTTGTTTTAAGCAATAAATTACGATAATTGGTAGTATATGGGTGTATATTTGACATCAATATTGACATAACGCCATTTATCTGTTAAGATTTGACTTAGTAAATGAGGTTTCGGATAAAAAGTACCTGAAACCAAAAAGTTTTTTTAAAAAAAAGAGGAGGATATTATGAAAATTTTAGTCATTGATGACAACACCCGGAATCTGGAGGCTGCTGTAGAGCAGTTTCCAGATGTCGACATCACCACTGTCGACTCAGTAGAGTTGGCAGTGGAATTACTAGCAGGGAAAAAATCAGTTTTTTCCCCGCGGGAACCCAAAACCAGGTATGATGTGGTCTTAATTGACCTCAACATGCCAGCTAGTTTTTTGTCTGTTGGAGTAAGTCCAGCAGGCAAAAAAAAGGAGGGGGAATTATCCCCTGTTGGAATGTTTTTAGTATTCTTGGCTGCCCGAAACGGCGCCAAGAAAATTGTCATGCTGACCGATTCAGGTCACCATAATGACCCGTCCAGTGCAATGATTGACCTGGTCTCATCAGAGGATCTCAAGAAAATCAAAACGTTTTCGCTGGATGGAGCCACAGTTGTTTTAACAAACAACTGTGGCCTGATTATCCGAACCCCTGGCGGGGAGAGGGTAAAAGACTGGAAAACCGCTCTCTCCTTATGTGTTTAGAGAGTAGTTCATTAAAGTGAGTAAGATTGTTCTCTTACTCACACAGCAAACCGCTATACTTAGTTCAAGTATAGCGGTTTTTTATTTTAATTAACGCAAAAAAGCCGGTATATTTTTTAGATAATTAAAAATCCCTTTTAGGAAGGGATTAAATGCGTTTGATTGAAAATAAAATAAAAAAAATTGCCAGACCGTTTATTGAAAACAGTCTGGCGATGTGTAGCTCGTTAATTTTGGGACTAGAAATCATTCAGTCCCAGGACATCGAACATGGTGTACAAGCCGTTCGGCTTGGCCACGATCCAGTCGGCGGCCAAGGTGGCGCCCCGGGCGAAGTTGTCTCGATTGTGAGCCCGGTGAGTAATCTCAATTCGTTCGCCGGCCCCGGCAAAGTAGACCGTATGCTCGCCGACGATATCTCCGGCTCTGATGGACTGGATGCCGATCTCCTGGTCCGTCCGCTCGCCGATTATGCCGTGGCGCTCAAACACTCCGACGCTCGACAGTTTTCGGTTCAGGGCGGTTGCTGCCATTTCACCGAGTTTCAGGGCTGTGCCTGAGGGCGCGTCTTTTTTCATACGGTGATGAGTCTCGACGATCTCCACGTCATAGGCATCGCCCAGAACGGCCGCTGTCTTGGCGACGAGCTTGAATAGGACATTGACGCCGATGGACATATTGGGTGCCTGGACACAGGTGAAGTTTTTCTCGGCCAGTTCTGCTAGGATAGCAAGGTCATATGGGGTCAGTCCAGTGGTACCAATAACCATGGCTCGTCCATACTCGCTTGCAATACGGGCAAATCCTATAGTGGCTGTGTGAAAGGTGAAGTCAATGATGACATCACCCTGATTGATAACCGATTCCAGGCTGGCGGCAATAATCACTCCAGTGGTGCCGAAACCGGCGTTTTCGCCAACATCCCGTCCTACTGCCGGATTATCCTGATGCTCAAAAGCGGCGGTCAGCTGGAGATTAGGATTCTTCTGCACCATTAAGCTGATGCGCTTACCCATACGTCCATCAGCACCAGCAATAATTACTCTGGTCATTTTTTACCTCCCTTATTGCTCACTATTTGTGAGTCGTTAAATTGGTAAGTTTTCTGACACCCGTTGCCAGAAAGTTTATACTACTAAGCATTTTGTCTCTTGTCAAATGATTGTACATAATAACCATCCCGAAATAATCCTATTAAGCTTTATAAAAATAATAAAAAGAAACTTTTATATAGCTACTTTAAGTTTAAAATAAAATTATATAATTTTGGTGGCAATCTATTTTTCTTGGCATTTATTTTTTAGATAATTTAGCAAAAATTTCCGCTTTGCTACAGTTTTTAATAATTATAACTAGGACTTTCGACGATAGATAGAATTCAGTGCGACTTTTTCCTCGAGGGAAAATAAGTTGATAGTAGCTGGATAAACGGTTAGAAATTGTGCTATTATATAGTTAATAATAATGATCATTCAAATCTTGGTTAGTCGTTTAATAGAAAAGAAAAAGTTTTAAAAATATAACTTCAAACCTTAATATATATCAAAATGAAATTAATAAGTTTCAATATTGGGATTAAAATTGATAACTCCAAAGAGATAGGAAATTTTATCAAATCACAAGATGCAGACATAGTTGCGTTTCAAGAAATTATAAAACATTTTAATGAATCTGTTTTTGAGATATATAAATCCAAAAAACATATCGAAGAAATTATTGGCAAGAAATTACCTTATTCTTTTTTTGGTCCACAATGGATAGCCGATGCAATGAGAAAAAATGGAAAGATGCATCGCGATTTTAATGGTTTTATAGAACAAGGAAATGAAATAATTTCAAAATTCCCAATTTTAAAGGCTACTAATGAATTTTATTATAAACATTATTCCTTAGAATTAGAATGGGCAAATTTTCATACTGAAGATCATCCAAGGTGTGTTCAAATTGTGGAATTGAATGTTAATAATAAAAATTTGCAAATTCTTAATTTACATGGTTTATATTCCAAAGATAAGCAAGACAGTAAGAGAACTCTTAATCAGTGTAAATATATTCTTGAAGCTGCTAAAAGAAAAAATATTCCAACAATTATTGTAGGAGATTTTAATTTGTTTCCCGAAACAAAAAGCATTGGAATATTAAATAAAAAATTCAGAAATTTAATTGATGAATACAAAATCAAATCCACAAGACCTACTTTTGATGACGAAACCGATAAAAGAAATAATGTAGTTGATTACATTTTTGTAAATGATAAAATTAAGGTGAATAATTTTGGAGTTATCATTACCAATATTTCCGACCATCTTCCTTTGATTCTAGATTTTGATATATTAGATTAAAAAAGTTTGAAGTTATAAAAATAATATTTTTTTACCTTAATTTCAATTTGAGCTAAAGTTAAGAAAACACCCGCAGACTATTTAATTTGTTATCTCATAATATGAACAAATAATATGAACAAAAAAATTTTAATAATTGGAATAGCATTTTTCGTAACGGCTATTATAACTATGGCAGTAGTATTATTTCTTTTTTCTTATCAACCAGCCCAAACACCGCAAACAGAGGATGTTGGTTTAACGCAACAAGGAATTCAGGAAGTTGTAAGGGCTAATAATCAATTTGCTTTTGATTTATACTCTAAATTAAGTAAATCAAAACAAGGAAATATATTCTATTCGCCCTATAGTCTCTCTGCTGCTTTGGCAATGACTTATGAAGGGGCTAGGGGTCAGACAGCTAAGGAAATAAAATCTGTTTTTCATTTTCCTAAAAGTAATATTTTAAGATCTAATTTTGCTACAATTCAAAATGGAATAAATAAAGAAAATAAATTTTATAAATTAAAAACAGGAAATGCTTTATGGGCTCAATATAATTATCGGTTTCTTAAAAATTACACAGACAGAGTAAAAAAATACTATGGGGGTAAGGTAGTTAATCTTGATTTTAAACAAGAAACTGAAAAATCAAGACAGACAATTAATTCATTCATTGAGAAACAAACTAACAATAAGATTAAAAATTTAATCCCAGCTGGAGTTCTTAGTTCAATGACAAAATTAGTTATTACGAATGCAATTTATTTTAAAGGAAGTTGGAAATGGGAATTTGATAAATCTAAAACTTCTGAACAGGATTTTAAGATAACTCCTACAAAGGTTGTAAAAACTCCTATGATGTATATGAAGCCAGATAAAGTCAGATTTGATTACGCTAAGATTAAAGGTTTACAAATTTTGGAGTTGCCTTATAAAGGTGAAAAAATTTCTATGTTGATATTATTACCAACGAATAATCTTAATTCCATAGAATCTTCTTTAACTGTCAGAAAGCTTAATGAATATAAAGCTCAAATGAAAGAAACAAAATTAGATTCAATTTCGCTCCCTAATTTTAGTTTTAATAGTAAATATTTTATGAAAGGAATATTGAGTGCTATGGGTATGCCAACTGCTTTTGGTAATGCTGATTTTTCAGGTATGGATGGAACAAAAAATTTACAAATTAGTCAAGTTATCCATCAAGCTTTTATAAAAATTAATGAAAAAGGAACAGAAGCCGCAGCTGTAACAGCAGTTACAATGAAAAACTCAATGGTTATGTCAAGGAACATTTTCAGAGCAGACCACCCATTTATTTTTATAATTCAGGAAAAAGGAACGGGCAATATTCTGTTTATGGGACGAGTTATAGACCCAACTAAACAGTAAATTTTCTGTATCTTTTTTGGTTTTGTTATAAAAAAACTTCTTGCATAGTTAGTCGTATAGGTAATACAAAGAAGAAACAGAAAAAGTAATTTACAAAAAAGATTGATGAGCTTGAATTTTAGAGAATTTAATCACTAAAAAATTTATAATAATTAGTAATTAAAATAGCGGAGTAATCTTTACAAAAAAAACAATGCGTGCTTATAATAAAGAGTGTTGTTTAAAAATTAGATAGAGGCTTAACACAAAATTTGTGTTAAAAAATTAGAACTTTTATAAAGGAGAATTTTAAAATGAATTATTTTTATGAACTTTTTTTTTGGTTGGTTGCGGTTTTTCTAATATTATTAATTTTTGTTGTTAACAAATATGGTGATGGATTGTTTGGATTTTTACAAAGATGTATGTTAGCTATAGTTGATTGGAGGACTATACGGAGGAAAATATTAGGTCAACCTACTCTAGATGTAGTGTTTATTTCCAATATGCGACATTCAGGAGACAAGAAAATTTATCTTGGTAGTTATGTTCCTCCAGAAGGACATTTCAATGGTCCTAGAATAGTTTTTCAGAATATGCTTGGGCGAACTAGAGCATTAAATGTTTTGGCTTCGGACTTGTATCACAAATCTATGAATCATATGAAGACTACTCGGAGAATAAGTAGAAAATATTATCTAAGCGCTTGTCAATGGGCTCAAAAAAATGGAGCTCAAGTAATTTTATCAGGAGCTAGCTTAAAAGAACTTTTTGGCAGAGATGTTAAAGAGGCTAAAAAGCAATTTCCAAAGTTGCTTTTTACTAAAGGAGATAATGGAACAATAATTTTGTTTTGGCGACAATGTCAAAAATCTTTTGAATTAGCAGGTCTTTCTACAAAATCTAGAATTGGATTTTTATGTCCATATAATACAAACGGGAAAGGAATTATGAATTTTCTTGTTAAAGATGGCTATAGCAATGTGGTCCTTTTTGGTAGTAAACCTAAGGCAGTAGAAAAAGTTTCTCGAGAAACTGGATTTCCATTTGTTTTTTCTTATGCTGAGATGGGAGAGGTGGACGCTTTAATTTGTTGTTCTCATTCTCAAGATGTCCAATTGAAAGACAATGATATTCAAAATCTTCGCAAAAAAAATAAAAAATTATTAATTCTTACAGTTGCTCAACCTCCAAATCCTGAATATTCTATTTATGAAAAATGTCAAAACGATGTAATAGTAATTAGTACCGGAAATGGATATTCCAGCCAGCAGAAATATATTTTGGGTGATGTAGCAGCAGGATTATTTGGTTTTGCTAACCAACATTTTAATTTCGGTTGTTATTTGGAGGCTATTTCACTGGCCTATATTTTAAAAAATAAGATTACTAAATATGGCGATCCGTATCAAATTAATTGGTTTGAAACCAATGAAGAGAATATGTTATTTATAGAAAGAATTTTTAATGACATTGGAATCAGTCCGTTTCCAATGGCTTCTTATTCTAAAATTAATAATAAAAATTCTCTTTATTTGAGTCAATAAAAATTAAAGTGAATGCTATTCATAGGCTACTTGATCTGAAAGGAGAAAGTAGCTTTTTATTTTTTTAAATATTTAGTATATAATAAAAGTAGATAATTTCTATAAATGGGTTACATATTTAAAGGAAAATTAAAGTAAATGAAATTTACAACAATACTACCTTTGCTAAGTACTTTTTTCGTTGCCTTTTTAGGTTGGATAGTTTTGATTAAGGCTAGAAAAAATAGAATTAGTTTCACTTTCGTCTTATTTTCGTTGACAATATCAATTTGGATGTTTGGAACTTTTATGATGTTTTTAGAAAGAAGTAATATATCGGATATTATTTTTTGGGATAAATTTGTTTATATTGGTGTGATTTATATCCCTGCTATAATGTATCATTTTGGATTAGCTTTAACTAAAAATAAAAAAACTATTTCAAAAAAAATTTTATTTTTTGGATACACACTTTCAACCTTCTTTTTAATTTTACTTCCGACAAAACTTTTTGTTAATGGAGTATTTATCTATAAAGGAGGAGCTCATACAAAAGCTCAATTATTTCACCATCTTTTTTTAGTTTATTTTGTATTTTTTATAATACTATGGTTTGTAACTGTATATAAATATTATAAGGTTAGTAGGTTATCTATAGAAAGAGAGAGAATAAAATATTATTTTATATCATTCTTTATTTTAGCTTTTTTCGGATCACTTGGTTATCTTCCAGCTTATGGGATAGGAATATATCCATTTGAATATTTGGCAGGAGTTGTCTTTGTAACTATCTTATTTTACGCGATTGTTCGGCATCGCTTGATGGATATTAAATTAGTTTTACGAAAATCAACAGTTTTATTGTTGTCTTTGTTGACTATTTTTATTCCTGCTTTTATGGCGATGACTTTTTTTGCATATCATATTGGTAATTTTTCAATCTGGCCTAATTTTTTTGTTCTAATGATAGGAGTTTTAATTTACCCAATTGTTAGAAATTATTATTTTCAATTAGCTAATAAATATTTATTTTCCTCTCTTTATGATAGCGTTCAGGTTGTTTCAGAAGTTAGCAATGGTTTAAAGATGATTTTAGATGTGAATAAGACTTATCAGTTTATAAATGCAGTATTTACTAAAATATTTCATCTTAAATCTTTTTATATTTTTATAGCTGATACTGAAGGGGAAAAATATGTAATTAAATATAAAAAAGGAGTTAAAATAAAAAAGCCAGACGTATTTCTACGAAATAGTTCTTTACAAAAATATTTTTTTCAAGGAGAGACAACTATTATAGTAGAAGAGCTGCAATCTAATTATTCTAATAAAGATGCTAAAGAGCTAGTTGACTTTTTGACCAAATTAGGTGTTGAAATAGTTGTTCCGTTAAATGTTAAAAACAAAAATATTGGGTTACTTGCTTTAGGGGCTAAAGAATCAGGTGATATGTATAATAGCGAAGATTTGCAAATTCTAGATACGATTAGTGCTCAGCTCGGAGTATCTATTAACAATGCTCAATTATATACAGAAGTTAAGGATTTTAATGTTAAATTAAGAAAAGAAATTGTTCGAGCAACATCTAAATTACAGACAACCAATAACCGATTACAAATTATGGCTAATAGATTAGCTCAAGCTAACGATCAATTGAGAAAACTGGACAATGCTAAAACTGAATTTATTTCTATTGCTTCGCACCAGTTAAGAACTCCTTTAACTGCTGTTAAGGGTTTTGTCTCTTTGCTACTAGAAGGTTCTTATGGGAAACTTAGTAAAGAAATAAAAAGTACTTTAAATAAAGTTTATTTAAGTAATGAAAGACTTATTCAGTTAGTTGAAGATTTGTTAAATGTTTCGAAAATTGAGGCAGGTCGAATGGATTATCAATTTGAAAAGACTCAGCTGATAGATGTTTGCCGAGAGCTATTTGATACTTTTATCATTAGGGCTAAAGAAAGGCGATTGAAATTAGAGCTAAAGATTTCTTCTAAAAAAATTCCTGAAGTTATGACGGATAGAAATAAAATTAGAGAAGTCATTTCTAATTTAATTGATAATGCTATTAAGTATACTTTAAAAGGAGGTGTGATTGTAAAAATTACTTCTAGTAACAATAGGGTTCAAATAGCTATTATAGACACAGGAATTGGCGTTCCAGCGGAAGAAACTCCTTATCTTTTTCAAAAATTCTCTCGGGGAAAAGATATTTCTCGACTTAATACTGGAGGAACAGGACTAGGATTACATGTGGGTAAAAAAATAATGGAAGCTTTACACGGAAAAATTTGGCTGGAATCAGCTGGAACTAATAAGGGATCTACTTTTTTTATAGAAGTGCCTATTGAAATTCTAAAAATTAAAAATAATAAAAAAGATAATAAAATTTATTGATAAATTATGAATATTCATCTTAGCCAATACGCTGGTTTTTGCGACGGTGTTAAGAGAGCTTATGAAATGGTTAATTCATTAGAAATGGCTAAACTAAAAATGCCAATCTATATTTTAGGATCACTAGTCCATAACCAAGATGTTAATAAAAAAATAATTGCTAAAGGAGTTAAGCCTATCAGTCGGGAAGATTTTTTTAATTCTAAAATTGGGGAAATAGGAACACTTATTTTAACTGCTCATGGCGTAGGTCCAAGAATATATGCTTGGGCAAAAAAGAACCAGTTTGATTTAATTGATGCAACTTGTCCAAAAGTAATGAAAGCTCAAAGATTGGCTCAGGTATTTTCTAATCGTCAACAAACTATAGTTTTAGTAGGAGATAAAGGACATAAGGAAGTAGAAGGTATTAGAGGTTGGGGCGGTCAAAAAGTAGTGATTATTTCTAACGAAGAAGATTTAAAAAATAGTAACTTTAAATTAGATGAGAAATTAACAGTTTTAGCTCAAACGACTCAAGATGAAAAATTTTTTAATCAAGTAGTGGAATTTTTACGTCAGAAATATTCTCAAGTAACTGCTTTAGAAACTATTTGTTATTCTACTCAAGAAAGACAACTAGAGATTAAAAAATTAGCGCAACAAAATGATTTAGTAGTTATAATTGGTTCAAAAACTAGTGCTAACTCTAATCGATTATTTGAAATTGCTCAAGATATTAATTCAAAAGCTTATTTTATTGAGAATGCTCAAGCAATAAAAAAGGAGTGGTTCAGTGGAGTAAAAAATGTTGCAATTACCGCTGGCGCTTCTACTCCTGAATGGGTGATTAAAAAAGTTTTAGAAAAAATAAAACAGCTATAATTTATTTAAAAAAAAATTTGCTTTTTCTTTTTATCTAAGTGTATAATTGATTAGGCTAAATAAAGTTAAGAATATTTTATGACAAAAATGATTATTGTAGAAGATGATTCTATGATTTCAGAAATCTATCAGAAAAAATTTTCAGAGGCTGGCTATGATGTGGCTATTGCCAATAACGGAGAGCAGGTATTGGGTATGATTAAAAAAGAGCCAGTGGATATAATTCTGCTAGATTTAATGATGCCAAAAATGGATGGTTTTGAAACAACAAAAGCTATCAGAAAAAATCCCGCTAATAAAAATCTCAAAATTTTAATTGTCAGTAATCTTAGTCAAAAGGAACAACAAGATGAAGTTATGAAATTAGGTGCTGATGGATTTATCGTGAAGGCTAACTATTCTCCGAGTCAATTAGTTAAAGAAGTCTCTCGTTTGATTGATCAAGAAAAAGAAGAGATTAAAAATGAAGCTAGAATTAATTCGGAAAATCAAACTAGTCAAGAAAATAAAGAGAATGAAATTAAAAATCAAAAAAAAGTTTTACTTATTGAAGATGAGGATGTCTTCATTGAAATGTTTGGTAAGAAATTGAAACAGGAAGGTTATTATGTGGAGTCAGCTAATAGCGGGGAAGTGGGCTTAGAAAAAGCTTTACAGAAAAAATTTGACATTTTTATTTTAGACGTAATGATGCCAGTAATGACTGGAGAAGAAATAATTGAGAATTTAAAATTAAATGAAAAAACTAAAAATGTTCCAATTATTATTTTAGCTTCTTCTCTAGATGATGAAATAGAGGAAAAAATTAGAGCTGAGGGAATTAAGGATATTTTTATTAAAACTAAAATTATTCCTAGCGAATTAGCTAAAAAGGTAATTGATTTAATAGGAAAATAATAAATAATATGAAACGAACTTTAATCGTTAGGATTCCAGAATTAGTTGGAGAAAAAGTTAAAATTGCTGGCTGGATTAATGTCAGACGAGATCATGGGAAATTAATTTTTATTGATTTAAGAGATCGTTCAGGAGTAATTCAGATAGTTATAATTCCAGATAATGAAGAGGCTTATCAAAGAGCTAGAGAAGTTAGAGATGAATATGTTATTGAAGTAGAAGGCTTAGTTAAAAAAAGACCAGGTGGGCAATCTACAGAAAAGTTAGAAACTTCTAGCGTAGAAATAGAAGTGGAAAAGATGAAAATTATTTCTCGAGTGGAAGGTGAATTATCATTTGAGGTTTCATCTAAAAAATTAGATGTTAATATTCAGACACTTTTAGATAATAGAAATTTATCTCTGCGTAATAAAAGAGTGAATGATATTTTTAAAATTTATTCTCAAATTTTAAAATCCTATAATGATGTAATGAGAGAGAATGATTTTTTGGAAATCAAGAGTCCTAAAATTCTTTCTACTGCTTCTGAGGGAGGTGCAAATTTTTTCAAAATGGAATATTTTCAAGGAGAGGCTTTTCTAGCTCAAAGCCCTCAATTTTATAAACAGGCTGGAGTTGGAGCTTTTGAGCGGGTGTTTGAAATTGGTACGGTTTTTCGAGCGGAACCGCATTTTACTACTCGTCATGTTAACGAATATACTAGCTTTGATGCAGAGATGGGTTTCATTGAAAGTTATGCTGATATAATGAAGCAGTTAACTCAAGTTATGAAAAGAATTATACGTGATATTCAAAAAAATTGCGCTTCAGAATTGGCTGAATATGAAAGTGAGTTGTTTGTTCCTGATGAATTTCCAAAAATAAAACTCACTGAAGCGTTGGAAATTTTAAAGAAAGAATTTGGCAAAGAGATGGAAGGAATTGATATTGATCCAGAAGGGGAGAGACTGATTGGTGAATGGGCCAAAAAAACTTATAACTCAGATTTTATTTTTCTAACTCATTATCCTTCTAGCATCAGACCTTTCTATACAATGCCAAGCGCCGATCCGCAATATACAGAAAGTTTTGATTTAATTTTTAAAGGCGTAGAAATTGCAACAGGCGGACAAAGAATTCACGATTATAATCAATTAGTAGCTAGTATTCAAAGTCATGGTTTAAAGCTGGACGACTTTAAACATTATTTAGAAATTTTTAAATTAGGAATTCCTCCTCACGGCGGTTGGGGTCTAGGATCTGAGCGGATAGTGCAAAAAGTTTTAGGAATTAAAAATATAAAAGAGGTTATTCTTTTCCCAAGAGATGTTAAGCGACTTACTCCGTAAAATTAAAATAAAAGAAGATGGATATTCAAGATCAAGTTATCAGAGACATTTCTTTTCATGATGAAAAGCTTAATGCTAAAAAAATAAAATTGATTGGGGCTATTTCCTTTTTAGTCGGCTTCGCCCAGGTGTTTTTTCTCTATATAATGTCGTCTTATTTTAAATTGATTTCTGGCATTCAAAATGTGGGGATTTTTTATTTTGTCGCTTATAGCTTAATTCTCTTAATTCTTTTAAATTTACATAAACTTGTTAAAAAAGTTGGAAAGTCTCATCTTTTTCATTTATCACTTTTTTTTAAAATTCTAACTATTCTATTTTTGCTTTTTCTTCCACCCAGTTGGGTTAATATTATTTTAGTTGGTTTATATATTATCTTAGGAAATATAGAATGGGTCAGTTTAGATATGATTCTAGAATCTTACTCTACTGACGCAATGTCAGGGAGAATTAGGGGAGGTTTTTTATCATTAATGAACTTAGGCGTTTTGATAGGACCTTTTCTTTCCACTTGGGTTTTGGAAAGAAAAAATTATCACGGTATTTTTATTTTATTATTAATTTTTAATGTCATTATTTTGTTTGTTGGGATTTTTGGCTTAAAAAAAGTTAATCATCGCTTTCGCGAAAAAGCTCAAATGAAAGATATTATAAAAAAAGTTATTCGTCGAACTAATATTAGAAAAATATTTTATATTTCTTTCGTTTTGGAATTTTTTTATGCTTTAATGATTATTTATACGCCAATTTATTTAAGAAATTTAGGTCTTAGTTGGGAAAGTATTGGTGTAATTTTTACTATGATGCTTTTACCTTTTGTTTTTCTACAATATCCAGTGGGAGTTTTGGCTGATAGAAAACTAGGTGAAAAAGAAATTCTAATTGGTTCTATTGGGTTAATGGGCATTACGACAATAGTTATTTTTTTTATTGGCTCTACTAGCCTTATTCTTTGGTCAATAATTTTATTTCTAACTAGAGTAGGGGCGTCGTTAGTAGAAATACTAAGAGATTCTTATTTTTATAAAAGAATTGATGGACATAATATTGATTTGATTGATGTTTTTAGAGCGATGCGTCCAGTCGCTTATATTTTAGCTACTGCTTCTTCGGCTCTGGTTTTAGCTATTCTTCCTATGAAATTTATTTTTATTCTAGTTGGTTTGATAATTTTTTCAGCTTTGTATCCAGCTATTGGATTAGTAGATAATCTTAGTGAGAAAGAACTAAAAAAATAAGTTAATAAAGATAAACTATTATTAAATTGTAAGTTTGAATATTTTTCCTTGAAATGGTATGATTGACTAGATAAGAAGCCTTAGAACAATATAAAACTTAGTTTATTTGAGAATGTATAAAGTAAAACTGGAAAAATTTGAAGGACCGATGGAGCTTTTACTAGAGCTGATAGAAAAAGAAAAAATGAATATTACTGAATTGAGTTTGTCAAAAGTGGCAGATGAATATCTAGAATATATTAAAGATAACCACAATATTCACTTAGAGAATTTAGCTGAATTTTTATCTGTAGCTGCTAAACTTATTTTAATTAAGTCTAAAGCACTTTTGCCAATGCTCAAGTTTAGTGATGAGGAAGAAGAAGAAATAAAAGATTTAACTTATCAGTTAGAAGAATATAAAAAATTTAAAAAAGCTTCGTTGTTAATTGGAGAAATGGCTGAACGAGGATTAATTAGCTACGCACGCGAAAGCTTTAGTGGAGTTAAAACAGTTTTTTATCCACCAGAGAATATCAACAGATTTGATTTAAAAAAATATTTTCAGCTAGTGATTAGTGAAATTCCTCAGTTAGAAAAACTAAAAGAGGAAGTTGTGGAAGAAGTAGTAACACTGGAAGAAAGAATAGTAGAATTGGAAAATAGTTTGCGTTCTAAGGCAGAAACTTCCTTTTCTACTTTGATAGCCAAGGCATCTACTAAAGTTGATGCCATTATATCCTTTTTAGCTATGTTAGAAATGATTAAACAAAGGATAATAAAAGTGGAGCAGAAAGATTTATTTGAGGAGATCAAATTAACTGTTAAAAGAAATTAATTAAATTTTATTATGGAAATTGGAAAATTAAAATCTATTCTGGAGAGTTTATTATTTGTTAGCGGAGAACCAATCAAAATAATTAAATTAGCTAAAATAATAGGAATTAAAGACATTGAAATTGAAACAGCTATTAATCAAATTCAAAAAGAAGACGCTGGAAATCGGGGAATGATTATTATCCGAAAGGAAGGTTTAGTCCAAATGGTAACTAATCCTCAAAATGCTAAAATTGCTAAGGAACTAGTGAAAGGCGAAATTCAATCTAGTTTAAGTAAGGCTTCGTTGGAAGTTTTATCAATTATAGCTTATCGAGGACCACTTTCTAGAATTGATGTTGAGGCGGTTAGAGGTGTTAACTGTAGCTTTACAATACGGGCTCTTTTAATGCGAGGACTGATTGAAAGAACGAGTAATCCCACCAATAATCGCTCCTATCTTTACAAAATATCTTTTGAATTTTTAAAAAAGTTAGGAATTGAAACAGTGGAAAAATTACCTGATTGGGAAAAACTTTCTCAAAATCCTCAGGTAGAAGATTTAGTTGAAAATAAATAATTTTTAGATTTATTGTTAAATATGTTAAATATAATTTTGCTAATTCTGATTGCTCCTTTCTTACCAGTTTTTATGTATGGCAGTTTAAGTAGTGGTGCTAATCAGCCAACTACTAATAAAACTAGTCAAGTCTTAGGAGCTAGTCAGCAAAAACAAGAAATTTCTACTGGTGAAAAAAAACAAGCTCAACCTTTTTCTACTCACAACTTTTTATCTTTTGATACAGCTTCTCATTCAGGATTTATGCCAATTAGGAAAGATAATTATTCGGATATTAAAATTTGGGCTAGATCTTCAGTAGTTATTGACGTAGATAGCGGTACTCTTTTACATTATGATAATGGAAGAAAGAGGACTCAAATTGCTTCGTTAACTAAATTGATGACTGCGACTTTAACTTTAGAGAAAGTTAAAAATTTAAATGAAACAGTTACTATTAGTAAGAGAGCTTTGCAAGTAGATGGCACGGTAGTTGGTTGTCCGACTAGTATTTTTTGTAACGATGAGAGATTGCATGTAGGAGAAAAAATTAGCGTTAGAAGTCTTTTGACGGCAATGCTTTTAGATAGTGCTAATGATGCTGCTACCCAATTAGGAATTTATATGGCTGGAACACCAGAAAAATTTGTTAAAATGATGAATGCTAAAGCTCGTTCGCTGGGGCTTCAAGATACGCATTTTTGTACTCCTTCAGGATTAGAAATTGACGGACATGCTTCAGAATGTTACTCTTCAGCTTACGACATTGCTAGAATTGCGGCTAATTCTTTAAAATATAAACTAATTTGGCAGATAATGAGAACGAAAAAAGCTCAAGTTTCCTCACTAGATCATAAATATGTGCATAATTTAAAAAATACTGATAAGCTTTTAAGTCAGATGCCTAATTGTATTGGTGGTAAAACTGGATTTACTCCTTTAGCTGGGCATTCTCTTTTATTAGGAGCGATTGATAAAACTAAAAAACATAGAATTATAGCGGTAATTTTAAATGATCCTAATCGATGGACCGATATGAAAAAATTAATCAGTTGGACTTTTGCTAATTATCGTTGGCAATAAATAGCAAAATTTAATTAAAAATTTTTATGGATATTTCTCAAATACAGACTATTCCTGAGGTAATTAATATTTTGAAAATATTAGTTACAGGTTTTTTAGCTTTTTTAATGGCGTTTTTTTCAACACCAATTTTTACCCATTTTCTTTATCAACATAAAATAGGAATTAAAATTAAAAAGAACTCAGTCAGTGGAGAAAAGTTAAAATATGTTAGTACTCTTCATCAACATAAATCCGGAACACCAACAATGGGCGGGGTTTTAATTTGGCTTTCGGTAGTAATTTTAGTTTTTGCGTCTCATTATATTTTCCCTTACATTGCTCAGCTTTTTGGTATAAATTTTATTGCTAGATTAGATTTTTTAAGTCGTTCTCAGGTTTGGTTACCTCTTTTTGCCTTAGTTTCGGCAGGCATTCTCGGTCTTTTTGATGATTATATGAGTATTAAAGG
This sequence comes from Parcubacteria group bacterium M10-OD1-1, assembly GCA_003056145.1. Classification (GTDB taxonomy): domain Bacteria; phylum Patescibacteriota; class Minisyncoccia; order Moranbacterales; family UBA2206; genus M10-OD1-1. The sequence goes on from LSNL01000002.1 coordinate 16,733, forward strand.
TATTGGAGCTAATAAAGGCGGGGGAATGAGATTTTTTTCTCGTTTTGGTTGGTTAATTATAATTTCTGCTTTAGGTGCTTGGTGGTTTTATTTTAAATTAGGTTGGGACAAATTACATATTCCAGCAGTAGGAGATTTTGGCATTGGACTTTGGTATATTCCACTTTTTATTTTAGTAATTCTTTTCTCAGCTATTTCTTCTAATGAAACCGATGGTTTAGATGGTCTTAATGGCGGAATTTTATTGATTGCTTTTGGCTCCTTTGCCTTAATTTCAGCTTTTCAAAACAAAATAGACTTGGCGGCTTTTTGTGCAGCCTTAGCTGGAGCTCTTTTGGCTTTTCTTTGGTTTAATATTTATCCAGCTAGATTTTTTATGGGCGATACTGGGGCGGTTTCTTTAGGAATTACTTTGGGAGTTATTGCTATGCTAACTAATTCAGCTCTAGTTCTTCTCATTATTGTTTTTATATATGTGATTGAGTCAGGATCAGTCGTGATCCAACTTTTTTCAAAAAGATTTTTTGGTCGAAAAGTCTTTCTAGCCGCTCCCATTCATCATCATTTTGAGGCATTGGGTTGGCCAGAAACTAAAGTAACAATGCGTGCTTGGATTTTCACGGCAGTTACGGCTTTGATTGGAGTTATTGTGGGAATATTAGGTGCTGGTATTTTTAACAAGTAAATTGAAGAATAGATTCAATAATTTGGTTCATTTTTCTTATAGATGAGTTGATTTTTATTTGGTTGTGTGCTAGGGTACAAACAAGAAACGGTAGTTTAACAATATTATATTTTTGCAAAAAAAGGAGCTTCTATGTACAAAGATACGCCGAAAGTCGTCGTTCGAGATGAGGATATTATATTACAGTGGCAGGAGGAATCCGGAACAAAAAGGGATTTCCCCCTAGTTCTGCCAGCAAAAAAGGATGTGTTTCAGGAAAAAACAACAATTTTGTTTGTAGGTTTTTTCCTTGATTTTAAGAGAAAGAATATTCACAGGAAGAGACCAACTGATATAAGGTCGTATCAGGAAGATCCTTTTCCTGATACTCCCGTTGTGTATGGTAAGTTCCAGAGAAGGGTGTTTTTTTTGGAGCTTAGGTATGTCCCAGACATACCAAAGCAGTTTTGTGCAATTCCTTGAGGCTTTAAGCTTAGGGAGTTGCCAGAGATCTAATTCTGAATTTAGAGTTAGGTCTTTTTTTATTGGTTGAGTCTTAAATGTTTTCAGGTTATAATAAAAACTAGAGAAATAAGGTATAGACCTATTAAGATTTTTTTAAAAGCAATTAGTTTAATAGTCAAAAATTTAAATAAAGTAACTTAATCAAAAAAATGGAAAATATAATAAATGGAAAAGAGGCTATCATTGATTATGTGGCAGAATTAGTGAAAAATGGTGCTAATAAAACACGAGTCAAGGATCAATTAATGGCAGTTGGTTGGTCGGAAGATCAAGTAGACTTAGTTTATAGCAAGGCTTTAATTCAAAATGGAATTCCAGTTCCTAGCAAAATAAAATCTTCAGCTAATATAACAACATCAATTTCTGGTAAAAAGTCATCTACTGTAGAGGTGGCGCTTAATTTATTTTCTTTTATTCTTTTAGGAATAATTGCCATAGCGACAGGGACACTTTTTTATCAAATTATTAATAAATATTTTCCAGACACACTTATTACTAATTATTACCAAGGTCAAATTTCAACAGAGACAATTCATTATGCAATTGCAACATTAATTATCGGCTTTCCAATATATTATATTTCTATGCGATTATGGTTTCGCGGATTTCAAAAAGATGAAGGTAAAAGGGAGACGAAATTAACAAAATGGTTGACTTATTTAGTATTACTAATTGCTTCAATTACTGTCGTTGGCGATTTAATAACAGCAGTGTTTACATTCTTACAAGGGGAAATTAGTGTGCGGTTTTTTCTTAAAGCTTTAACTATTCTGGCGATTGCTGGAGCGATTTTTGGTTTCTATTTTTTAGAACGGAGAAAAATCCAGTATCGTAAACCGATTTCTCAAGGTCTTTTTAAGCGCTTCGGAATAATTGTTTCAGCTACTATTTTTATTGGAATTATTTTAGGATTTATCGTCGGAGGATCGCCAACAACAGAAAGAAAGAGAGGATTTGATGCTCAAAGAGAAAAAGATCTTTTTACTATTTCAAATTGTGTAAGTAACTATGCCAGGAGATATAAAAGATTGCCAGAATCTTTGAATGAATTACAAACTAATATGTATTCATATTGCGCTAATAAAAAAGATCCTGAGACTAAGAAAGTTTATGAGTACCATATAATTACTGCTTCAAAAATCGTTGGAACAAATCGTGAAGGAACCTTTGAACTTTGTGCAAATTTTAATTTAAAATCGGAAAAAAATAACTCTGAAGGACATAATTATTATTCAGGTGATGGTAAATGGGAAAAACATAATGCTGGGAAAAATTGTGATAAAGTAAATGTTATTTTTGAGAAATTTAATAGAAATCAATAGTTATGAATATAAAAAGGCAAATAGTAGTTATTCATGGTGGAGAAGTTTTCAATTCATATGAAGACTATTTAAAATACTTAAAAAATTATCCAGTTGACTTGAATCGGCTTATTAAAAGACCTCGCTGGAAAAATTATTTGCAGGATGATTTAGGCGATAGTTGGGAAGTTTTTTCTCCGCAAATGCCGAATTTTCGTAATGCTAAATATTTAGAATGGAAGATTTGGTTTGAAAAAATCCTGCCACATCTTCAAGACGGAGTTGTTCTTATTGGACAATCGTTAGGCGGAATTTTTTTGGCAAAGTATCTTTCGGAAAATGATTTTTCGGTAAAGATTTCTGCAACATATTTAGTTGCTGCTCCGTTTGATAGCAAGGCTAGAGATGACATTGATTATACCCTGGGAGATTTTGAGTTACCAGAATCTTTGGAAAAATTTCAAGCGCAGTCAGAAAAAATATTTATTTATCATTCAAAAGATGATTCACTCGTGCCTTTTTCTGATTTAGAAAAATATTCTCGGGCGCTTCCTAAAGCAGAAAAGGTTATTTTTTATGATCGCGGACATTTTATTCAAGAGCATTTCCCAGAAATTGTAGAAGAAATTCGTAAGTTGGAAAAATAATAAGAGAAATCCCGTTTTTATTCTGCTAATTAATTATTCTTTGTTGAATAGAATAAAAAGTAACTGTGGCTAAAGTATATATCAAAGTATATACTTAAGTATATACTTTTAATTTTTAAAAATATGTCAAAATTAAAAAATAAAAATACACGTAAATTAATGAGATTGGGCAAAACTAGTTTGGCCGTTACTTTGCCGAAAGAAATGATTAATTCTTTAGGTTGGCGGGAAAAACAAAAAGTGGTTGCTAAAAAAGTTCGAGGTGGAATTTTGATTAAGGATTGGAAAAAGTAAATTTATAAATCAAAAAAATAAATTTAAGGGTGACTATTTATTGAAGAAGATAAAATTAGTAGATAAATTTTAGAAATAAAAAACCGACAGGTTTCGTGACTTCCGAAACCTGCCGGCTAGATAAGAACTTAAACACTTATTTATTATCGGGCAGAAGCTATGTCCGCATAAATCGCGGTAATAACCTCATGCCTAGTTTTCCCTCCTTTAGGCTCTCTTATTGGTCGTCCGATAATAAAACCTCTAACTCCATTGCGATAAGCCTCGCCTGGAGTCATGGTTCTTTTTTGGTCATCGGGCGGATCCCATGGCAACCTGATTCCAGGAGACCATATTTCCTTCTCGGGAAATTTTTTGTGAAGAGAAGGAGCTTCACGGGCCGAGGTCAGTAAAATATCCATACCAGCATTCACTGACATCTCGGCAAGCTTCAGCGTAAACCAACTCATTTGTTGACCTTCAGAATCAAAAATCATCCCTGGCGGAGGACTAATTCCAGCTTGCCGGAGCATTGTAATATTCATACTGGTTAAATAATGAACTGCAATAATTTTTGGTGGTTTAATGCCCAGAATTCTTGCCTGTTCATCGCGTCCTTTAACAGCTTTCGCCATCATTTCTTCCATACCGAAAGCCATCACATTAAAATATTCCATACCATTAAGTACCTGCTTTGTTATTCCTTTAGCAGCACCATAAATCGTATTTGGAATATCCACCAGCTTGACATCAGCAAAAGCTTTTTTGCCAAAATCAGTCGCGACCTGTAATGCCGTGGGGAGTGTGACATTGTTTATCAGTTCTAAACCGATTTTTGGCAAGGAAATACTCTCGTAAACTTCTTCCATAAGAGAATATCCCGCTCTTAATGTCGGCGTATCAACTGGAAAAATGATCTTTACATCATTTTTTTCGGCAACCTTTTTACATCCCGTTCCTAGTGCAATCGCTGTCCCTGCCATTTTTTCTACCTCCTTAGTTTTATTTTTGAGAATTTTCTAATAATTCCCAATTCTCATCACTCACTTTAGGTTTTATTCTTTTTGAGCCAATTTTACATAATTCACATGGAGGATCCCAAGAATTAATCCAATGTTTGACCAAAGCCAGAACATTAAAAGATCCATATTTTTTAACCAGGATATATTCAATAGCTCCTCTATTGAGTATCACAAGCTCTACTGGCAAAATGTCTATTGCCGGGTAACGCCCTTTAATTTCACAGACTGTTTCTTTAAAGCCAGTCCCAGTAGTAGTAAAATCTTCTACTAGCAATAAGGTGCCATTCGGACTAGCTTGATTCCGTTTTTCCATAACAACAATTCTGCCCTGCTTGTCTTTGATAAGATTAAGGTTTTTAGCTCCCAAAATTTCTGCAACATCATTTCCAAGTTCAGTCGCTCCCTTAGGTATTCCAGCAACATAATCTGGTCGTTGCAGTCCAGAATCGTTATAAATACGAACGAGATTCTTAGCTATAATCCGTCGTAAGTTATTGTATTGCAAGACAGTTTTAGAATAGAAAAAACCGTCGCTACACATTTTAGACTTAAGTTCAGCGTGTAAACCTACCCTTCCTTCTTCCGCAGCCACCCTATCATATGACCAGAACCCTTTAAACACATTAAAAATATGCAACAAATCTTCCTTGGATAAGTTCACATCAAGTTTGTCCAAAGCCAGTAATTCTGATTTACTCATCATAATTATTGATTTCATTCTTTGCTCCTTAGTTTTATTTGAGAATCTTTAAATTGAAAATGAACTATTAGTAGTCTACTGATTTAATTGAAATTAGTCAATAAAATAGCAGATAACTTCTTAAATAATTAAATGTATTACCTTGCTTATTTTTATTCTAGAAAGTAGGAGGTTAATAGCTAGAAATCAAATTGTAAATAAATAGTTCTTAAAAAAAATAGATTAAAGAAATAAATTTTTTAAAAAGTAAGAATCAATTGATAGTTTGAAATCTTTAGTATAAAATAAAAGAGTGATTGGCAATTTAAGTTACTTAGAACTGTAAAATACAACTTAAGATAAATAGAAATAATTTTAAATGCTCAACCAGTCAATAAAAATTAAAACGCTTGGATTAATTGGTCTTATTTTTCTTATTGGAATAGTAATTGGTTTTCAGCTCGGAAAAAATAATTTAGCAGTTAATAATTATCATCAAAATCAACTAACTGAAAAAGTAGTTAAAGATAAAATTTCTCAAGTAGCTTATATTGGAAAATATAAAGTTGCGAGAGTTATTGATGGTGATACAATTGAGATTGAAGGTGGAGAGCGAGTGAGGTATATTGGCATGGATACTCCAGAGACAGTCAAACCGCACACAGCTATTCAATGTTTTGGACCAGAAGCTAGCCAGGAAAATAAAAAATTAGTCGCTGGAAAAATAGTTCGTTTAGAAAAAGATGTAACTAACCGTGATAAATACGGTCGTTTATTGCGTTATGTCTGGTTAGGTAATAATTTAGTAGATTTAACTTTAGTACAATTAGGTTTTGCTCGTGCTACGCCTTATCCACCTAATATTCATTATAAAACTAAATTTTATCAAGCTGAAAATTTAGCACGAAAACAAAAAATTGGTTTGTGGAAATCGTGTGTAAAAAATAATTAAAACTAAATATAAATGTAGTAGATTAAGAAAGATAAATAGGGGTATAATAAAAAAACAGATATTTAATAAAATAATTCAAACAAATCAATCTAGATTATAAGAAAAAAATATGAAAATAAGAAGAATTCAAGAAGCTGAATTAGAAAATAAAAAGGTCTTATTGAGAGTAGATTTTAATGTAGCTTTAGAAAACGAGAAGGTAAAAGAAGATTTTAAAATTAAAGTTGCTCAAGAAACAATAAATTATTTATTAAGTCGAGGAGCTAAAGTAGCTCTACTTTCTCATCTCGGAAGACCAGAGGGGATGGTTAAATCAGAATTTTCTCTAGCTCAAATAAAAGATGATGTACAGAAAATTCTAGGTAAAAAAATTAATTTTATTTCTGATTGTATTGGAGAAAAAATAAATAAAATATCGCGAGAAGAGATACTTCTATTAGAAAATGTAAGATTTCATCTTGGGGATAAAAACAATAATCAAGAGTTTTCTCAAAAATTAGCTGAAAATTTCGATATTTTTATCAACGATGCTTTTAGTGTTTCTCATCGTGATCAAGCTTCGGTAACTGGAGTGGCTAAAATACTGCCTAGCTATGCAGGTTTTCGGCTACAAAAAGAAATAGCCGAAATGGAAAAGATAAAAAATAATTTTGAACGACCAGCAATAGCAATTATTGGTGGCGCAAAAATAAAAACTAAATTACCGGTGATTAATTTTTTTGAAACTAATTATGATTTTATTTTAGTAGGAGGGAAAATTGCTAACGAAGCTTTAGATGAAAAAATTAAATTTTCTGAGAAAGTTATTTTACCGTTGGATTTTATAGACAATCGTTTAGATATTGGTAATAAAACTTTAGCTCAATTTAAGGCTCTGATTGTTTCGGCTAAAACTATTGTCTGGAATGGTCCGACCGGAAAATTTGAAGAAAAGAAATATGCTAAAAGTTCCAATGAAATTTTAGAGGCAATTTTGGCTTCAGGAGCATACACGGTAATTGGTGGAGGAGAAACAATTGAAATAGTAGAAAAGAATAAAGCAATGAACAAAATTAGTTTTGTTTCTACTGGTGGCGGTGCAATGCTGGCTTATTTGGGAGGTGAGAAGATGCCAGGGATTGAAGTTTTAGAAAATAGAAAGTAAATGTGCTATAATGTAAAAAAGAAAACTTAAAAGTTAAATTAAAAAAATAATTAATGCTTTAAATTAAATTTTAAAAATATGTCAAAAATACGCAACATTCAAGCAAGGGAAATTTTAGATTCTCGAGGTAATCCTACTATTGAAGTAGAAATTGAATTACATTCTGGTTTAAAAGCTAAAGCGGGAGTTCCAAGTGGTGCTTCTACTGGAGCTTATGAAGCTGTAGAGCTTCGGGATGGTGATGCTAATCGTTATGGTGGAAAAGGAGTACTTAAGGCAATTAACAATATTAATGATAAAATTGCTAAAATAATCATCGGTACAGAAGTTAGAAGTCAAGAAGAAATAGATGAAAAAATGATTAAATTAGATGGAACGGAAAATAAGTCTAATTTAGGAGCCAATGCTATTGTGGGAGTTTCTTTAGTCTGTGCTCGGGCAGCTGCAATGGAGCAAGAAATTCCTTTATACAAATATATTGCTAAAACTTACGATTTTAGTTGCGAAAAATTCACTTTACCAATGCCGATGTTTAATATTTTAAACGGAGGTAAGCATAGTGATTCTGGATTAAGTATTCAAGAATATAAATTAGTTCCTAGTGGTGTTGAAAAGTTTAGCGAACAGCTACGAGCGGGCAGTGAAGTTTTTCACACGCTTTCTGGAATATTATCTAGTAACGGATTTTCTATTTCAGTTGGAGATGAAGGAGGTTTTGCTCCTAAATTAGAAAGTAACGCCAAAGCGCTTGAATTTATTAATCTAGCGATTGAAAAGGCTGGATATAAAAAAGGCGTAGAGTTAAATATTGGGATTGATGCGGCCGCTAATTCTTTTTTTGATGAAAAAGAAGATAAATATATTTTCAAACCAGAGAACTCAATGCTAAATAAAGAAATGTTGATTAATATTTACAATGAATGGATTGATAAATATAATGTTATCTCTGTGGAGGATGGATTAGATGAAAATGATTGGGATGGTTGGAAAATTATGAACGAGAAGATTGGAGGAAAGGTTATGACTATTGGAGATGATTTAATAGTTACTAATGTTAAACGTTTGGAAAAGGCTATCGCTAAAAAAGCTTGTAACGCTGTTTTAATTAAAACTAATCAAATCGGAAGCTTAAGTGAAACAGTTGAGTGTGTTAAGTTGGCTCAAAAAAATAAAATGAAAATTGTTATTTCTCATCGTAGTGGAGAAACAGTGGACGATTTTATTTCTGATTTAGCAGTCGGAGTTGGTGCTGAATATATGAAATCTGGATCTCTAAGTCGGGGAGAAAGAATCTGTAAATATAATCGGTTATTAAAAATAGAGAAAGAAGTATAAATCAAGACTACAGAAAAAACTAAAATTCTCTGATTAAATTTTTTTAGAAAAACTTATTAAGTGTTTTAATAAAAATTAAAATCAATTAAAAATGATAAAATCTAAGAGCCCTACTTTACTAGTTATTTTAGATGGTTATGGTATCGGGAGAGCTTCAAAATATAACGCAGTAACCTTAGCTAAAAGGCCTAATCTAGATCGGCTTTTTGAACTTTATCCTTCTACTCAATTAGGAGCTACTGGTAAAGATGTTGGACTAGAGGATAATAAAATGAGTGGTTCTGAGGCTGGGCATATGAATATTGGTGCTGGTCGAACTGTTCATCAGGATTCTTATTATATAACTGAAAGTATTAAAAACGGAGATTTTTTTATGAATCCAGCTATTTTGGGAGCGTTTCATCGTTTGAAAAATACTGATGGAGATTGTCACCTTATGGGATTAATGGGTAACTATGATAGTCCTCACAGCGATCCAGATCATTTTCGGGCGATTCTTAAATTAGCAAAAGACAAAGGAGTAAAAGAGGTCTATTGCCATTTATTTACTGACGGTCGGGATTCTTATCCAAGAAGTGCTAAAAAACATTTAAAAGCCTTTCAAAAAATTATCAGAGAAGAGGGTATCGGTAGGATTGCGAGTTTGAGTGGTAGATTTTATGCTATGGATCGAGCTAAAAATTGGGATCGTTTAACCAAAGCTTATAATGCAATCGTTTTAGCAGAAGGAGAAAAAGCTAGAACTCCTGAAGAGGCAATTGAAAAAGCTTATCAAAATAATTTAACTGATGAGTATCTTTTACCGACGGTTATTTATGGAAAAAATGGACCAGTGGCTCAAATTAAAGAAGAAGATAGCGTTATTTTTTTTAATTTACGATCTGATAGGGCTAGACAATTTTCTAAGCTATTTGTTGCTAGTCATCAGCAAGAAATTAGTCAAGATGATATGCCAATGATAAAACATCTTAAGAATTTATATTTTGTGGCATTAACTGATTTTGGACCAGATTTAAATGTGCATACTGTTTGGAGAGGACATACTTTAATGGGGACGTTGCCAATGTCACTAGGAAAATCCAAACAACTATATATTGCTGAATCGGAAAAGTACGCCCATATTACTTATTTTCTTAATGGTGGTTATGCAGATCCAGTTAATGACGAAGATAGAATAATGATTCCTTCTCCAAAGATTAGTTCTTATGCTAAGATACCCCAGATGTCAGCGAGAAAAATAACTCAAACAGTAGTAGAAAAACTACAAGCTGAAGCTTATGATTTTTATGCTATTAATTTTGCTAATGCTGATATGGTTGGACATACTGGAGATTTAAAAGCGACGATTAAGGCTTGCGAAGTTTTGGATCAGCAAATTGAAATTTTAGCAAAAAAAGTTTTACGCCAACAAGGAAGGTTAATTATTACAGCTGATCATGGGAATGCAGAAGATTTATTTGATGAAAAAGTAGGGCAAGCTAATACTTTTCATACCAAAAATCCAGTACCCTTTTTGTTGGTAGGAGATGAGTTTAAAGGTAAAAAATTAAAAACAGACGGAGTTTTAGGTAATATTGCACCGACTATTTTAGAAATATTAGATATTGAAAAACCTCAAAAAATGTTAACAGGATTGTTATAAAAATATCAAAGTAAAACAATTAAAGGAAAGATAAAAATAAATTAAAATAAGTGCCGAGTTAGCTTAAATAATTTTTTAAAGTAATTTAATTAAATATGAAAAATCAAGTTTTATGCTTAGGATCAGCTGGTAAGGATATTTTTTTTCCTACAACTGAAGGTCAAGTAGTAGAAACGCCAGATGATTTAATGTCTCAAAAAAAATTTATTTTTGAATTAGGAGCTAAATATAAAATTCAAGAAAGGTATGAAGCCTTAGGTGGCTCAGCCGCAAATGTAGCAGTAGGACTAGTAAAATTAGGTATTTCTGTTGCTTGTGCTTCAGTGATTGGGGATGATTTAATCAGTATTTGGATTAGAGAAGAATTAAGAAAGAATAAAGTAGATCTGAGTTTAATAAAAGTTCAAGAGAAAGCTAAAAGTGATTTATCGGCTATTATTGTAGATTATAGAAGCGCTGATAGAACTATTTTTTCTAACCGGGGTCTAAATGGAAAATTGGAGTTAGAGGCGGAAAATTTTCGCGAGGTAGAATGGATTTTTCTAGGCGATATTAGTGGAAAATGGGAAGACCAATTAGAAGATATTATTCAATTAGCCAAGGAAGAAAATAAAAAAATAGCTTTTAATCCCAGGGGAGTGCATATTCAAGAAGATCCGGTAGAAATTATTAAGGCTGTTTCACTGTGTGAAATATTATTTGTTAATAAAGATGAAGCGATGGCAATTATTTCTCAAGTAGATAAAAATATTTCTGCTCAAAATTTAAATCAGGAAGAATTTCTGTTGAAAAAGTTTCAAGAATTAGAAGTAGAAGTGGTAGTCATTACTGATGGGAAAAGAGGAGCTTGGGCAATGAATAAAAACGGAATAGTCTCGGCTAATGGATTAGGAGTATCAGCGGTTGATTCTACTGGAGCAGGAGACTCTTTTGCTAGTGGATTTTTAGCTGCTTATATCAAAAGTAAGGATATTTCTGAATGTCTTCAATGGGGAATTGCTAATAGTAGTAATGAAGTTCAATTTTATGGTTCTATTGATGGACTTTTGGGTGAAGAAGAAATGGAAAAAAAATCAAAAGATGTAATATTACAATAAAATAATTTAATAAATATATTTTTTATGAAATTAGAAAAACTTTTTAATCCTCAATCAATTGCGATTGTCGGTGCTTCAGCCGAACAAGGAAAAGTGGGAAATGCGATTACAAAAAATATCTTAAATTTAGGTTATGCTGGGGAAGTATTTCTAGTAAATCCGAAACACGATGAAGTCTTGGAAAAAAAATGTTACCATAGTCTTTCTGATATAGAATCAGAGGTTGATTTAGCCGTAGTTGCTATTCCAGCTAAATTTGTTTTGGGCGAAATTGAAAAAAATGCAGATAGGATAAAAAATTATGTAATTATTTCCGCAGGTTTTTCTGAAACTGGAAAAGAAGGAAAGGAATTTGAGGAAAAGCTGTTAACATTAGCGCAGAAAAAAAATCTTAATATTTTAGGTCCGAATTGTTTGGGTTTCATTGTCCCTGCGAATAAATTAAATAACTCTTTTGCAGGCGGAATGCCTCATACTGGAAATATATCTTTTATTACTCAGTCGGGAGCGTTAGCGGTGGCAATTATGGACATTGCTAAAAAAGAGGGGATTGCTTTCTCTAATATAATTTCAGTTGGTAACAAAATGCAAATTGGAGAATCAGAACTTTTAGAGTTTATGGAGAATGATGATAAAACGGAATTTATTTTTATGTATTTAGAAGGTATTAAAGATGGTTTAAAATTTGAAAGAATAGCCAAGAGAGTGGCTAGAAAAAAACCAGTAATTATTCTTAAAGCTGGACGAAATGAGAGAACTCAAAAGGCTATTTCTTCGCATACCGGGGCTTTAGCTGGGAATGATGAAATTATTTCTGCTGTTTTTAACAATACGGGGATTGTTAGAGTCGCTAGCTTAGAAGAACTTTTTGATTTATTTAAGATAGTCAAGATGAAAAAGAAAATCACAAATGAAAACACAGTGGTTCTTACTAACGCTGGAGGTGTGGGTGTTTTGAGTGCTGATGCGTTTGGTGGAAAAAATATCAAGCTAGCAGAATTGAAAGATGAGATAAAAGAAAAAATAAAAGAAAATCTACCCAAGGAAGCTTCAGTGGAAAATCCGATAGATTTATTGGGAGACGCTCAAGAGGATAGATATGAAAAAACGTTGGAAATTATTTCTAATCTCAAAAATATTGGTTCAGTTATCTGCATTTTAACGCCACAAGATCAGACTCCTGTGGAAAAAATTGCTGACAAACTTATTGAATTTAAAAACAAGACGGGAAAGCTTGTGGTAGCGGTGTTTTTGGGTGGAGAGCGAGTGGAAAGCGCGATTGCTAAGATGAGAGAGAATAATATTAGTAATTTTCAGTTCCCAGAAAAAGCTATTTTTGCTATGGATAAATATTTTAAATGGAATTTGTATGCTTCTTCAATAAATAAAAATTTCGAATATAAAATTAATGAAAGACGAAAAAAAGAAGCGGAGGCTATAATTGAAAAAGCTAAAAAAGAGAAAAGAAAAGCGCTCTATTTTTCTGAGGCAAGGGAGATTATGGAAATGTACGGAGTAAATACCGTGCCAATCATCAATATTTACCCAGGTAAAAAAGTTAATAGTAGTTTGACTCCTTTCAGATACCCAGTCGTTTTGAAAGTGGATGACGATAAAGTTTTACACAAGACTGATCGACAAGGAGTAGTTTTGAATATTAAGGATGAAAAACAATTGGAAAAATCAATTTCGCAGATGCAAAGAGATTTTCCTAATAGTAGATTAATTGTTGAATCTATGGTTTCTAAGGGAATGGAACTTATTATTGGAATTAAACGAGATGAGGTTTTTGGTCCTGTCATTATATATGGTCTGGGTGGAATTTATACGGAATTTTTAAAACTAGTAGATTATTTAATTCTTCCACTGGAGGCTTCCCAAATTCAAGAGTCTTTATTGAAAGGAAAATTAGGATTTTTGTTTAATGGAGCACGCGGACAAAATCCATATGATGTAAAAGATCTTTCTGAATTATTCTTCGGTGTCAGTTCCTTGGCACTAGAAGTTTCTCAGATAAGAGAATTTGATATCAATCCAGTGATTACTTACAATAACGGGAAAAAATCTCTGGCTGTGGATGTGAAAATCATTCTTTGATAAGAACAGAAAAACTTGACTGAATGGGTTTGTTGTTATAAACTAAAAAGAATGCAATCTTGAACTTTTTTAGTTGATTTTGCTTCAAAAATGTTCTTGGAAAAATATTTGTGAAGGGGGAAGAGGCAAAAAAGAGGAGATAGTCCTATGAAAAAAATCATACAAAAGCTAAAGATACCATTGGATGTAGTTTCCTTCGGTTTTATTTTAGCCGGAGGATTTTGTTCGGACTGGTTTGAATGGAAAATTGCTTGTAGTTTTTCCTTTATTGGTTTAGTTTTAATTATTATTGAAGTACGAACTAATCGCCGTCCTTCCCCTTATGCGAACAGGAAATAATATTTCCTGTTCGCCCCCCCCTCAAAGATATTTTCTTGCAATTTATTTTTTAAAAAAACTAATTTAGAATATAGTTTCTAACTTTTTTTGGATAGAATAGTGGTTGAATAAGTGACAATCTGTGTGTGGTTTGATTGAGTGTGATAATTTGACAATCAGACTCCGATATGTTATAAATAACAATTAACTTTATATGATCGTTAAATACTAATGGATAATAAAACTGCAGGTAAGAAAAAGTATAAGCAGATTTCTCGTGAAAAGCAATGGGGAACTGAATATCAAACATTACCACTATCCAATCTTCATAGCCAACCTTCAAGTTTTGCTATTGCTTTTAGTCGCCTCTCTGTAGTACTGACGATATTTTTTTGGGCGATGTATGTTGTTTCGGTTATCGTCCGCCAACTTTTTGATGGTCCGCAAAGCTATCAATTTACCATGGAAAGTTTTGGTTATCTAATTATTGTGACTTTTTTAACTTTCTCGGCATTAGTTTATTTAATTGCTCGGCAAGGTGCGTTTCAACGATTTAGTAGCCATATTCGTGTTCCGAGAGCTACGCTTGATAAATATTTTTTTACGCATCAGCCATCAATTACAGTTTTAATTCCTTCTTATAGCGAAGAGACTCAAGTTATCCGAAAAACAATGTTATCTGTGGCATTGCAGGAGTATCCTAATATCAAAGTTGTTCTTTTAATTGATGATGATGCTTCAAAGATTTGTTCTGAGGATATGCTTCGGTTGGAAGCGACACGGGCTCTTGCTAGTGAAATTGAAACACTTTTAGCAATACCATACAAACGCTTTAAGAAAATATTGAAACGGTTTGAAGAGGCTAATCGGAAAAATAATATAATAATTAGTAAGGCCGTTGAAGAAATAGCTGCACAATATATTTGGGCAGCAAAGTGGCTAAATACATTAGCAGATAAAGAAGTAATTGAGGATCATGTAGATATATTTTTTGCTAATCAAGTATTGCGTGAACTTGCTGAAGATTTAAAACTTGTTGGAGAGGCATTAGTAGTTTCGCATAAAGAAGATGCACAAATTCCAGTTGATCGTCTAATGCAATTATATCGTAGGCTGGTACTAATATTTGGAGCGAACCTAGAGGTCTTTGAACGAAAAAAATATGCATCTTTATCACATGAACTGAATAAGGCAATGAACATCAATTCATATATCGGATTGATGGGGGGTATGTATCAGCAGGAGCAAACACCAGATGGAATTGTTTTAGTACCGACCATGAATCAATCCAATGCTGATATAATTATTAATGATAGTGAATTTATATTAACACTGGATGCTGACTCTATTTTGTTAAGAGAATACTGTTTGCGATTAGTCTATTTTTTACAGCAACCTGATAATGCAGATGTGGCTATTGCGCAGACTCCGTATTCTTCTTTTCGCGGAGCTCCTACGCGTGTCGAGCGTTTATCTGGCGCTACAACAGATATTCAACATATTATTCATCAGGGGATGAGCTATTATGGTGCAACTTTTTGGGTAGGGGCTAATGCAATAATAAGAAAATGTGCTCTTGAAGATATAGTTGAAAAAAAATGGGTAGGTGGATTTGAAATTAAAAGATATGTGCAAGATCATACGGTCATAGAAGATACTGAATCAAGTATTGATTTGGCGATTCATGATTGGAAATTAGTTAATTATCCGGAGCGTTTGAGTTATAGTGCAACACCGCCTGACTTCGGTTCTTTAGTGATACAGCGTCGTCGGTGGGCTAATGGAGGACTTCTCATACTTCCGAAGCTATGGACATTGATTCGTAAACGCAAAAATAAAGGTAATCCTATATCAAAAACCGAATTCATAATCAGACTGAACTATATGACCTCTATTGCTTGGTCAAATATTGGTTTGATATTTCTTTTAATTTATCCCTATGATGGAAGATTATTAAGTCCGTTGATACTTCTTGCGGCGGTACCTTATTTTTTAGCTATGGCTATTGATTTAAGATATTGCCGTTATAAATATAGTGATATTATTCGTATCTATGGTTTCAATTTAATATTACTTCCAGTGAATATTGCAGGAACGCTTAAGTCGCTTGAACAGGCATTGACCACTAAGAAGACACCGTTCGCTAGAACTCCTAAAGTTAAAAATCGAACATCCGCAGCGTTGCCGTATGTGCTTTCACCTTTACTTATTGTTGGTTTTTCTTTATTCACATTAGGGCGTAATATTCAAGGAGAAGATTGGGGGAATGCAGCGTTTGCTGGTTTTAATGCTTTTACATCTATCTGGGCTATTTTTTCATACATTGGAATTAAAAACTTATTTATTGATATTTGGATCGGATTGATAGATTTACTTTATGTTGATACTCCTCCTAATAATATAAGCCAAAAATCAAATAAAAATGAATCAGAATTAAATTGGAAAAGTGTGTTGTATCATGGAGAATCAAATGGGATAGTTCCTCATGAAGCTACAAAAGAGGTGATAATAAATAAAAAACGAACCACATAAATATAATATGAAAGAAGCTAATACTCAAACAAAATTTATTCCTAAAAGAAGATTATCTCTTTGGCGGGTTTTATTTGCTATTTTAATGCTGATTGGACTTGCCTATGGCACGACTCTCAGTTGGGATAGATGGCAACAACAAAAAGAGGAGGCTAAGACATCTTCATCCAAGCCATGGTTTGCCGCGTATACGGATGTTACATCCACGCCGACATATAATTTTGAGCAACTAGGATCTACTGCGACACCCGAGGTCATACTTTCTTTTATTGTTTCTTCTACATCTGACCCTTGTGTGCCTACATGGGGAACTCACGACACACTGGATCAAGCAGCAAAAAAGCTTGATCTTGATCGTCGGATTGCCAGGCTTGAGCAACAGGGAGGAAAAATAGCCGTGTCTTTTGGAGGCGCTTTGAATTCAGAACTATCTCTTAAATGCACAGATTTTAACAAGCTGTTTAATGCCTATAACTCTGTTATAGAACGCTATGGCATAGATACTATAGACTTAGATCTTGAGAGTAAAAATTTAAGTGATATTAAAGCAGTCAAGCGTCGTGCGGATGTTATTGCACAAGTACAGGAGCATTATCGTATTAAGGGTAAAAGTCTCGCCGTTTGGTTGACTCTACCAGTGTCCCCTCAGGGATTGACGCAAGAAGGTACAAATGCAGTAGCTCAAATGTTATCAAGCGGAGTTGATTTAGCCGGAGTGAATGTAATGACGATGGATTATGGCGCAAGTCTTCAAGGAGAGACAATGCTTGATGCATCTAAACAGGCGTTAATTGAAACTCATCGTCAATTAGGGATACTTTATCAACAAGCGGGGATTAATTTAAATAGTAATTCGTTATGGAAGAAAATTGGAGCCACGCCGATGATTGGTCAAAATGATTTTTCAGATGAGATATTTACATTGAAGGATGCTAAGGCATTTAATTCTTTCTCTTTGAGCCATAGTATTGGACGAATGTCTATGTGGTCAGCTAATCGGGATATTCCTTGTGGTGAAAATTATGTTAATATGAAAGTTGTTTCCGATTCGTGCAGTGGTGTAAAAACTCCTGCGTTTGGATTTGCTAAAGCCTTGAGTAATGGATTTAAGGGCAATCTTACTCAAAGTGCTGGTATTTTAACTATAGCAGATCCCAAAAGTAATTCTCCTATAATTGATGATCCAAAGAAAAGTCCATATCAAATTTGGCAAAGTACGGGAGCTTATCCGAAAGAGGTAAAGGTTGTTTGGCATGGGAATGTGTATGAGGCAAAATGGTGGACAAAAAATGATTTACCTGATAATCCAGTCTTACAAGCTTGGCAGACACCTTGGCAGTTAATTGGGCCGGTCTTACCTGGCGAAAAACCTATTAAGCAACCAACACTGCCAAAAGGAACATATTCAAATTGGTCAGGGAAAATTGTGTATAATGGTGGCGATCGTGTTTTATTTGAGGGTATTCCTTTTCAAGCAAAATGGTGGAATCAAGGAGAAAGTCCAGCTGCATCGTCCGCTAATCCAGACAGTTCACCTTGGCTTCCGCTTACACAGTCACAGATTTTAGATATTCTAAAAGGTTTGAAATAAAACTAAGGAATAAGGAGCAAAAAAATAATGAGGCTATGATAATTCCTTTGACAATTTCAAGAGTGTTTTTTATAATAAGATTAAAGAGAAAAATAAAAATTCAAATTTATCCAATTAAATTTCTGCGCTTAAGCCGAATTGAATAAACTAAAAAAATATCTCATAAAGTTATAATGAAAAATAATAAATATAAAAAATAAAAAAATATGTTAGAATCAGCTTATGTAGCAATTTTAATTGCTGGTTTCGGTGGTGGAGCAGTTAGAGGTTTAGTTGGTTTTGTTAAGCATCAATATGCTTACAAAAATGTTCCGTTTAATTTAGCCTATTTTCTAGCGATGATGTCTATCTCTGGTGTTATCGGACTTTTGACTGCAGTAGCCATCAAGGAATTAGGATTGTCGTTTTTTGGTCTGAATTATCTAACGCCGGCTTTGGCTTTTGTAGTCGGTTATGCCGGTGGTGACTTTTTGGAAAATGTTTACAAAATTATTATCAAGAAACCATCTTTATATTCTTTTCCTAAAGATTTAATAAAATAGAGATAGGGTATATTTTCCGCTAAAATAGTCTAGCTAGATGTGGTGTAGTGGAATTTTTATTATAAAAATGAAGATTAAAAAATATACCTGTGCTTGACAAATTTAATTAATTGTGCAATATTTAGCAGAAAGTCTAAGTATGTCTCTTTAGACCGGTTTTTTATTTTTAAATTTATAATAAACTTTTGAATGAATAAAAAAATAAAGGAAAAAAGGATAGATTCCGCTATTATTATGGAAGATAATCGTTTAATTAGACCTAGTTTTTTAGAAAAGAAAAAAAAAGTAAAAGTGTCTAAAAAAACCACTAACTTTATTGATAATTCGCAAGTTGGGATGGTTGGTAATGGAATTTACCACAAAGGAGTAAAATATATTACACATTCAGATCTTCATCATAAACACAGTGCTATCAAAACTTTTCACGCTCATCAGAAAGTAATTATTCTCGTGCTCCTTATTTTGGTCATAGGGGGGGGCATAGCTAATCTGCAAGAAACTTTAATTGTAATTATAGCGGGATTGTCAGTCCTTTATTTTTCGGATATCTTTTTTAATCTTTTTCTTATTATTAGAAGTTTTCAAAAATCGGAAGAGGTGCAAATTCGTCAAGCTGAAATTAAAAAACTTGACGATGCAAATCTTCCGGTCTACACAATCTTTTGTCCGCTTTATAAGGAATGGCAAGTTATTCCGCAATTCACGCGGGCAATATCCAAACTTGATTGGCCGAAAGACAAGTTGGATGTGCAATTACTTTTGGAAGAAAACGATCCTGAAACAATTAAGGAAGCAAGAAGAATGGATTTGCCGAGTTATTTTCGTATTCTTATTGTTCCACATGGTCATCCGAAAACTAAGCCTAAAGCTTGCAATTATGGGCTATGCCATGCCAAAGGAGAATATGCGGTTATTTTTGATGCAGAGGATATTCCTGACCTAGATCAATTGAAAAAAGCTTACCTTGTTTTTAAAAAACAGAAGAATGAGAAAATAATTTGCGCTCAGGCTAAATTAAACTTTTATAACGCACGCCAAAATATTTTGACGCGTCTTTTTTCTGCCGAATATGCTTTATGGTTTGATTTAATTCTTACTGGTATGCAATCAATCAAATCGCCAATTCCTCTTGGTGGCACTTCTAATCATTTCCGAACAAAAGATCTAAGGATGCTTAATGGTTGGGACCCTTTTAATGTAACGGAAGATTGTGATTTGGGAATTAGGATAACAAAAATGGGATACCATACGACTATTTTCAATTCAAATACAATGGAAGAGGCAACAAGTAAGGTGGGCAATTGGATGCGTCAACGGTCGCGTTGGATTAAGGGATATATGCAGACTTATTTGGTGCATATGCGTCATCCGCACGAGTTTTTGACGGATTTTAAAAATCCACACATCATAACTTTTCAATTAGTAGTAGGCGGGAAAGTACTTTCAATGTTTATCAATCCTTTGATGTGGCTTATTACAATTTTATATTTTTCTATGCGTGCGACTATAGGACCGCTTATTAAACCTCTTTTTCCTGATGTGATTTTATACATCGCAGTTTTTTCTTTGGTTTTCGGAAATTTTCTATATGTTTATTATTATATGATTGGTTGTGCTAAAAGAGAGCAATGGGATTTGATAAAATATGTTTTTTTGGTGCCGGTATATTGGTTAATGATGAGTGTGGCTGCTTGGAAAGCGTTATGGCAACTGATTTTCAAACCGCATTATTGGGAAAAAACAGTGCATGGGTTTCATTTGGGTAAGGAAAAAAATATTTAATATGATGGATAAAATAAAACAATTTTTTTCCGACCATGATATCCTTATTTTGACATTGGTGGCGTCTGCTTTTAGTATTGGTAGTTTTTTATATTATTATCATGCTGGACTTATTACGGCATATGGAGATTCACGTGGGCATCTTGATATTGCCCGCCGTGTTGTGGATTCTCTTACCCCTGGAGTGGCGCAATTAGGCGGATATTGGTTACCATTGCTTCATATTCTGATGCTTCCAACTATTTGGAATAATTTTATGTGGCAATCAGGGCTTTCGGGGTCTATTCCAAGTATGGTTGCATTTGTTTTAACGGTTGTGTTTATGTACAAATTAGTTTTTTATATTGCTAAAGATAAGTTTTCAGCAGTTATCGCAGCATCTGTTATCATGTTAAATGCGAATCTGCTTTATATGCAAGTTGTGCCGATGACAGAATCATTATTTGTTTGCACTATTACTATATTCATGTATTTTTTCTATAAATGGTTTCAGGAAAAAAACATTTCCGATCTTATTTTGGCGGCGTTTTTTTTGATTCTATCTTCTTTAAATAGGTATGAAGGATGGGGATTAGTTATTGCGAGTAGTGTTTTGTTGGTTTTATATTGGGCGCAAAACAAATTTAGCAAAAAAATAGAAGGGGTGATAATAATGTTTTCTACTTTATCATTCCTTGGAATTTTTATGTGGCTTTTGTGGGGTGCTGTTATCTTTCATGATCCTTTGGAATTTATGCATAATGCTTTGAGCGCAGGCAATCAAACATCTATAGTGGACGCCAATTGGACAGGAGTAAACAATATTGGAAAAGCAACTATGGTGAATGTTTATGCGATTATTCATACTTCTGGAGGCTTATTGCTTGGGTTGTGCGTTCTAGGCTTCATTATCTTTTTTATTCGGAAAAAGAAGCATTTTTTAAAAAGTGAAAATCTTATATTGCTTTTACTTATTGTGCCAATGCTATTCGATATTCTAACCGTGTATACTGGAAAAGTGCCAATTGAAGTGCCAGAGTTATCTAAGATTTCTTTCCCTGGAAATTATTTTAATATACGCTACGCACTTTATAGTCTTCCTTTTATTGCAATTTTTTCCTCTATAATAAGTAAAAAAAGAATTGTACAAGTTGTTATTTTTTCGTTTATTCTAATTAATTATTCGTTACTGGGCTTTTGTAAAAATAGCAACATTGTTGTATTAACGGGTGCTGGTATTTCTCTTAAAGATGGGAGAGAGCAGGCATATGAAGGAGCTGTTGATTGGTTTAAGCATAATTATGATGGTGGGTTGGTTCTGGCGAGTACTGGAAGTAACGATGGTCTTATGCTGGAAACAGGGATTGATCAGAAATTTTTTATTACCGAAGGTACTTATAAATATTGGGACGAATCGTTAAAAGATCCTTCGGAATATGCGACATGGGTTATTTTTTCTAATAATAATCCTAGGGATGCTGTCAATAAAAATGTTAACAAGAAAACTTTATTTGAAAACTTCGAAATAGTAGAGAAGTATAATAATTTATTGATTATGAAAAAAATAGGAACGAATTGAGATATTAATAAGGTAACAATTTTATATTATGAATGAAAACAATAAAAGTATATCAATAATTATTCCAGTCTATAACGAAGCGGAAAGCCTGAAAACTCTTTGCGATGAAATTGTTTCGGCATTTTCTTCGTTGTTGAATGAATACGAGATTATTTTTATCAATGATGGAAGCTCGGATGACAGTCAAGAAATTCTTGAAGAAATTGCCAAGCAACGCAATGATAAAAATATTCGCGTCGTTGAGTTAAAAAAAAATTCCGGCAAGGCAACTGCGCTTGATTTGGGATTTTCATTGGCAAGGAGAGATGTTATAATAACAATGGACGCGGATCTGCAGGATGATCCAAAAGAAATATTTAGATTTATTGAAAAAATTAATGAGGGATATGATATTGTTTCCGGATGGAAAAACAATAGAAAAGATTCTTTCATAAAAAATAAAACCTCAAAGATTTACAATTTCTGTACTTCTTTTTTAAGTGGTCTTTGGTTGCATGATCATAATTGCGGATTTAAAGCGTACAAAAGTGAAGCCGTAAAAGACATAGAACTTTACGGACAATTACATCGGTATATTCCTGTGTTGGCACGGGCTAATGGTTATGGAAAAATTACAGAGATTAAAGTACACCATAGAAAAAGAATTTTTGGAACGACAAAATACGGTCCCAAAAGGTTTCTGCACGGTTTTTTGGATTTGTTGACAGTGTTTTTTATTACAAAATATAAGACAAGTCCGCTACATTTTTTTGGTTCAATTAGCATGATTTTTTTTGGGTCTGGCTTTACAATTGGAATTTATCTTACTTATTTGCGTGTTTTTGAAAATGCTAAAATAGGAGATCGTCCATTGTTGTTTTTAGCTGTTCTTTTGATAGTTGTTGGAGTGCAAATTGGGACAATTGGTTTGATAAGCGAACAAATAACGCATACTACTAAAAAAGTGCCAAGAGATTCTATAATTAAAAAAATAATATGAACAATGCAACTGACAATTTTAAAAAACATACAAGCAAGAATTTTCTTCAGAGATGGCTGATTAATAATTTTTACGATGTATTGATATCAATCGTAACCAAGTTAAATTCAGAGAGTATCTTGGATGTTGGCTGTGGCGAGGGTTTTACCTTGTCGTTACTGGCGAAAAAAAATGTTGACAAAACTCTTGAAGGAATAGATAGTTCTGTTGTTGCAATAAACATTGGGAAAACCCTTTTTCCTAAAATTTCCCTGAAAACGGGGGATATTTATAATTTGCCATATGAACATGATTCTTTTGAGCTGGTGATATGTTCGGAAGTTCTCGAGCACCTCGAAGACCCGGGTCGAGCGTTACAAGAATTAAAAAGGGTGTCGAAAAAATATTGTTTATTTTCTGTTCCCAATGAGCCAATATTTAGACTTGCGAACTTTTTCAGAGGAAAAAATATCTCAAGATGGGGTAATGACATAGAACACATTAACCATTGGAGTATCCATGAATTCTCTGATTTTATTGGGGGAAAATTGAAAATTTTAGAAAAGAGATTACCGTTTCCTTGGATTATGGTTTTGGCGAAAAAAAATAATTTATAGAATTAACATATGTCGGTTATTATTAAAATTATTTCCTATTTCAAGGATCCTTGGACGATATTCGGTCTTTTTGCTCAGTTTATATTTTTTTTACGCTTCATCTTGCAATGGTATCTGTCAGAGAAGCATAAAAAAATTGTAATTCCTAAACTTTTTTGGCATTTGAGCATACTTGGATCAATATTAATTCTGATTTATTCGATACACAGAAATGATCCAGTTTTTATCACAGCTGGATTTCTTCAAATAATTATTTTTTCAAGGAGTCTGGTTATTTATAAAAAGAATGAAAAATTAGACAAAAAATAATTCTTATTCAAAATTTAAAATCCTCATCTACAGAGTTAACTCTGTAGATGGTTTTTTGAGTGGGATAGAGAAGTTAATAATATTTTACAAAAGAGTTCGTTGATAATTATGGAAAAGTATGCTATAATTCCAAATAATAAGAAACAAGAATCGAAAAATCATAATTCGAAAACAAAAATAAATTTTGCTGAACAGCCGTTTGGCTTAAAAAATAATATTTTAAAACTAAACTAAACTAAACTAAAACCAATAATTTAAAATCAATTATTCTATTTGAGAGACAAAGAAGTTGTTCGGTAAATTAATTTACTGCATAATTTTTTTGTCTCTTTTGTTTTGATAAATAAAATTGAAATATTCAATTTATTAATAAATAATGCCAGATAGAAAGGCTGGTAAAAATATACAAATATGAAAAACTGCACAAAGAAGCCAAAATGCAAATCATCAGCTAAGAAAAAAACTGTCAGTGTTAAGGCGTATAAAAGAAGAAAAAAATGTTAGGGTTATAAAAATTATTAGCTATGAAAAATTGTCGTAATTTCTAAGGTTATATTAATTCAATTTATTAATCGAAAACGATTGCTAGAAAAAAATAATGTGAATAAAATAGCAAAGAAAAATATATATTTTGTATTAATATTTATTGCGACAGTTTTTTTATTTTCAGGTTGTGATAGTGATATAGGAAATGTTCAGCCAGCAACAAATATTCAAAAAACAACTCAAGTTCAGGGGGTAGCGACAGAAAATAAAAAAGATATTCAACCAGTTGCAAATATTAATGAAAAAAATCAAGTACAACAAGAAAAGATAGTAAATAATAATGACAATGTTAAGTTAGAAAAACAAAAGAGTCTAAAATTAAAAGAGAAGAAAACCTATAAGACAAAAGAAAGAGCAGTTTCAGCTGTTAAACCAAAAACTTGTGGAGATGATTATTATGTGAATGTTAGTGGCAATTGTGTTCATCGTCCAAGTAGTAATCCTTCAGGAGCTTCAGCTAAATGTAGAGATGGATCGTATAGTTATAGTCAACATAGAAGAGGAACTTGTTCCGGTCATGGAGGTGTAGCTCAATGGCTTTAAGCTATTATCTACAGAATTTCCTCCCAAGGCGGATAAAAACTCTGGTGGACTTGTCTGCGAGGTGGTCAACATATGTTGTAATAGACAGACTATTGACATAATAACCTAGCATAAATTAGGGTATTATAATCCTTTAAATCACATAGAATTTGAAGAATAGCTTAGCTGATAATTAAAAAAGTAATAAAATGTTGATAAAAAGAACAATACAGGATTATGTCGAGGATTATGATGGGGGACTGCACACCTATGAAATTAAGTGGAATAGTAAGAAAAAAGTAGTTACACCAAAAAAATGGAAAGATAATTATCCAATCGGATGATTTGAGACTGGGCTTGTTAAAAATGATTATGATATGCTAGACTTTAAATAGGTATGAATATTGAATATAGTAAAATTTATAACATTCTGCAAATAAAAGACAACATTTTGGTATTTGATTTTCAAAATGTTGGTTTTTTGAATACTTTTGAAATCGTTGAATTGTTTTCTCTGGCGGTTTCCAGTTTATTTAGTGGAGATAAATACAAGATAATCAATGAAACTAAAGCAAGCAGTCATTTAAAAAGAATTAATTTTTTTCCTGTTTTTGAAAAAATGAGAAATATTCCAGCATATGAAGAGGCTAGTTTCTCAACTGGTAACAGTAATAGACTTATAGAATTGCATAATTATGAACATAAAGAACAATTTTATGGTGATTATGATAAAATTTTTATAATGCTTAAAAATATTGGATTAACAGATGAAACTACTTCTTTAGTTGCTTCTTCACTGGGTGAAGTAGTGGATAATGCTTTTTTGCATAATCTTGGAATGTGGCCATTGAATATAAGTGGTAGATCAATATTGTTGGCACAGAATTTTCCACAGAAAAAAGAGTTGTGTTTTTCTTATTGTGATTTCGGTGTTGGCTTTCGAGCTACATTGCTAGAAAATTATCCTGAATTAAAAAATAATTTTGAAGCTATAAAATTGGCTATGGAAGAAAATGTAACATCACGATTTCCACGAAGAGGCGGAAACGGCTTGAATTATTTACAAAAAAATATTTTCAACGGATTTAAAGGTGAATTATTGGTGCGTTCAGGCGAAGCATTGGTTAATGTGCGTAGTCAAGGAGATGTTGAATTAGTTGATAACAATGTGCAAGTTGGTTTTGGTTCAAACATATTTTTCTCATTAAAATATTAAAATTATGAAAACAATTGAAATGAAAAAATTTGGAAAATACTTAGCTGGTCGTGAAGCCGGCAAGCATGCCTATGATTTTTTTATAAAAGAAATCGAAAAGATGCCGAAAGATGAAAAAATATTTTGCAATTTTCAGGATGTTTTGCTTTTAGCACCGTCTTATTGTGATGAACTTTTTGGTGAAATTCAAGAAAATTTGCCAGATAAGCTTGTAATTGATAAGAATATTGGCAATGCTTTGAAAAAAGCTTTTGATACTGTAGCAGAGGTGAGGGATTTAGAATTTATGTATGGTGAAAGTGAATAATCCATTTTTTGCAATCAATTTTTTTTGAGTGCAGGTTTTAGTTGTGATAAAATTTATTTAACTCAAAAGTTGGAAATTGCTGTGGACAAAACTAGAAAAAGAATTATTATTAAAGACTGGGAGGAGTAAGTGAATAAAAGTAATTAAATGTCAGATAGTATAAAGAAGAGAAGAGTATTATCATCAAAAACTCAAACAATTATTTTGGCTGTGGTTTTGTCAATTATTTCTATAAGTGCTTTTGTTTATTATTACCAAAATGGGCTGAGCCTGGCTTTCAGCGATTCAATGTCGCATCTCAATATTGCCCGGCGCGTCGTTGATAGTCTCACTCCCGGTTTTGCGCAAATAGGAAGCATTTGGCTGCCATTGCCTCACCTCCTAATGCTTGCCACTGTATGGAATAACTTCATGTGGCATTCCGGACTTTCTGGATCGTTAATCAGTATGATTTCCTATGTCGTCACCGGAGTTTTGATTTTCAAACTGCTCAAAGAGCTTAGGGTTAATGCGTTAGGAAGAATTGCCGGTGTGGCAATTTTTGCTTTGAACCCGAACATTCTCTATCTTCAGTCAACTGCCATGACTGAACTTTTGCTTTTGGCAACAATGATGGCTGGCGCATACTATTTTTTTCTATGGCTAGAAAAAAGTGATGACCTGCTTCTTATAAAATCCGCCTTTTGGATTATGCTTTCCACTCTTGTGCGCTATGACGGTTGGTTTCTTCTTTTGTTTGAATCTATATTTCTTCTTTTGCTCATATGGAAAGAAAAAGGATGGAAAAAAGCAGAGGGTAATTTTTTGGCATTTTGTTTTTTGGGCGGGTTTGGTATTTTTTTGTGGGTGGTGTGGAACTGGGCGATTTTTGGAGATCCGCTTTATTTCGCATTTGGACCATTTTCCGCACACACCCAACAAGAAAATTTTTCCGTCAATGGACTACTCCTTACTCAGTATAATATGTTTTTATCAACAAAAATATATACTATCGCAGTTGAATTTTGCACGGGCTTGCCTATGCTCATCTTGACATCTGTGGGAGTATTGTGGGTATATCTGAATAAAAATATTGTCGGTAAGATAAAACTGGCATTATTGCTTTTTACCATACCATTCTTCTTTAATATAATTGCTCTCTATTTTGGTCATTCAATTTTATTTATGCCTCATATTTTGGGTTCGGGCTGGTTTAATGTTCGCTACGGCGTAATGTGTATTCCGATGATCGCCATATTTGTAGCTCTGCTGATGAATTTTAAAAATAAAGTTTTTCAAGTTATCCTATCTATTTTTATTATCGTGGCTATCATATTTCCTTTTTCATATGAGCCAGTGACCCTGCAGGATGCGAAAGAAGGAATGGCTCGCAAAGATCTTCGGGCTGCTGGACACTGGTTGGCTGGCAATGCCACTAATCCGAATGAAGAAATTCTTATTTCGTCTGCCGCTAATGATCCGATCGTTTTTCTTTCTGGCTTTCCAATAAAGAGATTTATCTATGAAGGCTCGGGGAAATATTGGATTGAGTCAATGAAAAACCCTGCTGAATATGCGACATGGGTATTTGTTGATAAGAAAAATTCAATGGATTCTGTTGCAACGAAATTATGGAAGACTGGAATTTTGCAGAAAAAATTTAATTTGGTCCATGAAGATGAATGGTTTTTGTATTATAAAATTAAGAGTAGTCCGGATAAAAAAATAGGAAATTAAATTACTGATATTTTTTTCGAAAGTTTATGCGTAGAATTTTAATTTTGTTAGCGATTGTAGGGGCAGTTTTTTTTGTCATACACAATCATTCCTTACATATTTTTCCCAAAAAAACTTTCACCACTCAACTAAGATTGCCTATAGCTTTGCCAAATTTTCCGAAACTGCCGGAAAATACTTGGAGTATTCAATCAATTGATACGATGAAATATTCAAGGGACGTGGCTAGGTTAAAGGCAAAAGACTTAGCTTTTCTAGGTGTAATTAATGGTCAGATGAAAAATATTGCCAATACTGGCGCTAATTATGTTGCCATTGATACTCCATATGACCAAGAGTTCTTTCCTATGCTTCAAAAGTGGGTGGCGGTTGCCAGAAAATATAATCTACATGTGTGGTTCCGTGGTAATTGGTCAGGATGGGAAGGTTGGTTTAACTATCCAAAGAATTTAAGCAGACAGGAACATATTCAGAAGAGCAAAAATTTTATATTAAGACATCCTGATATTTTTTCTGACGGGGATATTTTTTCTAGCTGTCCTGAATGTGAAAATGGTGGCCCAGGCGATCCGCGTCATACAGGTGATATCACGGGATTTCGCAATTTTATGGTGTCTGAATACAAGATAGAGAAGGATGCTTTTAAAAAAATTGGAAAAAAAGTTTCGGCAAATTATTATCCGATGAATAGAGATGTGGCAAAGATAGTGATGGACAAAAGCACAACTGCGGCGATGGGTGGTATCGTGGTTGTCGATCATTATATAAAATCGCCTCAGCAATACGCAATAGATTTGAAGAATTTGCAACATTTGACAGGTGGAAAAATTGTGTTGGGGGAATTTGGCGCGCCCATTCCTGATATTCATGGGAAAATGACGAAGGGTCAGCAAGCGCAGTGGATTGATGATGTACTGAATAATTTGAGTGGAGTTGATGGCATTGAGGGCGTGAACTATTGGGTGAATGCGGGAGGTACTACCTCAATTTGGGATGCAAAAGGGGGAGCCTCTGCTGCTGTTTCGGTTTTGGAAAAATATTTCAAAGCCAAAAATTCCTATGGCATCGTGACGGATGAGATGAATCGTCCAATCGGCGGAGCAAAAATTTCTTTTCAGGATAAGAATGTATTTTCTCAAGATAACGGGTATTTTGAGATTAGATTTATAGAAAATTTTCCGATCAATGTGGTTGTATCAGCTGCCGGATTTTCAAATAAGAATTTTGAAATTAAAGGCAATAACAAGCAGTTGCAACTTATTTTGCAACAGAAAAAATTGCAATAATTGATTCTTGGGGAAAAATAAATTTTTATGATATGAGCTGGCTTTGGTTCGGACTGCATTTTTATGAAAAAGAGTTAGATAATGATATGATGAAAATGAAATAGAAATCTTTATGGTTTTTAATTTTGGAATATAAAAAAAAATATAGACAATTCTTTTAGATTTTCTTCTAAAAAATTTACTAGAAGCCTTAATGATGGATGTAAAAACTATTCTTTAGTGGTGGTAAGAAATTTGACTGGATAAGTTTGTTATTATAAACTAAAGAGAACGCAAGTTGAACTTTTCTTATTTGTCTTAAGGGCACTTGGTTAACTAAAAATATGAAATTATTTACTAAAGAAAAAATTCCTGCCAAGCATCTTCTTAAACATGAAACTAAAAAACAAGCTTTATTAAAGTTTTCTTTATTGTTGCTAGTTTTTTTAGCGTATGGAGGATTTATATCTTGGAAATATGGGATGGCGCAAGGATTTTGGGTTTCTATTTTAACTTGGTCTTTTTTTGTTTTGAGTACTCCAGTCGCTGATGCTGGTTTTTTAATCAGTTTTCCAGTACGACTTATTATTCAAATGAGAATGTTGGTATCTCAGATTATCGTTTGGTTTGTAGCGGTTTTTTTAAATATTTATACTTTCTTTTTGGTTCCAGACATTTATAATAAAACTGATTTACTAAAACTTTTTTATCATATTATTGCTAAACCGATTCCTTTTTGGTTAATCTTTCTAATTTCAGCGATTGGGACGATTGTCTCTATTCAATTTGGAGATGAGTTAATGGACACTGAGTTTCATAAAGACCGGGTTTTTTATCAGAAGCATAGAAAAAAGAATAAGTTTTTAATTATGATTTTTTTATTTATAATTGCTTTTATCTTATATAATTTCTTACTTAAACAATTAGGAATTCATATTTTAAGCTAAAATTTTAGTTGAATTTTTTTTTCTTTTAAGGTATTCTTTAATAAAGCAGGCTTATCTTGTACTTGGTATAAGTTTGCTGTTAATATAAATTTTAGAAAGTTAAATAATATGCGAAAAATACTTATAGTTGGTGCTAAGGGAATGCTCGGACAGGAGCTAGTAAAAGCCTTTAAAAAGGATAAAGAAAATAAAGTTATTGCTTGGGACAAAGAAGATTTGAATATCTCTAGCGAAAAAGAGGTTAGTAAAAAAATAGGGTTTACAAAACCTAATATTATTATCAACGCTACCGCTTATAACGCTGTTGATAAGTGTGAGGAGGATAAAAAGGAGTATGCTATTGCTAGGAAAATCAATGGCTTGGCTCCTGGCTATTTAGCTAGAGCTGCCAAAAAAGCTAAGGCGATTTTAGTACATTATTCCACAGACTATGTTTTTAATGGCGAACCAGAAATTCCAGAGCCAGAAGGCTGTTCTCAATCGTGTTCTTCTTGTTCACTTCATGCCGATTTTCAACCGGAAATTGGTTTTGATGAAAAAGCTAAACCAAAGCCAATTTCTCAATACGGAAAAACTAAATTGCTTGGAGAAAAAGAAGTTGAGAAGAATATAAAAAAATTCTATTTAATAAGAACTTCTAGATTATTTGGTCAACCAAATTTGGCTCAAGAAGGCACAAAAAGTTTTTTTGAAATAATGATAGAGTTAGGTAAAAGAAAAAAGAAAATTGAAGTTGTTGATGAGGAAGCTAGCTGTTTTACTTATGTACCAGATTTAGTGAAAAAAACTAAAGAAATTGTTGATTCCCAAAAACCATTTGGTATCTATCACATTGTTAATCGCTTTCCTTGTACTTGGTATGAAGCAGTTGTCTTTTTATATGAAAAAGCCAAAATAAAAGCTGAAGTTATTCCAGTTTCTTCCGAAGAATTTCCGCGTCCAGCTAAAAGACCGTATTATTCGGTCCTCGTTAATACTAAACTTAATCCATTGCGAGATTGGCGCGAAACTTTGGATGAGTACTTAAAAATTATAGTACCAGTTAAGAAAAAAGTTTTAGCGAAAAAGAAAACATCAGCGAAAAAATAAATTTGTAAAAATTAAATTTAGGATATATGAAGAATCTAAAAAAACAAGATAGAGAAGTGTATAAGTCAATTATGGGCGAGCTTAAGCGTCAGCAAGAAGGTATGGAGTTGATTGCTAGTGAAAACTATGTTTCGGAAGCTGTTTTGGAAGCCCTAGGTTCTGTTTTTACTAATAAATATAGTGAAGGGTATCCTGGGAAAAGATATTATGGAGGACAGGAATACACAGATGTGGTCGAGAATTTGGCGATTAAAAGAGCGAAAAAACTTTTTCAAGCTGAACATGTTAATGTGCAACCCCTTTCTGGCGCACCAGCTAATATGATTGCTTATATGGCGCTTTTACAACCAGGTGATACCATTTTAGGAATGGATTTATCGCATGGAGGACATCTAACTCATGGTCATCCAGTAACTTTAAGTGCGCAAATTTATAATTTTGTTAGATATAAAACTAAAAAAAATGGCTTAATAGACTACAAGGAGTTGGAAGCAATGGCCATAAAACATAAGCCAAAATTAATTTTAGCTGGATTTTCGGCTTATACAAGACAACTTAATTATGCTAAATTTCGTTCTATTGCTAAAAAAGTAGGAGCAATAACTATGATGGATATGGCACATATTGCTGGTTTGGTAGCTGGAAAAGTGATTACTAATCCAGTCCCTTATTTTGATGTAGTAACAACTACAACTCACAAAACCTTAAGAGGTCCACGAGGAGGAATGATTTTGTGTAAGGAAAAATATGCTCAAGCTATTGATAAAGCTCTTTTCCCTGGCTTTCAAGGTGGGCCACATGAAAATAATATTGCTGGCAAAGCAGTCGCCTTTGGAGAAGCTTTGAAGCCATCTTTCAAAAGATATGCTCAACAAATTCTCAAAAACGCTAAAACTTTGGAGAAAGAATTGAAAAAATATGGGTTCAAATTGATGTTTGGTGGAACGGATAATCATATGGTTTTAGTTGATGTTTTTGGCTCTAAAGGAATAAGTGGTAAAGAAGCGGAAGTTGCTTTAGATAAAGTAGGCATAACTTTAAATAAAAATATGATTCCTGATGATCCGAGAAAACCTCTTGATCCTAGCGGAGTAAGAATTGGCGTTCCAGCTATTACAACTAGAGGAATGAAAGAAAAAGAAATTAAAAAAATTGCTAATTGGATTAATGATGCTTTAGAAAATCATCAAGATACTAAAAAATTAAAACTAATTCATAAAGAAGTCATTAGCCTTTGTAAAAAGTTTCCTCTTTATAAATAAATCAATCAATTAAAAATAATTTTTTAAGTTAATTAAATGAAAGGAATAATATTATCAGGAGGTACAGCCACTAGGCTTTTTCCTTTAACTGCTACTACTTCCAAACAACTCTTGCCAGTTTATAATCGGCAGATGATTTTTTATTCTCTAAATGTTTTAATTAAAGCAGGCATTAAAGATATTCTTATTATCGTGGCTCCTGAACATTCAGGACAATATTTGAATTTATTAGGATCAATCTTTAAGGATTATGGCATTCATTTATATTTTGAAGTGCAAAAAGTTCCTCGAGGATTAGCTGATGCTTTTATTATCGGAGAGAAATTTATTGATAATGATTCGGTGGCGATGATTTTAGGAGATAATATTTTTGAAAAAGATTTCTCAAAAGAAGTTAAAAATTTTCAATCTGGTGGATTGATTTTTGCTAAAAAAGTAAAAGATCCAGAGCGTTTTGGAGTAGTGAAATTTAATCAAGAAAAGAAAGCGATTAGAATTGTAGAAAAACCTCAACAATGGATTAGTGATTATATTATTCCTGGTTTTTATATTTATGATAATCGAGTATCTAAAGTAGCTAAAAAAATTAAACCTTCCAAAAGAGGGGAAATAGAAATTACTCAAGTACATAACTATTACCTTAAACAAGGTGAATTAAAAGTTAGTACTTTTCAAGGCGAGTGGTTAGATGCAGGAACTTTTGATACTCTATTAGAAGCTGGTCAAGTAGTAAAAGAAAAAAAAATCTACAAAAACTTTGATCCTTTAATTGAGAAAGCAATAGCTAATTTCAATAAAGAACTGAAAGCCTTAGCTAAGAAAAAATTATTATAATTAGTTAGAAAAATAAAAATATGTCCAAAATTAGAAAAGCGATTATCGCTGTTGCTGGATCTGGAACAAGACTTTTACCAGCAACTAAATCAATGCCTAAGGAAATGTTGCCGATTGTAGATAAACCTATTATTCAATTAGTTGTTGAAGAATTAGTGGAGGCAGGAATTGAAGATATTATTTTTGTTACTCGCTGGGATAAAAAACCTTTGGAAGATCATTTTGACCACAGTATCGCGCTAGAAAATGATTTAAGAAAAAATGGTAAAGATGATATGGCTGACAAGATTAGCAAAATTGCGGATATGGCTAATTTTATCTATATTCGTCAAAAAGGACCTTACGGCAATGGAACGCCAGTTCTGTCGGCGGCTAGCTTGGTAGATGACGAACCATTTATGTTTGTGTGGGGGGATGACTTGGTGAAATCAAAAGTTTCTTTTACTAAAGAAATGGTGGAGGATTATGAAAAGAATGGTAAGTTGATGATTGGCGTGCAAGAGGTGCCAAAGGAAACGGTTAATCGGTATGGGATTGTTAAATTACGAGCAGGAACAAATGAAATTGAAGATATAGTAGAAAAACCTTCTATTGAAGAAGCTCCAACATGTTTGGCGGATTTTGGTAGAATGATTCTTAATCAAAAATTTATTGATATTCTCAAAAAAACTTCCTTAGGTAAAGGGGATGAGCTTTGGATTACGGATGCTATTCGGGAGTATATTCATCAAGGAGGAACTTTTTTAGCCAAAGAACTTAAGGATGGTAAATGGCTAACAACAGGAGATCCTTTGAATTATTTGAAAGCAACTCTTGCGTATGCTATGGACAGGGAAGATCTAAAAGAAGATCTCAAAGAATGTATTTCTTTAGCTAGAAAATAAATGAAAATTGCTATCCAAACAGCTGATTTAGACGCTGAGAGAATTGATGGAACTAGAGTTTATATCTTAAATTTATTAAAATACTTTGGTCAATTAGATAAAAAAAGTATTTTTTGGCTTTATCATAAAAATAATTTTAATTCTGAATTAACTCCTCCCAACTTTCCTAATTATAAAGTTAAGAGAATTAAAACTTGGTTTTTTGGTACGCAGATTGGTCTTTGTTGGCGGATTAATAAAGATCGTCCAGATGTTTTGTGGATGCCAATGCATAACGCTCCATTTTTTTTAAAGAAAGATATCAAAATATTTGTTACTATTCACGACCTAGCTTTTAAGTATTTTCCTCAGCATTTTACTAAGAGAGATTTAAGAAAACTCAATTTATTAGCCAAGTTAGCTATTCATAAAAGTCACAAAATCATTGCTATTTCAGAATCAAC
Organism: Parcubacteria group bacterium M10-OD1-1; assembly: GCA_003056145.1. Lineage (GTDB taxonomy): Bacteria > Patescibacteriota > Minisyncoccia > Moranbacterales > UBA2206 > M10-OD1-1. Next base: position 51,349 of record LSNL01000002.1, read on the forward strand.
CAAAAAAGATATTTTAAAATTTTATCCAGAAATACCTGAAGAGAAAGTGAAGGTTATTTATCATGGCTTTGATAGAACTCTTTTTCAAAAATCAAAAAATTTCATTAAAGATGGCTTAGTCCAAAAGAAATTCAAAATTAAAAAAGATTATATTATTTATGTGGGAGCTATTCAACCAAGAAAAAATTTAAAAGTTTTAATTGAAGCTTTTAATTTACTTAAATCGGATAAAAAGATTAAATCAATGATGCAGGATAGGCAGTTAGTTTTCGCGGGAGAAAAAGCTTGGCTTTACGAAGAAATATTAAAAGAAAAAGAAAAAAGTCCCTATAAAAATGATATTTTGATTACAGGCAAAATAGATTTTTCAGCAATGAGTCAATTGTTAGAAGGAGCTAGTGTTTTTGTTTATCCTTCACTTTACGAGGGTTTTGGAATTCCAGTTTTAGAAGCGATGGCTTCTCAAGTTCCAGTTATTGTAGCTAAAAATTCTAGCTTGGTGGAAGTTGGGGGCGAGGCAGTTAGCTATTTTAAAACTGAAAAATCTGATGACTTATATCAAAAAATAAAAGAAATTTTAACCAATAAAGAATTGGCTGAAAAGATGCGGAAAAAAGGCTTAAGACAAGTGGAAAAATTTTCCTGGGAAAAATGCGCAAGAGAAACTCTAAATTATTTTAAAAGTTAATGAGATTAAGCTTTCTAACTATTAACTTCCAAAAATTCTTGATATAAAAAGTAACTAATTAGCAAAGCTAAGAAAAGAATAATAATAGCTAAAAAAATATTTAGTTTAAGAAGGCTATTAAAAATTAGTAAGCTAAAGAGAACTGTTAAAAAAAGAACAGTTTTTTTGTTGGTTTGATTAGTCGGGAAATTAATTTTTAAATAATGACCTAAAAAATAAAGAGTCAATAAATTAAGAGCTAAAAGAAAAATTATTTTTAAAAAGCTAATATGAGAAGTAATAATTCCAGGGAGTAAGCTTTCAATTACTAAAGTAAAAGTAAAGAAAATTAAAACTAAAAATAATAAATCAGTGAGTAATTTATAAGCTAGTAATAATAAATTTTTATTTAACATGAATTTGAACATAATTTCCTATAATTTTATAAAATAAATTTTTCAAAGAGTTTTTTAAATTTAGTTTTGTGAAATCTTTTTTAAAATCTAAATTAATAAAACTTAATTGAATATTTTTTGGAGGAGAAACTTTAAATTCATAATCATGACCAATCAAGTTTGCTAATTGTTGAGTGGTTGTTTCACAAGAATAAGTAGATGAGCTGAGTAAGTCCTTTTTTAAATAGCAGGAAAGCATAGTCGTCAAGCTTTTTCCAGAGATTAGGATCGGACCTTTAAATAGCCAAGAATTGGCAATAGCGGGAGTAGGCAAAAGATGTTTCTGGTGATTTTTTATCAAATAATAATGAGAATTTTCTAATACTTTAAAAATTGTTCCAGTCGGATGGACACCCTTGATATTAAAAAGTTTACCTTTTTTATAAATGGCTAATTCATTTTCATTGATTGGAATTATATTCTTCCATTGCCAGCCCTTACTTTCAAAAGTCTGGGCATTATTGATGGGATAAAAAACTCCTTGGCTTAAAATATACACCGAGATACCTCGTGAAACTAATGTTCCATCAGCAAAGCCAATAGAGTTTTTTGCTAAAGGATATTTTTTTAAAAAAGAAATATTTTTTTCAATACTTTGCTGTGCTTGGTAACGAGTTTTAAAAGCTTGTGTACTAACAAATTTTTCTAATCTTTGGTTGACTAATAGATAATAATCAGTATTGATTTTAAAAATAGTAGAATTAGGATATTGTTGAAAACTAGTTATTGGAGAGCCTAAAGGATTATATTTTAAATCTTGAGGAGTAACTGTTTGAAAACTTTTTAAATTATAGCCTAATTTTTTTAAAATATTTAGCTGGGAGAACTCTCTTAAATGTCCATCAGAAATTAAATAAAAATGTTGATTATTTTTTAAAAGGGAGCCATCTCTAAAACCAATAGGGGAACCTTTTTTATAAAGAAAAGCTTGATAGGATTTGCGAAGACTGACTGCTAAGTGAGTTAAATTACTAGATTGGTGAAGCGTGGTTAAAGTTATTTTAATTTTTGAATAACCATCGGCTAAATTGGCATCAAAAGATAAAGAAGAATTAGCCGGAACCACTCCATTATAATCAGGATGTGATTTATTTAATAGAGGAATTGAAAGTGAATTTTTATTAGAATGAGGGTTTAAAAAAGAGAAAGCATAATATTTATGAGGAAACAAAATTAAGTAAGCTAAGTAGAAGGTTATAGAAATAGCTAAAATATATAAAACTAAGCGAAGCTTTTTATAGAGTGATTGATAGTGAGGATTTAATTGAATTTCTTTAGTTAAATCAAGCATATTATTTAGTTAACAAATAAATTTCACCATAGCTGTAATTTTTTTGATAAGAAGGAAATTTTATTGGTTGTTGGTAGAGATATTTTTTATTGGTTGAAGGAATAATGTTAAAAGAGTTTAGTTTAAAAGAATAAGCTTGAATAGGAATTATTTTTTTGATTAAATTATCTTTTTGGTAGAAACCGATTCTTTGATCAGGGATAACAAAATAAACTTTATGAAATTTTTGAAGATTGATTTTAGCTAAATCGTCAGGGTTAAAAAAGTAAACAGCTTGTTTTCCGAAGATAGAATAAAGTGGTTCATCCATCATTGCCCAGGGATTACCAGTAGCCTCTCTATCAACTAGTATTAAATCATTTTTTTGAAAAAGGGTACTGATGTTTTTGATCTGGGGGAGTAAATTTTTATTGGCTGATTTTTTAAGGAAAGGCATAAAAACTAGGAGATTAGAAAATATCAATAAAATGCTAAAACTGTAAAAATAGAAGCGTTTTTTTTGAAAAAAAGTAGCTAAAAAAATCATAGAATATAAAATAGTAACAGGAATAATAGAAAAAACATAACGTCTTAGTATCCAAGGATGGTCCAAAGAAATACTAGGGTTTAGGAGATAAATAAAAGCTGGCAGAAGAATAAAGAAAGGAATTAGTAGCTGGAATTTTTTATTTTTTAAAAAATAAAAAATTCCAGCTAGACCAATCAATAAATAATTTATTAAAGCATAAAGAGCAAAAACTCGAAGTAAATAAAAAGTTCCAGCTAGGGGATAAGAAGAATTAACTAAATCGTTTTTGTAAAAATGAAGTGAATTTAAAAAACCCTTTAAGAAGACAATATAAAAAGCGGTATTTATTTTCAGACTTAATAAAAAGAAAAATAAAATAGTTCCTAAGGTTAAGAGTATTTTTTTATTAAAAATTAAATTGAAAAAGGCAGGTGCTTTTTTCAATTGAAAAAATAAAACTAAGAGTAACATAGCTAAAAAAGCTAGAGATTCAATCCTACAAAAAGTTAAAAGTCCAAAAGTTAAAAGAGAAAGGATTAAATAAAATTTTTCCTGACTTTTGAGAAATAATAAAAATTCCCAGATGCCAAACCAAACTAAAAAGAGAGCCAGATTTTCGCTAAGAGTATATTTAGCTAGCCAAGAAAAAATAAAAGAAGAGGCGATTACTAGAAAAGTAATCAAAGCTGGCTTTGAAGAAAGATAATTTCTAGCAGTTAAATAAAAGAAAATGAAAAAGAGAAAAAGAGTTAAGCTATTAGCAATAATCAGCCCATTAAGACCAAAAAGAGAATAAAAAATAGCTAGCCACGAAGTATAGCCTAAAGGAAAATGAGTGATTAGATTGCCAGCTTTATCGTAATTAAAGCCAGGAAAATTAAGTGCTTTACCAGCTCCATAAATCTTGAAAAATTCTTTTTCAGCCGGAAAATTAAATTTTAACTGATGATTTTGAGAAAGATTAATAGCGGTATTACTAAGCGAGCCTTGGTCGCGACCAGAAAAAACCGAAGGAGTTGTATAATGAGCTACTAAAATAACCAATAAAAAAGAGAATCCAAATACAAAGAAAAAATTTTTCTGGAAAACAAATTTATGGCGGTTAATCTTAGCAATATAGATTAAAATCACACCCATAATAATAGCAACGGTGACTATTAAAGAAATATAGAAAAAATTAAAAAAAGTTAAAATTAAAGCTAGCCAACCAAGCCCAACCCAAAAAAAACCAAGGAAAGAAAGATATTTTATACTGGCACTATTTTTCATAAAATATTTTTTACTAACTAATACGCTCATTATAGCTTTAAAGTGTTTCTTTGCCAATCTTTGATTTATGGGGTAAAATTGCAATGTATTTTTATTTCTCTGACTGGAAATTGGTTTTTAGAAAAATAACTAAATAAAATTCTTAAATAATTAATTAACAGAAAGTTTTAATGCTTAAAAAATTAACGAAAAAAAGGGTTGTAGTCTTTGTGCTTTTTTTGGCTTTAGCTGGGGTCAGTTTATATCTTTATTCTTTTGCTAAATCTAATAAAAAAATAATTGGAATTAAATCTTTGTCGGTTTTGAATAGTATGTCAAGATTTTTACCAATTCCGAATGACGAAAAAGAAGAATTAAAAGTTATTAATAAACTAGTTAAAAATTTCACAATTAAAGATAATCAAACTCGGAGTTTTATCGTTTTTTTACAAAATAATATGGAACTCCGTCCAGGCGGAGGTTTCTTAGGTCAATACGCTATCCTGAAAGTTAGAAATGGGAAGGTAGTTTCTAGTTATTTAGAAGACGCTAATTTATTAGATCAAAGAATTAAAACTAAAGTTATCCCTCCGTATCCATTTAGGACAAAAATGCAAATTAGAAAATGGAAATTTAGAGATTCTAATTTTTCGCCTGATTTTCCAACTAATGTCAGGAAAGCAGAGTATTTCTATCGCTTAGCAGGGAGAGCTAGCAATTTTGATGGAGCAATTGCGGTCAATACGGATGTTTTTAATGATATTCTAGCTCTAACTGGACCTATTACGGTGCCCGGATATAATGTAACTTTTAATAGTCAGGACGGAGCTTTAAAACTAGAATCTTATGTAGAGAGATATTACATTGAACATCCAGGGGTTGATACTCAAAATAGGAAGTCTATAATGAAACGAATGACACCAATTATAATTAATAGATTATTCAGTTTGGGCAATATTTCTAAAATAGCCAATTTTGTTCATCAGGAATTTAAAAAAAGGAATATAATGGTTAATTTTAAAGATCCGCAACTTCAATCAGCTGTAGAAAGTGTTCAATGGGGAGGAAAAGTTAATCAAACTTGGAAAGAAGACTATTTAATGATGGTAGATGCTAATATGGGAGCCTTAAAAACAGATCATTATATGAAACGAAAAGTTAATTATAATATTGATTTAACTACACCAAGGCCAACAGTAACTTTAAATATTATTTATAAAAATACAGCTACTCATGGAGATTGGAGAACTAGTGATTACCATACTTATTTGCGTGTCTATGTGCCGAAAGGTTCAACTTTAGTGGATAGAAAAATGGTCAGTTATCCAATAACTAGAGAAGCTTTTGGTAAAACTTATTTTGGTTTTATTTGTGATGTTTTAATTAATCACGAAACTAATGTGATAATTAAATATGAATTACCAGCAGATTTTCCTAAAGAAAATTATAAATTACTTATTCAAAAACAATCAGGAGTAGGAGGTATTCCAGTCACTGTTCACCTTAAGAATAAAGAGGGAGAATTTACTCAACAACAAATATTGAATAATGATTTGAAATTTAAGTTTCAATAAAGAGAAAAAAGTTAGTCGGTTAATTTTTTAATAGCTTAGACTAAGATGAAATCATTTCTAATTAAAATTGGTAAAGCTTTTTCAGTTTTAAGAAGAGACGGGATAATGCAAGGTGGAAAAAGAGTCCTCGGTTATTTGAGTCTATTTTTAAAAACTATCTTTTTGGTTAAGCCGGGGGAAGTATTATTTATAACGGGAGGAGTCGGTGATAGCGCTCTTTATCGGACTTATAATCAAGCGGAAGAATTAAATTTGCATAAAATTAAAGCTTCCGTTGCTTTGCAAGATAGTCTAAGCCTAGTTTCTTTAGCTAAAAAATTTAAAATATTCATTTTTCATCGAACAAACTACACAAAAAAAATAGCTCAATTAATTCAAGAAATAAAAAATCAAAAAAAAGAAATTATTTTTGAAACTGATGATTTAGTATTTGATGCTCAATATATCCAAGCCACGGACTTATATCAAAATAAAATGAGTAGTTTGGAAAAAATGCAATACCAAACGGGAGTAGGAGAAGAAATTCTTAAAGATGACTATGTAAAAACTTGCCTTACTTCATCTACTTATTTGGCAAAAATTTTAGCTACTTATCAAAAAAAAGTATTTATCACAAAAAACAAAATTTCTAACTCAGAGCTAGAAATTATTGAAAATATTTTAAAGCAAAAAAGGAAATCTGACGATGATTATGTGAAAGTTGGTTATTTCAGTGGAACAAATAGTCATAACAAGGATTTCGCTACTATCGTGGAGGTCCTAATTGATATCTTAGAAAAATATTCCCAAGTGCAACTTATTTTAGCTGGACCTTTAGATATTGATAGCCGATTAGATAAATATAAAAAAAGAATTATCCAATTACCTTTTGCCAACAGAAAAAAATATTGGCTTAATGTCTTTCAATCTGATATTATTTTAGCTCCCCTGCAAGTCAATAATCCTTTTTGCGATTCTAAGTCAGAGTTAAAATTTTTTGAAGCAGGAATTTTGAAAATTCCAGTGGTAGCTGTCAGAAATCAAACTTTTTCTGAAGCTATTATGGAAGGGGTAGATGGTTTTTTGGCTAGTAGTCCAGAAGAATGGAAAAATAAAATTAGTCGTTTAGTGGAAGACAAGGAATTGAGAAAATCAATTGGGGAAAAGGCTTATCAGAAAGTATTGCAAAATTATACAAACAGAAATAGTCATAACGAAAAATATTACAATTATCTCAGGGAGATTTTAGACAATTAAATTTAAGAGTAAGCTTTAGTTTTAGCTAAGAGAAAAAATTAGTTAAAATAATTTAATTAGTAATTAAAAATTATTAAATTAGTATGAAAATAGCTTTGGTACATGATTATTTGGTTCAATATGGAGGAGCAGAGAGAGTGCTGGAATGTTTCACGGAACTTTTTCCTGAGGCTACTATTTATACTTTAGTCTATAGCCAAAAGTTGATGAGAGGGAAATTTTCTGAAAAAAGAATTAAGACTTCTTTTGTTCAAAAAATACCTTTGGCTAAAAAAAAGCATAGAATTTTTCCTCTTTTTATGACTATTGGAATAGAACAATTTGATTTTTCTGATTACGATGTGGTTTTATCTGATTCTTCTAGTTATGCCAAGGGGATTATTACTAATCCGAGCACATTACATATTTGTTATATGCATACACCGATGAGATACGCTTGGGATGATTGTCAGAAATATGTTAATGATTTTTATTTCCCGAATATTATTAAAAAAATGATTCCCTTTGTAATGAATTATATTAGGTTATGGGATAAAGTCAGTGCTGATCGTCCAGATAAAATTATTGCTAATTCTAGGTTTGTCGCTAAAAGGATAAAAAAATATTATCGGCGAGAGGCGACAATTATTCATCCGCCAGTTAACATTGATAATTTTCAGATTATTAAAAAACAGGAACCTTATTTTTTAATGGTAGGTCGGTTAATCGCATATAAAAGATTTGATATCAGTATTAAAGCTTTTAACCAATTAGGCTTAAAATTAAAAGTTATTGGTCGAGGACCAGAATTAAAAAGATTAAAAAAAATGGCTGGATCTAATATTGAGTTTTTAGGACGAGTGCCAGATGATAAATTAGCTGACTATTATGCTCGTTGCCAAGCTTTTATTTTTCCTCAAGAAGAAGATTTTGGAATTGTAGCTATTGAGGCAATGGCTTCAGGCAGACCTTTAATTGCTTATCGGGGAGGAGATATAGTTGAACATATGGAAGAAGGCAAGATGGGGATTTACTTTGATAATCAAGAAGTTTCAGATATAGTTGAAGCGGTAAAAAAATTTCAGCAACAAAACTTTAATCCTGAATATATCAAGAAACAAACTTTGAAATTTGACAAAAGAGAGTTTAAGGCTAAAATAAAGGAATATATAGAGACAGAGTTTCAGCAAAAAGGAAAAGGTTGATGATTTAAATTTTTCAAGAGTTAGAAGATTATGGAATTAAAAGAGTATATAGCGATTATTAGAAAACAAAAATATTTATTCGGGCTAATAACTTTGATGGTAATTTTGGGAACTTTTCTTTTTTTCTTTTGGCAACCAGTTTCTTATGATACTTCTTTAACTCTAAATGTGACAAGAATTGGAGAACAAACAACTAAGGATTTTCGCTATGATGATTTTTATCGTTTACAAGCTGATGAAAAATTCGCTGAAACTATTGTTCAATGGCTTCAGAGTCCACGGATAATAGCTAATATTTATACTAAAGCTGGGATTAAATATCAAAATATTAGCTTGCCAACTTTAAGAAAAAGGTTCCTAGCTGAAAAAAAATCTTCACAGGTAGTAACGGTCAATTTTTCAAGCTCTTCTTTTAAGAGAGCTAAAAGTATTTCCAAAGGCATTGAGCAAGAACTTAATCAAAAAACTCAAGCTTTAAACAAATATCAGAAAGAAAAGTCTTGGTTTACCGTAATGACCGATAAGCCAATTATTGTAAAACACAAATATAATTATAAAATTATTTTTCTAGCTTCATTTTTAATGGGAATTTTCCTATCTTTTTGGGGAGTTTTAGTAAAACATTATTGGAGTTAAAATAATTTTTAGCGATATTAAAGATATGAAAATAGCCGTAGATGTTAGATGTCTAGCCGATGGCAGAAGAACAGGAGTTGAAGAATATGTCCTCAACTTACTTTCTAACTTATTTCAATTGGACAAAAAAAATCAGTATGTCCTTTTTTTAAATTCGTGGAGAGAAGTTAACTCAGACTTCGCTTGGATTGAAAAATATCCTAATGTCTCTTTGAAAAAATTCCATTGGTCAAATAAAATTTTGAATTTATTTTTTTGGTATTTTCATTGGCCAAAAATTGATCAGTTAGTTGGAGGGGCTGAAATAGTTTTTTTGCCTAATATTATTTTTGCAAGCGTTAGTTCAAAAACTAAATTAGTGGCTACAATACATGATCTTTCTTTTGAATATTATCCAGAATATTTTTCTTTAAAAAGAAGGTGGTGGCATATTTTTGTTAATCCTAGAAAAATTTGTCAAAGAGCGGATAAAATTATTGCTGTTTCTAATTCTACTAAGGATGATTTATTGAATTTATATAGAGTACCTTCTTCTAAAATAGAGGTTATTTATAACGCGGGAGATAAAAAATTTAGAGTAATCAACCGCAATAATGAAAAATTAATTCAGACGAAAGAAAAATATTCTTTACCGTATAAATTTATTTTATATCTAGGAACAGTAGAGCCAAGGAAAAATATCGTTGGTATTATTAAGGCTTATAATCAATTTCAAAGCTGGGCCCAGAAAACTGAGAATGAAGAATTACAAAAAATAAGATTAGTAATTGCTGGAGCTAAGGGCTGGTTAGATGAAGAAATCTATAAGGAGATTGAAAAATCAAAATTTTCAACTAAAATAAAGATTATTGATTTTATTCCAGATGAAAATAAAGAATATGTTTATAATCTGGCTTCTTTATTTATTTATCCTTCTTTTTTTGAGGGATTTGGTTTTCCTCCTTTAGAGGCTATGCAATGTGGTTTACCGGTAATTGTTTCTAATAATTCATCTTTGCCTGAGATAGTAGGAAAGGCGGGTATTCTAATAGAAGCTAGCAAGCCAGATGAGATTTATAGAGCGTTTAAAGAATTCTTTCTTAATCAAAAACTACAAGAAAAACTTAAAGAAGAGGGACTCAGGCAAGCTAAAAAATTTCAGTGGTCAGAAACAGCTAAAAAAACTTTAGCTATTTTTCAGCAATTAAAAAATAAGTAGTTAGCTAAGTGCTAAACTTTATTTATTTTGAAAGAGAGGTAGTTTTATTATTCTGTGCCGCTAATTTTCTAGTTGACGAAGCAGTTTTTTATTTGCCAAAAAAATGGTATAATAAAAAGCATGAGAATAGGAATAGATGCTCGTTTTTATGGTCCAATCGGCAAGGGCTTAGGGCGTTATACAGAAAAATTAATAGAAAATTTAGAAAAGATTGATCAGGAAAATCAATATTTTATTTTTCTAAAAAAAGAAAATATTGACGAATATCAACCAAAAAATAAGAATTTTCAAAAAGTTTTAGCTGACTACCGATGGTATACTTTAGCGGAGCAAATTAAGTTTCCATACTTGATAAAAAAATACAAAATTGAGTTAATGCATTTTCCTCATTTTAATGTACCAATTTTTTATTGGGGAAAGTTCGTAGTAACTATTCACGATTTAATTTTATTGCACTTTCCAACTATTAGAAGTTCTACTTTGTCGCCCATTGTATATTGGTTTAAATTTTTAGCGTACAAGATAGTTATTAGCTCGGCTATTCGGAGATCTAATAGGGTAATTACTGTTTCTCAGTTTACTAAAAATGATTTATTGGAAAAATATAAAAAAATTCCTAAAGAAAAAGTTTTAGTAACTTATGAAGCTTGTGACGAGTATCGATTATTTAATCCTCAGGAAAAGGATACTATTCTAAAACGTTATCAGATTAAGGTTCCTTATTTACTTTATGTTGGAAATGCTTATCCTCATAAAAATCCAGAAAGGTTAGTGATGGCTTTTAAAGAAATAACTCAAATTTTACCTGATTTAAAGTTAGTTTTCGTTGGTTCTAAAGATTATTTTTATCAACGATTAGAAGACTTGGTTGTAACCGAAAAAATAAAAAATATTATTTTTGCTGGTTTTGTGCCAGATTATGATTTGGATCCTATCTTTCAAAAAGCTATTGCTTACTTGCGTCCTTCGCTTTATGAGGGTTTTGAATTACCGCCTCTAGAAGCAATGGCAAGAGGACTTCCAGTCATTTGTTCCAGGCATACTTGTGCTCAAGAAATTTTAGAAGATAGTGTTCATTATTTTAATGGAGAGGATATTAGTGATATAATAAGGGCAATAAAAGATATCGTGGAAAAAGAAGATTTAAGGAAGAAATTAATAGCTAAAGGTTACCAACAAGTAAAAAAATATAATTGGCAAACGATGGCAAAAAAAACTTTAAAATTATATAAAAGTATAAAAAATTGATGGGGGAAAATAAAAACTCTAGTTGTAAGAAAAAGAGAATAGTGCCACAAATGTTTGATGTGCGTCCAGTTAATGAAGCTGGTGATTTCGATATGTCCAAATTAAAGAAAATGAAACGAGTAGTTAGTTTAGTTGAAAAGAGAAAAGAGCAAAAATTAAGTGGTAAAAAACTAAAAATTGGACAAACTAGTATTTTAGACGAAGAGGTTCAGAGATTTAATAAGGTTTTAGCGAAAAGTAATCATCAGATTAAATTAGCTAGTGAAATTAAAAATGTCAAAGACATTTCTTTAGAATTTAAGGGAACAAAAAAAAGCGAATATGATGAAAAAAATTTGATCGAAAAAACTGTTAATAAAAAGAAAACTCAGAAAAAGGTTAAGACGAAAATTAAAACTAAGAGAAAAACAAGTATCTTTTCAGTTAGATCAAGAAAAAAGAAAAAAATAAAATCTGAAATTTCTCATAAAACTAATAGAGAGAAACTTCAACAGCCAATAAAAAGATATTTTTGGATTTTGGCAAAAGCATCTTTTGCTCTAATCGTTTTATTTTTAATTTCTAATTTTGTTATTAAAGGCTGGCAAATTAAAAATAGTGGAATTTTAAAAACTCAAAAGGCTTTAGCGGAAATGGATCAAGCGAAAAACAATTTAAAAAAGGGTAATTTTCAACAATCCTATCTCCAATTTAAGCAGGCTAGTGAAAAATTAAATGAAATGGCTCAAGAAATTAATGGAATGGGAAGTTTTTTGATAAAAGCTACTAAATATGTACCTTATCTCTCTAAAGTTTCTTCTGGCGAACATTTGGTTTTGGCCGGTAAAGATTCAGCAAAAGCTGGTTCTTTGATTTCAGAAATGCTTCAATCAATAGAGGAAATCAAAAATCAAAAAAAGAAAACTGAATCTATTTCTTATTTAAAATTATTCCAGAATAATGAAAGTAAATTAAGGACAATTTCAGCTCTTCTAAAAGACGCAGAGAATAATTTTCAAGAAGTTAGGATTGATGATGTTCCAGCACCTTATCAAAATAAATTTATTGATATTCAGAAAAGATTACCAGAAATCAATCAAGCCTTAACTAATTTTTTAAGTGAAGAAAAAATATTTGTAGATATTTTAGGTGGTAACGGACCAAGAAAATATTTATTTTTATTTCAAAATAATCAAGAAATGCGAGCGACAGGGGGATTTATTGGTAGCTATGGGTTGCTAGATATTTTTAATGGACGAGTGCGGAATTTTTTTATTGATGGTATTTATAATCCTGATGGGCAATTGCATACAAAAATTGTTCCGCCTGCTCCTATTCAAAAAATTAGTGCTAATTGGAGCTTACATGATAGTAACTGGTTCCCAGATTTTCCTGAGAGTGCTGAAAAAGCTATTTGGTTTTATGAAAAAACTGGTGGTCCAACGGTAGATGGAGTTATCACAATGACACCAACGGTTATGCAAAAACTTTTAAAGGTAACTGGTCCAATCGCAATGCCTAAATATGGAGTGACAGTTGATGCTAATAATTTTATTGAAAAAATTCAATATGAAGTAGAAACTGATTATGATAAAGAGCTAAACCACCCAAAAAAGATTTTGAGCGATTTAGCTCCAAAAATTTTAGATAAGATATTTAATGGGCATAAGATTGGTGAGATTGCTAAAACAATGAATGTTTTGTTGGCTAGTCTAAATGAAAAACAAATATTAATTTATTCTCGGAATTGGCAAATTGAAAAAATTTTAGCAGATAATAATTGGGCAGGACGAATATTAAAAACGCCGAAAGATTATTTAAGTGTTATCAATACTAATATTAATGGATTTAAAACAGATGGCGTAATAAAAGAGAATATTTTCCATAAAGCGGAAATTCAAGCGGATGGTTCTATTATTGATACAGTGATTATTACTAGAAAACATAATGGGGGAAATACTCCTTATGAATGGTGGAATAAAGTTAATACAGACTATATGCGAGTTTATGTTCCTCAAGGATCTAAACTAATTAGTGCTGAAGGTCAAACTAGAGAATTTGATACACCACCGATTGATTATAAAGCGTTAGGCTTTCAAAGGGATCCTCAAGTGCAAGCCGAGGAAGATTCTATGCGGATAGACAATAAAAGCGGAACTAGAATATATAATGAAGCAGGGAAAACAGTTTTTGCTAATTGGGTTTATGTTAGTCCGCAAGAGACGGTTACGCTTAAATATGTTTATCTCTTGCCTTTTAAAATTAAGTTTGATAGCGTAAGTAAACCGGCTGATAGCTATTCTTTGCTAGCTCAAAAACAATCAGGTAGTTTGGGCAGTGGTTTAGTGAGTGAAATTAATTATCCAAAAGCCTATAATGTAATTTGGCAATATCCTAAAAAGAATATTTTAGCGGTAACTAATTTACCAACTAACCAAAAAGGAGTAAAAGTAAAAACTACTTTAAAAGTTGATAAATTTATGGGCTTAGTTTTCTCACAAACACTTGGCAACAATTAAATCAACGATTGAAAATTATAATAAAATATGATTAAAAAAATTATTAAAGATAATTTGATAAATTCTCGTCCTTATAATTCTATAATGTCGGCGGCTTTTCTAATCACAGTAGCTGGGTTAGCCAGTAGAATTCTAGGTTTATTACGAGATAGATTATTGGCTTCTACTTTTGGAGCGGGGGATACTTTAGATGTTTATTATGCAGCTTTTCGGGTGCCAGATTTAATTTATAATCTTCTGATTTTAGGAGCACTTTCGGCGGCTTTTATTCCTCTTTTTACTGGACTAATTAGTAATAAAAAAGAAAAAGAAGCTCAAAATTTAGCGAGTGGAATAATGAATTTAGCTATTATAGCTATTGTTTTTTTATCTTTAATTCTTGCTTGGCTTTCTCCTCAATTGATGAAACTAATTACACCAGGATTTTCTCCAGCTAAAATGAAAGTGGTAGTAACTTTTACTCGGATAATGTTTTTAAGTCCTTTATTTCTAGGTATCAGCGGTGTTTTCAGTGGGATACTAACTTCTTATAAACGATTTTTTGTTTATTCTTTAGCTCCAATTTTCTATAATTTCGGCATAATCATAGGAGTAGTTTTTTTCGTCAGGTTTTGGGGTCCAATCGGATTAGCTTGGGGAGTGGTTTTTGGAGCTTTTTTACATATGTTAGTCCAATATCCAGCAGCTCATAGATTAGGATTTCGACAAAGTTGGTCTTTTTGGAAATATTTGTCTGACAAAGATGTAAGGAGAGTTTTTAAATTGATGATTCCTAGAACTATGGGTATCGCGGTTAATCAGGTCAATCTATTTGTAATTACCATTTTTGCTTCTACCTTAGCTTCAGGAAGTTTAGCCGTTTTTAGTTTTGCTCAAAATTTACAGAGCGTCCCTTTGGGAATTTTTGGAATTTCTTTTGCTATTGCAGTTTTTCCAACTCTTTCAGCTTTAGCTTCTAAGAAAGATGATCAGCAGCTCATAAAAACTTTTTCTCAAACTTTTAGACAAATACTTTTTTTCGTTATTCCAATTAGTGTTTTTATTATAATTTTAAGAGCTCAGATAGTAAGAGTTGTTTTAGGAGCTGGAAAATTTAGTTGGGAGGATACTACTTTAACTTTTCAATGTTTAGGGATTTTTGCTTTAAGCTTATTTGCTCAAAGTGTTATTCCTCTTTTGGCGAGAGTTTTTTATGCTAGACATAATACTAAGACGCCTTTTTACGTGGCGATTGCAGCCGAAGCAGTTAATATCGTAACAGTTTTGCTATTGATTGGAAAATATCAAATTCTTAGTTTGGCGATAGCTTTTTCTCTAGCTAGTATTATTCAGATGTTTTTACTATTATTTATTTTAAGGTTAGAATTTGAAAAATTAGATGATCGGAGGATTGTTGAATCAATTAGTAAAATTGCTTTAGCGACTTTTTTTGGCGGACTAACTATTCAATTGTTCAAGTTTTTAATCGCTAAAATAATCAATCTGAACACTTTTCTCGGAGTTTTTGCTCAATTATCCTTATCTATAATAGCAGGAGGGGCAATATTTTTATTGGTTAGCTATTTAATGAAGTCCGAAGAATTTATTAGTTTTAAAACATCTCTAACGAAAAAAATATTTAAAGGGAAAAAGATTTTTCCTAAAGAAGATACTAGCGGAGTTAGTGGTGTATTATAAAGTAAAATATTTATTAAAAAATTATGGAGAAAGTTAGAAATTTTTGTATCATTGCGCATATTGATCATGGTAAGTCTACCATTTCAGATAGAATGCTAGATATTACTAAAACAGTAGAAAGCAGAAAAATGAAAGAGCAACTTTTAGATCAGATGGATTTAGAGAGAGAAAAAGGTATAACAATTAAAATGCAACCAGTACGGATGCATTATCAAGATTATGTCTTGAATTTAATTGATACTCCAGGTCATGTAGATTTTAGCTATGAAGTTTCTCGTTCGCTAGCTGCTGTAGAAGGAGTTATTCTTTTAGTAGATGCTACTAAGGGAGTACAAGCTCAGACGCTAGCTAATCTTTATCAAGCGCTAGAACATAATTTAGAGATTATTCCAGCAGTTAATAAAATAGATTTGCCAAATGCTGATGTGGAGAAAACTAAACGAGAAATTGTCCATTTATTGGGAGGAAAAATGGAGGATGTTTTAGAAGTGTCAGGAAAAACTGGACAAGGAGTAGAGAATCTTTTAGACCGAGTACTTACTTCTATTCCTGCCCCTCAAGGAGATATTCAAAAACCTTTACGGGCTTTAATTTTTGACTCTAAGTACGATATCTACAAAGGAGTTTTAGCTCATGTTAGAATAGTTGATGGAGAAATTGAAGCTGATAGTGAAATAGTAATGATGACTAATGGAGTAAAAAGTGATGTTATTGAAGTGGGCTATTTTAACCCGAATTTAGAAAAAACTCAAAAACTAGTAGCTGGTGATATTGGTTATATTGCTACTGGTTTAAAAAGCGTAGAATTTTGTCGAGTAGGAGATACAATTACGGCTAATGGTAGTCAAAGCAAGATAGAAAAATTGCCAGGTTATAAAGAAACTAAGCCGATGGTTTATGCTTCTTTTTATCCAATAGAAGGGGACGAATATAATTTGATGCGAGATGCTTTAGATAAACTAAAACTTAATGATGCGGCGTTTACTTTTGAGCCAGAGTCTAATTTAGCCTTAGGTCGTGGTTTTCGTTGTGGATTTTTAGGGTTATTACATTTAGAAATTGTTCAATCAAGACTAGAAAGAGAATTTCAAATTAGTCCAACTATTACTACTCCAAGTGTAGTTTATAAAGTAAAACTAATAGGTAAGCAAGAAAAGAAAAAAGTTTATTCTCCTTCGGGATTACCAGATCCATCGTTGATAGAGAAAATTTATGAGCCGTATGTTAATTTAGAAGTTGTTTCCTTGAAAAAATATCTAGGGAATATTATGGAAGTAATGAATAATACTAGAGCTCAATATTTAGATACAGAATATTTAGATGCTGAAAGGATGATAATTAAATTTGATTGTCCGTTAACAGATGTGATTACCAATTTACACGACGATTTAAAAAGTGCTTCTTCGGGATATGCTTCTATGAATTATGAAATTAAGGATTATCGTCCGTATGATTTAGTAAAACTAGACATTTTAGTAGCTGAAGAAAAAGTAGACGCTTTTTCTCGGATTGTCCCACGGGAAAATGCTTTTACTGAAGGGAAAAGAGTTATCAGAAAATTAAAAGAAGTTATTCCAAGACAAAATTTTCAAATTGCTTTGCAAGCTACTATTTCGGGTAAGATAATTTCCAGAGAGACTATTAAAGCGTTTAGAAAAAATGTTATTGAAAAACTTTATGGAGGAGATATCTCTAGAAAGAAAAAACTATTAGCTAAACAGAAAAAAGGGAAGAAAAAAATGAAAACAGTTGGTAGAGTATCTATTCCTTCCGAAGCTTTTCTATCAGTTCTAAAAAAATAAGATTGAATAAAGTCTAAAAAGCTGTTAGTATAAGAGTAGTTGAAATTCTTTAAAAAGCTTAGTTTTATTTTCGAATATATTATATTTATTTTTACTGAAATCCAAGATAACTGATTTTATGAATTGGAAAAATTTAAGATAAGTAATAAAAATAAAAAAGATAAGAAGATTAATTTTATGAGAAGTAAAAAAACACATAAAAAAATTAAAGTGGTTTGGCTAATAATAACTATTATTGCTGTTTTAGGAATGGTGCTTTTTACGATAGCTCCAATGCTAATGTATTAAAATAAAGAATAAATAATGCGAGAAGGAAATGAAAAAACTTCTAGCTCTTGGCTAGCAAAAATAGTAGTTCTTTTAATTTTTATTGCTTTCGGTCTTTTGGGTTATGCTTTATCTAAAGAAATTAAAAAAAAGAAAGAAGTGACTCAAGAAATAAACTCCTTAAAAATAGAAGCTGATAAAATTAAAAAAGAGAATATGCAAATCAAAGAAAGAATTGCTTATTTTTCTAGCTCAGATTATCAAGAATTAGAGGCTAAAGAAAAGTTGAATCTTCAAAACAAAGAAGAAAAAGTAGTAGTTATTATTCCTAGTCCAATTAAATCAAAAAAAGTAGCTATTACTAGAAAAATTCAAGCAAAGCCAACTAGGATAATTTCAACAACGAATAATTTTCAAAAGTGGTGGAGATATTTTTTTAGCCAGAAAAAATAAAAAAACTAATAATAAGCAATGTTTAAGAATAAAAAGGGAAAAAAAGTTAAAGTAGTTACTATTATTTGGTCAGTTTTGATTTTGGCTGTAATCTATTTGGTCTCAGTGGGAATTATTATTTATTTTTTTCCTTCAGTGCAAAGTAGAATTATTCAGAGAACAGCCAGAGTAATTCCTTATCCAGTGGCTATAGTCGGGGATAATATTATTACTTTCAGAAAGCTGGAAAAAGAATTATCGGCAGTACAAAAGTTTTATGAAAATCAAAATTTTTCTAAATTAGGTATGAGAGTAGATTTTTCAACGGCCGATGGTAAAAAGAGACTGCAAATTAAGGAAAAAGAAATTTTAGATAAACTAATCGAAAACGCAATTATTAAAGAAGAAGCTAACCAAAGAGGAATAAAATTAACTAAAGATATAATCAATGAAGAAGTTGATAGAAAATTAAAAGAATTTGGCACTAAAAATTATTTACGCCATAATTTAGAAAAACTTTATGGCTGGAAGATAGAAGATTTTAAGCAAGATATTGTGGCTCCTGATTTGTATAAAAGCCAATTATTTGCTAAGATTAGAAAAAATAATTCTAGTTATTTAAAAGCCAAAGAAAAAATTGAGCAAGCTAAAAAAGATTTAAATCAAGGGACTAGCTTTAGGGAAGTGGTGGCTAAGTATTCTGAAGGAGAGAGTGCTAAAAATAATGGAGAATTGGGTTGGTTTACCTCTAATCAAATGCTTCCAGCGGTGTCTATAGTAGTGTATAATCTTAAGATAGGGCAAACAAGTGAAATAATTCAAAGTCCAATTGGTTATCATATTGTACAATTGGAGGATCAAAAAATAGAAAATGGAAAAAAAATAGTTAAAGTAAGGCAGGTTTTTGTTAAAACGGAAACTTTTTCTCAGTGGCTAGTTAAGAAAGAACAAACAAAATCAGTTTTTATTTTAATGAGAAAATTTCAATGGAGCAAAGATAATGCTCAAGTGGAATTTAGAAGTTCAGCGATGCGAGCTTTTGAACAAAAAATAATCAAGAATCCGACTAACGATCCATCAATGATGTTTTAAATTTTTAAATAGTGAGTTAAATATTAATTTTTAAATAAAAAAAATATGTCAAAACCAAAAGTTAATGAAGACATTTGTATCGGTTGTGGAACCTGCGAATCTCTTTGTCCAAAAGTATTTAAACTAGAAGATGGAAAATCTCATGTTGTAACCGATGAATGCGGTGATTGTGATTGCCAAGAGGTAATTGGTAGTTGTCCAGTAAATGCTATTTCAATGGAAGAATAGATTTCTTCTGTAATTTTTAGTCGGCTTATTGAGACTATTTTTAAAATTAGAGAATCTCAAAACCTCATTAAAACTATTAGGAGTTTTTTTGAGTGGCTATTGATATTTGGCTATTGATAATCTTTACGCTTGACTAAAAAAGAGTATAATTATATTTGAAGTTATAAAGTTGGAAACTAAACTAAAATTTTTAACAATCTAATAGTTAAAATAGTGGATTAAGAATAGCAAGTTGATTATTCTCTAATCTACTCATAAAATATATGGAACAAATTGAACCATCAGAAAATCAATCTTTAAAAAACAATCAATCAAAAAGGAAAAATAAACTTGCTTTTTATGGAGGCTTGTTAATTATTTTAATAATTTTTGTTTCAGCTACTTTTGGAGCGGTTTTTGGTTTTTTGGCATCTAAATCAGGAACATCAATTCTTGCTAATTTAGACCATGGAAAGTTTAAATTTTTAGTAGCACAAAAAGAAATTAAAAAACAGCCAGATATTATAAAGCAGAAAATAATTCAAGAAGACTCGGCTGTTATTGATGTCGTTAAAAAAACTACTCCAGCAGTTGTGAGTATTGTTATCAGCAAGGATATTCCGCAAACTATTAATTTTGATAATTTGCCTAATTTTTTTGGTTTTGGTTTTGGACAAAATAATCAAAATAATCAAAAAGAAACTTTTAAAAAGCAAACTATTGGTGGAGGAACGGGATTTTTTATTACTACTGATGGAATGATTGTTACTAATAGGCACGTAGTAGATGATCCAAACGCTACCTATACTGTTGTAACTAATGATAAGAAAAAACATTCAGCTAAAGTTTTGGCTATTGATCCAGTTAACGACTTAGCGGTTATTAAGATTAAAGGGAATGGTTATCCTACTTTATCTTTAGGTGATTCCGATAAAGCGCAAATAGGACAAACAGTTATTGCAATTGGGAATTCTTTAGGTCAGTTTTCAAATACAGTCAGTAGAGGAATTATCTCGGGACTTAAAAGAAGTGTAACTGCAGGAGGCTATATTGGACAAGTAGAAAAATTGAAGAATATTATTCAAACTGATGCTGCTATTAATCCAGGAAATTCTGGGGGTCCACTTCTAAATATTAACGGAAAAGTTGTTGGAATTAATGTAGCAATTGTCCAAGGAGCACAAAATATTGGTTTTGCTATTCCAGCTAAACAAGTTAAGAAAGTAGTAGAAGAGGTTAAGAAAACAGGAAAAATCTCAACTCCTTATCTAGGTGTAAGATATATCCCAGTTACTAAAACTTTACAGAAGAGGTATAATCTTCCTTATGGTTATGGTAGTTTAGTTTTGCGAGGAAATAAGATAACTGATTTAGCGGTTGTCCCAGGCTCTCCAGCTGATAAAGCTGGAATTATGGAAAATGATATAATCTTAGAAGTAGATGGAAAAAAGGTTAACGCTTCTCAGGATGGAGATAGTTTATCAGATTTAATTGCCGAAAAAAATATAGGAGAAACTGTAACTCTGAAAATCTGGCATAAAGGAAAAAATAAAACTGTTCAAGCTAAATTAACAGCTAGGGAATAAAAAAAGAGGCACTTACTAAATGGAGTAAGTGCCTAGTTTTTTCAAATCCAATTTATAGTCTAAAAACTTAAAGAAAAGTTGCAATTTAATTTATTCAAGGTAAAATGAAAAAAGAGAAGAATTAAATAATTATTTCTTATCTCTTAACTAAAATTTAGTTTTCTATTAGTGTGTTTTTAAAATTACAACCATTATTATATAGCCTGATGTTTTTGTTAGGCTTAGAATTTATAGTATTAGAGCATAAGAACGTTTTAGTGATTGTGTTTTTTTTGTTTTTGATGTCTATTTATCAAGGAAAAAAAGTAGGTAAAAAATGGAAATTCTCTGTTTTACCTGCCTTTTTTACTCTTTCTTCAGTCGCTTTATTATACTTAATCACCTTAGGTTATGAACAGCAGGCTTTTATTGCTCTGACTGTGTCAATGTATTATCTCTCTTTATTTGGAGCTTATAGGTTGAGTAAATATAAAGGTGATCAAACAGCCAGAGGAATGATTATGTCAGCTACGGTTTCAACTATATTTTTTACTTATGCTGGAGCCTATGGATTATATTTGAATTTTTTAGTGCCTCTATTTTTCTTGATGCTGGTTTATATGGTGGTTACTTTATTGGTTAGCTACCAATATTTTTCTATTTTAGAAAATAAGAAAAAAAGAATTATTTGGGTATATAGTTTTGTATTGGCTCTTTCTATGACAGAAATTGTTTGGGCAATTAATTTTTGGCCTTTTGGATACTTGACTACCGGAGTTATTGCTCTTATACTCTATTATGTGCTTTGGGACATTATTCAAAGCCATTTTTTGAATATTTTAAATAAAAAAAGAGTTGTAGCTAATTTAATCCTTTTTTCTTTTCTCATCGTTTTAGTTTTAATGAGTTCCAAATGGATTCCTGTTATCTAAAAATATAGTTATAAGATTAATATGTTTAAAAAAATAATTTTAGTTTTTGCCATTTTAATAGTCGCTGGAATTAGCGGAATTTATGGTGATAGATATTTATTTCCTTATTTGGCGACCACATCGCTTTTTTCAAAATATCAATTTTTGAAAAAAGCGACTAATAATGTAACTGTTATCAATAAAACGGAGAAAGTTTATGTTAAAGAAGATTCTTCTATTAAAGGAATTGCTAATCAGACCGTTGCTTCTATTGTTAATATTATTTCTTATCCAAGTAATAATCAAAAAAAGAATATAATTCTTCGGTCTCGGAAAAAAGAAGCTAATTTCAAAAATGGGACTGGCGAAATTGTTACTAGCGATGGAATTATTATGACTTATATTTCAGCTATTAACCCAAAAAATTCTAATTATAAAATTTTAACTTCAGACGGAAATTCTTACGATGGAAAATTATTAGAGGTAGATTCTTGGAGTAATTTAGCTTTTATTAAGATTAATACTAGCAATCTTCCAGTAGTAGCTTTTGGAAACTTTAAAAACTATAGCTCAGGTAGAAAGGTCATTGCTATTGGTAATAATATGGTGAGATACCAAAATAGTTTTAGTCTAGGAATTTTAAATAGTTTTAATCCAACTTTTAATATTTCTGGACAATCGCTTTCATCTTCTGAAAAATTAGAAGGAGTTTTTCTGACTGATTTTAGTCAAGGATCTCTATCGGTAGGTGGTCCAATTATTGATTATTCTGGTAAAATTATTGGTGTAACTGGAGCAATAACTATCAATGGAAAAACTACTTATTTTGAAATTCCATCCAATAAAGTGGAATTAGTTTTAGATAAAGTAATCAACAAGGAAGTAAAAACCAATCCAATTTTAGGAGTTTATTATGTTTCATTGAGTAAGTCTTACGCACTGGCTAATAATTTAAGTCAGGATCATGGTGCTTTGATTTATTCTAAATCTGGGCAACAAGGTTTGGCGGTGATTTCTGGAACCCCAGCCTTTAAATCCGGTCTCAAAATTAGAGATATAATTACAAAAGCTAATGGTCAAGATATAAATTTGGATCACAATCTTTCTGATGTGTTGTATTCTTTCAAAAAAGGAGATAAAATTGAATTAACGGTTTTGAGAAATGGCAAGGAAATTAAAATCGAAGTACAATTATAGAAAGAAGCATGAGACTTGATGGGCATTAAATTTTGAAACTCAGGCTGTTTACTTTTTAGAAGAAAAAAATTAGAAAAATTTTAATCTTTATAGTTAAATTATAATTTATTTTGTCAGTTAAGGGGGTAGGATATTATGAAAAAAGAATTGGAGCTTGTTAAAAAGTTTCACGAAAAATTTAAGACGCCAATTTTAAGAAAGCCATCTTTAATTGCAAAAGACCGGTTTGAATTGCGTCATCATTTAATAGATGAAGAAGTGCAGGAATATTTAGAAGGTGCTCAAAAAGGAGATCTGGAAAACATCGCCAATGAATTGGCGGATATCTTGTATTCGGTCTACGGGACTGTTCTTGAACACGGGTTACAAGATGTGATGGATGAGGTTTTCGAAGAAGTGCATCGCTCGCACATGAGCAAAGACTATCATCCGTATAAAATGATTAAAGGTAAAAAATATTTTAAACCAGAATTGGGAAAAATTTTTAAGAAGAAGAAATAGATAAAATTGTGAGTTATCTTATTTGACAAAAAATAAATTATAATTCATAATATAAGTAGTTAAAAATAGGGGTTTTTGTCATTTTTTACAAATTGACAAAGATAAATTGGAATGGCTTGGTCGATCCTCCAGCTCACTAAGTTTAACTGAAAATGCCTTTTAAGGCGATAATCTTTAATACAGAAAACATATATGACAGAACAAGCAACCGACAAAGACTTCGTAGAGTATGTCGTTAAACAAGTTGTAAATAATCCTGACGACGTAAAAGTTGAAAGGAAAATTGATGAGATGGGAGTTCTTATAACTTTAGATGTAAATCCTGAAGATATGGGAATGATCATTGGTCGTGAAGGTGCGACTGCTAAAGCCCTTAGAACCCTTTTGAGAGTTATTGGAGCAAAAAATAACGCTAGAGTTAATCTTAAGATTAACGAACCAGAAGGAAGCGAAAGAAATGAGAAAAGAGAAAGTACAGAAAGAAAAAGTATTGATGAAGTTGTAGGTGATATTAATATCTAAAACAACTTTAAATTTCTCAGTAAAAGACCTTGTTTAAACAAGGTCTTTTTTGTTTTTTAATTTGGAATATGCTATTATTAGATTAAAATTTGCTTTATTTAAAATAGATTTTAGTAACTTATATGCAATTTGATATTATTACAATTTTTCCGTCAATGTTTGATTCTTATTTCTCGTATTCTATTCTTAAGCGAGCTCAGGAGAAAAAATTAATTCAAATAAAAGTTCATAATTTACGAGATTATGCTAATGATAAACATAAGACTGTTGATGACACTCCTTATGGAGGAGGAGCTGGAATGGTAATGAAAGTAGAGCCGATCTATAAAATAATTCAAAACCTCAAAGAAGAAGCTAATCAAACAAAAAAGAAAACTAGAATTATTTTATTTTCAGCTAAAGGAAAACAATATAATCAAAAAGAAGCAGAAAAATTATCAAAATATGATCAATTAATTTTAATTTGTGGACGCTATGAAGGGGTAGATGAAAGAGTGTCTCAATATATTGCTGAAGAAGAAATTGCTATTGGAGAATATGTTTTAACGGGCGGAGAAATACCAGCAATGGTGTTGGTTGACAGTGTATCGCGTCTTATCCCTAATGTATTGGGTAATGAGGAAAGTTCTAAAAATGAATCACATAAAGAAGAAAATTATTTAGAATATCCTCAATATACAAAACCAGAAAATTTTTTAAACTGGAAAGTTCCCCCAGTTCTTTTAAGTGGTAACCATCAAGCTATCAATAAATGGAGAGAAGAGGAAAGTCATAATTATGAAAAATAAAATTAGCAAAATAAGACAGTCAATAGATACTAAATTATTTTTTACTGTTTTTGGTTTGCTGATTTTTGGTTTAATTATGATTGCTTCAGCTGGAATTTCTTATTCTCGGGTTCACTTCGGTGATCCGTATTATTTTTTTAAACATCAACTTTTTTATGGTGTAATTCCTGGCTTTATTATGCTTTATATTGCCCAAAGAGTTAATTATAATTTTTGGAAAAGAATATCCTTTCCTTTTTTTCTTTTGAGTATAATATTTTTAGTTTTAGTTTTTGTGCCGGGTTTTGGTTCTAGAATTTATGGAGCTAGTCGCTGGATCAAATTAGGTCCTTTCTCTTTTCAACCAGCGGAAATGTTAAAGCTTTCTATGGTTATTTATTTAGCTGCTTGGCTAGAGGGTAAAATAAATAAAGTGAAGGATTTTTATGAAGGCTTAGTTCCTTTTTTAGTAATTTTAGGTATTGTAAGTTTTCTTTTAATTAAGCAACCAGATATGGGAACTTTAGGAGTAATAATTTTAATTGCTATTTCTATTTTTTTTATTTCTGGAGCTAAAGTTTCTCATATTCTAATGATGGGAAGTATCGGATTTTTAGGATTGTATATTTTAATAAAAATAAAACCGTATAGAATGAATCGGTTTTTAGTTTTTTTGCA
This sequence comes from Parcubacteria group bacterium M10-OD1-1, assembly GCA_003056145.1. Taxonomy (GTDB): domain Bacteria; phylum Patescibacteriota; class Minisyncoccia; order Moranbacterales; family UBA2206; genus M10-OD1-1. Next base: position 76,710 of record LSNL01000002.1, read on the forward strand.
TCCCGAGCTTGATCCACAAGGAATTGGTTATCAAATCAATCAGGCTCTTTTAGCTATTGGGTCAGGTGGAATTTTTGGAGTTGGCTTGGGACATAGTTTGCAGAAAATGAATTATTTACCTGAGCCAGTAGGTGATTCTATTTTTGCAATTATTGGCGAAGAGTTAGGTTTGATTGGAGCAGTTGCTTTAATTGCTCTTTTTGTTTATTTTGCAATACGAGGATTGAGAATTGCCAAAAATGCTCCTGACCGTTTTTCTCAATTAATAGCTGTTGGGATAGTGTCTTGGATTGCTTTTCAGGCTTTCATTAATATAGCTGCTATCTCTGGACTAATTCCTTTAACTGGAATTCCACTTCCATTTATCAGTTATGGAGGAACTTCAATTATTTTTCTGATGGTTGCCGTTGGCATATTGCTTAACATTTCAAAATATTCAAAATCTAGCTAATTTTAATTTATTTAATATTATAAAAATATGAAAATTGTCTTAACTGGAGGTGGAACAGGAGGGCATTTAGTTCCCCTTGTCGTCATAGCTAAAAAAATAAAGGAAAAAAATCCAGAAGCTCAATTTTTATTTATCGGTCCAGCTGGAGCAATGGAGAAAAAAATAATTGGCGGAGCAGGGATTCCGATGAAAAAAATTGCGACTGGAAAAATGAGGAGGTATTTTTCTTTTCAAAATTTAGTAGATTTTTTTAAGGTACCTTTCGGAATCTTGCAAGTGCTATGTTTACTTTTATGGAATATGCCAGATGCCATTTTTTCTAAAGGCGGTTATGCTTCAGTCCCAGTTGTTTTAGTTGGTTGGCTTTATAGAATTCCAATTTTAATTCATGAATCTGATGCTAATCCTGGAGTTTCCAATAGTATTTTAGCTAAATTTGCTAACCGAGTAGCAGTAGCTTATTCGCAAGCTGAAATATATTTTCCAGCAGAACAAGTAGTTTTGACTGGCAATCCATTACGAGAAGATATTGTTCAAGGAGAAGCTCAAAAAGCAAGAGAACTTTTTTCTTTAATTGAATCTAAAAAAGTTATTTTTGTTTGGGGCGGTTCGCAAGGTTCAAAAATTATTAACGATAACATTTTAGAGGTCTTACCAGAGCTGCTAAGAGAGTATCAGGTTATTCATCAGACTGGAGAAAATAATTTGAAAGAAGTGAAAAAGAAAGCAGGAGAATTAGGGATTAAGGCTGGGAGAGAAGGTTATTTTCCTTTAGCTTTTATTGAAGAAGAATTAAAAGATATTTTAGCTGTTTCTGATTTAGTTATTTCTCGAGCGGGAAGTAGCTCAATTTCTGAAATAGCTGCTAACAGAATACCATCAATCTTAATTCCTTTAGAAAACGCAGCCAATAATCATCAAAGAATGAATGCCTATGCGATTGCTAAAATCGGAGGAACAGTAGTTTTAGAAGAAGCTAATTTAAGGGGGCATATTTTATTAGGAAAAATTAAAGAAATTTTAACCAATGATGAATTCAGGGAAAAGTTAAGGAATAATGTAGGAAAATTTTATCACGCTGACGCAACGGAAAAAATAGCGGAAGGATTACTAGGAATGATTAGAGACTAATTTTAAAAATATGAAACTAGATTTAACAAAAATAAAAAAAGTTTATGTAATCGGGATTAAAGGTTCAGGAATTATTGCGATTGTGCAAATGCTACATTCTCAAGGAATAGAAATTTTAGGATCAGATACGACCGAAAAATTTTTTACTGATGCAATTTTACAAAAGATGAAAATAAAATATTTTGAGGGGTTTAATCCTGAAAATATTCCTTTAGATGTTGATTTAGTAATTTATTCTACTTCTTATAATGAAAATAATAATGCAGAATTGGTAGAAGCTAAAAAAAGAAATTTAAAAATTATCAGTTATCCAGAAATTCTAGCTTCTTTCTTTAACCAAAAATTCGGTATTGCTGTTGCAGGAACTCATGGAAAAACTACTACCTCCGCTATGTTAGCGCAGGTGATGTTAGAGGCTGGTGCCGATCCAAGCGCCGTTGTGGGTAGTCAAATTAAAAGTTGGGAAGGCAATGCTTTAGTTGGTCGGGGAGAATATTTTATTGCAGAAGCAGATGAATTTCAAAATAAACTTCAATTCTATTTTCCTAAAATGGTAATTTTAACCAGTGTAGATTGGGATCATCCAGATTTTTTTGAAAAATTTTCTGATTATAAAAAAGTTTTCCAAGACTTCGTTAAAAAAATTCCACGAACAGGATTATTAGTAGTTTGGGGAGAAAGTGTAGATACCTTGGAAGTAGCTAAGGAAGCTACTTGTCAAATAATTAGATATGGTTTTGCAGAAGATAATGAGGTGAGAATTATCAACTATCAATTACAAATTCCTGAACAATCTTCAATTTCTAATTGGCAAGAATTTGAAATTTCAATCAAGGGAAAGTCTTTAGGTAAATTTAAAACTCGGCTAGTTGGTCAACATAATGTTTTGAATGTAGCTAGTGTAATTGTTATTTGCTATAAGTTAAATTTAAATATGGAAAAAGTCAAAAAAGCTCTTTGGGATTTTCAAGGAACAGCTAGAAGATTTGAATATATTGGAACCAGAAATGGAGCTATTTTAATTGATGATTACGGGCATCATCCAGAGGAAATAAAAGCTACTCTAAAAAGTGCTAGGGAAATTTATCCTCAAAAAAATATTTTGGCAATTTTTCAGCCACATACTTTCACTAGAACAAAAATGTTTCTTGACGAATTTGCTCAAAGTTTTAGTGCAGTTGATAAAGTGATTGTTTTGGATATTTATGGCAGTGCTAGAGAAAATCAAGGAGGAGTTAGCTCTCAGGATTTAGTAACTTTAATTAATAAATTTGATTATCAAAAAGCTCAAAACATTGCAACGGCAGAAAAAGCAGTGGAATATTTAAAAGATAAGCTAGATCAGAATGATGTAGTTATTACTATTGGCGCTGGTAATGGTTGGAAAATTGTAGAACAATTAAAAAAAGATTAGGAATAAAATAATAAGGGTAGGTAAGTTAAAAAATATAAAAAAATATGGATAAACAAAAAAACAAATTACAAAATTTTACTAATCTCTATGAGCTATCAAAAACTTTGAGGTTTGAGTTGAAACCGGTTGGGGAAACACTTGCAAAAATAAAAGAACACTTTCAGTATGATAAAGATTTGCAAACTTTTTTGAAGGATCAAAAGATTGAAGATGCTTATCAATTATTAAAACCAAAAATAGATACCATTCATGAATTTTTTATTGATACTAGTTTAGAGTCGGCAAAAGCAAAGCAAATAGATTTTAGTGAATATCTTGAAAAATATAAAAAGAAAGATGCTTTACTAGACACAGAAAAGAAGTTAAGAAATGCTATTGGAAAAACTTATCTTGAAGGAGGGAAAAAACTAAAATATGAATATCTAGATTTAAAATGGAAAAAAGGAAGTAGTGAAACAAGGGGAGTGAATATGCTTTTTTCTATTGATATTTTAGAAGCAGTAAGACAAGATTTTTCTGATGATGAAGATGTAGAAAATGCTTTGGAGGAATTTAAAAGTTTTTTCACTTATCTTTCCGGTTTTAATCAAAACAGAGCTAATTATTATACAACAGATGGAAAAGTTACTGCAATAGCAACTCGTATTGTTGATGAAAATTTACCAAAATTTTGTGCCAATACTTTGCAGTTTAACGGATACACGAAAAAAAATAAAAAAGGAAAAGAGATAAAATTTGATAGAAAAAATGAATATCTTGAAATATACACATATCTCAAAGCTCAAAACAAAACAACTCAAATCAAAGATGCTGATACAGACACAATGATAGAGGCAACTCCTATTACTGAAGAAATATTTCAGATAGCTTATTTTGTAAATTGTTTTTCACAAAAAGAGATTGAAGAATATAATAAAAAAATAGGACATTGCAATCAACTTATCAATCTTTATAATCAAGCGAAAAACAAAGAAGAAAATTTCAAAAAACTTCCGTTGTTTAATACACTTTACAAGCAAATTGGATGCGGTAAAAGAGAGCCATTATTTTTTAGCATTACTCATGACACAAAAAAGCAATCTAAAGAAAACAAAGAAAAATTCTCAAAACCATATTCGGTAGAAGAAATTTTGGAAGATGCCAAAGATGGTGGAGAAAAGTTTTTTAAAGAACCAAGTAATAACGAGGATATGACAGTTTATACTTTGACTAAATGGCTTAGAAACAATAAAGATTGGGAAGGTGTATATTGGTCAAAACCTGCTATAAATACAATTTCTAACAAATATTTTGCTAATTGGCATGAAATAAAAGATAAATTAAAAAAAGATAAAACCGTTGCTAGTTTTAACAAAAAAAGAGAGGAACAAATAAAGATTAATGATGCTGTTGAATTAGCGGGACTTTTTGAAGTGTTGGATGATTTTGGAGATGAAGGAATGCAACCAGGGCGGAGTGAGAAGTTTTTTAAACCATCAATTATTCAAGATAGAAAAGATGAAATAGATGAATCTAAAACGCTAAGCCAAAATCTTCTCAGTATGCTTTGTAATGATATAGAAAATAATGCAAAAGATTTTACAGATACAGAAAAACAAGCAAAAATCTTTTCAATCTCAGATTACAAAGAAGATAAAAATAAAAAATTTATCAAAGAATGGATGGATGGTGCTTTGGCTGTAAACAAAATGATAAAGTATTTTAGAGTAAAGGCAAACAAGATAAAAGGATCAGAAATAAACACAGAACTTAACAATATTTTAGATATTCTTTTGGATAAAGAAAAAGCAGATTGGTTTAAGTGTTATGATTCTTTGAGAAACTATCTTACAAAAAAACCGCAAGATGATGTAAAAGAAAATAAATTGAAGTTGAATTTTGAAAAAGGAAATTTGTTAAATGGTTTTGTTGATTCGCATTCTGCATCTGATAATGCTACGCAATACGGAGGGTATTTATTTAGAAAATATATTGGAAATGATGAGTTAGAATATAAAAAATATTATTATTATTTAGGAATTAGTAAAGATCCAAAATTATTTCGTTGTCATTTGCAGAATGAAATCCGAGAAAATGATAAGAATGAATTGCAAAGATTGGAATATTATCAACCTAAATCTACTACTTTTTTTAGTGATAAGTATTCAGAAAATAAGAAAAAAATTGTAGAGTATCTTTCTGCAGAATTAAATGTGCAAATTGAAAAAGAAAAGGAGCTTTTAGATATAGAAAATGATAATAAAAAAATAGGTGAGCTAGATAGACTAAAAACGAAATTATTAAAAGGAGATACTCCTACAAAATTATTTGATAATATACAAAAAAATAAAAAGTATATATATATTTTAGAAGATAAAAAACTAAATGAACTAGTTGATGAAACTATTAAAGAGATGAAAATTTTTATTAAAAATTATGAAGAAAGAACCTCAAAATTAAAAGAGATTCAAGAAAGAAAATATATTGGCTGGAAAGATTTAAAGTGTATAATTGATGATTTACAAGAAATAGCTAAAAAACAAAAAGTATATAATTTTTTTGCTATTAGTAATTCTGAATTTCAGGAAGTAAAAAATAGAAAAGACAAGCCATTGTTTTTATTTCAAATAGTAAATAAAGATTTACAAAGGCCATTAATACTAAAAGACAAAAAAACAGGAAGGTCTGTTATAAACAATCTTCACACCATCTATTTTGAGACACTACTTTCTGGAAATCAAGACGCTATTGACATAGGAGCTGGAGCTATTTTTTACAGGCAATATGCTATTGATAAAAAGGTGTTAAAAGATGGATATGAAAAAAAGCCATGGATTATAAAAAATAAAAGATTTACAAAAAATGAATCATTGACTGAAGATAAAAAAATGTTATCACAAGATGGAAAATCTTTTTTTCTACATTTATCAATCAGTTTAAATTTTTCATCAGATCCTAGTACTATAAGGGGTAAAAGAAATAAAAAAGTAGTTGCAACTCTTAACACACTTACTCAAACGGAATTTATCAAGCAAGAAAATATTTACTTCCTTGGTCTTGATCGAGGAGAAAAACACCTTGTATATTATTGTTTAATTGACCAAAAAGGAAAAATTATAAAACAAGGAGATTTAGACATGCCATTTCTAGATGCAAATAAAAATCCTAGAAGTGTTTTGAGGAAAAAATATTTTTATGATAAAAAGACAAAAGAATGGGAGGAGAAGGAAGTAGATTGTTGGAATTATAATGATTTACTGGATGCTGTTTCCTCAAATCGTGATATGGCTCGTAAAAATTGGCAAACTATTGGGAATATAAAGAATCTCAAAGCGGGATATATTTCACAAATTGTTTATGAGATTGTAAAAGAAGTAACGAATAAACCAACTTATATCGTTTTGGAAGATTTAAATACGGGATTCAAAAGAGGAAGACAAAAAATAGAAAAACAAATTTATCAAAAATTTGAAGTGGCACTTGCTAAAAAACTTAACTTCATTGTAGATAAAACAGCTCAAGATGGAGAGCTTGCATCGGTTACAAAAGCATTGCAACTTACTCCACCTGTAGAAAATTATCAAGATATTGAGAAGAAAAAACAAGTGGGAGTTATGCTTTATACAAGAGCTAATTATACTTCTGTTACTGATCCAAAAACGGGATGGAGAAAAACAGTTTACTTGAAAAAAGGATCGGAAGAATCAATTAAAGAACAAATTTTAGAAAAATTTACTGATATTGGATTTGATGGAAAAGATTATTTTTTTGAGTATGAAGATGATTTCACAGGAAAAAAATGGAGGATTTGGTCAGGAAAAGATGGGAAAGCACTGTTGCGCTATAGAGGAAAGAGAGGAAAAGATAAATATGAATGGATTATTGAAGAGCAAGATATTGTTGAAATTTTAGATGGTGTATTTCAGAAATTTGATAAAAATCGCTCGTTATATGGTCAAATTAAAGAAGGTATAAAGCTTATAAAATATAATGAACATACCGCTTGGGAATCTTTGCGTTTTGCTATTGATCTTATCCAACAAATTAGAAACTCAGGAGATGTTGAAAAAAAAGAAGATGACAATTTCTTGCTTTCGCCGGTAAAAGATGAAAATGGAAAGCATTTTGATTCTCGTGAATATGAAAACCAAGAAAATGCTGATATGCCAAGAGATGCTGATGCAAATGGGGCATTCAATATCGCTAGAAAAGGTTTGATAATGCATGAGCATATTAAGCAATGGAAAAAAGATGGCGCAAGAAATAAAGACTTAAATTTATTTATTTCAGATAGAGAGTGGGATTTGTGGCTATTAAATAGAGAAGAATGGAGAAATAAGTTATCAACTTTTGCATCACAGAAGTTATGGGATGATTTTGCAACTAAAAAATAAATTAAAAAGTTATGTCTAAAAATAAAAAATATGAATAATTTCAAAAATTTGTATGAAATAACGAAGACGGTGCGGTTTCAAGCGATTCCTCAAAATGATAATGCAAAAAATAAAGAATTTATTGATAAAACAAAGCCAGATATTTTTAAATTTACAAAACAATGTCAAAAAATTCAGGAAAATTTTTTAGATATTTTTTGTTATAAAGACGCTTTTGAAGAAGAGAATAAAATAGAATTTAAGAAAAAGCGAAAAATAAGGTATGGTTGGTTAAGAAATTACATAAAAATTGATTTTTATGATTGGAAAAAAGAAAATAATCGAAATGATAAAGAATATTTTTTAACAGAAGTTGACTATTTACCGAAAGAATTTTTAAGGTGGATAAATGAGTGGCAAGAACTTACAAATAAGTTAGATGAGTTTGTTGATAAAAATGAAGAGGAACAGGAACGAAAAAGTGAGATTGCTTTTGTCTTGCGTGGGTTTTTAAAACGGCAAAATTTTGAATTTATTCAAGAATTTGTAAAAGCGGTAATGGATTTGCAAAATGAAAGTGGAATAGAGTTAGATAAAAAAATAAAAGAGTTAAGAGAATTAATTTCAGAAACTTATAGAAATTTAAAAGCCTGTGAAAGAAAGTATTTACCCGCTCAAAGCACCGGAGTCTGTTTATATAAAGCAAGTTTGAATTACTATACAATAAACAAGACACCAAAATATTACACAAAAGAAAAAGAAAAAAAAGAAAAAGAGTTAGAAATGGAAATTATTGATTGTAAAGATAAATTTGGAAAACCAGAGTTTTGGTTTGATAAAAAGTTTAATTTTAGAGAAAATCCACTTTATTGGACTCTTGAAGATGCCTATCAAAAAATGAAAATTTGGAAAGCAGATCAAAAATCAAAATTTAATGAAAAAATTGGGAATTTTATTTCCGATTATTTAAAAAAAGAATTTAAGGAGGATGAAATAAATCAATCACGGTTAGAAATTGCAAAAAATATTTTAAAAAAATATCCGTTATTTTCACCTATCAAAGAAGACTTTTTTATATCTTTTTTAGAACAGACAAAGGAAATAAAAATAAAATCTAAACAAAAAAATGATATTCTGCAAAAAAATGGAGATATAAAATCAAAAGAATTTGAAAAAATAATTTCTCAAAAATTACAAAATAGAAAGGTTCTCACAGAAGATGAGAACAATTTTGAGCAACTTTCAAAAGAAATAGCTAATATTGCCAAAGAGAGAGGAAAATTTTTTAATGCTCCAAATCAAACTATTCAAACAAAAAATTATTATGAATTGTGTGAATTGTACAAACAAATTGCGATGAAGCGTGGGAAGATTATCGCAGAAATAAAAGGGTTGGAAAATGAAGAAGTGCAATCCCAAATGCTTTCTCATTGGGCCTTGGTGGTGCAAAAAAGGGAAAAAAGGTATGTTGTTTTTATTTCTCGTGGAGAAAATGAAAATCATAAGAAGGCTCATGATTGGCTAGAAAGAAACAAAGAGAATTTACAAAAAAAATCAGATGATTCTGTTATTTTGTATCATTTTAAATCTCTCACTTTACGAGCATTAGAGAAACTTTGTTTTAAAGAAGTTGAAAATACTTTTGCTCCAAAATTGAAACAAGGGGGAGTTAAGGTTAATTTTACGAGAATTAAAAAAGAATCCGGAAAAGAAAAAATAATTGATGTTTATGAGTTTCCAAGGTGTAAGCAAGAATTAAAAACAGATAACGAAAAAATAAATTTTTATTTAGAAGTTTTAAGATTTGAAGCAAGTAGACAAGATTATGAACTTAAACAATTAGATTTAGTTGATTTCGGAGGTTTGAAAGAATTTTTAGAAAAATCATCTGGTGATTTTGATAATCTGCAAGAATTTGAATCAGAGCTTGAAAAGGTGTGTTATGTTAAAGTACTTCTTTATTTTTTGGAAGATCAGTATGATAAATTTTTAGACATACTAAATGCAAAAGAGTTTGAAATAACAACTCGAAGTATCTCAAAAGAGAGTAAGAGAAAAGAAAATGCACATGCAGAAATTTGGAAAAATTTTTGGAATGATGAAAATGAAAAAAGTAATTATATTACCCGATTAAATCCAGAGATGAGTGTTTTTTATAGAGACACTCTTGATACACATGAAGGGAACAGAAACAGGTTTTCAGAACCTCGTTTTACACTTGCAACAACTATTACACTCAACGCAACGGCTAAAAAATCAAATTTATCATTTAAGACAATAGATGATATTAAAAAGAGTATTGATAAATTTAATAAAGGGTTCAATAAGAATTTTAGAGGAGAATGGAGTTTTGGAATTGATAGAGGATTAAAAGAATTAGCGACTTTAAATATTGTAAAATTTGCAAAAGATAAAAATGAATTTGGTGTTTCAAAACCAGAAAATTTTGCAGAGATAACAGTTTATAAATTAAAAGATGGGGATACATTTTTGACCGATAGTAGTGGTAATGATTTGATAAATGCAAAAGGAGAAAAAAGAAAAATTATTGATAATATTTCGGAGGTTTTGCAAGAAAATGTGGAACCTGACTCAGAACTATTTGAGAAACAAATTATTTCCAGTATTGATTTAACTCAAGCAAAACTTATCAAAGGGCATATTATTCTGAATGGAGATCAAAAAACTTATTTAAAACTTAAAGAATTATCAGCAAAAAGAAGAATTTTTGAGCTTTTTTCTACAAGAAAAATTGATAAGAGTTCAGAGATTACAGGAAAAAATAATTTTATAATTGGTGGTGAGAAAATCTATTTTGCAACAGAATGGCAAAAAGAAAATAAACATTGGAGAACAAATAGAGAAATAATAAAAGCTGATTTAAAAGATTATTTATTGAAATTAGATAAAAAAAATAAATTTGAAGATATTGAGCAAATAGAAAAAATAAATCATTTACGAGATGCAATAACGGCAAATATGGTTGGAATTATTTTTCACCTGCAAAATGTACTAGGGATGAATGGTTTTATTGGATTGGAAAATCTTGATGTAATACGAAAAGAACTTTTAGAAAATGAAAAACAAGAAGACAAAAAAATGATTGAAGAGCATTTTGATCAGAGTAATGAAGATATTTCTCGTCGTTTGGAGTGGGCATTGTATAGAAAATTTGCAAATGTTGGGGATGTTCCACCACAAATAAAAGAATCAATATTACTGAGAGATGATTTTTTGACCTATCAAATTGGAATTTTGAAATTTGTAAAAGTTGGCGGAACAAGTCGAGGTTGTCCAAACTGTAAAATATTTTGGGACAATGGGTGTGGTAGTAAATGTAATCCAAAGTGTAGTAGGTGTTTGGAAAATGAAGAATATAAGAAAAGTAAGAATAAAAATATTTATATTTGCAAAGACGTAAAAAAATGTAAATTTTCAACAGAAGAAAATCGAAATTTATTAGAAGAAAATCTTAATAATTCAGATGAGGTTGCAGCATATAATGTAGCAAAAAATGCTTTTGAGGAAACATATTAAATAATTTCTTAGAAATTAAAAATGGCGATGATTTAGCTTCTTATAACATCGCAAAGCGAGGATTAAAAATTTGCAAAATATTATAACAAGAGTAGAATTAGAGTATAAAAAGGATTTTACTGGAGGAGATAGTATTTATATATTTCAAGTATGCGAAGGATGTAAAAAAAAGATTAAACGATATGGTTATGCTAAACATGAAGAATCAGATTTTATTTGCGTTTCATAAGGCTCTTTTACAATTAGCTAAAAGTATAAATTTCAGTCAGCCTATTTCAAAAAATACAAAACCTCAGTTTCAATATCGTGGTTTTGCTTTATTTAAGTCAAAAAGTCGTTTTAACCTTAGTTTAAAATTTGCATCTTTTTGGCTTAAATATGCTATTTCTGGGCTCAAATAGACTTATCAAATTTCTACTTTTGTAGATTACATCTCCTATTACAATTATATCGTTCTCAAATAGACTTATCAAATTTCTACTTTTGTAGATATGCGTTTTTTAAGATTTTTAATAATTGCTCAAATAGACTTATCAAATTTCTACTTTTGTAGATATTTTTGCTCCTCTACCATTTTTCCTCTCAAATAGACTTATCAAATTTCTACTTTTGTAGATCTAATTTACCACCTTGTTGGGTTTCAACTCAAATAGACTTATCAAATTTCTACTTTTGTAGATTCTTTATCGCCAATTCTATGCGGCTTCTCAAATAGACTTATCAAATTTCTACTTTTGTAGATCAATAACTAAATAAAAGTTTTTGGGTGAACTCAAATAGACTTATCAAATTTCTACTTTTGTAGATTTCTAACATAAAATATGACTGTAAATCTCTCAAATAGACTTATCAAATTTCTACTTTTGTAGATTGAAGACTTGGAGTAAATCTAAAATAGACTCAAATAGACTTATCAAATTTCTACTTTTGTAGATCTAGATACTTGTTTGGCTAATGTAGCTCCTACACTCAAATAGACTTATCAAATTTCTACTTTTGTAGATGAGTTGCTCAAAAGTATATTTTAGAGATAGATCTCAAATAGACTTATCAAATTTCTACTTTTGTAGATGTTATAGCGTTCATTTTACCAGCAAAGCTCAAATAGACTTATCAAATTTCTACTTTTGTAGATTTTGCTTAATCCCAACCCAGATGCCCCTCAAATAGACTTATCAAATTTCTACTTTTGTAGATAGGGGTGTAGGCTTTCCTCCTGGCTTGGACCTCAAATAGACTTATCAAATTTCTACTTTTGTAGATCCTCGTGCACATCTTTGCGTACTACTACCTCAAATAGACTTATCAAATTTCTACTTTTGTAGATTTCTATCGTGCAGGAGTTAAAAGTATTGCTCAAATAGACTTATCAAATTTCTACTTTTGTAGATGATGATTTAAGAAATAATAATAAATACTCAAATAGACTTATCAAATTTCTACTTTTGTAGATATTGTTCCCGTGATTACATCCACTGATGGCTCAAATAGACTTATCAAATTTCTACTTTTGTAGATTCTACCCTTGGCTATATCAACCATTCTCAAATAGACTTATCAAATTTCTACTTTTGTAGATCTCGCCTAGCCAGCGAATAGCTAATACTCAAATAGACTTATCAAATTTCTACTTTTGTAGATGTAGTGAAGAAAATAACTTAATTTTAGACTCAAATAGACTTATCAAATTTCTACTTTTGTAGATAAGGACCCATTAGGCAAACGGTAAGCGTCCTCAAATAGACTTATCAAATTTCTACTTTTGTAGATGGCGTGACAGACAATGCAACATCCATACTCAAATAGACTTATCAAATTTCTACTTTTGTAGATGTAGAATTGTCTGTATTAAATAACCTAGAACTCAAATAGACTTATCAAATTTCTACTTTTGTAGATAGTCCAGAGGTCTTCAGTGTCTACATACTCAAATAGACTTATCAAATTTCTACTTTTGTAGATTCATTGCCACTCTTATCCGGTGATCACTCAAATAGACTTATCAAATTTCTACTTTTGTAGATACCGCCTATCAGCGATATTACTCTCCTCAAATAGACTTATCAAATTTCTACTTTTGTAGATAAGTGGAAATTAAAAACCCAATTAAAGCTCAAATAGACTTATCAAATTTCTACTTGGGAGCATTTTTTTCATTTGCGTTGTTCTTCTGCAGCTGAACCATCAATGCGAGAAGTAACAATTCCCCTTAGTGAGGAATTTTGTAAAAAATTTCCTCAACATTCATTTAATAGGCGGATGCCAGAGGGTTGGATTTTAGAAAAATAGAAAAAATTTAGATTTGAGAATAGTAATAAAGCTATTGTTTGTAACCAAACAATAGCTTTTAAAATTGGTATAAGTGTGATAAAATTTAATTAGTAATGAAAGTAAAAATAGAGAGAAAAAATAAAGAATTAGTAGGAAATAAAAACTTTATGATAAATATTCAAGAAAATATTTCTTTGGTTCCGTATACTACCTTTAGAATTGGCGGATTAGCGAAATTTTTTTGTGAAGTTAAAAATCAAGAAGAACTTAAAGAGGCACTTGATTTCGCTGAAAAAAACAAGGTTGTAGTTTTTCTATTGGGTAAGGGCAGTAATATATTATTTAGTGATGATGGTTTTGCTGGTTTGGTAATTAAGCTTATTAAGGGAGCTTGCCAAATATCAGGAACAAATATGAAATGTGGAGCTGGAATGTCGTTAGCAAAAGTGGTGATTTTAGCAATGAAAACTTCTTTAACTGGTTTAGAATGGGCGGCTGGAATTCCAGGTACAATCGGTGGAGCAGTGAGAGGAAATGCTGGCGCATATGGTTCGGAAATGAAAAATATCGTGCAAGCAGTCAAGGTCTTTGATATTAAAGAAAAGCAAGTAAGAATCTATAATTCAGTCGAATGCGAATTTGAATATCGTTGTAGTCTTTTTAAAAAAAATAAAAATCTAATTATTCTATCGGTTACTTTGGAATTACAAAAAGGAGAAACTGAGCAAATTAGCCAAAAAATACAAACTATAGTTAAAAAAAGAAAAGATACTTTACCAAAAGAAAGAAGTGCGGGTAGTTTTTTTAAAAATCCAATAACTAATAATAAAAAATTAATCAAACAATTTGAAGAAGAAAAAAAAGTGAAAATACGAGATGATAAAATTCCTGCTGCTTGGTTAATTGAAGAGGCTGGACTGAGAGGAAAAAAAATTGGTGGAGCACAGGTTGATAAAAAGCATAGTAATTTTATTGTTAATACAGGACAAGCAACTGCTCAGGATGTTATTATTCTAGCTAGTGTAATTAAACAAAAAGTAAGAGAAAAATTGAGCATTCAGTTGCGAGAAGAGATTCAATATGTAGGATTTTAAAAAATTAATTAATAATTAATATTCAACAATATGTCTGAAGAAAAAATTCTTAATTTACGCTTATTTTGTAAAAATGTAGAGTTAGATGACCAAACTAAGGATTATATTATTAAAAGAATTCAGAAGATGGAAAAATTTTTGCAAAAAACCTTAGAATATGAAGTAGAGGTTTCAGTTGATAAAAAAGGAAAATTTTATGGAGAAATTATGATTCAAACTCCACATAAATTATATCGTTCGTCCAATACCTCGGAAAGTATAGAAGGGTCTATTGATATGGCGGTTGCAGAAATGCAAAGGCAGATAGTTTCTGACAGAGATAAATTTCGCGAACTTCAAGAAAGAGGTGCTAGATCAATTAAAAAGAAAATGGTTTTATCAGAAGAGGCTAGATTTAAAAAATCTTCTTTAACTAATAGCTAGTAACCATAGGATTATGTTATAATAAAGTTAAAAGTTAGTGTAAAAAATAATTAGAAAAATATGAATAAAAAAATAAAGATTTTAGTTGTAGACGATGATGATTTAATGAGAGAAACTTACGTTGAAGTTTTTAAACAAAAAAGTTTTGAAGTTATTGAGGCTATTGATGGATTGGAAGGCTTAGATAAAGCTACTCAAGAAATTCCGGATGTTATTTTTACTGGAATTATGATGCCTAAGATGGACGGGTTCAGCTTGAAAGAGGCTTTAGCAAAAAATGTTGTTACTGCTAGTATTCCAGTAGTGATGTCTTCCCATATGGGCAGAGAGGAAGACCGAGAACGAGCTAATCAACTAGGAGTTAAAGAGTTTATTGTTAAAGGAATGATTACTCCTAATCAAGTAGTAACCAAAATAAAAAATTTATTTTCAGCGGGAGAATATAAAATTAAATTTTATACAGAAGATTTAGATGCTCAAAGATTATCAGAAGATTTAGGATTAAGTTCTAATTTTGGGTGTCCTCAATGTTCTCAAGAAATGGTTTTAGCTCTTAACATTGAAAATAAGGAAAAACATCAATTTTCAGCTCAGCTAATTTGTCCTAATTGTGATAATAATAATTCAGAAAAAAACTAAAATTTTAGTAATTGATTAAAATTAAAACGAGGTTTTTGACCTCGTTTTAATTTAAAAACTATGGAAAAAATTTGGAGAATAAAAAAGAATCCAGAAATAGTAGCTAATGATTTAAAAGAAAAATATAATTTTATAATTTTAAAATTATTGGCACTTCGAGGATTGAAAAAAAAATCTGAGATTGATCAATATTTTAATTTTGATTACAATCAAAATTTAAGTGATCCTTTCTTAGTAACTGATATGGATAAAGTAGTGCTGAGGATTATTAAGGCTCAAAAAGAAGAAGAAAAAATTGCTATTTTTGGTGATTATGATGCTGACGGAGTAACTGCCTCGGCGGTTTTATATGAAACTTTTCGACAATTAGGTTTAGAGAACATTATTTGCTATATTCCTGATCGCCAAACGGAAGGCTACGGAATTAACAAAAAAGCTTTAGCTTATTTAGCTAAAGAAAAAACTAATTTAATTATTACTGTTGATTGTGGAATAACTAATTATGAAGAAATAGAAGAAGCGAAAAAATTAGGAATAGATGTTATTATTACTGATCATCACAATATTCCTGAAAAAATTCCAGAAGCTTACGCTGTTATTAACCCTAACTTAGCTAATACTGGTTTTGCGTGGAATAATTTAGCTGGAGTAGGAGTAGCTTTTAAAGTAGCTCAAGCTCTTTTTCAAAAAATTATTCCTCAAAAAAAAGAACAACTAAAATGGCTTTTAGATATTGTAGCAATTGGAACTATTGCTGACTGTGTTCCTTTAATTGGCGAAAACAGAATTTTAGCGAAATATGGCTTAATTGTTATTTCTAAGACTCGGAGGACTGGATTACTAGAACTATTTAAAGTTGGTAGGATTATGATTAGTGATAATAAAATTCCTAGCGCTCATCAAGTAGCTTTCCAAATTGCTCCTCGGATTAATGCAGCTGGAAGAATGGATCATGCCAACATTGCCTTTGATTTGTTAACGGAAGAAGACCCTGTTTTAGCCAGAGGAATGGCTTTAGAAGTGGAAGAAAAAAATAAAAATAGACAAAAAATAACAGCGGAGATATTTAAAGAAATTCAAATAATAGCTAAAAATTTTTTTCAAGAGAAAAAATTTATTTATGCTTCTAACTCG
This sequence comes from Parcubacteria group bacterium M10-OD1-1, assembly GCA_003056145.1. Classification (GTDB taxonomy): domain Bacteria; phylum Patescibacteriota; class Minisyncoccia; order Moranbacterales; family UBA2206; genus M10-OD1-1. The sequence continues at coordinate 93,156 of LSNL01000002.1, forward strand.
CATTGGCCAGTAGGAATTTTAGGTTTAGTAGCTGGGAGAATAACGGATGAATTTAAGCGGCCAACTATTGTTTTACAAGAACAAGAAAATGAATATGTTGGTTCTTTGCGAAGTATCCCAGAGGTTAATATAATGAAAATATTAAAAGATTGTCAAGATTTATTACAAAAATTTGGTGGTCATTCACAAGCGGCTGGGGTTACTATTACTAAAAAAAATATTGAGAAATTTTATGCTAAGATGTCTTCATTAGTAGAAAAAGAGTTAGCAGAGAAAAAAATAGCACCCATTTTAGAAGTTGATTTAGAAATATCAACTCAAGAAATAAGTTGGGATTTAGTAATGGAGTTAAAAAAAATGGAGCCTTTTGGTATTGGTAATCAAGAGCCAATTTTTTCTACTCGTTCATTGATTATTAGTGAATGCAAAATAGTTGGTAATGGAAGTAAACATTGGAAATTAGTTCTAAAAGATGAGCAAGGCGGTTCTCAACTTTTTGAGGCGATTGGTTTTTCTTTAGTTAATAAATTTCCAAATCTTAAAAAAGATGATAAGATAGATATAGTTTTCAATATCCAGGAAGATGAATGGAATGGAAATAAAAAGATTCAATTAAATTTAATTGATTTAAAAATAAAAACTAGTTAAAAAAGAGTGAATGGATAAAATAATTATGTATACTGATGGAGGAGCGAGAAATAATCCAGGACCAGCTGGCGTTGGTGTTTGGGTGGAAACATTAAACAAAAAATATAAAGAATATATTGGAGAAAAAACTAATAATGAAGCTGAATATGAAGCCTTAATCTTTGGCTTAAAAAAACTGAAACAACTATTAGGTAAAGAAAAACTAAAACAATCAAAAATAGCATGTTATTTAGATAGCGAATTAGTAGTTAAACAATTGAATCATATCTACAAATTAAGAGAGAAACACATTCAAGAAAAATTTATTGAAATTTGGAATTTGACATTAGATTTCAAGAAGGTTAGCTTTCAACATATTCCTAGAGAAAAAAATAAAATTGCTGATAGGTTAGTCAATGAAGCGTTGGATGAAAAAGAAAAACAAAAAAACCTTTTTGATATTTAAGGTTTGTATTTTTCAAAAATAATAAAAAATCATTTAAATATAAAAAATTATGTTTAAGCATAAAAAAATATTCGTCACGATTGTAGCAGTTGTTTTTGTAGTTGGAGGATTTTTTTATTTCAAAAGTAATAAACCCAAGGTTAAATATGAGACAACTCAGGCTCAAAAAGGAAATTTATTACGAACAGTTTCAGTAACAGGCGTTTTGGAGCCAGAAAATAAAATTAATGTTTCTTTTAAAATTAATGGTCGAGCAGAACTTGTAAATTATGATATAGGAGACAAAGTCAAAGAAGGAGTGGTGTTGGCTAAAATCGACAAAGGAACACTAGGCTCTCAATTAGCACAAGCTCAAGCAACCCTAAACGCACAAAAAGAAAAATACTCTCTTATAAAAAGGCGAGATGATTTATACAAATATGAAGAAAAACAAGCTCAAAAGGCAGAAGTAGAAAAAGCCAGAGCCGCTATTACTGCTATTAGGGAAGAAATAAATGAAACTACGCTTCGTGCTCCAATTGATGGAATAATTATAAGAAAGAATATTGAGAAAGGAGAGAACGCTATTGCCAATAAGACTATTTTTACTATTTCTGATGAAAATGAGCCGATTATTGAAGCTGATATTCCAGAATCTGATATTGTTGATATTAAGCTTGGACAAAAAGCAGAAGTTTCTCTTGATGCTCTATCATCTAATGAGAATTTAGCGGCTGAAGTTACTGAAATTGAACCAGCTTCAACTGTTATCCAAGATGTTGTTTATTATAAGATAAAACTAAAATTTGAAAAATTTGATAATCGTCTTAAAATTGGTATGAGTGCTGATATAGATATCAATACTGCTGAAAAAGATGATGTTATTATGATTCCATGGAGAGCGGTCAAGGAAAAGGGAAATCAAAAATATGTAGAAATTCTGAAAGCAAATAATCAAGTAGAAAAAATTGATATTAAAACTGGACTCAAGGGAGATGATGGATCAGTAGAAGTTATATCTGGAATTCAAGGAGGAGAAAATGTTGTTACACTTACTAAGTCTCTATAGAACAAAATATGAGAATATAATATGTCTAATTTAATTATTCAGACTGAAAAGATATCTAAGACTTATAATAACGAAGGAGTTAAAACGAGAGCTTTGGTAGATATTGACCTTACTATTTATCAGGGAGAGTTTGTTTCTATTATGGGACCAAGCGGATCGGGTAAATCTACTCTGATGCAAATTTTAGGTTTTCTTGATAAGTCAACTAAGGGAGAATATTTTTTTAATGGTAAAAATATCAATACTTTTTCTTATGATGAATTAGCAAGAATTAGAAATGAAGAAGTGGGATTTGTTTTTCAATCATTCAATCTTTTACCACGAACCTCCGTTTGGGAAAATGTGGAGTTACCTTTATTTTATAGAAAAGTACATGAAAAAAATTCTAAAGATAAAATTTTTAAAGCTTTGCAAATGGTTGGAATGGAACACAGAAAAAAATATTTATCTAATCAGATTTCTGGAGGAGAAAAACAAAGAGTGGCTATTGCTAGAGCACTAGTAAATAATCCTGAAGTTATTTTTGCTGATGAGCCAACGGGCAATTTAGATTCAAAAACAGGAACGCAAGTTATGAAAATTTTACAAGAACTTAACAATAAAGGACATACTATAATTTTAGTTACCCATGAAACTTTTACAGCTGAACATGCCAAGAGAATTATTAATATGAAAGATGGTAGGATTATTTCTAACAAGCCAGTGATAAATAGAAGAATTGCTAGAGACGGAGAACTTTTAAAATAAATCCAAAGGTATTATGAATATTTTCTTTCCTATAAAAATTTCTTATAAGTATTTGTTAGCAGCGAAATTTCGTTCTTTTTTGACAATATTAGGAATAATTATTGGAGTAGCTAGTGTTATTATAATTATGTCTATTGGACAATCAGCTCAAGCGTTAATTTTAGATCAAATTACTGGGGTGGGCTCTAATTTGATTGTAATTCTTCCCGGGGCATCTGAAAAAAATGGACCACCTGCAGCTATGATGGGTGTCTCAATAACTACTTTGAAATACGCTGATTTAAAAGCACTTAAAAATAAAAAAAATGTTCCAGAAGTTGAAGATGCAGCAGGGTATGTTTTAGGAACGACCTCAATTATTCATGGAGGAAATAGTATGAATGTTTCTTTTGAGGGAACAACTGCTAGCTATGTGAATGTAGAAAATGCTGAGATTGCTAAAGGAAATTTTTTTAATCAAGATGAAGAAACTAATTTATCAAGAGTAGTAGTTTTGGGTGATTCTATAGCGAAAGAAATTTTTCAAAATACTAATCCATTAAATAAAATTTTAAAAATTAAGAATCAGAATTTTCTAGTTATTGGAGTTCTGGCAAAAAGAGGATCGAGTGGATTTGGCGTTACGAGTCAAGACGATACGATATTTGTTCCTTTAAGAACTGCGCAAAGAATGCTTTTAGGAATTAGTCATTTGGGATTTATTCGTTTAAAAGCAAAAAATGCTAATTTAATCTCGGAAGCTGAAACGAATATTGCTACAACATTACGAGAACGACATAAAATAGATAACCCATCTAATGATGATTTTACTATTCGCGATGAAGCTTCTGCGATTAGTATTATTAAGCAAGTTACAGATATTCTTAGATATTTCCTATTAGCTATAGGGACTATTTCGCTTATAGTAGGGGGAATCGGAGTTATGAACATAATGATTATGGCAGTTAATCAAAGAATCAGAGAGATAGGACTCAGGAAGGCAGTGGGAGCGAAAAATAGCGATGTTCAGATGCAATTTTTAATAGAATCAATTTTTATATCTTTTTTAGGTGGGATTATTGGAATAATTATTGGGATTTTGGTTTCTTTTACTATTTCTAAGATTATTCAATATTTACAATATAACTGGCCGTTTCTTATCACTTGGCAGTCAATTGTGGTCGCTAGCTTAGTATCGATTGTTATTGGAATTATCTTTGGAATTTATCCTGCCCGTAAAGCCTCTCAGATTAGTCCGATGGAGGCATTGAGATATGAATAAAAAATAAAAGTAAAATAAGATGCAAGATTTTTTAATTTCAATTAAATTAGCCATAAAAAGTCTTCATTTAAATTGGGGAAGAACTCTACTGTCCTTAATTGGAATTATTATTGGAGTAGCTAGTGTTATTCTTGTTTTATCTTTTGGTAACGGAGTAAAAGGATTTTTAGTTGACCAAGTTTCGGCTTTTGGGAGTGATATTATGGAGATAGAAGTAAAAGTTCCGAAAACTAATAAAGCTTCATCACAAAATGTAGGAGGTATGGTTGGTGGAACACAAATTACAACTTTTAAACTTAAAGATGCTCAAAAAATAGGAAAACTTCCTAATGTAAGTGCTTGGTATGCATCTGTGATGGGACAACAAGTAGTTAGCTATGCTAGTAAAAATAAGCAAACTTATATTATGGGAGTTACTTCCGGCATATCTAAAGTAGATAAAAAAATGGAAATAGCTTCAGGGACTATATTTACTGAGGAAGACAATAATGGTTTGAAACAAGTGGCAATTATTGGAAGCGGCATAAAAGATGATTTTTTTGGAAATCAAAGCCCAATAGGAAAAAAAATTAAGATAAAAGGACAAACATATAGAGTTATCGGAGTTTTGAAGAAAAGAGGAGCTTCCGGATTTTTTAATTTTGATGATATTATCTATCTTCCTTTAAAAACAGTTCAAAAAAAATTAACTGGCGTAAACTATATAAAGTTCGCTGTTTTTAAATTGAAAGATATGAGTCGCTTGGATATCACTATGCTTAATGCGACTGATATTATGCGAGAGCGGCATGACATTACCAATCCTAATGATGATGATTTTTCCGTAAACTCAATCGTGGAAGTTACTAATATTTTAAATAAAGTTTTTTTTACTATAAATTTGCTCTTACTTGCTCTTGCATCTATTTCTCTGATAGTTGGAGGAGTTGGAATTATGAATGTTATGTATATAGCAGTAGTGGAGAGAACTTTTGAAATTGGGCTTAAAAAAGCCGTTGGCGCAAAAAATAAGGACATCTTGATGCAATTTCTTTTGGAAGCTATTTTTTTAACCGCTTTGGGTGGGATTGGAGGACTTGCCGTAGGTCTGATTGTTTCAAGAATAGGGGAAGTCTTAATCAGTAACTTTGGTTATACCCTTAAATTTACAGTTACTTGGTGGGCAGCCCTTATTGGTGTCGGTTTTTCTGCAATAGTTGGAATAACTTTTGGGTATTGGCCGGCACGAAAAGCTTCTCAACTATCTCCGATGGAAGCTTTGAGAAAAGAATAGTTTAAAATTTGTATAGTCACTTTTTTTAAAGCTTTAGAAAGGCTTTTAAATTAGGCAATAAATTAATAATTTCGCAAGTTGTTGAGTGTTTTAATTTGTGATAGCCTTAAAAAGTAATTATTGAATAGAAAAACATATGGAGCATAAGGAAAAAAATATTCAAGAGGCTAAAACTTATGAAATAAAAGAAGAGCAAGAAACTTTAGCAGAAGAAAATCAAGAAAAAGAAAAATCTCCTGCTCAAAAAGGGAAGGTAGATTTTTATATGGAGTTGGTTTTATTTTTTATTTTAGGTGTTTTACTGGGAATTGCTATTAAAACAATTGCAGTTAAAAAAATAACGATAGGATTTGATGATTACAAGATGAATATTCAAAGACAAGATTACGATATTAATCAACTACAGGCTAAATTGGTTAATAAAGAAGTTAAAAAAGATCAATCTGAAAATCAAGCAAAGAAAAAAGATTCTCAATCAGATAATAATTTAAAAAAGTAAAGTAGAAAATTTATTTTAACTATTAAATATTTAAAATTATGGAAGAAGAAATTAATCAAGAAAATAAGCAAGAATTGTTAAAACAGGAAGCTAAAAAAATAAAGAAAATGGAAACTAAAAAGATAAAAAATCTTATTTCATTAATAATTTTATTAGCAGGTCTTTTGGTGGGCAGTCTATTTGTTGATTTTAGCCAGTTAATTAAGGGAAATGGATATTCGGAAAAAAATTTAAATAAATCAGATGTTTTTGAAGCTAATGGAAAAACTTGGGTTGCTTACAATGAACCGGCCGTTCCAGTCTCTGTGATAACAGATGATAAATGTAAAAAATGTAATCCAAGTGAAGTTTTAGTTTGGTTAAGGCAAGTTATACCAACTATTAGTACAGAAAAAGTAAGTTTTAATTCAAAACAAGGAAAAAAAATAATTAAGCAGTTTGATATTAAAACTTTACCAGCTTTTATTTTTAATTCATCGGTGAAAAAAACAGAATTATATAATCAAGCTAAGCCAATTTTTAATTTAAAGAATAAAGAATATATTTTAGACACTCAGAAACTAGGTTTGCCAGTAGGAGAATATTTAGAAGCTCCAAAAGTCAATAAGGAAGATGCTACTTTTGGTCAAGCTAATGCTAAAGTTAAAGTTATTGTGTATTCTGATTTTCAGTGTCCTTATTGTAAAATATTTTATAAAACTCTTAGAGGTGTAATGAAAGAATATAAAAGTAAAGTTTTATTCGTTTTTAAAGAGCTACCTTTAAATATTCATCCTCAAGCTAATAATGCGGCCTTAGCTTCAGAATGTGCGTTAAAGCAGGGGAAATTTTGGGAATATGCTGATAATCTTTACGCTAAACAATCTCAGTGGGCTAATACTAAAGGTACAGCTAGCTTTAAACATTATGCTGGTAATCTAAAATTAAATATGAAACAATTCAGCCAATGTTTAAATGATAAAACAGGTCAAGCTATAATTGACGCTAATCAAAAGGAAGCAATAAAATTTAGAATATCGGCAACACCAACTATTTTTATCAATAAGCATTTAGCTAGTGGAGCAATGACTGTTTCAGAATTAAAAGACGAAATAAACAAGCAACTTAAATAAAAAATTCAATTTTTACGGTTTTTTACAAAAGATGTAGCTCAGGCTACATTTTTTGGTTTATTTTAAATTTTATGATATACTATTTTTAGAAAGAAAAGATAAATAATAAGCAATTAATAAAAAATATTTTAATTAAATGAAATACGAAAAAGATATTTTTGAAATTATTTTTTTTGCTCGAGGAGGGCAAGGAGCTAAAACTGCAGCAGAAATTTTGGCTCAGTCAGCAGTAGAAGAAGGTAAATTTGTGCAATCTTTTCCTAATTTTGGACCAGAAAGAAGCGGGGCTCCAACTAAGACGTATTTGAGGATTTCTGATCAACCTATTTTAACTCACGAACCAATTGTTGATCCAGATGTTGTAGTTGTTTTAGATGATACTTTATTAGGTTCTCAAAATGTAAGTGATAATTTAGATAGAAGAGAGGCCTTAATTATCAACTCTAAATTTTCTAGTGAAAAAATAAGAACTATAATTGCTGAAAAAGGAGGAAAATTTGAAGGGAAGATTTATCCTATTGATGCAGATGGGCTTTCTTTGGAGATTATAGGACAACCAAGACCCAATACGGTTATCCTGGGTAAATTTATTCAAGTAACTGAAGTGACTAGGTTAGAGAGTGTAGTTAAAGAATTTAGAAAAATATTTGAAGAAAAAATTGGCTCAGAATTAACAACTAAAAATATTGAAGCTGTAGAAAAAGCTTATGATGAAATTTAAGTTTTATCTATTAAATAAATAAACTTTATTAAGAATAAATATATGGAACACGGGGCGGTTATAAAACATAATCAAAAAAAATCTCCTAAAACTGGAGAATGGCGATATATGCATCCTGAGATAGATAAAAATGTTTGTATTGGTTGTGGTGTATGTGAAGGATTTTGTCCAGACGCTGCCATTAAAATTAAAAATGGTAAAGCTATAATTGACTATGAATATTGTAAAGGTTGTGGAGTTTGTGTTACAGTTTGTCCAGTTAAAGCAATTATTATGAAAAAGAAATAATCGTATGGAGAAAAAAAATAAAAATAATATAGCGTTGACTGGAGGAGCAGCAGCAGCAGAAGCTTTAAGACAAATTGAGCCTGATGTTATGCCTATTTATCCTATTACGCCACAAACTCCAATTATTGAAACTTACGCTAAATTTCAAGCTAATGGTTTAGTAGATACGGAAATTATTCGGGTAGAATCAGAACACAGTGCTATTAGTGCAGCTGTTGGAGCTAGTGCAGCGGGAGCTAGGACCGTAACAGCAACTAGTTCTCAAGGCTTAGCTTTAATGCACGAAATACTTTATATTACAAGTGGTTTAAGGTTACCAATTTTATTGGTTATTTCAGCTAGAGCTCTTTCGGCTCCGATTAATATTCATGGTGATCATAGTGATGTAATGGGAGCGAGAGATAGTGGGTGGATTCAACTTTTTTGTGAAAATGCACAGGAAGCTTATGATAAAACTTTAATTGGAATGAAATTAGCGGAGCGAGTAAAAATGCCAGCGATGGTTATTATGGATGGGTTTAATACTTCCCATAGTGTAGAAAATTTAAAAACAATAGACGATCAAAAAGTGAAAAAATTTATTGGTGAATTAGAGCCAGTCAATCCTCTTTTAGATGTGGATAATCCAGTTACTTATGGTCCAGTGGCTTTACAAAATTCTTATTTTGAGTTTAGGATTGATGAAGAAAAAGCAATGCAGGAAGTATTTATTGAATATGAAAAAATTGCTCAAGATTTTGAAAAAATTAGTCACAGAAAATATGATTATTTCGAAACTTATCAAACAGAAGGAGCAGAGAAAATTATGGTAATGGCAGGAACTTCAGCGGGAACTGCTAAAGTAGTAATTAATAAACTAAGAAAGCAAGGAGAAAAAGTGGGTATTTTAAAAATTAATTTGTTTAGACCTTTTCCTTATCAAGAAATAGCAGAAGTTTTAAAGGACGCTCAAGAAATTATTGTTTTAGATAGAGCTCAATCAATAGGAAGTAAACCTCCAATTTATTCTGAAGTAATTAGTGCTTTATTTCAAGCTAAAAAACTTAAGAAAGTCAAGAGCTGTGTTTATGGATTAGGAGGAAGAGATTTATTTCAAAAACAGATTGAAGATATTTTGACAGGAAAAAATCAAGAGCATTACTTAACTTAAATTGATTAAAAAATTTTAGAGAAGACTTATATTTAATTGATAATTTATAGATAAATGAATAAAGAACTTACAAAACATTATTCTTCAGGACATAGCGCTTGTGCTGGTTGTGCCTTTCCATCTATTGTGAGAACTGTTCTTGGAGAAGCAACTACTCCAGTAGTTATTGCTAATGCAACTGGTTGTTTAGAAGTAACTTCTACTCTATATCCATATTCTAATTGGAAAACTCCGTATATTCATAATGCTTTTGAAAATGTGGCTGCTACAATTTCTGGAGTAGAAAAAGCGTATGAGGTTTTAAGAAGAAAAGGAAAAATAAAGAAAAAAATAAAATTTGTTGCTTTTGGTGGAGATGGGGGAACTTATGATATTGGATTACAATCTCTTTCGGGTGCTTTAGAGCGAGGACATAATTTTCTTTATGTGCTTTATGATAATGAAGGTTATATGAATACAGGCAATCAAAGATCAAGTGCTACTCCATATGGAGCTTTTACTGAAACTACTCCAGTAGGAAAAATATCTTTTGGAAAAACAGAAGTAAGAAAAAATTTAATGGAAATTGTTAAGGCTCATCAAATTCCTTATTTAGCTCAAGCTAATGTAGCTTTCCAATCAGACTTAAAAAAGAAAGCTCAGAAAGCTCTTTCTATAGAAGGTCCAACTTTCCTTAGTGTATTTTCTCCTTGTACTAATAATTGGAAATTTCCTACTTCTCAGTATGTTAATATTGCTAAATTAGCTACTGAGACAAATTTTTGGCCTTTGTATGAAATAGAGAAGGGGAAATATAAGATTAATTGGGCGACTGATGAACCAAAACCAATTGAAAAATTTTTAAAAACTCAAGGACGTTTTAAACATTTATTTAAAAATAAAAATAAAGAAGTAATAGTGGAAATGCAAGCTATCGTTAATCGAGAATGGGAAAGACTAGCTAATTTAAGTGAATAAATACTGAAAAAGTTTTTTAGTAAAGTAATATTCTGATTGTTTTAAGGACAATTAATTTAACTAAATAAGAAAATAACTGAGCCATCTGCCGGGATTGAACCGGCGGCCTACGCGTTACGAATGCGTCGCTCTACCAACTGAGCTAAGATGGCAATAGTTTGAGTATAAAGGAAATTGAAAAATTATTCAATATTTATTATTAAGTAGATTGACCCATGAAAAATAAAATTGAAAATTTATGGCAAAAAACTATTATTACTGTTTTAGCGATTTTCGGACCGATGGTTATTATTGGTTACCTTTATTATACTAGTAACTCTTGCGGAATAAATCCTTGGGATTGCCTTGGTTTTGATGCCTTAATGTTAGGTGGAGGAATGATAATTATTTTTTTACCTGTAGCGATAATTTTATTAGGCTGGGAAATTTATAAAAAAACAAGAAGAGAAAAAATCAATAAAATGTAGTTATTATAATTAATTAAGTAATAAAAAAAATATGAATGTTTATATCTGTGAAATTTGTGGGGATGCCTATATTGGAGAAGAGCGACCAAAAAATTGTCCTTTTTGTGGTGCCAATGAAAGTTTTATTAAAAATAGCAAGGAAGCTTCTCCAATTGTTGAGCGAGAATTTGAGATAGGGGAAGTTTCTCAAAAAAATTTAGAAAAGACTGTTCAATTAGAAATGCGAGCTAATGCAATCTATTTATGTATGGCCAGTAAAGCTCAATCCTATGAAATTCAGGCAATGTATAAAAGATTAGCTAAAGTAGAGTTAGAACATGCTAGTATTGCTTGTAAGTTATTAAAGATTTCTAAGCCAGAAAGTAAGCCAGAACTATGTAGTGATAAAGAAGTAGAAAATTTTACTGAAACAATTGAATTAGAAGAAAACGCTACAACTTTATATAAAAGATTTTCTCAAGAAACCACAGAAGAGGAAATTAGAGTTTTATTTACTGCTTTAACTCAAATTGAAGCTGAACACATAACTTTAATAAAAAATTATCTTTAAGATATGGCAGTAATTTTATTAGCGATTGCAACTTTTTTTTCAACTTATTTTGGTGGTTTGTTGGCAGTTAAGCTAAGAAATAGATTGCATCTAGTGATGGGTTTTACAGCTGGAGTTTTGTTGGGAGTAGTCTTTTTTGACATTGCGCCAGAAATATTTGAACAAGTAAAAATTCATAACTTTGATATTACTGAAGCGATGATTGCTTTAGTAGTGGGTTTTTTACTATTTCATATTTTAGAAAAAACTCTTTTGATTCATCACGCTCATGAAGGAGATTATGCTCAACATCATCATCCTCAAGTAGGTGTGTTTTCAGCTTTAGCTTTGGCGGGACATAGTTTTATGGATGGAGTCGGAATTGGTTTAGGCTTTCAAGTCAGTCCAGCGACAGGTCTGTTAGTAGCTATTGCGGTAATTTCTCACGATTTTACGGACGGAATGAATACTGTAATTTTAATGCTGTCTAATAAAAATACTTTACAAAAATCAAAAAAGTTTTTATTTTTGGATGCTATTACACCAATATTAGGAGCAATTTCTACTTTATTCTTTACGGTCTCACCTAGGTTTTTAGTTTTGTATCTTGGATTTTTTGCTGGCTTTTTGTTGTATATTGGTGCTAGTGATATTTTACCAGAAGCTCATAGTCAACATAGTTCATTTAAACTGATTGGGTTAACTATTCTTGGTACATTAGTCATATTTGCTATTACACGAATAGTTTAATATTGAAGAACTGGGTTGATAAAAAATACTTCACTTGGAAGATTAAGCTAAGCTATAACACTAAAAAGTTTTGGGTTGCGAGTTTAGATAAAATTTAATAAAAAATATGTTGAGTGAATTAAGGCAAAAGCTAAAAGAAATAAAAGTTAAAATCCCGCCGTTGCGGGACTATCTTTGACTTACCCGAGAAGAAAAAAATTATAGCAGAGTTGGAAAAAAAATCTATGCAGGAAAACTTTTGGAATGATTCTCAAAAAGCTGGGGAGATTATGCAAAATATGGAAGATTTGAAAAAAGAAGTTGAAGAAATGGACGGTATTGAGAAAAAAATTTCAGACTTGCAAGAATTAGCCAGATTAGTGGAAGGCAAAATGGATCACAAAGAAGTAAAAAAAGAAATTGAAATATTAGAAAAAATAGTTGACGATTTGGAGTTTAAGACACTTTTTTCGGAAGAATATGATCAAAATAACGCAATCCTTTCCATATATTCTGGAGCTGGGGGGGTGGACGCACAGGATTGGTCAGAAATGATTCTTAGAATGTATCTTAAATGGGCGGAGAATAATAATTTTCAAGTTTTTATTTTGGATAAAACTAGCGGTCAGGAAGCTGGAATTAAAAATGTAACTTTAGAAATTAAGGGATCTTATGCATATGGTCATTTAAGAAGTGAAGCGGGGGTGCATAGATTAGTAAGACTGTCGCCTTTTAACTCTGATAATCTTCGACAGACTTCTTTTGCTTTAGTTGATGTAATGCCCGTTATTGCAGAAATGAAAGAAGTGCCGATTAATCTACAAGATATTAGAATAGATGTTTTTCGTTCTTCAGGAGCTGGTGGTCAGAGTGTTAATACGACCGATAGCGCTGTTCGAATAACTCATCTTCCAACTGGAATTCAGGCGACTTGTCAAAATGAAAGAAGTCAATTACAAAATAAGGAGCAAGCAATGAAAATTTTGAAAGCCAAATTGCATAAAAAATATTTGGCAAAGTTAGATGCCGAGAAAAAAGAAATTAGAGGAGAATCAATTTCAGCAGAATGGGGTAGTCAGATTCGTTCTTATGTGTTACACCCTTATAAAATGGTTAAAGATCATAGAACTAAATATGAAACAGCTCAAGTAGAAGATGTATTGGCTGGAGAGTTAAATAATTTTATGGAAAGCTATTTGAAATATATAAAAAAATAGTTTATAATATTAAATAGTTTTGTTAGTAATTAGTTAAACTTTATTATGAATAAAGAAGAAAACAAAAATCAATCAGTGAACGAAGCAGAATCAGAATCTGAGTTAAAGAAACCAAAAAGTTTAGAAAAAAAAGAAATAGAAAAAAAAGAAGAAAATGCAGAAAAAAGGGCAGTATGTGTAGTAGAAAAACCAGAAGAAACAAAGACGGAAGAATTATCAGAGGAAGAAACTTCAGCTAAAATAAAATTTGAGCATGTAACTAAAATTTTTAAGAATGGTTTTGTAGCATTGAATGATATTAACTTAGAAATTCAGCAAGGTGAATTTATTTCTATTGTTGGGCATAGCGGAGCTGGTAAATCAACTTTATTAAAGCTGATTTATGTAGAGGAAATTCCTAGTGAGGGAGAAGTCTTTTTTAATGATCAATCCTTAAAAGATATTCCTCGTCGAAAACTTTCTTATCATCGGAGAAAAATTGGAACGGTTTTTCAAGATTTTAAATTACTACCTAAGAAAACAGTTTTTGAGAATATAGCTTATGCTTTGGAAGTTTGTGGAATTTCAACAGCTAGAATAAGAGAAGATGTGCCTAAAATTTTAGATATTGTTGGTTTAGGAGATAAGGCAGAAGAATTTCCCAGACAACTTTCTGGAGGAGAACAACAAAAAATTGTTTTAGCTAGGGCTTTGATTCATAAACCCTTGGTAGTTATTGCTGATGAACCAACAGGTAATTTAGACCCTAAAAGTTCGGCAGAAATTATTGAATTACTTTTACGAATCAATAGAAGAATTGGAACTACTATTATTTTAGCTAGTCACGATAAAGATATTGTTAATAAAGCAGTGAAAAGAGTGATTGTTTTAGATCAAGGAAAGATTGTTAGAGATACAGTCAATGGAAAGTATAAAATTTAATTTAGTATTATGTTTTTAGTGATTGGAAGAACATTTAAAGAAGGTTTGACTAATTTTTGGAGAAATGGCTGGTTGAGTGTGGCCGCAGTGAGTATTTTATTGCTGTCGCTTTTTATTATGAGTGTTCTCTTTGTTATAACTATTACAGCTAGTAATTCTTTAAAAAATATTCAATCCAGAATTAATATTAGTGTTTATTTTAAATCAGATGTTCCAGTAGAAAGAATTATGTCGGCGAAACAAAATTTAGAATCATATCAAGAAGTTAAATCAGTAGAATATATCTCTAAAGAGAGTGCTTTAGAGAACTTTAAAAAGAATAATTCTAATGAGCCTATTATTTTAGAATCATTGAAAGAAATAGGCGGAAATCCTCTTCTTGCTTCGTTAATAGTTAAAGCTAATGGTCCTAATCAATATCAATCAATCGCTGAATATGTCAAAAATGCTCCTTTCAAAGATGATATTGGTAGAGTTAATTATGAAAAAAATAAAGATATTATTAATAATATCAGTATTCTTATCAATAGAATGAAAAAAATCGGTATTATGTTAGCAGTTATTTTTGGAATAGTTTCTATTCTGATTATTTTTAACACAGTTAGAATTACAATTTACACTCATAAAAAAGAAATTGAAGTAATGCGCTTAGTGGGAGCTTCTAACGCTTTTATTCGTCTACCATTTATTTTCGAAGGAACGATTTATGGAATAGTGGCTTCTTTTATCTCAGTGGGTCTTTTATGGGCAATTATTAAATCAGTTTCACATTATATTTCATCAGTGGCTTTATCTCAAGGCTTAATGAGTGTTTTTGTAGATAATTTTTGGCTACTTTTGGGTGTTCAAATATTAGCTGGAGTTTTATTAGGGATTATTAGTGGTTGGATTGCGATGCGAAAATATCTCAAGGTTTAGCTAATTTGAGCTTAACAGAGAAGTACTCTTTTAGAGGTAGGTATTTTATGTATTGAGATACTTGTTTTTATTGCCAAGATAGGATTATGCGTGTAAAATAGTTTTTGTAGAACATTTAGTTTGCTAATACACATATCCTGTTTAAAGTTCCGAGATCGTCTAATGGTAGGACGACAGGTTCTGATCCTGTTAATCTTGGTTCGAGTCCAAGTCTCGGAACTTTGAACGGGAATTAATTTTTAAATTTTTATAATTAATAAGTATTATTAAAAAATTTTTGAGAGTGCAGAGATTTTTTATTGGATAATTAAAATTTAAAAATTAATTAAAAAAACCTACGTAATTAGTAGAGTTTTTAAAAAGATAAAAAATGTCAGTTAAGTACTGAATTATTAGAAGTAATATTAAAAATAATATCAATTCTAAAAATTTTTGAATATTTTTTATTATCTATCTAAAATTACTAAAAAAAGAAAGTTAGTATTTTTAAGAGAAATAGCCTTTATTTAAGGGAAAATAATGATTAAAAGAGATTATTGGCACTCGGGCTTGACGAGTGCCAATAACTGCATTATAATGAGAGTGTTATTAAATAAATTATATGGAAGAAAGATATAAAAAAATTTTAGCTGCTGTTATTGAAGAGTATACTAATTCGGCTTTGCCAGTAGGTTCTAAAGTTTTAGCTGAAAAGTATAGGCACAGTGCGTGGTCGG
>LSNL01000003.1 GCA_003056145.1 Parcubacteria group bacterium M10-OD1-1
CCGACCACGCACTGTGTGGCATTGATCAGAGACCCTGATCGTGCCGAAGGCTCACTGGGGCGAGCCTTAAATCGCCCCAGACCACATAATAATTTAAAAAAAACATATTAGTAGACTAGCCAAAATAATAATTGTTGTTGTTATATTAACGGCAATAATGTATACTATAAAAATACAATACGCTCGTGGATATTATCATCAGCGTATTCCTAATAATTTATACAATCAAAAATGGAATAATTAAAAATATGTTTGCGTTTAAGAAGAAAAATAAGGTAAATAATGATGAAATTAAGGAGGTGCTGTATAAAAGTATGTTCAATTCTTCAGTGCACGCAAAAATAATTAAACAGTCTGCTAGAAAGTCGTCAGAAGACCAAAAGGAATTGATTAAAAAGTATGATAAATTGAAAGAAACAGTAGCTTGTTAAAGGTGATTGTGCAAAGTTTGTTTATAAAATCGTGAGTGAATTACTTTTAAGAAAATTCATTGACGATTTTTTTATAAAAGCTTGTTAAAATAAATTATGCATTGGGGATTATAAGCATGGATTTGTTATGGACACAAAGGAAAATATAAAAATCTATATGTTCTTTTAAGTTTGTAAAGGAACATATAAAATAATAAAAAAGTTAGTTTTTTAATAAAATGTCGCAATAAAATGATTAAATAATAACATTTTGAAGTAGTTTTATTGTAGAATGTCGCAATTGGCATTGAAAAATGTCGCAATTGGTGATATGGTTTAATTATGAACGAAGAGCAAACAAAAAGAGATTATATAAATCCAAAGTTAAAAGAGGCTGGCTGGGAGGCTGATGATGTCAGTGTGTTAATGGAATATAAAATTACTGATGGGCGAATTCAAGTTGGCGGAAAAAGAGCGAAATCAAAATTTGCTGATTATGTTTTGGAATATAAAAATAAAAAATTGGCAGTAATTGAAGCAAAAAAGTTAGAGTTGGGAGCAACAGAAGGATTGGAACAAGTGAAAGAATATGGAAAAATGTTGGATGTTGATTTTGTATATTCTACGAATGGACAAGAAATTTATGAGTATTCAATAAAAACTGCTAGTGGTAAAGAAATTGAAAATTTTCCAACACCAGAAGAGCTATGGCAAAAAACTTTTTCCGAACATAATAAATGGAAAGAAAAATTTGCCGAAACTCCTTTTGCCGTGTCTAGCTATAAAACACCACGATATTATCAAGAAAATGCAATTGCTAGAACATTGGATGCAATTGCTGAAGATAAAAATAGAATTTTATTGACGCTAGCAACAGGAACAGGAAAAACTTATATTACCGCTCAAATTGCTTACAAACTTTATGAGTCCGCTTGGTCATTAGATAAAGATAGTGGACGACGACCACGAATATTATTTTTAGCAGATAGAAATAATTTAGCAGATCAGGCAATGGCTGATTTTGATATTTTTAGCAAAGACCAAAAAACAAGAATTACTCCAGCGGAAATTAGAGCATTTGGAAATGAATTGCCACATAATGCTTCAATATTTTTTACAATTTTTCAAACTTTAACTGGTGAAAATGGTGAAGAGAGGCATTTTGAAAAGTACAATAAAGACTTTTTTGATTTTATAATTATTGACGAGTGTCATCGAGGTGGAGCTAACGATGAAGGTTCATGGCGAGAAATTATGGAGTATTTTTCACCAGCTGTTCAATTAGGATTAACGGCAACTCCAAAAAGAAAAGGCAATGTTGATACTTACGAATATTTTGGACGACCAGTTTATGAATATTCTTTAAAGCAAGGAATCGGAGATGGATATTTAACTCCGTTTAAAGTGGCTAAATTTACCACTAGTTTAGATGAATTTATTTATACATCCGATGATGAAGTTGTACAAGGAGAAGTTGAAGAGGGTCGGATTTATAAGGAAGCTGATTTTAATAGGGTAATAGAAATTAAAGAGAAAGAAATTCAGCGAGTAAAATTAATGATGGATAGTATAAATCAAAATGAAAAAACAATCGTTTTTTGCGCTAACCAAAAGCATGCAGCTTATATTCGTGATTTAATAAATAATTATGCAGATAGTAGGGAAACAGATTATTGCGTGCGAGTGACGGCAAATGATGGACAAAGAGGGGAGAATTATTTGCGACAGTTTAGGAATAATGAAGAAACTATTCCAACCATACTTACGACTTCGCAAAAATTATCAACCGGAGTGGATGCAATGAATTTAAGAAATGTAGTATTATTTCGCCCAGTAAATTCAATGATTGAGTTTAAACAAATTGTAGGACGAGGAACAAGGGTTTTTGAGGGAAAATATTATTTTACTATTCTAGATTTTGTAAAAGCTTATTATTATTTTGCTGATCCTGAATGGGACGGAGAGCCAATGGATCAAACTAAAATTTCGAACAATAAGAATGCTAATAAAAAAGATAGAGTAATGGATGAAATAGAAAATGATGCAGAAAAAGAAATTGTAAGGCGTCCAGAAAAAATAAAAGTGCAACTAGGAGGAAATCAAGTGCGAGAAATGTGGGGACAAAAAACTACTAGTTTTTATAATTTAGATGGTAAGCCAATTTCTGCAACAGAATTTTTAAAAAATATTTTTGGAGAACTAATGCCGAATTTTTTTGAGGATGAAGAAAAATTACGAGAAATTTGGGCTAATCCAAAAACAAGAAAAGTATTTTTGAGTGAATTGGAAAAGTTAGGCTATGAAGAAGAGCAGTTGAGAAATTATGCAAAATTAATTGATGCTGAAAATTCTGATTTATTTGATGTGTTTGAATACATTGCTTTTGATAAAAAACCATTAACACGAGGCGAAAGAATTTTACAAACAAAAGAAGACATTTGTGAAGATTTAGACGATAAAACAAAAGAATTTTTGGAGTTTGTTTTGAATTCATATCATGAAGATGGACATGATTCATTATCAGAAGAGGCATTTCCTGAATTTTTAACTTTAAAATACGGAAGTCTCATGGAGGCGAGATTTTACTTTGAAGATTTAAATGAAGTAAAGCAAGAATTTGTTCAATTACAAGAGAGATTATATAGGTAATGTATAATTTTAAAATAAAATAAATATTTACCGACCACTTTAATGGGGTCATTAAATGGGTCATTCCCTCCAAGGAAAGTATAGGGATAA
Source organism: Parcubacteria group bacterium M10-OD1-1 (assembly GCA_003056145.1). GTDB lineage: Bacteria > Patescibacteriota > Minisyncoccia > Moranbacterales > UBA2206 > M10-OD1-1. Next base: position 3,150 of record LSNL01000003.1, read on the forward strand.
CTTATCAATATACGGACGTAGTAAAATAGAGGCACCAAGATAGAGCTTATTTGTCTTTGACGAAATATAATATTCTAAATAAAAATTAATTACTCAAAACCTTTAAAAGTTTTTTGCTAATTTTTTTTGATAGCTTAATTTACTCAGATTTTATTTTTCTTAAAATGATAGGAATTTTTTGAAAATCTTGAAATAAAGTTTCGCGCATAGACCCATTATATAAAGCGGCGGCAGGATGATAGAGTGTGTAAAAATTATATTGACCAATTTCAGGAATTGTTTTTACAACTAAGGTACCATGCAATTGAGAAATTTTATAACCAGAAAAAAATATTTCCATACTATGACGACCCAAAGTAACAATTAACTTAGGTTGAATGATTTTTATCTGTTCTAAAAGCCATGGCCAACAAGTTTTGATTTCTTCGGGTAATGGATCTCGATTTTCTGGTGGTCGGCATTTACAAATATTAGCAATATAAATATCTTCTCGTTTAAGATTGATTGAACCGAGCATTTCATTAAGAAATTTTCCGGCGGCACCAACAAAGGGTCGCCCTAACTCGTCTTCTTTCCTTCCAGGTGCTTCTCCAATAAACATAATTTCAGCCTTGGCTGGTCCTTCACCAGGAACAACTTGGATGCAATCGGAACGAAGGGAACATTTGGAACAATCTAGCATTAGCTTGCTGAGTGTATCTAATTGTACTTGTTTTGAATCCATAGTTAAATATTGAATAAAAAATTTTTCTAAAAAAACATAAAAATATTAAGCGAAATTATTCATTAAAAGTTCATTAAAATTTTGTTGCGCGAATTAAATAATTTCATTTCAATATTTTATTTAAAATAACTTTTTATTATTTGAATTATTTTAATTCATTAACTCTAATTAAACTAAAGTTATCTTCTAAACTATCCCAAACAGCAAAAGTGGGAGGATAAATTTGATTAGCTACGTTACCAGGATTAAGCATTTCGCAGTTTTTAATTTTTTCTGTCCAAGGCTTGTGATTATGTCCATAAAAGACAAAATTAAATCTTTCGCTTTCAGCAAGTTTTCTAGCATATCCTGGGAAATGAACGAAAGCTATCTTTTTATTAGCAATTTCTATTTCTCCGTGTTTTCTAAAAAATTTAAAATTCTTAAAATTCTCAGTTGTAAAAGTCTGTTCGGCGTTGCGAGCATAATCCATATTTCCAAAACTTAAAAAGAAGTCTCCTGAAAAATTATCTTGAATAAAATCTAGCGTTTCTACTTCTGCTAAATCTCCACAATGAATTATTTTTTCAATTTTATTTTTTCGACAATAATCTAAAACCTTTTTTAAGTTTGGAATATTATCGTGAGTATCAGAAATAATAGCTAGTTTCATAAATTTTTAGAAAAATTAATTTTAGTCAATAAAACTTTAGACTTAGGAAGAATTTTTACGTAATTTTTTTAAAGTTAAAATATCTTCAGCTACTTGATCGGGTGAGGTTTCTAAGATTATATCAATATCTTTTTCTTTCGCTAAGGTTATAATTTTTTGAAAGGGTTCTAGCCCGATTAAGCCTTTTCCAATATGTGCGTGACGATCTTTTTTAGAATTGTATTCAGTTAGAGAATCATTAGCATGAATAATTTTAATTTTTTCTAGTCCAATCTCGGCATCTATTTTTTTAAGAGTCTTTTTGAAATCACGCCAATCGTAACCAGAAGCAAAAGAATGTTGAGTATCTAAGCAAATACCAGCGATAGAAGGATTATTTACTCCTTTAATAATTTGAGCTAATTCTTGAAAATCGCTACCAATAATTCCTCCTGCTCCAGCGCTATTTTCTAAAAGTAATTTGGTAGTTCCTTGATAATTAGCTAAAGTTTTTTTTAACATCTCAATCGTTTTTTGAAGAGCTAACTCTTTACCTAAATCTTTAGTGGTTCCAAGGTGTGTAATAACAAATTGAGCTTTAAGTAGGGATCCAGTCTCTAATTCTTGACGAATAGCTGAGATAGATCCATAGCGAATACGATTATTTTTGGAAGCAAAATTTATATAATAAGGAGCGTGAATAACAAAATTTTTAAGTTTATTTTTTTTAATCTCAGTAGAAAATTTCTCAATGATTTCAGAAGTAAGTTGAGTCGCTTTTCCTCCTTGAGGGGAGCGGGTAAATATTTGAAAGCATTCGGCGCCTAGCTCTGTTGCTCGTTGGGGAGCCTTAAAAATTCCTTCAGCGATAGAAATATGACAACCAATATTCATTAAACTAAGTTAGGTGATTACTTATTCATTATAAAACAAAGCTAGTTAAAAACCAAAGATTAAAAGTAATAAATAATCTCTTAAATAATTTTCCAACCATCTTTAATCGGGGCAATTTTTCCTTGAATTTCAAAACCACTAGCTAGCTTGTGTCCACCTCCACCAAATTGAGCAGCAATTTTAGAAACATCTACTCCCTTATATTCTTCACTGCGAAGGCTACCTTTAATAATGCCATCTTTTCTTTCAGAAAGAATTAAAGAGAACTTTGTTCCTGGAACAGTATTAAGAATTCCAGCGACTTGAGCAATATCTTCGGTTCTAGCTTCGCATTCTTCTAAATCTTTTTCAGTTAATACAGAGATAATCATTCCGTTTTCTGGGTTGATTTTAGCTTTTTCAAAAGCTTTTCCCCAAAGTTTTAAGGTAGAAATATTTTTATTAGAAAAAGTGGTTTCTACTATTTTAGCTAAGGGAGCTCCCTTTTTCATTAAAATAGAAGCAATCTCCATTACTCTAGGGGTTGTATTGGAATGTTGGAACATTCCAGTGTCAGAGAGAATTCCTAATAGTAAAAATTTAGCTATAGTGTGGTTAATTTCAATATTATTGGTAGAGAAAAAATTATAAATAATTTCACAAACAGAAGAGTAAGAAGGATCAATGATGTTAATATCTCCTTGGATAGTGATGTCTGGATGGTGATCAATTAAAGCAATAACTTGTTTTTCATTGAAGTTATCTTTAATTTTCTGAAAACCTCTCTCGACACTATCACAAGCAATAATTAATTTATAGTCAGCAAAATTTATTTGTTCGGGCGATTTAAATTGAATGTTAGAAAGAGATTTTAAATAATTTGGGAAAGGATCAAAACAGACGATAGTAACAATTTTATTAAGTTTTTTGGCGTACTCATAAAGAGCTAAAACGGAGCCGACAGTATCTCCGTCTGGGCGAGAGTGAGCGAAAAGAAGTAAGCTATCAGTTTCTTTGATAGCAAAATTTAAAGTATTAAATTCTTGGGTAAATTTTTCCATTTTTTTAAAACTAAAATAAAATCAGTTTTTCAAGAGCGATTTTTGTCGCTTAAAATTATATTTCTTTTAAAAGTTTTTCAATCTTATCAGCTTCTATTTCAGTCATATCAATTTTAAATTCAACCTTTGGTAGTGGTTTCATATATAATTTTTTGTTTAGTTTTCCTTGAATTTTAGAAATTTCTTTTTGCAAGGTCTTAAGGACATAATTAATGTCTGCTTCTGGAAAGACGCTAACAAATATACGAGTGTATCGTAAATCGGGAGTAGTGTCAACCTTAGCAATAGTTACAAAAACACCTTCTTTTAAAGAAAGGTCTTGAGTTAAAATATCATTAATGTTTTTTTTAATAACTTGATTGATCTTTTCAATTCGTTGAGACATCGTTAAGCAGTAGCTAATTAGTTAGTTGTTTAAATATCACAAAATATTTTTTTTAACTTCTTCTTGATAACACAAGATAGTGTCACCAGTTTTAATTTTAGTTTTTCCAATAAAAGTTATGCCACATTCTTTTCCTGTTTGACATTCGTCAACATCAACTTTATTTTCTTGAAGATTTCCCATTTTGCCTTTGCCAATACTTTTGTCAGCGCGAAAAACTTCCAAAAGAGAATTATTAACTAACTTGCCAGAAACAATTTTTCCACCGACAATCATATCTTCTTTCCCATTTTTAAAAATGGCTAAAATTGTTAATTTACCAAAATCAGTTCGCTCAATCACTGGAGGTAATAAATCAGTTAATTTTTCTTTAATATTATCAATTAGTTCGTAAATAATAGAATAATTTTTAATTTCAACTTCAGCGGATTCTGCCATTCGTTTTGCCACCGAAGTAGCATCAACACTAAAACCATAAATAGTGGCATTAGAGCTACTAGCTAAGCGAACATCAGATTCAGTAATATTACCGACACCTACACTAATATATTCAATAGCTACTTCTTCAGATTTTATTTCAGCTAAAATTTGTTGGATAGCTTCTAGAGAACCTTGAACATCAGATTTTAAAATTATATTTAATTTCTTAATCTTTTCATCAGCGATAGTTTTCATAATTTTCTGAGCACTAAAAGATTCTTGCTCCAGAGAGTTTTTAAATTTACTGGAATTCAATTTAGATTTTCCACCAGAACGCTCTACGACTGATTGTAAAATATCGTTAGAGTTAGGAGTGCTTTGAAGTCCGATTATATTGACTGGAGTTGAAGGTCCAGCTTCAGTAATTCTTTGACCTCTAAAATCTTCAATTCGCCTTACTCTTCCTATTGTAGAGCCAGCGATAATATCTTGACCTTCTTTTAAAGTTCCTGTTTTAACTAGAATGGTAGCTACTGGTCCTTTTTGAGGGTCTAAATTAGACTCTAAAACAATTCCAATGGGTTCTCGAGAATAATTAGCCTTATAATCTTCTACTTCTGCCGTTAAAAGAATATTTTCTAAAAGTCCATCAATACCAATATTTTGTTTAGCACTAATTTTAGAGCTTAAAACATCACCACCCCATTCTTCTAAAAGAATTCCTTTATCTGCGAGTTCTTGTTTGACTTTTTGCACATTAACACCAACCTTATCTATTTTATTGATAGCTACGACAGTAGGGATTTTTTTTGCTAAAAGATATTCAATTACTTCACTTGTTTGAGGTCTAACTCCATCATCAGCAGCTACTACTAGAACAGCAATATCAGCCAAGCTAACACCTCGTTCTCGCATAGCACTAAAAGCTTCGTGACCAGGCGTATCTACAAAAGTAATAAGCTTACCTTTTTTCTTAACTTGATAAGCGCTGATATGTTGAGTAATTCCTCCGGATTCTTTACCTGCCACGTTAGATTTTCTAATGGCATCTAAAAGAGTAGTCTTGCCATGATCAACATGTCCAAGAATAGTGACTACTGGAGGGCGACTTCTTAGATGGTCTCCTGAATCATGTTCTTTTTTTAATAACTCATTAAGTTTTTCTAAAGTCATTTCTCCACTAGCTTCTAAAATTTCTTCGGAAACTTCAAAACCTAAATCTTGAGCAATAATAGAAGCTGTTTCAAAATCAATTTTTTCATTAATACTAGCTAAAATGCCATTTTTCATTAACTCAGTGATGACAATATTAATAGGCAAGCCTAAAAGTTCGCCAAATTTTTTAACGGTGACTGAAGAAGGTAAATTAATTTTTTTTGTGTTTTTTTCGGGCATAATTTTTTTAAATACTTAATAAATAATAAAGGAAGTGAGGAAAGAAAATTGTTTAGCTAGTTTTATTGGTAGCAATGGCTTTTTTAATGGCTTCTTTTTCTTCTTCTGTTAATGGATGTTTTTCTGATTGACCATTGATAATCTCCTTGGAATAAATTCTTGCTCCTTCTCTAGTGAAAAGAGAAGAAAGTGTTATTCCATCATTTTTGCCATTTAGTAGAGCGATTGAGAAGCTTTGGTTACCTCCTACATCCTTAAAAGGATTAAATCTTACTTGTCCAATTTTATGAAAACTTTTAAAAGCTAAATTATTGATTTGATTGGAAATATTATATAATTCTTGAATATCTTTATCTAATAATTGAAGAGACTTCGCTTGACTTAATAAAAGTTCTTCTAAGTTTTTAACTTTTTTTCCAGCAAATAAAATTGTCTTCTCTTTTTTAATAATTTGAAACTGAAGATAAAAAAATATATTCCAAGCTAAAAGTATTAAAAACAGAATTATAAAAAAAACTAAAATTATTAGTAGATTATTTTGAATTAAGTTCTCCAAAGAAATCATAGTATTTACTAGCTTAATTTAGATATAAGACTAATTTTAGGCTAGCATTTATATTTCCTTATGTAAAGCTAAAAGAATTATAATTTGATTAATAATTAAATTTATAAATTCAGAATATTTAAACTACTATTTAAGGGTTGCACTAATGCTTTATGCAAGTCAAATTCAAAAGAGTAAGCTATGTACAGAAGAATAGGGCATACAAATGATAAATAAAAGTCTGTCTTACGTTTAAGACGGGCTTTTATTATTGTGGGCGGTGTCGCCTGCTATCTACTTGACAGATATGAATAAATATGCTAGGATGTACTGAATAACAAATAAGTTATTTTTAAAACAAACAAATAAATAAATTCTTTGAGGAGAGAGTTACAAACAACGAAAGCTTTATAGCGGTTGTTGTTTAAAGAAAACAGTTAAATGTTTTTCTCTCTTCAGGGAAGAAAGCATTTAACTGTTTTTTTTTATTTTAAAAATATGAAAGACAGATTTTGTTGAAAGAATGATGCAGATGAAATGTGCTTGTTGACACAACTTAAAATGATTAAAAGTTGTTAATCCAAGTTTTTATCTTCATCATTCTCTCAATAAAGAGGAGAGAGAAGCTGTTCTTTATATCGAAATAAAATGCTGAAAATATATACAAGACCTGCAAGCCTTGTCACTGTGTTGGATAGGTCGCCTTTCGACGGAAACCGATTGCCAATGGCACATTTTACAAATCGTTTTCGTAAGGAAATCGACTGGGAGTGAAGACTTGAACTATCTTCGCTTTCAGAAATTTCCTTATGAGCGCCTTGTTGTTTAACTCGCTGTGAGTACAACAAGACAATCTAGAGGAAAATGCTCTTTGAAAAAAAACAAAATCATCATAGGAAGCTATCACGATGGTTTTGTAAACAAAATTGGTACTTGGCAGATAGTCTGTTTGGTTACCGAAAAAATCAGGGCTAACAAATGCCCCCTTGCCGACATTTTCATGGATGTCGTGATAGCCGAGGTTTCCTAAGGAGGAAATATCATGAATCAAAGAAATACTGGGAAGGAAGTAGTGTCCTTCCTCTGGAAGGAAGAAGGACTTGATGCGATTTTTTCCGGTGTGTCGTTTAACGACACACCGGACGGCAACGTTTGCACCTTTCTTTTTAGAAAGCAAGGTGTGAACGACGTACCGATATATTATCGGTACGAAATATTTGAACGACGCGACAGGCGTCGTTCAAAAGGACTGATTTTGACATTACTCTTTACGAGTAATGTCAGGTCTCGGGTTGAATGCGTTTCCTTTCTAAAATTTTTAGAAAGGAATGGCCTACTCATCAGAAGGGCTGATGGCCCTGCTGATGAGTACTATGCCGACCCAAGGTTTATCACCTGTCCGCGCTTTGTGCGGATAAGTGATAAAATGTCTTTGCATTCAGAATTGTTGACCCTGACAAATGGGGAAACAATTCTAGTAGAAATCTGGGCTCACTACCCAGAATACGAAGATGAAAATGAAGGAGACTTCCGTATAAAAAACATATGCTGGTTCCCAAAGGGGCACCATAGTTTTGATACGGAGGAAAATCCTGTAATATTCGCAGGTTTCCTGCGAATATGCCAAAACGGTAATACCGTCTTTGTAGACGGTATTTATTTCAATAACCGTGGAGGGCGCCACGGTATAATCGAAGAAGCAATTGACACACCAACGGCTACCGAGTAACCCTCGGCTAGTCGACAAACGTCGAGAGGTCGACACTAAACAAACCCCCGAGCGACGGTAAGACGCGTTCATGAAATAAAATTATCTTGGTGTGAGTCCACCTAAAAACTCACTGCAGAAAGTACTAGGGGATGAGCTTTCTGTAAGTTCAAGTTCAATCATCCCCTTTTTTCCGAAATCATCAGTTTGTTAAAAATTGGTGGTTTCAGAGAAAAGATGCTCTTTGAAAAAAATCTACAATACCGCAAATTGGTTGTGAATATTTGAATGTGGGATTGTTTAATTGACAACTAATTTGCAGTATTGTAGAAAAAATCCAAAGCCGGCAGGGTGTCGGTGGAGGGTAAATATTAATTTGTCTGATGCAATAATGCTGAGGACAACGGCGATTTTTCGCCCCCTAACTCCGGGGCTCGGAGTGGAGGAAGTAAGATGTCCAATCAAGTGATAACTTTTGATAAAGTTGTGTCTGAGGTGGTTGCCAGCAAGGCAATTAAAAGAAATAAATATAACATCTGCCGCACCTGGCATGGATGGATATCGAAAGACGTCCTACATATTACTAGTAGCTCCGGGGCTCGGCGGCGGAAAATTTGGCATTTCCCTATTATAAGGAATGCTGGAAAGGAGATGTTTTTTAAAAACACGACGGTAACTGCTGATTGCTGGACAGTTATTCCGGCAAAACAAGAAAAAGATCCTTATGGGAGGATTTTGAGACAGTGTAAACAATCAAAAAAATTTCTCCACAGACATCAGCCTGGAGAAGTTGTCTATCTCAAAGGGAGATGGGCATATCTTCACTGTCATGTCCCGGGAGAGTCATCGTTTTATGTTTCGTTCGATTCGGATGAGACGATCTTCGAAGGGCCCCTGATAAATGTTCCTGGGGGGCATTTTCAATATCAGGATTGGGAAGTGACGCTGTCCAAGTCCACTTGGGCAGTTGTCAGAAAGGCGCATGCCGATTCAAACGGTCGCGTGCGTAACTTTATCGAGGCTCTCCATATTTGGGGAGAGCCGGATATAGAAGAGGTTGCCTCCGCTGTGAGGAGAGGAACATTTGGGAGGAGTTAAAAAGCGGACTTTTGTGCAGGATTGATGATTAGTTCTCATTCAATCCTGCCTATTATTGGGATTTTAATTTCTTAATTTAAATTGAAATTCCATAATGGGAAATTGTTTATATAAATATAAACAATACATACAAAATATCTCGGTAATGTGAGGTGTTTTGAGTGAAATGAGATTTGATTTGTAAAACTTTTCGTCTTTGTAATTTTACGAGGACAAGAAACTCTCTCCTCGAGATTTTATGGATTAAATTTCTTACTAAACATTTACTCAAACATCTCATATTGTTGAGATAAAAACATCACCTTTAACACAATAGCTTTGGCTTAGTGGTAATGTAGTCTATCGTTGTTGAAGGTTTTTTTTGTTTCTATGGAATCGGGAATTATTACAGAAGCAGTGACTGCAAAAACAGTGCGCGCTTTATATATAAAGAAAGTTCAAATATCGTTCAAAAGGTATCGCTATCTTTGAATTTTTGCGTTTTTGGTAGAATTTTGAGTGGGGCTTTGCTCCGCGCAAAGTGCGACCGTGTCTCGTATACACAGGAAGAAATGAAAATCCCCCAAAACGCTGAAATTGTAATTGGCGGAGGCGGGAGGATTCGAACCTCCGATACCGGTTAAGGTATAACGCTTTTCGAGAGCGCCCTATTCAACCGCTCTAGCACGCCTCCTTTTCTCTCTTTTTAGTATCCTTGATTTTTATCTTTTTGGCAATAAGAAAAAGATGAAATCTAATTACAAATAAAAATAATTTTTAAGTTGTTGCTTTTAGAAATTTGTTGTAAAATATAAAAGTAAAATAAAAACAAATAAAAACAACGATGTTAGAACAGGAGGAAAAATCAATTCATCAATCTTTAGGAGTAGCTAACTCTTTTAAGTTTTTAAGTCCTCAAAAAATAGTTGATCAAATTGAGGTTAATCCAGGAATGAAAATAGCTCATTTTGGTTGCTCTACTGGTTACTTTACTTTTCTATTAGCTCAAAGAGTTGGAGGTAGTGGTCAGGTTTATGCTCTAGATATTATATCTTCTAAACTAGAAATTTTAAAGAGCCAGATTAAATTACAAGGAATTAGAAACATTGCAATAAAAAGAGTGAGTTTAGAAAATAAGAATGGTTCTGGCTTGGAGAATGAAAGTATGGATTGGGTAATAATGGTTAATATGTTATATCAAAATAATCAAAAGAATAAAATCATCAAAGAAGCAGAGAGAGTCTTAAAACCTGGTGGAAAAATTCTTTTAATAGACTGGGAAACAGGAGACGATAGAATTGGACCAAAAAAACTTTCACGAATTTCTAAAGGAGATTTAATTAAAATAGTCAGAAGATACAGTTTAGGAATTAAAAAAGAAATTGAAGTTGGAAATTTTCATTTTGGACTAATACTAGCCAAATAAAATATATGACATTAAAAACAAAAAAAAGTAAAATATTTTTCGCTACAGTTTTTATTTTTGGATTGATTATTTTATCTGGCTGTGGTTTCAAACAAAAAACAGATCATCAATATAATTTAAGTTTAGAAATCTGGGGTCCTTTTGATTACGGGGATGCTTTAAGAAAAGTTTTTAATAGTTATAAAAAAATAAATCCTAATATTTCTAGTCTTGAGTATAAAAGAATTCCAATTAATACTTATCAAAAAGAATTAACAGAAGCTTTAGCAGCAGGACAGGGTCCAGATATTTTCTTTATTCGTAATGACTGGGTACCGAGTTTTGCAGATAAAATAGTTCCTGTTAAAGAAATTCCAGGGGTTATTAGTGAGAAAAAGTTTAGAGCTAATTTTATAGATGTAGTGGCTAATGATTTTTTAGTTAAAGGAAATATCTATGCGATGCCTCTTTCGGTAAATACTTTGGGTTTATATTATAATAAAGATCTTTTTAATCAAGCTGGCATAGTGGCACCACCAAAAACTTGGGATGAATTTTCTGAGGATGTCAAAAAACTTACTAAAATTAATGCTTTTGGGGAAATAATTCAATCAGGAGCAGCTATGGGGACAGCTTATAATATCAATCGTTCTACGGACATATTAAATCTCTTGATGTTGCAAAATCAAACTAAAATGATTGATCCACGAGGACAAGTGCTTTTTCAAAAATCAATTTCTGAAAATGGAAAAAGTATTTTTCCTGGAGAAAACGCGCTAGCTTTCTATACTCAATTCGCTAACACTAGTTCTCCAGAATATACTTGGAATTCTCAGCTGCATGATTCTATTGATGCTTTTTCTGAAGGAACAGTTGCGATGATGTTAAATTATCCTTGGAATGTTAAGGTTATAAAAGAGAAGGCACCGAAGCTTAATTTTGCCATTGCACCAGTTCCTCAAATAAAAGATAAGCCAAAAGTTAATTTTGCTAATTATTGGGGACTAGCGGTTTCTAAAAATAAGACTCCTCAAAGTAATCCATATGGACAATCTAAAAAAGCAGTGGTAATTAGTAGTAATACTCGGTTAAAAGAAGCTTGGACTTTTTTAACATACTTAACTACTAAGCCAGATGGAACTTTTAATAATAAGGCTAGTACAAAAGTTGGGCAAGTTACAGAAGCTAATTTTGATCCTGCTAAAAGTTGTTTAACTCAAACCGGTGAACCAGCTGCTAGGCGTGATTTAATTAAAGAGCAAAAAGATAATCCGACTATTGGTGTTTTTGCAACAGATAATTTAATTGCTCAAAGCTGGATAGAGGTTGATCCTTCTTCTATTGAGTCAATTTTTGCTGAAATGATTGATCAAGTTAATAAAGGACAGGCAACAGTGGCTGGAGCTATTAAAACAGCCGCTCAAAGAGTTCAAATATTATCCAATAATAATTAAAAAAATGAAAAACCTTATTAAAAAAGTTCCTCTAATCTTTAGCACATTATTAATCAGTAGCCTCTTTCTTTTTTTTGGAGTAGCTAACTCGCAAGCTTCTACTGCTGAATGTACTGCTCAAGGAGGTATCTGCGCTACAGTAGGAGGAAGTGGTTGTTTAAGTGGTAGCCCTATTGCAAATATAACTTGTTCTGGTGGGGTAACTTGTTGTACGAATGTAACTCCTAAGAGTTCTACTATTTGTTGTCAGGTCTCTGGACAAGGTTGCGGAGAAATTAACGGAAGCACTTGTCCAACAGGAATGAATTTTTTAGGTACTGGTTCTTGCTCTAGCTTTTCTGCCTGCCAAATTAAGACTTCAACAGGGTCTTCTGCTAATACTAATAATGGGAATTCAATTACTTTTTCTAATCCGATTGGATTTACTACTTTTGCTGGCTTATTGAACTCCATTCTAAATCATATGATGGGTATTATTGCTACTATTGCAATAGTCTTTATGATTCTGGGAGGTATAATGTATATGATGTCTGGTGGCAATGAAGGAATGGTAACTAAAGCTAAAAAAACTTGGACTGGAGCTATTATTGGTCTAGCGATTGCGTTGGCTTCGCCAACTTTTTTAAAGGAAATTCAAAAAATTCTTAATGGAGGAGGAACAGGAGGGAGCGCTCAAGCTTGGGTAAGTAAAGCGTTAACACTTAAAGAAATTGCTATTAATGTTGCTAACCTATTGTTGTCAATTTTAGGTATTCTTGGTATAATTGCCTTAATAATTGGAGGTGGAATGTATTTAACTGCCTATGGTGATGAAAGAAAAATTGATACTGGAAAAAAGATAATCACCTTTGCGATTATCGGTATTGTCGTAGCTCTCTCAGCAGTTATTATCACCAAACAAGTTTCCGTTATTTTAGGAGCAAATTAAATTAGAACAAAAGAAAGTTTAATAGGATAGTTAAAAAATAAATATACAAAATAGAAAGGAGGTGTTATATGAAAAATAAAATTAGAATAATGATTTTCTCAGTAGCCTCAACTACCTTGACTTTTCCAGCTTTGGCTTTAGCTCAATTTAGCGCTCCTGCCGGAACTGGACTACCTGTTAATTCAGTTTATGATATTATTTCAGGAATAATGTTTTGGTTGTTGGCAATAGTGGGGATAGTGGGTGTTATTGGTTTTGCTATTGCAGGAATCCTCTACTTAACAGCAGCGGGAGATGATTCTAGGATTCAACAGGCCAAAAGTGCAATGCTCTATTCTATTATTGGAGTAATTGTAGCTTTATCTGGTTTAGTAGCAATCCATTTTGCTAGCGGGTTATTAGGTGGTCAAAGGCAATTCTAATTAAAGAATTCTTTGAAATTTCAAAACAAAAACAGATTGTTTTAATAGTCTGTTTTTGTTTTTTGTTTTTTTATTGTATAATATAAGCGAGGTATTATTAAATAAATTTAAAATAAAAAAATGAAATATTTGAAATTAGGAATTCAAAAAATAAAGCAAGGGAGATATTTATTAGGTAGTTTTTTTGGACTTAATCTTAATTCTTCTAGTGGAGGTGGAGGGAACGGTAGTGGTTGGAATCCAGGGAGTCTTAGTCAATTCAATCTTCCTAATGCTTCTATTTATAGTATTATAGAAAATATTTTAAATTGGTTATTGGGTATTTTGGGAATTATTGGAGTAATAGGTTTTGTGATTGCTGGAATTTTTTATTTAACAGCAGCTGGAGATGAATCTCAAATTACTAAAGCTAAAAGTGCTTTGAAATATTCTATTACGGGTGTCATCGTGGGAATAGCTGGTCTAGTGATTATTCAAGCAGTTAACGCAATGCTTAACGGAACTTCTCTTTTTTAAATTTATGAAAAATCTTACTAAAAAAATTATAAAAAACTTAATTAACTATAATAATAAAATATACAAAGTATTTTTTTTTAGTAGTTTTATTCTAGGAGTCAGTCTTTTTTTTGGAATAAATATTTCTCAAGCAGACTATATTTGTTTAAATCAGAGTAGCGCTTGTAGTGGTAATTGGGCTGATATTAACGCTTGTGGTGTAGGTGTTTGTAGTACAGGAGAAAAATGTTGTTCAATAGCGACAAAAACGAGCACGAATACAAGTACAAACACAAATTCTTCTACACCTAGCAAAGCAGGTAACACTTGGAAAAATCCAGATAATGCAACTTCCAATTCTAATGCAGTCCCTATTTCTTTAGGTAATCAAAATAATAATACTTCAGCTAATAATGTTTCTGGAAGTGGACAACTTAATATTCCAACATTTAATCTTCCTAACCCACAAGGAGGAATTAAAGAAATTGCTCAAAATCTATTGAATTGGTTGTTGGGTATTTTGGGTATTATAGCGATAATCTCTTTTATTATAACTGGTTTACAATATTTTATGGCAGCGGGAGATGAACAAATAGTTCAATCAGCTAAAAAGAACATGACTTATTCTATTTTAGGGATTATTGTGGCTCTCTCAGGCTTTATAATCATTCAAGCTATCGATGCAGCCTTACGAGCTACATCATTCTTTTAATCAGTTTTGTTTGACATTCTTCAAAAAAAATGCTAGAATGAAAGTGTTAGTTAATGGAGATAAAGGGTTCGCGAAAGCGAACTTTATTTGTTAAATAGACCTATTTTAATTTTTAATAAAATCTTATGACAAGAAAAAAAGTAAGTTCTCAAAAAGAAGAAAAAAAAGATAAAGCTGAATTTGGGAGTGCTATTGCACAAATTTGTGAAGAAAAAGGAATTTCCAAGGAAAAAGTTGTTGAAACTATTGAAGCTGCTTTAGCAGCTGCTTATAAAAAAGACTATGGCAAGAGAGGTCAAAATATCCGTTCTGTTTTTAATGAAGTTTCTGGTTCAGCCAAATTTTTCTTAGTTAAAGAAGTAGTAGATGAATCTACGCGGGAGTTTCCTATTGAAACAGAAGAAGATGATGAAGAGCAATCTAAGGAAAGTAAAAAAATTTCTTTCAGAAAAGAAGTAAAAAATGAAAATGAGGAAGAAAAAATTGCTAGATTTAATCCAGAAAGAGATCTTCGCTTAGAAGAAGCCAAAAAAATCAAAAAAGATGCTCAGGTAGGAGATATTATTGAAACAGAATTAGAACAGAAAGAAGACTATGGGAGAGTCGCTGCTCAAACAGCTAAGCAGGTTATTATTCAAAGGATTAGAGAAGCAGAAAGAGATGCTATGTTTGAAGAATATAAAAATAAAGAAGGAGAAGTGGTCAATGGTGTAGTGCAGAGAATGGAAGGAAGAAATATTTTTGTAGATTTAGGTAAATCTATTGGCGTTCTTTTTCCTAGCGAACAAATTGAGAGAGAAGATCATAGAATTGGTCAGCGAATTAAAGTTTATATTGCTAATGTAGATGCTGGCTCTAAAGGACCAGGGATTACCCTTAGTCGAGTTCATCCAGACATGGTAAAAGTTTTGTTTGAGTTGGAAGTTCCGGAAATTTTTTCTGGAGTAGTAGAAATAAAATCTATTGCTAGAGAAGCTGGGCAAAGAACTAAAATTGCCGTTTTTTCTCAGGAAGAAGGAGTAGATCCTATTGGCTCTTGTGTTGGTCAGAAAGGAACTAGAGTACAAGCGATTATTGATGAATTAAATGGAGAAAAAATTGATATCGTTCTTTGGAATGAAAATCCTGAGAAATTTATTTCAGCAGCTTTAAGTCCAGCTAAAGTTTTAAGAATAGATTTAGAGGAAGGGAGAAAGGAAGCCGTTGCTACTGTTCCAGAAGATCAGCTTTCTTTAGCGATTGGGAAAAGAGGTCAAAATGTTAGATTGGCAGCTAAATTAACGGATTGGAAAATTGATATTGTAGGAGTTAGTCCAGGAGGAGAAGAAATTAATCCAGAAGAAGTAGCTAAAAAAGAATCTGTAGAAAATATTGAAAAAACAGAAGATGATAAAGAGCTAAATGAAAAAAATAGTCAAAATAAAGTTGAGAGTACAGACGATTTAAAAGATGCAGAAAAAATAAATAGTTCAGTAGAAACAGAAAAATCAGTGGACGATGAGTCAAAAGAAGAAACTTTAAAATAAATAATGAAGGGGTAACTAAAGGTAAAAAATTATGGAAAATAAAAAATCAAAATTAAATCGAGTGATTGTTATCGGACATAAAAATCCTGATACGGATTCTATTGTTTCTAGTATAGTAGCTCAAAAATTTTTTGAGAAAACTGAAAAAATCAAAACTAAGGCTTTTAGAGCTGGATCACTTAATAATGAAACTAGATTTATTTTGAATAAATTTAAAGTAAATAGCCCTGAACTATTAAAAAAAATTAAACTAACTGATGAAATAATTCTGGTTGATCATAATGAAAAAACTCAGATAGCTGAAGCTATAAATTTTTCGCAAGTAATTAAAATTATTGATCACCATAAAGTTTTTATTCAGACGGAAAAACCTTTGAGTATGAGAGTAGAACCTTTAGGTAGTACAGCCTCACTTTTGGCTAAGATGTATCAAGAAGCAAAAAAGAAATTATCTAAGCTAGAAGCTAGTTTGCTTCTATCTGGTATTATCTCTGATACTTTGAATTTGGTTTCTCCAACTACTACCACAGAAGATAAAAAAATAGTTAGAGAACTTAATAAAATAGCTAAACTAAATTTAAAACAACTGGTCAAAGAAATGTTTTTAGCTAAATCTAGTTTACAAGGGTTATCAATAGAGGATATTATTTCTCAAGATTATAAGCAATTCCAAATGGAGGGAAATAAAGTAGGTATCGGAGTTTGGGAAACGGCTAGCCCGAAACTAGTAGAAGAAAAACAGGCAGAAATTTTTAAGAAATTAAAAATTAAAAAACAAAAAGAAAAGTTAAGCTATCTATTTTTTTTCGTGGTTGACATTATTAAACAATTTAGTGTAGCTTATATTATTAGAGAAGAAGAAGCTCAAATAGTTCAAAAAGCTTTTGGCGGTAAAGTAAAAAATAATTTGTTAACTATTAAAAATGTTGTTTCTAGAAAGAAACAGATTGTTCCTCAAATCGAGGAAATTTTAAAAAAATAATTATGAATAAAGACATCAAAAAATTACCAAAATCTCAATTAGAATTAACCATTTCTGTTTCGTGGGATGTTTGGAAAAAATATCTAGCTACTGCAGTTAAAGAAGCTTCTAAGGAAATAAAAATTGCTGGCTTTAGACCAGGGAAAGCTCCAAAAAATTTAGTAGAGCAGAAAGTAGGGAAGGCAGTTCTCCTTAATAACTCAGCTGAAAAAGCTATTAAAAAAAGCTACGCAGACTATATTCTAAAAGAAAAGTTAGAAGTTATTGGTAGTCCAAAAATTGATTTAATAAGCAATGAAGAAGGAAAAGATTTGAAATATAAAGTCATTATCTCTGTAATGCCAGGAATTAAAATAGAAAGTAGCTATCAAAAAGCTATGAAAAAGATTAATGAAGAATTTAATCAAAAAAGTTTCAAGATAGAAGATAAAGAATTAGATTTAGAATTAGAAAAATTAGCTAATAGCCGTGTTAAGCTAGTAACTGTTAATCGAGAGGCTAGAAAAAATGATAGCGTAGAGATAGATTTTAGTGTTCTAAGAGAGGGTGTCCCGATTGAAAATGGAACCAGTAAGAAACACCCACTTATTATTGGTAAAGGAGTTTTTATCCCTGGCTTTGAAGAGAAAATTATTGGAATGAAAGCTGGCGAAGAGAAAGAATTTAATTTGTCTTTTCCATCGGAATATCATCAAAAAGATTTAGCTGGAAAGCCAGCTACTTTTAAAGTAAAAATGGGACTAGTTCAAGAAAGACAAATTCCAGAAATTAATGATGATTTTGCTAAATCTTTAGGAAAATTTGAAAAAGTAGACGCCTTGAAAAAAAGTCTACGAGAGGGAATGGAACATGAGAATAAACGTAAAATTAAAGAAGAGAAAAGGAGTAAATATTTAGAAGAAATAGTTAATCATTGCCAAGTAGAGCTTCCTGAAATATTGGTAACAGAAGAAATCGAAAAAATGATTGGAGAATTAGAATATCAAATTCAAGCTTCAGGAATGAATATTGATCAATACTTAGCTCAGATTAAAAAAACTAAAGAAGAATTAAAAAAAGAATGGGAACCACAAGCAAAAAAAAGAGTTATTAGTGCCTTAGCTCTATCAGAAATTGCCAAAGAGCAGGATATCAAAATTGAAAATTCAGAAGTGGAGGCAGAAATGAATAAAACGCTTAATCATTATAAGGGAGTGAAAGATATCAAAAAAAATATTGATATGAAGAGATTGTATAGCTATAGTAAATCTCTCTTGGAAAATGAAAAAGTTTTTGAGTGGTTAGAAAAATTATAAAGCTTAAGAAATAGTTATTATGAAAAATCAAATTCTTATTCCTACGGTCATTGAAAAAACTAGCAATGGAGAAAGGGCTTATGATATTTATTCTCGTCTTCTAAAAGATAGAATTATTTTTTTAGGAGGACCAGTCGACGATTTAGTAGCTAACAATATTATTGCACAACTTTTATTTTTAGCTTCTCAAGACTCTAAAGAGGATATTAAACTTTATATTAATTCTCCAGGCGGACAAGTAACTTCAGCCTTAGCTATTTACGATACAATGCAATATATAAAACCAGATGTAGCAACTATTTGTGTTGGGACAGCTGCTTCAGCGGCCGCGCTTTTATTATCAGCAGGAGCTAAAAACAAAAGAATGATTCTACCAAATGGGGAAGTAATGATCCACCAAGTAATGGGAGGTACTCAAGGACAAGCAACAGATATTAATATTCATGCTCAACATATTTTGAAAATTAAAAGAAGGCTTAATGAAATTTTAGCTCACCATACTAAACAATCAATTAGTAAAGTAGAAAAAGATGCCGAAAGAGATTATTTTATGAATGCTATGGAAGCCAAAAAATATGGCTTAGTGGATAAAATTATAAAATAAAGTGAAACTTTCAAAAAGGTTTATTAAAAACAGTCAGCTAAAAGCTAACTGTTTTTAAGATTACAAGAAATTTATTTTAATATTGAAATTAAACTTTCTCCAGTCATATCAGCTGGTTGTTTCAGAGATAAAATCTCTAGAATAGTAGGTGCAATATCACTTAATAGCCCAGAAACTTGCAAAATTCTATTTTCTTTTGGTTGAGCATAATGATTATGCGCAGTTACATACCAAAGAGGAACAGGATTAGAAGAGTGTTCTGTGTCTTTTTCTCCTGTTCTAGTATTAATCATTTCTTCAGCGTTTCCATGATCGGCAGTTATAAGTAACTGACCATCGGTCAAAAGAACATTTTTTATAATTTGTTCTAGGCAATGATCAATAGTTTCTGTGGCTTTAATAGTGGCTTCCTCGTTACCTGTATGTCCAACAATATCAGCATTAGCAAAGTTAATTAAAATAAAGTCATAGCTATCATTTTGAATACTTTCAACAACTTTATCGGTAATTTCTTGGGCACTCATTTCTGGTTTTTCGTCAAAAGTTGCAACATCTTTAGAAGGAATGATAATACGATCTTCTAATGGATATGGTTCTTCATTACCTCCATTAAAAAAATAGGTAACATGAGCAAATTTTTCGGTCTCAGCAATTCTTAATTGATTTAAATTATTTTCACTGAGAACCTTGCTAAGACAATCGGTAACCTCAATTGGTGGAAAAGCAATTTCTACTGGTAGGTCAGCTTCGTATTGAGTCATGGTAACAAAGAATAAATTTTTGAAATCTCGGACGGGGAATTTAGAAAAACTAGGAATAGAAAAAGCTTTAGTCATTTGCCTGGCTCTATCTTCGCGATAATTAAAAAAGATAATGGAGTCATTTTCAGCTATTTTTCCAACTGGTATATTATTTTCATAAACTACTGCTGGCTCAATATATTCATCAAAAATTTCTTTTTTATAAGAATCTTTTAAATATTGTTCTGGATCTTCAGTTTTATTTCCTTTATTATTAACAATAGCATCGTAAGATTTTTTAATTCGATCCCAATTATTATTTCTATCCATTGCGAAGTACCTACCTGAAATAGTGGCAATTTTCCCCACCTTATAACGTTTTAATCTTTGTTGTAATTCTTTAATGATCTCAGTACCAGAAGTAGGGGATGAATCCCTTCCATCAGTAAAAACATGAAGAAAAACTTTTTTAACCTTTTGTTTTTGCATTAATTCTAGTAAGGCAAAAAGATGGTCTAAATTGGAATGAACAGAACCCTTACTAATTAAACCCATTAAGTGAAGAGCTGAGTCATGAGTTTTAGTATTTTCAATAGCCTTTAAAAAAACTGGGTTTGTAAAAAAAACACCATCTTGAATAGCCATATTAATTCTAGGCATATTTTGATAAATAATTTTTCCTGAACCTAGTGTCATATGCCCTACTTCAGAATTTCCAGGTTCTCCCCACGGTAATCCTACTGAAATACCAGAAGCTTGGATAGCTAATTTGGGGTAGTAACTGTTAAGTTTTTGAATGGTTGGTAAGGTGGCTTTAGAAATAGCATCACCCTTTCCTTTAGAGCCAATACCCCAACCGTCCAGAATAATTAAGGTCATTGGTTTTGGTTTTGTGACTTGAGAAATATCTTCAATCATAAATAATATCTTTAAAAAATAAATCAGCTGTTTATGATTATTATTATACCACTTTTTGACAAAAAATTGTAATTAGACTACTATTTAAAATAGGCAAAACATTATTAATTTATTAAAATAGACGAATTTCTTTTGATAAGTCGGTCTAATATACATTAAAGAATAAATATTTTTAGTATTAAGTAGCTTTAGTAAAAAAAGTAAACAAAAATATGATTATTATTTATCAATTGAATAGAATAAAATATTATGGAAATAAGTTTGACAATTCTTCTAGCGGAAATTTTGAGTTTAGTCGTGGGTTCAATTTTAGGTTACTTTACTCGACAAACAATCGCTAAAAAACAATTAAATACAGCCGAGGGAAAAGCTATTAGAGCAGTTGAAGAAGCAGAAAAAAAATCACAAGAGATTTTAATTGAGGCTAAAGATAAGGCCGTTAATATTTTAGAAGAAGCTAAAAAAAGAGAGCAAGAAAGAGAAAATCAGATAATGCGTTTAGAACAAAGATTAGAAAGACGAGAAGAATCATTAGATAAAAAAAATGAAGCCGTTGAACAAAATAAAGAATTATTAATAAAAAAAGAAAGAGAAATTGAAACCATCAAAGAGGAGGTTAATGCAACTAAAAAAAAGGAATTAAAACGTTTAGAAAAAATAGCTGGACTTTCCAAAGAAGACGCGAAGAAAATACTTATTCAACTAACTGAAGAAGAAAATAGGGATTTTTTAGCGAAAAAAATTAAAGAATTAGAAAATCAAGGACAAGAAGAGTTAGAGAAAAAATCTAGAGATATTATGAGCCAAGCTATTCAAAAATATGCTGGTTCACACGCTGCCGATACTACAACTAGTTTAGTCAATATTTCATCGGATGAAATAAAAGGAAGAATTATCGGGCGAGAAGGAAGAAATATTAAAGCATTAGAAAGATTAACAGGAATTGAAATTATTGTTGATGATACACCTGAAGCAATTGTAATTTCTGGTTTTGATCCAATACGCAGAGAAACTGCTCGGATTGCGTTAGAAAAACTTATTGCAGATGGGAGAATTCATCCAACTAAAATTGAAGAAGCTGTAGAATTTGCTAAGAAAGAAATTAACAATAAAATTAGAGAGGCAGGGGAAGCGGCCGCTTATGATGTCGGAGTTGCTGGTTTAGAACCAAAATTGATTCATATTCTAGGTCGACTTCGTTATAGAACTAGTTTTGGACAAAATGCTTTACTGCATTCTCTGGAAGTAGCTCATTTGTCGGGAGCTTTGGCAGCTGAATTAGGATTAGATGTTAGTTTGGCTAAAAAGGCTGGTTTGTTACATGATATTGGAAAAGCTGTTGATCACGAAGTTCAAGGGACCCATGTTGAAATTGGAATTAAAATTTTAGAAAAGTTTAAAATAGGAGAAGATATTATCAAGGCGATGCGTTCTCATCATGAAGATTATCCTTTTGAAACTCCAGAATCAATGATTATTGCAGCTGCCGATGCTATTTCAGCTTCTCGCCCAGGGGCTAGAAAAGATACTTTAGAAAATTATTTAAAACGATTAGAGGATCTTGAGGGAGTAGCTACTTCTTTTCCGGAAGTTGAAAAAAGTTATGCTATTCAAGCTGGAAGAGAAATTAGAGTTTTTGTTAAACCAGACAAAATTGATGATTTGGGAGCAATTAAACTTTCAAGAAGTATTGCAGATAAAATTGAAGAAGAATTAAAATATCCAGGTGAAATTAAAGTGAATGTTATTAGAGAAGTGAGAGTTACCGAATATGCTCGTTAGAAAGAGTTAACTGATAGTAACAAGGCAGTTGCTTTATATAAGGGAAAAGTTGTAGAATATAAATAAGACAGGAAGGTTGGTAACAATATTAATTAACGAAATATTTTTTTCTTGTTACCGTTTATTAGTTAACATTAAATAAAGCTAGAAAGGCAGGTGATATTATGGCTAATCATATGAATAAGGACGCTTTGGTTTCGGCTATTGCTGAGAGAACTGAGATTTCAAAAAAGGATACTGAATTGGTTATTGACACAATGATGGAGGTTATTACTAAAACTTTAAGAGAAGGAGAAAAAGTAGCTTTGACTGGTTTTGGAATTTTTAGAGCTTCTAAGAGAGCAGCAAGAGTAGGGATTAATCCTCAAACTAAAGAAAAAATTGAAATTCCAGCGATGACTGTTCCTAAATTTACTGCCGGGAAAGCTTTAAAAGAAGCTATTAGATAAATTTGTATTACGAATTTTAATAAAAGATAGAAACAAAATCCTGTTTGAACGGGATTTTGTTATGGAACCAGAAGAGTTAAACAATTGACTAAATAGAAAGAATTTTTTTAGATAATTTTTATTAAAAGTAGCTAAGTGGCTATTTTTAATAAGAGAAAATAATTTAGATTATTTAAAAACTTAAAAATATTAAATATAATTAATTTATTAAAACTTTAGGAATAAAAATAGATATTGACTGGAATCAAATTTAAAGATAGTATTAAATAGTGATTTAAAATAAAAATAAATTAACGGAGTGTCGTATACCGGTAGTACGCATGTTTTGGGAACATGTTGACTGGGTTCGATTCCCAGCACTCCGACTAAAAAAGTTGATTTATGATTGAATTTCAGGTAGGATAAGTTTTAGAATGAAAATTTCCGAAATACAGAAAAATAAGATAAATATCTAAATAGTTTTTCTGGACGAGGTTAATTTGCAGAAAGGAATGTTTTGATTGTAAAGATAACTATGAACGGGAAAAATATTTAAGTTTTAGATATAAAAAATAATTTTTCTGAAGTTTAATTAAAAAATAAATTGCGGGTGTCGTATAGTGGCTATTATATCAGCCTTCCAAGCTGAGGAGGGGGGTTCGATTCCCCCTACCCGCTCAAAAATAAAAAAACTCTGGACTGGCTCTGGAGTTTTTTTCTTTCTGTTAGTAGAATGGAGGATTGAATAGATAAATACAAACTAGAAAAGATACAAAAGAATTTTTATAGAGAACGCTGATAAATTTGAGTAAGTGGGAATTTGGCATTAGCTAGAACAATGAGATTGAATTTATTGAGGCGAGATGAAACTTTCTTGACACTTAAAAGGTTGTTTAAGCTTTTGTTATTTTAGAGTAAAAATAATATTTGAAATAAATTATTGTACGAAAAGTAGTAATGGTATTTTATTAAGGGAGATGATGTTATAATCTGTATTTAGAATAAAGTTTTAGCTAGAATAAGGTGTAAATATTAAGCTATTCTTTGGGTGAGGTGATAAAAGCTTGACAAGATTTTGTTTATCTGCTAGGGTGAACTTTAAAGGTATAAAAAAGAAAGTTATTTAACAATCATTGCCTAGGAAGGAGTTTCCTGGGTTAAAAAACTAAAAAAGGAGAGCGGTTATGAAAAAAGAATTGTTACTGGTGTGTCTGGTGTGTTGTCTAATGGTTTTTCCAAGTCAAAGTTTTGCTGATTCGTCAGGCGTTGGAATCGCTGGCGCTCAGGCTGTTATTAACGGAGGGGATGTCCAGGTGAATCCTGGGCAAGTTGTGTCTCCAAGTGCGAATGCGAATCTGAGTATCGATTCGCATTCGAAAGTGAGCAATCGTAATTTTTTGCAGACGGGATATCCAGCGGCCCCAGCGCCGATGACTTACTTTGGCCCCTGGAAAAAGGGACTACCGTATAATGTAATCCAACTTGCAGTTGGATCGGTATGGAAGTGGGCAGGAATGAGGAAGGTATCTTCCAGTAGTGCTAAAGCACTGTTAGAAGATATCCAACATCCATTTCCGCCGACGGCAGAAATAAAAGTTGTCTCCCCTGAGAAAGGGGAGGGAACCTTTGTCGGCAATATTGTTGTCCTAGTTGACAGCAATCAAGCGAGCTTTAACGCTCGCAACATAGCTCTAAAAGTAGCCATGAAGGCTGGTGCCGACCAGCTGGAAATCTATTCCAACAATTACATTCAGAAGCCAACTAGCTCTGGTTGGCATTTCGGTTTTGGCGGTGGTGCCTCGGGCATCATCGGCAATGATAGCACATCAATTGCAGGCTCAGGAGGAACCGGATTTGGATCCTCCAGCCTTCATTTGGCGAGCCTTCCATTTATTAAGGCCCGTCTTTGGAGGTCAGCTACTGCAGTTGATTTGGCCAGCGTCAGCGAAGACGAAAGCTATGCACCGGCGGTCAAAGCCAAATCTTCTAATGAGGATTGGCATATAAAAGACTTAAGTAATTTTGACAATTAACAAAAAAGGAGGTGATTTTCAGAATTTTCAGTAAGTAACACGAGTAACATAACATTCTCCATTCCTAGTTGGGATGGAGGTAATTATGGGACATTCCCGTGTCCCGAACAAAAAAGGAGAAAGTCATGAAAAAGATGTTATCAAAAATGGCAGTATCGATGTCAATTATTGCCCTGATTATGGTTGCCATCCCGGCTCTTGCCCAATCAGGAGGAAGTGTGGAGGGAGGTAATTCGTCCTGGCTGTCAGGCTTTGATAATGGCATTACCCACATCTCGGCCAATCAACGATCCTGGCAACAGACAGTTATCCAGGTACCCGGTCAAACATTTAACGCCGTTTCAAACAGCAACACCGGGTTCCAGCTGAATGCTGCCGATGGCGTAGCCGCCGCCGAAACAACTACAGATATAGGTTTTTACACTAATTCTAGTGGAAACCTGGGAGCCTTTTCTGATGCCAATGTGGCATCGATCGCTGCAGGTAACGCCATGAGCATTACCTGGGCAGCCTCAAATTCTTCCCTGAGCCAATATGGTGGCGGGGAGCGATAGTCTAAAGGTTCTGCTGATGCCACCAAGATATCTAATATCTTGGTGGCATTTTTTTTTATTAAATTTTAAGAGTTTTAGAATGGAAGCTAAAGCTCCTTTATGATACAATGACAAAATGAGGAAAGAGATAAGTTTAAATAAAATATTACTGGTGTTTTTGGTAAGCGTTTTTTTTAGCGGATGCGGTTTTTCTTCAAATGGACAAAAAACAGAGATTGATTTAAAGTTAGATCAAAAGAAATTTATTTCAACAAAAAAGAATGTAGATAATATTCAAAAAAAAACAGTAGAGAATCATAAATCTACTAGTAATAAGGCTAAAGTTCTTAAAAAGGAAACAGCTCCTGTGACAAAGATAGTAACTTCTAGACAGAAAACAAAAAAAACCAAGACAGTGGCAAAAACTGAGACAAAAAATTTATTTACTGCAGATAGAGGATTGAAAATTAAGAATGATTTGGTTTCTTGGGGGTATCAAAAATATAACGGAACACGAAAAATTGACACAATTATTATCCATTCTACCTATAATCCACTAGGAGGAGGACAATATGATTTTTCTAAAATTTTAGCTATCTATAAAAAATATAAAGTTTCACCACATTATCTCATAGAAAGAGATGGAGCAATTTATCGCTTGGTTAAAGAAAACAATATTGCTTATCATGCTGGAATTAGTAGGGTTCCAGATAATAGGACTAATGTTAATAATTTTTCTATTGGAATTGAGATGATTGGGAATAAAATCGATGGATATACTAAGGCACAATATAATTCAGTCAAGAAACTGATTAACCAAATTAAGAGTGAATATAAAATAAAATATATTTTGGGACATAAAGATATTGCTCCTGGACGAAAAACTGATCCATGGAATTTTGATTGGAAAAAAATAAAAAAATAAATAAAAGTCTTGCGAAAGTTAATCGTGAGGTAATTAGTGGAAATAGTTTTTAAGTGTAAACTAAAAAAGATAGAAACTCTAAGCCAACTAAATAAAAAGAAAAATTAGTTGTTGGCTATCTAGGAACTAAAAAATAAAAAACAAGGCAAGCTGACAAAAACTGAAAATTTTTTTTAGGGAGAGTAAGATTTAAAAAATAAAGATTAATATGATGGAAGAAAGAATAATTTTGGTAAATAAAAATAATCAGCCAATCGGAGCGGGAGAAAAATTAGCTGTTCACCAAAAGGGACAGTTGCACAGAGCTTTTTCGGTTTTAATTTTTAATTCTCAAGGGAAAATGCTTTTGCAAAAAAGAGCTAGTCATAAATATCACTCAGGCGGACTTTGGAGTAATGCTTGTTGTAGCCATCCAAGAGTGGGAGAAGAATTAAAAGAAGCGGTGTCGTCAAGATTAATAGAAGAAATTGGGATTAAATGTAAGTTAAAAGAAATATTTAGTTTTACCTATAAAGTAAATTTTAAAAATGGACTAATTGAAAATGAATTTGATTATGTTTTTTTAGGAAAATTTGACGGAGAGCCAAAAATAAATTTAGAAGAAGCAGAAGACTGCTGTTGGAAAAGTCTAGATGATATTAAAAAGGAAATTTTATTAACTCCTGAGAAATTTACTTTTTGGTTTAAAATAATTATGAACAATAAGCTAGAAAGATATTTAAAAAAATGAAAATTATTATTGATATTAAAAATAGGAAAATAAAAATAGCTCTTTGGAGAAATCAGACAAAGATAGATTCTTTAAATATTGAAGAAGAACACACTCTTTCAGAACAATTATTGCCTCAAATTGATAAATTACTTCGTAATAATCAATTAGACTCACAAGCTATTGCGTCCGTAGAAGTGAAATCAGATCAAGGAGATAATTTTACTACTACAAGGATAGCTCGAGCAATGGCAGAAACTTGGAATTGGAATTTACAAAATTATTAAGATACCTAATTATTTTAAAAGTTATTAACTTAATATGGAAAATAAAATTAAGAAAATTTTAATTAGAATAGCCGAATTAGACGAAGCTTTAAGAAAAGAGTATTCTAAAATTTCTCAAAAATACGGATTTTCTATTAAACGAAAAAGAATTATATTTTTAGAAAAGATTAAAAGAAGAAACAGAAAATTTCGTATTCCTGCTTGGAAATATGCTTTGCCAAAAAATATTCGTCATCTTCTTTCTATTCCTTTCATTTATGCGATGATTATTCCTGTTATCTTGTTGGATTTTTTCGTTACTATTTATCACTGGGTGGCTTTTCCTTTATATAAAATTCCAAAAGTACAACGAAGTGATTATATTATTTATGATAGGAGGTTTTTGGATTATTTAAATATTATTCAAAAAATCAATTGTTTGTATTGTAGCTATGTTAATGGAATTTTTACTTATTCAGTTGAAATAGCTAAGCGTACTGAGAGATATTGGTGTCCAATTAAATCAGCTAGAAAACCAAAATTACCTTATAATTGGGATCAAGATTTTGCGGATTATGGTAATCCTCAAGAATGGAATCAAAAATTTAATCAAGTAGAGGGTTTTAAAAAAAAGCAGAAGACAAAATAAAATATAACAACATTAAAACAAGGAGAGGATAAAAAATAATAAGAAATAAATATTATTTTTGATTGTTTGATTGGGAGGTTAAAGCTGCATAAATTATTAATTGTAAGAACCTTTATAAAAGATTTTAATTTTTTAAATTGACAAAGAATAGGAAAATAAGATAGAATAAAAAAGGACTAAAAAGAATTATAAACAACAAGAAGCTGAAAGAAGAAAGAAGAAAGAAAAATTAAAAGGGTGTTTGAAAATGCAAAAAACTTGCAATTATTTTTTGTTCGTGTATAATGCTTAATATATTCTGGAACAGCTTTATTTTATATATATATTCTCTAAATTGACTTTAGAGATGTCACAATTCTGAATGCAAAAAAATTAAATAATTTAAATACTTTATTATAGACTCATTTGTATTGTTTCCGTTCCAAGAAATTTCTTAGAACGGGCAAAATGAGAGTTATTTTTATGGTCAAAGTTGAAAAAAAGCTCAAGGTGAAAGAATCCTTTGGGTCAGGCTCATCGCTATCAAAAAGAAAGTTTTTTAAACAAATATCAATGGTTTCTTTGCCAAATCTTATTGAATCTCAATTGGATTCTTACGATTGGTTTTTAGAAAAAGGACTAAGAGAACTATTAGACGAAGTTAGTCCAATTGATGATTTCACTGAGAAAGATTTAGCGCTATCTTTTACTGATTACTATTTGGATGAACCAAAATATGATGAAGTTACCGCTAAGAATAAAAATATTTCTTACGAAGCTCCTTTAAGATGTAAAATTCAACTTACTATTAAATCAACTGGTGAAATAAAAGAGCAAGAAATTTATTTAGGTGATTTTCCGTTAATGACTGATAGAGGAACTTTTATAATTAACGGAGTGGAGAGAGTAGTAGTTAGCCAAATTATCAGAAGTCCAGGAGTTTTCTTTACAATGCTTTATGTCAAAGGAAAGAAACTTTTTGGAGCTAAAATTATTCCTAATAGAGGAGCTTGGTTAGAAATTGAAACTGATATTGATGGAGCTATTTTTGTAAAAATTGATAGAAAAAGAAAAATCGCTATTACTGCTCTATTGCGAGCTTTTGGTTATTCTACGGATGAGGAAATACTAGCCTTATTTACTGATGTAGATAATGGAGAAATTAGATATATTGAGAAAACCATTGAAAAAGATATTACTAAAAATCAAGGAGAAGGATATAAAGAAGTTTATAAGAGAATTAGACCGGGAGATTTAGCTACTGAGAGTAATGCTAAACAAGTTATTGATACAATGTTTTTTAGTTTTGATAAATATGATTTTGGTGGCGTAGGTCGTTATCGACTTAATCAACGATTAGATATTAATGTTCCAGATGATGAAGAACACCGAGTATTAACTAGAGAGGATTTTAATTTAATTATTAAAGAGATTATTCGTCTTAATAACGATTCTCAGGCAGTCGCTGATGATATTGATCATCTAGGGAATAGAAGAGTGAGGTCAGTAGGAGAATTGGTACAAAATAAATTAAGAGTTGGATTAGCTAGAACTGCCAGAAATATTAAAGATAGAATGAGTACTTGCGATATTGCTACTGTAGTACCAGGACAATTAGTTAATTCTAGACCAATTGCAGCTTCCATTAAAGAATTTTTTTCTAGTTCTCAACTTTCTCAGTTTATGGATCAAGTTAATCCTTTAGCCGAGTTGGAGCATAAAAGAAGAATTAGTGCGATGGGCCCTGGAGGTTTGGCTCGTGAAAGAGCTGGCTTTGAAGTGCGAGATGTTCATCCTTCTCATTATGGAAGGATTTGCCCAGTAGAAACTCCAGAAGGACCAAATATTGGTTTAGTTGGTCATTTAGCTACTTATACTAAGATTAATAATTATGGTTTCTTAGAAACTCCTTATCTTAAAATTTATCACGAAATAGAAAATAGCAAAGATAAATTAGTCGGGAAAATTTTAAAGGAAAAAGTTGGAGATTTTCCTGTTGGAACTAAAATAACTGAAGAAATAGCTAATAAAATTGCTAAAATTAAAGAGAAAAAAACTATTACTATTAAGCCTTGGGCTAGCAAAGAAATTGACTATATTAATGCGACTAAAGAAGATAGAAAAACCATTGCTCACGCCGGAATTAATATGGATAAAGAAGGTAATATTTTAGATAATATGGTTGAAGCTAGAGTAAAAGGACAAGCAACGGAGATTGAAGCTATTAAATTAGATTATATTGATGTTTCTGCTAAACAGTGTATTTCAGTGGCCACTTCTTTGATACCTTTCTTAGAACACGATGATGCTAACCGAGCTTTAATGGGATCTAATATGCAACGACAAGCTGTTTCTTGTGTTAAACCAGAATCTCCAATTGTAGGAACTGGAATTGAAGATAAGGCTGCGGCTGATTCAGGACAAGTAGTAATTGCTCGAGCAGGAGGAGAAGTAGTTGAAGTTGATGGAGATCATATTGTAGTGAAAGAAAAAACTCCAGCGGGAGCCAAAAAAAGTTATTTCAAACGAGAATATTATTTACAAACTTTTGTGAAATCTAATGCTTTTACTTCTATGAATCAGGTGCCAAGAGTCAAAAAAGGGCAAATAGTAGAGAAAGGACAACTTTTGGCCGATGGAGCTTCAACCGATCATGGAGAATTAGCTTTAGGTCAAAATATTACCGTTGCTTTTATTCCATGGGAAGGTTCTAATTATGAAGATGCTATTATTATTTCTGAAAAATTAGTTCAGGGTGATCGCTATAGTTCTATCCATATTGAAGATTTTTCTATTGATGTAAGAGATACCAAACTTGGTCCAGAGGTAGTAACTAGAGATATTCCAAATATCGGAGAAGAAAGACTAAAAAACTTAGACGAAACAGGAATTATCAGAATAGGAGCAGAAGTAGCTTCTGGAGATATTTTAATTGGAAAAATTTCTCCTAAAGGAGAAGGAGATTTAACTTCTGAAGAGCGACTCTTAAGAGCTATTTTTGGAGAAAAATCTCGAGATGTGAAAGATAGTTCTCTTTATCTTCCTCATGGAGAATATGGCAAGGTAGTAGATATTAAAGTTTTTTCTAGGGAAAAAGGTGATAAGCTAGCTACTGGAGTTATTCAACAAATTCAAGTTTCAGTTGCACAATTAAAGAAAATATCGGTAGGTGATAAACTAGCTGGACGTCATGGAAATAAGGGTGTTATTTCTAGAATTGCTCCAATAGAAGATATGCCTTATCTAGAGGACGGAACTCCAGTAGATATGATTTTAAATCCTTTGGGAGTAGCTAGTCGTATGAATATTGGTCAGATTCTAGAAACTCATTTAGGTTGGGCAGCTTTAAAACTAGGCTATAAAGTAGCAACTCCAGCACTTGAAGGAGTAACAGAAAAACAAATTAAGGACGAATTAAAAAAAGCTGGTCTTCCAGAAGATGGAAAATCTCAACTAATTAATGGAAGAACAGGAGAATATTTTGATAATCGATCAACGGTTGGAGTTATGTATGTTATGAAACTGCATCATTTAGTGGATGACAAAATCCATATGCGTTCTATTGGACCTTATTCTTTAATTACTCAACAACCACTAGGAGGAAAAGCTCAATTTGGAGGTCAGCGATTTGGAGAAATGGAAGTGTGGGCTTTAGAAGGTTATGGGGCGGCCTATACTTTGCAAGAGATGTTAACTATCAAATCGGATGATGTAATGGGAAGATCTAAAGCGTACGAATCAATCATTAAAGGAGAACCAATTAAAAGTCCTAATATTCCAGCTTCTTTTCATGTTTTAGTTAGTGAATTGAAAGGTTTGGGATTAAATGTAGAATTAACAGAAGCGAAAAGAGAAGGGGACTCAGATGAAGAATTAGGCGGGTCAATAAAAAAAGCGGAGAATTAAAAAGAAAACTTTAGATTTTTTATCAATTATTAATGAGATTAATTTAAACTTAACTCTAATTATCACAAACTGAGTGTTAATTTAAGAGTAGAAACATTATGGAACCAATAACCAATACTAAAATAAGTGATTTCAATAGCGTGCGTTTAAGTATCGCTAGCCCAGAAGATATTCTAGAGTGGTCTCACGGAGAAGTAGTCAAACCAGAAACTATTAATTATAGAACTCAGCGTTATGAGCGAGAAGGTCTTTTTGATGAAAAAATATTTGGTCCTTCCAAGGATTGGGAATGCTATTGTGGAAAATACAAAAGAATTCGCTATAAAGGGATTGTTTGTGATAAGTGTGGAGTAGAAGTGACTAGGAGTATTGTTAGACGAGAAAGAATGGGTCATATTAAATTAGCGGTTCCTGTTTCACATATTTGGTTTTTAAGAGGTGTGCCTTCTAAGATTGGTTTAGCTCTTGGTATCGGTGTACAAAGCTTAGAAAAAGTAGTTTATTTTTCTAGCTATATTATTTTAGAAGTTAATGAAGAAGAAAAAGAAAGAGCTTTAGCTCAAGTTGAACAAGAATTTAAACAAAAACAAAAGGAAATTAAAAGAAATTTTGCTGGTGATAGTGAAAAAGAAAAAGAAAAAGAAAAGCAAGAGGAATTAAAAAATATTTATCGTTCTTCTAAGGAGGAATTAAAAAATCTTAAAAAATTACAAATTATTTCTGAAATTGAATATTTCAATTTATCTACTAAATATGCCCAAGTATTTTCGGCTGGTATTGGAGCTGAATCTATTAGATCTATTCTGGAAACTATGGATCCAAAAGAGGAGATTGAAAAATTAAAGAAAAGTTTAGCCAATGATGAAGTAACGGATCGTAAGAAAGCTCTAAAAAGAGTTAAGATGTTACAAGGATTTATCAATGCTAAAATGAAATTAGAATGGATGATGTTGACTGTTATTCCAATTATCCCACCAGACCTTCGTCCAATGGTAGCTTTAGATGGAGGAAGATATGCTACTTCTGATTTGAATGATTTATATCGTAGAATTATTAACCGAAATAATCGTTTGAAAAAATTGATTGGGTTAGGTGCTCCAGAAGTTATTACTAGAAATGAAAAAAGAATGTTGCAAGAAGCAGTGGATGCTTTATTTGATAATAGTGCTCGAAGAGGACAAGCCTCTGTAGCAGCTTCTACTGGACAAAGAAGAGCTTTAAGGTCTTTGGCCGACACCTTAAAAGGAAAACAAGGTCGTTTTAGACAGAATCTTTTAGGAAAAAGAGTTGATTATTCAGGACGAAGTGTAATCGTAGTAGGTCCAAAATTAAAACTCAATCAATGTGGTATTCCGAAAAAAATGGCTTTGGAATTATACAAACCTTTTATTATAAATAAACTCATTGAAAGAGAATTAGCCTATAATGTTAGGTCGGCTGGAAAAATGGTAGAAGGAGAAACTGAAGAAGCTTATGATATTTTAGATGAAATTATTTCTCATCATTATGTTTTGTTAAATCGGGCTCCAACCTTACATCGTTTGTCTATTCAAGCTTTTCAACCAGTTCTAATTGAAGGAAAAGCTATTCAAGTACATCCAATGGTTTGTAGTGCTTTTAATGCTGATTTTGATGGGGATCAAATGGCTGTTCATGTTCCTTTGACTGATAAGGCTCGTTGGGAAAGTGAAAATTTAATGCTTTCTTCTAGAAATCTTTTAAAGCCAGCTAATGGTGATCCAATTACAATCCCGACTTTAGATATGGTTTTAGGCTGTTACTATATTTCTCATATTGTCAGTGGAGTTAAGGGAGAAGGAGCGATTTTCTCTGATTTTAATGAAGCAGTATTAGCTAATGAACTTGGTCAAGTAGATGTAAGAGCAAAAATAAAAGTAGCCTATGAAGGAAAAATAATTGAAACTTCTATTGGGAGAATAAAACTCAATCAAATTATTCCTGAGGGGATAGGTTTTATTAATCAGGAAATGACTAAGAAAGAGCTAAAGAGTTTAGTAGCTCAAGTTTTAGAAACTCTAGGAAAAGAAACGACAGCTCAATTTGTTGATAAAATTAAAGACTTAGGTTTTGATTCAGTTACTAAATCAGGAATTAGTTGGGGAATGGATGACTTAATTATTCCAGCTAATAAAAAAGAACTTATTGATAGTAGCGAAAAGGAAGTAGAAGCTATTAAAAACCAATATAGTGCAGGACTTTTAACTGACGAAGAGCGAAAAAATAAAGTTATTGAAGTTTGGAATGAAACTAAAAATAAAATTACAGATGAAGTTCGTAATTCTATGGATAAGGAAGGTCCTGTTTATTCAATGGTTTATTCTAAAGCGAGAGGTTCTGAATCAGTAGTAGTCCAGATGTCAGGAATGAAAGGTTTAATGGCAGGTCCAACTGGGGAAACAATAGAGTTACCAATTAAGAGTTGCTTTAAAGAAGGACTTAATGTTTTGGAGTATTTTATTTCTACTCATGGAGCTAGAAAAGGAATGGCTGACACCGCCTTGAGAACAGCGACTGCTGGTTATTTGACTAGAAGACTAGTTGATGTTTCTCAAGATATTATTGTCAGAGAAAACGACTGTAAAGATAAAGTAGGGGCTTACATTTATAAAGAAGATTCAGATCGGATTGGACAGGATTTTGTTTCTAGAATTGTTGGAAGATTTTTAATTGAAGATATCACTGATCCAGAAAATGGAAAAGTGCTGATAAAAAAAGGTAAACTAGTTACTAAGCAACAAGGAGAACTAATTGAAAATAAAAACATTGAAAAAGCTAAAATTAGAACAGTGGCTACTTGCAAAACTTCTAGAGGAGTATGTCAAAAGTGTTACGGTGCTGATTTAGGAAGAGGTGGTATTGTAGAAACTGGACAAACTGTTGGAATTGTAGCTGCACAAGCTATTGGAGAGCCAGGAACTCAGTTAACGATGAGGACCTTCCATATTGGAGGTATTGCGGGATCTGATATTACTCAGGGACTTCCTAGAGTAGAAGAAATTTTTGAAGCTCGTCCTCCAAAAGGAGAAGCTATTATTTCAGAAGTGGATGGTAGAATATTGTCGTTAGAAAATAATGGAAAAAATATTGTTGTTAAAGTTGAAATAGAGGATAAACAAAAAACGACTAAAGAATATCAAGTGCCAGCAGGGAGTACTTTAAAAATAGCTGAAGGAGATTTAATTACGAAGGGAACTCAGCTTTCTGAAGGGCATATTGACTTGAAAAAACTTTATAAAACTATGGGCTGGGAAGAAGTCTATCGTTATATTGTGCGAGAAATTCAAGAAGTTTATGCTTCTCAAGGAGAAACAATTAATGATAAACACATTGAAGTAATTATTCGTCAAATGTTTAGTAGAGTTATTATTTTAGATGAAAAAGATACTGATTTACTAGTTGGTGATATTGTAGAATTAGATGAATTTAATGAAGTTAATAAACGAGTTAAATTAGCCGGAAAAGAGGAAGCTAAAGGAGAAAAAATGTTATTAGGGATAACTAAAGTAGCTCTTTCTACGGACAGTTTTCTTTCAGCTGCTTCTTTTCAAGAAACAGCCCGAGTTTTAATTAACGCCGCTTCTCAGGGTAAAGAGGATAAATTACGAGGATTAAAAGAAAATGTTATCATCGGAAAACTTATCCCAGCTGGAACTGGCTATAAAGAAAAAAAATAATTTTAGCCAATTTAGCTTGTTAAAAAACAAAGACAGTTTCCGACTAATTTAGGAGGCTGTTTTTGTTTTCCGATATTTATGATAAAATAGAAAAGAAGTTAATTAAGGGGTTGATTATAAATTATAGATATTAAAATGGGAAGAAATAATAAAGATAAAAAAGAGGAGGAAGAAGAAGGAGAAAAAAAAATAAAAATAAATATTGCTAGTGATGCGAAAAGGAGCACAATAGCGATTATTTTATTTGCTTTGGCAGTTTTGTTTACTTTAGGATTTTTTGGCAGTGGTGGAGTGGTTGGAAAATCTCTCAATGAGATGGCTGGATTAACAATTGGCTGGGCAAAATTAATCTTTCCTTTGTTTTTAGTTATTGCAGGGATTATTTTATTATTAAGAAAAGAAACTATTTTTTATGTGACTAAAATAATTGGATTAACTATTGTTTTGTTTAGTCTGACAGGAATTTTTCATTGGTTTTTTAATTTTCACGATATTTTGGCTGTAGCTAAAGTTGGGAGAGGAGGAGGTTACGCTGGTTATATTATAGCCTATATTTTAGAAAAATATTTAGGTGGCGCAGGAAGTTTGGTTGTTTTGTTAGCTTTTTTATTTATTGGTTTTATAGTAGCGTTTGATTTTTCTATTATAAATTTCTTTGCTAAATTTAAAAAAGAAAAAGTTCAAGATGAACTAACTGAAACTGAGGAATCTAAAAAGATAAATGAGGACGAAGAATTAGATGATGGGGATGATGACAAAGAGGAAGAATTAAATCAAGAAAAGCAACCAAAAAATAGTGAATTAAAAAAAACTGAACAAGATTCTCTTCAAGAAACTGAAAATTTAGAAAGCAATATTAAGAAAATTGAATTTGTAGAAGGCAATGATCAATTTGTTGACCCATCACTAGAAGTTCATAATGAAATAAGTTCAAGAGAACTAGAAAATTATGAAGCAGATGAAATTGAAGATGCAATTGAAGATGAAAGGGAAGAGGATCAATTTATTAGAAAAAATAAAAAACAGAAATGGACTTTGCCTCCATTAGAACTTCTAGAGGAAAGTATGGGAGAAGCTAAAGGTGGTGATGTAGAGAGGAATTTTTCCATTATTGAAAAAACATTGAAAGATTTTGGTATTGAAGTAGAAAGAGGAGAAGCCCAAACTGGTCCAACTGTTACTCAATATAGCTTTCGCCCAGCCGTGGGAGTTAAAATTTCTAAAATTTTAGCTTTGCAAAATGATTTATCGTTAGCTTTAGCGGAACATCCAATTAGAATTGAAGCTCCAATTCCTGGAAAATCTTTAATTGGAATTGAAGTGCCTAATAAAGTTTCCTCAGTAGTGAGATTAAAGAATATTTTAGCGGAAAAGAAATTTAAAAAAAGAAAGTCTAACCTTATCTTAGCCTTGGGGGAGGATGTTAGCGGGACGAGAATTTTTGATGATCTAGCTAAAATGCCTCATTTGATGATTGCTGGAGCGACTGGAACTGGTAAATCTGTAGCAACCAATGTTATTATCACTACTCTTCTCTATCAAAATTCTCCTGAAGATTTAAAATTTATCATGGTAGATCCAAAAATGGTAGAACTTTCAGTTTATAATGGCATTCCTCATTTATTAACAGAAGTTATTGTAGAGAATAGTAAAGTTATCAATGCCTTGAAATGGGCAGTTAGGGAAATGGAAAAGCGTTATAAATTACTGCAAGAAACTGGTTCTCGAGATTTAGTTTCCTACGAAGAAAAAAGAAAAACCGGTTTTACTGTTAAACATACTAATTCAGAAACAGGAGAGATAAGTGAAGAAAAGCTAAAAAAGATACCTTATATTATTATTGTAATTGATGAACTGGCTGATTTAATGATTAGCCATGGGAAAGAAGTGGAAGGTGCAATTGTTAGAATTGCTCAAATGGCAAGAGCCGTTGGAATACATTTAATAGTTTCTACTCAAAGACCGTCAGTGGAAGTGATTACTGGCTTGATTAAAGCTAATATTCCAACTAGAATTGCTTTTAAGGTAGCCACTCAAATAGATTCAAGAACAATCATTGATATGGGAGGAGCTGATAAACTTTTAGGAAATGGAGATTCATTGTTCCTTTCTTCTCATTCTCCTAAGCCAGCTAGAATTCAGGGTATTTTTGTAAGTGAAGTAGAGGTGAAAAGAGTTGTTGAATTCATTAAAAAACAGCAAGAAGCAAGAGAAGAAAAGAACGAGGATGATGAAGAGGAAAAGAAAGATATTACTGAAAATACACAAAAAGAAATTTTAGAATTTCAAGGGACAGAGCCAGGTAAAGATGATGAGTTGATTGAACAAGCTAAAAGAGAAATTATAAGAGCTAAAAAAGCTTCCGCCACTTTATTACAAACTAGGCTAAGTATTGGTTATTCACGGGCTAGTAGAATAATTAATGTTCTGGAGGATCAGGGCTTTGTTGGACCGTCTAATGGTTCTAAGCCTCGAGAAATATACGGACTTAATAGTGAAAGTAATGTAGAATATCAAGATGATATTAATGATCAAGTTAGAAGGGATAAATGGCAAATTTAATTGAATAATTAAGAGATAGCTTTTTAAATTATGATGCGAAATGGATTTACTAAAAAAAATATTGGCACTCTGACACTTGGAGAAAAATTAAAAAAACTTCGAGAAGATAAAAGACTTTCTCTAAATGAAATATCTAAGGCAACTAAAATTCAAGTAAAACATCTAGATTATTTAGAAAAGGGATTCTACGAGAAGTTACCAGCTGATGTTTACGTGAAAGGTTTTCTAAGAAGTTATGCAGATTTTTTTGGTTTAGATAAACAAATTTTTTTAAGATTGTATAATAAAGAAAAAGGAATTGAGTATAATTTAAAAAAGAAAAATAATACAGATTTTAAAAAAATAAAACCGATTAATATTTCTGCTTTTATTTTTACTCCTAAAAAAATACTAATTTTAGTTATTAGCATTTTCATTTTAGTGGGGCTCTTCTTACTTTATCGGGAGATTGGTTCTTTCGCTAGTACACCAAGATTAGTGGTCTTAAGCCCTCTGAATAATTCGGAAATAACAAGTAATTCTATTTATGTAGAAGGAATAGTAGATAAAGATGCTTCTCTATTTATTAACAATCAACCGATTTTAGTTAATGATGAAGGAAAATTTAGAGAAAATGTTGCCTTGCAAACAGGAGTAAACGTCATTAATATAAAAGCAGTTAATAAATTTAAGAAAATTGCCAATAAAGTTATCATTGTTCGTTCTGATTATCAAGTAGCGAAAAAAAATAATAATTCTCAAAAAGAAGCTAGCCAAAAAAAAGCCATTATTAAAAATAAAGAAATAACAATAGAACTCAGCGTTAATCCTGGTCCAGTTTGGTTAAATGTAAAAGCGGACGGAGAGTTAGTTTTTAATGGAACAATGCTCAGTGGAGCCATTCAAATGTTTCACGCTAAAAAGAAAATAGTTATCAGTTCTGGAAGGGGTAAAGCAACTTTTGTTAAATTCAATGGTAATGATATTGGAGCTTTAAGTCCAAAAGATGGTATAGTGAAAGGAGTAACTTTTACTCATGATACTAAAGGTAAATAATTATTTAAAATAACAAACATACATAGAAAATATAAAATTTTTTTGAAGGGTATTTTCTATAAAATGTTTTTGAAAAAATGAAAGAATCTAAAAAAGAGAAAAACATCAATGCGGTTATTGATGAAATTAAAGAAAGGTTTGGCGAGGGAGTAATTATGAAATTAGGTGACATCAAAAAAGTAGATGTTGCTTCAATTCCGACTGGATCTATCTCTTTGGATATTGCCTTAGGAATTG
Organism: Parcubacteria group bacterium M10-OD1-1; assembly: GCA_003056145.1. Lineage (GTDB taxonomy): Bacteria > Patescibacteriota > Minisyncoccia > Moranbacterales > UBA2206 > M10-OD1-1. The sequence goes on from LSNL01000003.1 coordinate 42,188, forward strand.
GTGGTATTCCTCAAGGGAGAGTAGTAGAAGTTTATGGACCAGAATCCTCTGGGAAGACTACGCTAACTCTCCATATTATTGCTAATGCTCAAAAAGCAGGAGGAGTAGCTGCTTTTATTGATGCAGAGCATGCGTTAGATCCAGAATATGCTAAAAAAATAGGAGTTAATATTGATAATCTTTTAATTTCTCAACCAGATAATGGTGAACAGGCTTTGGATATTGTAGAAACTTTAGTTAATTCAGGAGAAATAAGTGTTATCGTGATTGACTCAGTAGCCGCCTTAGTACCGAAGGCAGAGATTGAAGGAGATATGGGGGCTCATCATATGGGAACTCAAGCTCGATTAATGTCGCAAGCTTTAAGGAAATTGACAGCTATTATTGCTAAATCTAATTGTACAGTTATTTTTATCAATCAGATTAGAATGAAAATCGGTGTAGTCTTTGGTAATCCAGAAACAACAACTGGAGGAAATGCTCTAAAGTTTTATTCTTCGGTGCGAATTGAGGTTCGTCGTTCAGCCCAAATTAAAAAAGCTGATGATATTGTAGGCAATAGAACTAAAATTAAAATTGTTAAAAACAAAGTAGCTCCACCATTTAAAACAACAGAATTTGATATTATGTATAATGAGGGTATTTCAGCGTCAGGAGATATTTTAGACACAGGAGTTAAATATGAGATTATCAACAAGAAAGGAAATTCTTATTCTTTTAACGAAATAAAATTAGGCGTAGGGAGAGAAAAAGCTAAACAAACATTAAAAAGTAATTTAGAGATTATGCAAGAAATTTCTAAAAAAATCTATGTTAAATTAGATGAGATAGAAGCGGAAAAAGAAAAAGAAACAGAAACAGAAAAAGAAAAAGAGCAAAAGTAGTTTCTGATTAATCGGCTGTAAGATTTCTTTAAGGGCATAGTCATAATGGTTATGTCCTTTTGCTAGAGGCTAAATTCACCTTTTTCTACAAATGGCTTGACAGGATTTTTATTATATGCTATACTAAACTTTAAACTTGAAGAAAACAGTAAAGTTCCTTTGATAAGAAAGTAGGAGTGCATTTCGCGCTAAATTCCACACAATATATAACACAGGAGGAGAGAAATGAAGAAATTTACCATGATTTCAGCTATAGTTGTGATGAGTTGTTTTATTGGTCTTATGGGTTGCAGGAGATTCACTCAACCAAAGGTCAGCAAGAAAATGGAAAGGGAGATGATCTCTAGCATATACATGGCTCCACCGTTAGTGTGGGTGGGATTACCTACTTCATGGATGGGGGGAATGGGAGGAGAATACTGTAAAATAGTTGAGCTCAATGCGTTCAGCTATGAAGTAGGGAAATCTCTAAAAGAAACTAACGGGGGCAAGCTCCCTGAGATGCTGGGCGCGCAATTCGAGAACGCATGGCCAGTAACTGCCCATGCGACTGGGATAGCGGGAGTCCAATGGCTCCCAAGAGGGGAAGGGAAGTTTAGTTATGTTGGAGGCAACAGTGGGAAACGATGGGTAAAAAAGAAGTTTAGTGGGGAGTGTCAGTTTATGCTGTATCATGATATTTATGGCAAATGGAGGCTGGTACGCAACTGGCAGAATTAGGAGCGCGACATATTGCGCTGATTGTTAAAGCCTTGATCATTATTTTTGGTTAAGGTTTTTTATTATGAAAATAATATAAGTTGTTTTCTAAAAGTCAGATTATGCAAGATTTTCACTTTTTCTTTTCGCATTTTCTTGCGGGAAATTGTCGGGTCTGTTAGAATAATTGTGACGTAAGATTATCTCCTAGGGTTTGATTGTCCAATTCATTGGAGCAATTGAAGCGGGAGTTTTTAATTAAATTAAATTTTAAAAATATGAAAAATCATCCATCAAAAGAAAGAACATTAGTAATTATAAAACCAGATGGAGTGCAAAGAACTTTGATTGGTGAAATTATTAAGAGATATGAAAGAGTAGGATTAAAATTAATAGGGATTAAAATGCTAGTAGCCCAAGAGGATTTTATTGAAAAACATTACACTCTTGATCCACAGTGGAGAAGGGTAACTGGAGAAAAAACTATCGAAGGCTATAAAAGTAAAGGGTTAACTCCTCCTTCCGAAGATCCTTTGGCAATTACGGAAAAGATTTTAGTTGGATTAAAAAAATATATGACTAGTGGTCCAATCATTGCTATGGTTTGGCAAGGTGCTAATGCAGTCAAATTAATTCGTAAAATTACTGGAGGAACAGAGCCATTAACTTCTGATGTTGGTTCTATTAGAGGAGATTTTGTAGTTGATTCATATAAAATTTGCGATGAAGATAATCGATCAGTTAGAAACTTAGTTCATGCTTCTGGCTCAGTAGAAGAAGCAGAAATGGAAATCAACCATTGGTTTAAAAAAGAAGAAATTATTGATTATCGTTTGGTACAAGAGCAAATTCTTTATGATGTCAATTTAGACGGTATTTTAGAATAGCTACCGTTAAAAATTCTGATCAATAAAAAATCTCCTAAAATTTAGGAGATTTTTTATTTCTATTTAGCCACTTTCTATTTAGCCACTTTCTATTTAGCTAAAGTTTTTATACATTTAGTGCAAATGTTCTTTGTTTGTCCATTAATTTTTTTTGACTGAAGATTGATGCTAAATTTTCTTCTTGATTTCATTTGAGAATGGCTAACTTTATTTCCTACCTGCGAACCTCTTCCGCAAATATCACATACTCGACTCATAGTTTTTGATTTGATTTATTACAAAATATAAGGTAACATAATATTACATTTATAGCAAGTTTTTTTTACTGTAAATAAATTTTTTAAAGAAAAAAGATATGATGAATGAAATTGTTTTAGTAGTATTTTATATAATTATTTTATTATATTCAGTAATTATTCATGAAGTAGCACATGGTGTAGCTGCTTTATGGCTGGGTGATCCAACAGCTAAATATGCTGGACGGTTAACAGCCAATCCACTTAAGCATATTGATCCTTGGTTAACTATTGGGATGCCAATCCTTCTTCTTTTGATGACCAATTTTCGTTTTGCTTTTGGAGGAGCGAAACCGGTTCCCTATAATCCTTACAATTTAAAGAATCAAAAATGGGGTCCTGCTCTAGTTGGCTTAGCTGGTCCAGCCTCTAATATTTTAATTGCTGTTTTGGCCGCTATTTTAGCAAAATTTATTACTATCTCAATGACGGTTAAAGCAGATATAATTTATAATTTTAATGATTGGGGAAAAATATCTCAGGTAATCTCAGGTTCTGTGGGTTCTATTTTTTTTGAAATTTTAGTAATTGTGATTTTTTGGAATGTTATTCTAGCTTTCTTTAATCTTATCCCGATTCCACCATTAGATGGTTCTAAACTTTTATTTTCTATTTTTCCAATTAAAATTGAAACAATGGCTATTTTAGAACAATACGGTTTTATTTTCCTTTTGTTTTTTATTATTTTCTTTTCAGCTCCCTTAGGTCAATTTCTTAATACAATGTTAAATTTATTTTTAGGTGTTACTATCTAGCCTAGAAATAAAATAAGCAAAATAAAATGAGCAAAAAAAAATATGATTTAATAATAATTGGGGCAGGACCAGCTGGAATGATGGCTTCTATTTATGCTTCTCGTTACGGCATTAAACATTTGGTCATCGGAGGTATCCCAGGTGGTTTAGTGACTCAAACTCATAAAATTGGTAATTGGCTAGGAACAGAAAGTATTTCTGGAATGGAATTCGTGCAAAAAGCGGAACAACATGTTAAAAGTTATCAAACTGAAATATTAAATAATTTAGTAAAAAAAATTAAAAAAGATAAGTCATCAGGATTTGAAATTTTTTTAGAAAATCAAGAAAAAAAAGAAACTAAAGCTATTATTTTTGCTGTTGGAACGAAACATAGATGTTTAGAGGTGCCTGGCGAAAAGGAATTATTAGGGAAAGGTGTTTCGTATTGTGCTACTTGTGATGGATTTTTCTATAGGAATAAAACAGTAGCAGTGATCGGTGGAAGTGATAGTGCTGTTTCGGCAGCTCTTTATTTGGCAGATATAGTTCAAGAAGTTTATTTAATTTATCGAAAAGAAAAATTAAGAGCGGAGAATTTTTGGGTTGAGGCAGCGGAAAAAAATCCAAAGATTAAAATTATTTATCAAACTAAGGTTAAAAAAATAATTGGAGAGAGTAAGGTAGAATCCTTGGAATTGGATAATCAATTTGAAAATTTAACCCAAATTAAAGTAGAAGGAGTTTTTATTGAGATTGGAGCTGTACCAGCCGTTGAATTAGTTGAAGAAATAGGAGTAGAGTTAGACGACGAAGGTTATATTAAAATTAATTCTGATGGTTCAACTAACATTTCAGGTATTTGGTCAGCTGGGGATATTACAACAGGTTCTAATAAATTTAAACAGATTATCACGGCATCAGCAGAAGGAGCCGTTGCTGCTCAAAGTGTTCAAAAATTTTTAAAGAAATAAAGAGTAGCGATTTAAAAAATAATATATCTTTTAAAATGCAATAAAAATTTATTAATAAAAAAAGCTCATCTTAATGGAGTGTTATTTTAGATTATTTAATGCAAGCTATTGACATAATTAGCTAATTCCTATATTATTATTTTGCTGGGTAACTGGCGTTTTTAATTTAATAAATGATAACAATTCACTAGTATTAAAACGATATTTATAATCAAGTTCGTTTTATAGTTTGTGATAAAATTAATTTTGTGCCTACTATCAATCAACTAAAAAGAAATCCACGAAAAACTGGAAAGAATAAATCTAAAACCCCAGCTTTTAAATATGTATTTAATACAATTAAAAATAAACCAATTGATACTGCTAGCCCGTTCAAGCGAGGAGTCTGCATTAAAGTCAGTACAACTACTCCCAAAAAACCTAATTCTGCTTTAAGAAAGATTGCTAGAGTGCGATTAACTAACGGTATGGAAGTTACTGCTTACATTCCAGGTGTTGGTCATAATTTACAAGAACACTCCATTGTAGTTATCAGAGGCGGGAGAGTAAAAGATTTACCAGGAGTAAGGTACCATGTAGTAAGAGGAGTGTTAGATGCAGCTGGAGTTGTTGGAAGAAAACAAGGAAAAAGTAAATACGGAGCTAAACTAGAAAAAGCAAGTAAATAATTAATCATTGAAAAAGATTTTAATTTAAATAAGTTAATAGAAAATAATTTGTGAATCGTGCGAGATAAATTTCGCTTTTTTACAAAATAAGAATTGCATGCCAAGAAGAAAAAGAATTTATAAAAAAAATACTAAACCAGACCCAAGATATGGTAATGTTTTGGTTGGTAAATTTGTGTCCAATATAATGAAAGAAGGTAAAAGAACTGTTGCTGAAAAAATAGTTTATGATGCTTTTGAAATTATTCACGAGAGAACTAAAAAAGGAGGTTTGAATATTTTTGAACAAGCGATAAAAAATGTTTCTCCTCTAATTGAATTAAAATCTAGACGAGTAGGAGGAGCTAACTATCAAGTTCCTATTCCAGTAGCAGGAGAAAGAAGAGTTACTTTAGCTATTCGTTGGATAAAAGTAGCAGTAGTGGCTAAAAAAGGGAAAAAAATGGCTGAGAAATTAGCCGATGAATTAATTGAAGCTTCAGAGAAAGCTGGAACAGCTATGAAAAAAAGAGAAGATGTTCATAGAATGGCAGAAGCTAATAAAGCGTTTGCGCACTTTGCTTAGTTTTAATAATAAATTTATTTATATATAATTCGTATAAATTATAAAATTATACGATTTTAGAATTTTATTTTATGAGAAAATACGCTATTGAAAAATATAGAAATATCGGTATTATTGCTCACATTGATGCTGGAAAAACAACTACAACTGAAAGAATTTTGTTTTATACTGGTATAACTCATAAAATTGGAGAAGTCCATGAAGGCGAGGCAACTATGGATTGGATGGATCAAGAAAAAGAACGAGGGATAACCATCACTTCAGCAGCTACTACTTGTTTTTGGAAAGATCATCAAATTAATATTATTGATACTCCTGGACATGTTGATTTTACAGTAGAAGTAGAAAGATCATTACGTGTTTTGGATGGTGGAGTAGTGGTTTTTGATGGGAAAGAAGGAGTAGAGCCTCAATCAGAAACTGTTTGGCGACAAGCTGATAAATATGATGTACCGAGAATTTGTTTTATTAATAAAATAGATAAAGAAGGAGCAGATTTCTATTATGCTTTGGGTACCATTTGGAATCGTCTTACTCCTAATGCAGTAGCCGTACAGATTCCAATTGGCGAAAGAGGTGATTTTCAAGGAGTAGTAGATTTGATTAAAATGAAAGGATATACTTTTAAAGGTAAAATGGGTGAAGAAGTAATTGAAACAGAAATACCAGCTGAATTATTAGATAAGGCAAAAGAGTGGCGAGAAAAGATGATTGAAAAAATTTCTGAAACGGACGATGCTTTGACTGAAAAGTATTTAGAAGGTCAAGAAATAACAGAAATAGAGCTAAAAACTGCTTTAAGAATAGCTGTTATTAAAAATAAACTTATTCCAGTCTTTACTGGAACAGCTTTACGAAATAAAGGAGTACAATTAGTCTTAGATGCAGTCGTGGATTATTTACCATCTCCAACGGATGTGGCTAATATTAAAGGTGCTGATGTTAATGATTCTGAAAAAGAAGTAAAAATTAAATTTGATGATGAAGCTCCTTTTGCGGCGTTAGCTTTTAAAGTAGCAACTGATCCTTTTGTTGGGCAGCTAACTTTTTTTAGGATTTATTCTGGAACATTGAAAGCTGGCTCCTATGTTCTAAATGCAACTAAAAATAGTAAAGAGAGGATTGGAAGAATTTTGCGAATGCATTCTAATCACAGAGAAGAAGTGGATGAAATGTATACTGGGGAAATTGGAGCTTTAATAGGAATGAAGACAACTACTACTGGAGATACTCTTTGTGATTTAGATCATCCAGTTATTTTAGAAACAATTACTTTTCCAGAACCAGTTATTTCTATTGCCGTAGAACCAAAAACTAAAGCAGATCAAGAAAAAATGGGATTAGCTTTAAGAAAGTTAGCCGAAGAAGATCCAACTTTTAAAGTTAGGACCGATGAAGAAACTTCGCAAACAATTATTTCTGGAATGGGAGAATTACATTTGGATATTATTATTGATAGAATGAAAAGAGAGTTCAAAGTAGACGCTAGTATCGGACAACCGCAAGTAGCTTATAGAGAAACTATTAAAAGTTCTGCTCAGGCAGAGGGAAAATTTATTCGGCAATCTGGAGGACGAGGACAGTATGGTCATTGTTGGATTAAAGTTGATCCTCAAGAGCCAGGAAAAGGATTTGAATTTGTTGATGAAATTAAAGGAGGAGTTATTCCTCAAGAATATATTCAACCTATTCATAAAGGAATTAAAGACGCTATGGAAAATGGAGTTCTTTCGGGGCATCCGATGGTAGATATTAAAGCGACGGTTTATGATGGATCTTTTCATGATGTTGATTCATCTGAATCAGCATTTCGGATTGCTGGTTCTATGGCATTTAAAGAAGCAACTAGAAGAGCTAACCCAATAATTCTTGAACCAATTATGAAAGTTAGTGTCGTTACTCCAGAGCAATTTATGGGGGATGTTGTGGGTGATATTAATTCAAAGAGAGGAATTATTAAAGAAATGAATGATCGAGGAGAAGGGATGTCAATGGTGAAAGAAATTGATGCAGAAGTTCCTCTTTCTTCAATGTTTGGATATGCTACTCAACTTCGTTCTATGACTCAAGGACGAGCTAATTATTCAATGGAGTTTTCACATTATGCAGAAGTTCCAAAAAATGTTGCTGAAGAAATAGTTAGTGGGGAGAAAAAATAATTTTCATTCATTCATTTTTTCTAAAAACTATCCTAGTAAAATAGGGTAGTTTTTTTTCTGGATTTTGGTGTATTTAAAAATGGATAATAGAATAATAAAATAATAAATATTAAACTTCTCTATTGGCTGTATAGAATAAGTTTCATTATATTTAGTTGTTCTTGTCATGTATGCTATTATTGACTGTATTTTTTTAGTTAGTAATTAATTAGAAAAGGTAATATTATTTAAGCCATTAATTTTTTTGATGGAGTTATTAATAAAAGAGTAGATATAACAATGAGTAATTGAAATAGAATAAAAATGATTATAATAAAACCTCTAAAAATATTTTATTTTAATATACTTTTTTGAAAACATTGACACAAAAAGATAGATAGGGTAATATTTTTTTGTAGTAGTAAATAAATTATTACTCAAATAAATATGCTTAGCAAAAAATTAAAAGAAGTCTTGGGAATCTTAGGTGGGCAAGCTATTTTAGCGGAGGATAATCAGTTGTATATTTTAACGACCATTGAAAAATTTAAAAAAAATAACCATCAAAGAATTGAAAGCTTGACAAAGCAAGAATTGATTGATAAGATTAACAATGATATTGCAAGCTGGAAGGCGAAGCAAAAAGAAAAAGAAATAAAAGAAATTGATTTATCTAATTTTGAAAAAGAAGAAAATCGAAATCAAGATATTAGACAGGAAATTAGATATGAACAATTAGATTGAGCAGGTAGCTAAAATTAGATGAAATTATTGAGATTTGATTTTTAGAAAATTATAAAAAAGTATATAATTTAATAATAATAAAAATTCGCAAACTCTCGTCGAATCTGGTGTTATATTCCAGAAAAAATTCGTGTGGGTTGCGATAAAAATAAATTTATGGCAGTAGAAAAATTTGAAAGAAATAAACTTCATGTTAATGTTGGCACCATTGGTCATGTTGATCATGGAAAAACTACTTTAACAGCAGCTATTTTACATGTACTTAGCTTTGTTGGAAAAGCTAAAGAAAAAGCAGTATCCGAAATTGATAAGGCCCCTGAAGAAAGAGATCGTGGAATTACAATCGCCACTGCTCATTGTGAGTACGAATCAGATAAAAGACATTATGCTCATGTTGATTGTCCTGGTCATGCTGACTATATTAAAAATATGATTACTGGCGCTGCTCAGATGGATGGAGCTATCTTAGTTGTAGCTGCTACTGATGGTCCTATGCCACAAACTAGAGAGCATATTCTTTTAGCTAAACAAGTAGGAGTTCCTGAAATTGTAGTTTTCCTAAATAAAGTGGATATGGTTGATGATCCAGAATTAGTTGATCTTGTTGAAGCTGAAGTAAGAGAGCTTTTAACTAAATATGAATTTGATGGTGATAATGCTAAAATTATTCGTGGCTCAGCTCTTAAAGCTCTTGAATCAAAATCAGCTGACGAAGAAGCAGCTAAGCCTGTTATGGATTTAATAGCTGCTCTTGATGAAAAAATTCCTGATCCAGTGAGAGAAATGGATAAAGATTATCTAATGCCAATTGAAGATATTTTTTCTATTGAAGGTCGTGGAACTGTAGTAACAGGGAGAATTGAAAGAGGAATTATTAATGTTAATGATGAAGTAGAGATTGTTGGACTTCGGGATACTCAGAAGACTACGGTTACTGGAATTGAAATGTTTAACAAGTCTTTAGATAGAGGTGAAGCTGGAGATAACGCCGGAGTGCTTCTTAGAGGAACAAAGAAAGAAGATGTTGAACGAGGACAAGTTTTAGCTAAACCAGGTTCAATTACTCCGCATACAGAATTTGAATGTGAAGTTTATATTTTAACTAAAGAAGAAGGTGGAAGACACACTCCATTCTTTAAAGGTTATCGTCCTCAATTCTATGTTAGAACTACAGATGTAACAGGAGAAGTAATCCTTCCAGAAGGAACTGAAATGGTAATGCCGGGAGATACTATTAACTTTACTGTTAAATTAGGAGCTCCTGTAGCTATGGAAGAAGGAATGAAATTTGCAATTAGAGAAGGTGGTAGAACTGTTGGAGCTGGAGTAGTAACAAAGATTTTAAAATAGTTTATTCTTTAAGTCTATCTCGTCAAAAGAGGTAGACTTTATAGAATAAAATTAATTTATTCAAATAATTCAAATAGCTAGTTAGTATCAATGAAAAAAGAAGAAGAGATAAAACCAAGAATTAGAATTAAAATTAGAGCTTATGATCATAAAATTATTGATCAATCAGCTAAGCTAATTGTAGAAACTGCCAAAAGATCTGGAGCTAAAATCTCAGGACCAGTTCCTTTGCCAACAACTATTAAGAGATATACAGTTAATAAATCGACTTTTGTGCATAAAGATTCTAGAGATCAATATGAAATGAGAACTCACAAAAGATTAATTGATATAACGACACCAACTCCTAAAACGATTGATGACTTAACAAATCTCGATCTTCCAGCAGGGGTGGACATAGAAATAAAAATGTGATAAACTCTAGGAGCTATAAATTATAAGCTGATTAAATATTTTGGCTAATAATTTATAGTTCGTAGATTCTAGTTAAAGTCCTATGAATTTAGGATACTCAGCTAGCCAAGAAAGAAATTTCTTTGTTTGAAAAAACAAGTGGCTGGTTTAGTCCAGTTTTTTTTATTGAAGTGTGAATGTATTAAGATTAAATATAGTTTTAGAATATGAAGTTTATTATAGGAAAAAAAATAGGAATGACAACAATTTATAATGATGATGGTGCACAGAATGTAACTCTTGTTGAGTGTGAGTCAAAAGTTAGTATGATTAAAACAGAAAAAAAGGATGGGTATAATGCAGTTCAGCTAGTAATACCAAAAACTAAAAATAAAATATTTAAAAAAGAATTTAGAGTAGATGAAATTAATTTAGAAGAAGGTGTAATTTTGGATGTGAGTATGTTTGAAATCGGAGAGATTGTTAAAGCTAGTGGGATAGCTAAAGCTAAAGGTTTCCAAGGTGTGGTAAAAAGACATGGCTTTAAGGGATCACCTAAAACGCATGGTCATAAACATGATTTAAGAGCTCCAGGAGCTATTGGCTCTGGATTCCCTGAACATGTTGTTAAAGGAAAGAGAATGGCTGGAAGAATGGGAGGAAAAAGAGCTTCTACAATGAATATTAAGGTTGTTTATATAGATAAAGAGAAAAAATTATTAGGGTTAAAAGGTGCAATTCCAGGTATTCCAGGTAATATTGTAGAAATTGTTTCTGCATAAAGAAATAAAAATAATCAAGTCAAAAGCTGATAACTTAGAATATTTTTAATAGTTTTCAGTAACAATAGATTTTTTAATAAAATGGCAAAAGTTAAGATATACAATTTAGAAGGGAAAGAAGTAGAAGAATTAGAGCTCTCAGATGTCGTTTTCGGTGTTAAAAGAAACGATGATTTAATTCATCAGGTTTTTGTTTCAATTTCAGCTAATCAAAGACAACCATGGGCCCATACTAAGACTCGAGGAGAAAGATCTGGGTCAGGAAGAAAACCGTGGAAGCAAAAGGGAACTGGACGAGCTAGAGTAGGATCCGTGCGAACACCGATTTGGAGAAAAGGAGGAATTGTTTTTGGACCTAGAAAAGAAAGAAATTATGATAAAAAAATTAACCGAAAAATGAGAATAAAAGCTATTAAGATGGTTTTGAGTGGAAAATTACAAGACGGTGAAATAAAAGTAGTTGATAAGTTAGAATTAGCTGAGAAAAAAACTAAAACTATGAATAGCATTTTGAAAAATTTAAATTTAAAGGGTCGGATTTTATTATCCTTCTCTAATTCGGAAAAAGAGTTAAGAATGTATAGCAAAAATCTAGAAAAAGTAGAAAATATTTTAACAAATCAACTGAATGTATTAGATATGTTAAATAATAAATATCTAGTTATTTCTAAAGATTCAATAAAATCTTTAGAAGATAAATATCAAGAAGTTGTAGAAAATAAAGAATCCAAATAAGTTTATAAAGAAAAATGACTAAAGAAAATAAAACAATTAAAAATAGTGAGATAGCTTATAAAATTTTAGTTGAACCCTGGGTAACAGAAGCTACTACTGCGATGATGGAAATGAATAAATATGTTTTTAAGGTTACTAAAGAAGCTACAAAAACTCAAGTGAAGAAATCAGTTGAAGATTTATATAAAGTAACTATTTTATCAGTTAGGACTATTAATATGCCCAGAAAGAAAAAAATTCGAGGAAGAATAACAGGCTATAAGCCAAGTTTTAAAAAAGCGATAATTACGCTCAAAGAAGGGGATAGTATTAATATTTACGAAGGAAAATAATTCAATACTTCATAATTTTATTAGATTATAAAATTATGAAAGTAAAGTTTAAATAATAGAAATGGCAATTAAAGTATACAAAAGAAATACGGCAGGTCGGAGGAATATGTCTATTGTTAAATCCTCTATGATTACTGATAAGAAGCCAGAAAAAACTCTTTTAGCTAAATTAACTAAAAAAGCTGGAAGATCTGGGGGAAAAATATCAGTTAGACATCAAGGCGGTGGACACAAACAAAGATATAGGATTGTTGATTTTAAGCAAGATAAGTTTGGAATACCTGGGCGTATTGCAGCAATAGAGAGAGATCCAGTCAGAAGTGCTTTTATTGCTCTAATTTATTATGTAGACGGAGAGAAGAGATATATACTAGCTACTGAAGGAATGAAAGTGGATCAAGTAATTGTTTCAGGTGAAGAAGCTCCAATTAAAACTGGAAATAGAACTAAATTAAAAAATATCCCAGTAGGAACGATTATTTCTAACTTAGAATTATTTCCCGGCAAAGGTGGTCAAGTGGTTAGAAGCGCTGGCTCAGGAGCTACTTTAACTGCCGTTGATGAAAAAACAGCCCAAATTAAAATGCCATCTGGAGAAATTAGATTAGTTAGTAATGAATGTTATGCAACTATCGGTCAAACAAGTAATTTTGAACATAGCTCAATTAAAATAGGAAAAGCCGGAAGAAGAAGACATATGGGATGGCGTCCATCAGTTAGAGGATCAGCTATGAATCCAGTAGATCATCCACACGGAGGAGGAGAAGGTCGTCAGGGGATAGGACTTAAGCATCCGAAAACTCCTTGGGGAAAACCAGCCTTGGGCAAGAAAACTAGAAAAAAGAATCGATATAGTAATAAATATATAATTAAAAGAAGAAGTAAGAGAAAATAATTATGACACGAAGTCTAAAAAAAGGACCTTATATAGATGAAAGGCTCTTAAAGAAAATTAAAGATAAAAAAGCTGGAGATAGGACTCTGATTAAGACTTGGTCGCGATCTGCTACAATTACTCCTGAAATGATTGGTTTTACTTTCGGAGTACACAATGGGAAAGATTTTATTTCAGTAATTGTTTCTGAAGAAATGGTTGGACACAAGTTGGGGGAATTTTCTCCTACCAGAAAGTTTGTAAGACACGGAGGTAAAATGCAGAAAGAAATGGAAATCGCTAGTAAACAAAGAGAACTAGATGCAGCTAGAGCTGCTAAAAATACAGGAGGATCAAAATAATAATAATATTTTAACGATTTATGAAAGTTTCAGCAAAATTAAACAATTTAAGAGTAGCTCCAAGAAAAGTGAGAATAGTTGCTAAATTAGTTAAAGGAATGGCTATTAATGATGCCTTTGACCAGTTAGATATTCACATTAGAAAGACAGCTCCTTATATGAAAAAATTACTTGAAAGTGCTATTGCTAACGGAGAAAATAATTTTGGAATTGATAAGGATAATATGTTTATTTCAGATGTGGTTGTTGATGCCGGACCTACCTTAAAAAGATGGAGGGCTCGAGCTTTCGGAAGAGCAGGAAAAATTTTAAAGCGAACATCTAAGATAGAACTAGTTATTTCTGAAAGAGTTGAAGGAAAAGGAAGGAAAACTAAGGAAGAAATAGAAAAAGAAAAACAAGCTAAGATCGAAGCTCAGAAAAAAGTTGTTAAAGAACGAGAAAAAGCTGATAAAAAAGCTACTGAAACAAATAAAGTTATTAAAGCAGATTCAACGAGAATAGTTAAAAAAGATACAGAAAAAGAAGGAAGAAAAGGAGATGAAAAAAGTTGGAAAAATAAAATATTTAGAAGAAAATCAATGTAAATAAGTTAGTAGTTTATAATTTAAGAATTTATAAAATCTAAATTATAAACCTTAATTTTTATTAAAATATGGGCAATAAAGTTAATCCAATCGGATTTCGCATAGGAATTACTCAAGGATGGAAATCAAAGTGGTTTAGTAAAAAAGAATATAAAGAAAATCTTCACCAAGATATAAATATCCGAGTGGCAGTAGCTAAAAAATGGCGGGCAGCTTCAATTTCCGATGTTGAGATTGAAAGGTCGGCGAAGATGATTAAAATTGTTATTAAAACAGCTCGTCCAGGAGTGCTTATTGGACGGGGAGGTAGTGGAATTGAAGATGTGAAAAATTATATTCAAAATAACTTTTTTAGAAACAATAAAAATATTAATTTACGAGTAGAAGTTCAAGAAATTAAATATTTTGAAGAAAGTGCTTCTATTGTTGCTCAGAATATTGTTGACCAGCTGGAAAAGAGAATTCCTTTTCGAAGAGTGATGAAATCAATGTTGGATCAAGTAATGAAAAATAATAAAATTAAAGGAGTTAAAATAGAATTATCTGGAAGATTAGGAGGAGCCGAAATGAGTAGAAAGGAATGGGCAGCTAAAGGAACATTACCTTTGCATACCATTAGAGCTGATATTGATTTTACGAAAGAAACAGCTTTCACTACTTATGGAACATTAGGTGTAAAGGTTTGGTTGTATAAAGGAGAGGTTTTTAAAGATAAATAAGGTTAATTTGGTGAGTTAATTATAATAATAGTTTTAATTATTTATTTCTCACTAACAAAATAGCATGTTAATGCCGAAAAAAGTAAAACATAGAAAGATCCAACGAGGCGGTAAAATCCGTGGCGTGGCTCAACGAGGAAACAAAGTTAGTTTTGGGAGTTTTGGTTTAAAATCAATGGTTCCTGGTCTTATTTCAGCTAGACAAATAGAATCTGCCAGACGAGCAATGACTAGACATATTAAAAGAGGTGGAAAAATTTGGATTAGAATATTTCCTGATAAGCCAATGACTAAGAAAGGTGATGAAACCCCGATGGGTAAAGGAAAAGGAGCAGTTGATCATTTTGTAGCAGTGGTTAAGCCAGGAACGATGATATTTGAAATGGATGGAGTTTCGGAAGAGGTTGCAAGGCAAGCTATGAAATTAGCAGCATATAAGCTTAGTGGTAAAACTAAATTTGTAGTTAAAGATGAAAATTAAATTTATGAAGACTAAAGAATTAAGAGAAAAAAATAAAATCGAGTTAATGAAAGTACTTAGCGAAAAGAGAGAATCTGTGAGAAAAATTAGATTTGATATTGCGACTAAGCAAGTAAAAAATACTCGGGAAATAAGAAAAGAAAAAAGAGATATTGCTAGAATATTAACTATTATTAATGAAAAAAATGAAGACTAAAGAAGTAAAAAATAAAATAGTTATTAAGAAAAAGGGAATAGTAGTAAGTGATAAAATGGACAAAACGGTTGTGGTAGCAGTGGACACTTATAAAACACACAAGAAATACAAGAAAAAGTTTAAATCTACAAAAAAATATAAAGCTAATGATGAAGAGAATAAATATAAAGTTGGAGATGTTGTGGAGATAACTAATTGTCGTCCAATCAGTAAAGATAAATCGTATAAAATTTTATAAAGATAATAGAATTTACAAATCTGTGTTAATAATTTGATAAAAATGGCACTGGTTTTGTAGAAAAAAAGAAATGATACAAGCAGAATCAAAATTGAAGGTAGCTGATAATAGTGGCGCTAAAATAATTAAGTGTTTTAAGGTTTTAGGTGGATCTAAAAGAAGATTTGCTCAAATAGGAGATATTATTGTAGCTTCTGTTAAATCAGCTGAGCCAAGAGGAGCAGTTAAAAAAGGTGAGAAAGTAAGAGCAATCATTGTTAGACAGCGAAAAGAATATAGAAGAAAAGATGGTTCTTATATCAGATTTGATGAAAATGCGGCTGTTATTATAGACGGAAAAGATATGAAGGGAACAAGAATTTTTGGTCCCATTGCTAGAGAAATCAGAGATAAAGGTTACGCTAAAATAGTTTCTTTAGCTCCAGAAGTATTATAAAATAATATAATTGAAAAATAGTAGGATAAAAATATGAAATTGAAAAAAGGAGATATAGTCAAAATGTTAGCTGGTAAAGATCGTGGAAAGACGGGAAAGATTTTGCAATCCTTTCCAGAAGAAAAGAAAGTAATTGTAGAAGGTTTAAACATTGTCAAAAAGCATATTAAACCAAAGCGAGAAGGAGAAAAAGGTCAAAGAATTGAAGTACCAAGAAGAGTAGATGTCTCTATTGCTATGTTAGTTTGTCCTAAATGTGGAAAAAGTACTAGAATAGGTTATAAAATAGAAAAAGGTAATAAATATAGAATTTGTAAAAAATGTGGAGTAGAAATTTAATTAATTTCTAGAATAGTGAATAATTTAAGATTGAAAAAATGACAAGTATTAGAAAAAAATATAATAAAGAAGTGGTTGGTAAATTAAAACAACAATTTAAGTTGAAGAATGATTTAGCAGCACCAAGAATTAAGAAAGTAATTGTTAATGTTGGTATTGGTAAATTTCTCAATGATTCTGGAAAAGTAGACGATATTTTACAAGCAATCACTACTATTACTGGACAAAAACCGTTAATGACTCAGGCCAGAAAGTCAATAGCTGGATTTAAGATTAGAGAAGGGTTAAAAGTGGGAATGAAAGTGACTTTAAGGGGGAAAAGAATGTGGAATTTTATTGAAAGACTAGTTGGAACAGCACTTCCTAGAATTAGAGATTTTCATGGAATTAAAGAATCTGCAGTTGATTCTCATGGTAATTTGAATATTGGAATAAAAGAACATATGATTTTTCCTGAGATTTTAGCGGAAGAAGTAAGAAATATTTTTGGAATGGAAGTAACGATTGTAACTACTGCTAATAAGCAAGAAGAGGGAATGGTTTTATTTAAAGCCTTGGGATTTCCAATAGAAATTAAAGAATAAATAAATTATATAAAATAAACACCTTTTTTATAACTAGTCTTTAAAAACTAATTATAAAATAAGAGTAAATTTATAAAATGGCAAAGAAATCAGTAGAAGCTAGGGCAAGAAAAAAAGTTAAGTTTTCAACAAGAGAAGTTAGGCGTTGTTGGAAATGCGGAAGAAAGCATGGTTATATGCGTCAGTTTGATATTTGCAGAATATGTTTTAGAGAATTAGCTAGTACAGGTCAACTTCCAGGAGTAAAAAAAGCTAGTTGGTAATTTAAATAATGATAATAATTCATCAATCAAAGAAAGAGACATCTAATTAAATTCAAAAATCTATGGATAAAATTTCAGAAATGTTAACTAAAATAAGGAATGCTCAAATGGCGGAGCATAAAGAAGTTTTGATAAAGTTTTCAAAACTTAAGTTTGCTTTAGCTAATATTTTTGCTAAAGAAGGATTTATAAAATCCATATCCAAAGATAAAGACAAAGATGATAGAGATTTAATTAAAATTGTTCTAAAATATTATCAGATTTCTAATACAGAAAAAGTTCCAGCTATTAAAGGGATAAGAAGAATTAGTAAATTGGGACAAAGAATTTATATTAAGAATAAAGATATTAGAAGTGTTAAGAGTGAATTTGGTATAGCCGTAATTTCTACCTCTAGGGGAATTGTTACTGGAGAAGAAGCTAAGAAGTTAGGTTTAGGAGGAGAATATATTTGTGAAGTTTGGTAAAAATAAATTTTTTTGATTGATAACATTTAATATAATAGTAAACATTTATGTCTAAGATAGGAAAAAAACCCATTGAAATACCTCAAGGAGTAGAAGTTAAATTAACAGAAGATACTCTAGAAGCTAAAGGTCCTAAAGGAACGCTTAGTTTAAAGGTGGATAAAGCTGTTAAAGTTGAAATTCAAGAAAAAGAGATTAAGATTGAAAAAAATAAAAGCTCTAAACAGGCTAACGCTGTTTGGGGGTTGACTAGAGCTTTAATTAATAATATTGTAGTGGGAGTAACCACTGGTTTTGAAAAGAAATTGGAGCTACAAGGCGTAGGTTTTAGGATGTCCATTCAAGGAAAGAAATTGGATTTAGCTTTAGGTTTTTCTCATCCTGTTAAAGTAGATATCCCAGATGATTTGACTGTTAAGTTGGAAGATAACAATGTATTAGGAATTTGGGGAATAGATAAACAAAGAGTAGGACAATTTGCTGCTGAGATACGATCACTTAAAAAAGTAGAACCTTACAAAGGAAAAGGCTTTCGTTATCAAGGTGAAAATGTTAGAAGAAAAGTTGGTAAGAAAGCAGGGGCAGTTAAATAAATTTAGTAATTGATAGCGAAATTATTAAAATAAATAATTACAAAAGTTTAATTTTTAAATAATATGAAATTAAGTAGAAACAAACTAAGGTTGCGTAGAAAAAAAAGAATAAGTGCTAAAATCAAAGGAGCTGCTAAAAGACCTAGAATGGCTATTTTTAAGAGTCTTCGGAATTTATATGTTCAAGTTATTGATGATCAAAAGGGTAATACTTTAGCTTCTATTAACTCTCAAGAAATAAAAGTCAAAAATGATATTCAAGGAGCTAAAGAAGTTGGAACTTTAATAGCGAAAAAATGTCAGGAAAAAAAGATAACTCAAGTTGTTTTTGATAGGTCTGGTTACAAATATCATGGTAAAGTTAAGGCTTTAGCTGAGAGTGCTAAAAAGAATGGGCTTAAAATTTAAAGTAATAATTAAGAAGAGTCAATATTTTCAAATAAGTTAACTCATTAAAATATTTATTCAAAGTTGTCAATATGAATAACAAAGAAAAAAGATTTAGAGGAAAAAGAGAAAAACCTGAATACGATCAGAAGCTTTTAGACTTAGCTAGAGTTACAAGAGTAGTTAAAGGAGGAAGAAGGTTTAGATTTCGAGCTACTTTAGTAATCGGTAATAAAAAAGGAAAAGTAGGCGTAGGAGTAGGTAAAGGATCAGATGTTTCTGATTCAATTAAAAAAGCTTTTGATGACGCTAAAAAAAATTTAGTAGAAGTAGCTATTTATAAAAATACTATTCCTCACGAGACTTATATTAAAAAAGGAAGTGCTAAAATTATTTTTAGACCAGCACCAAAAGGAAGAGGTATTGTGGCTGGAGGCGCTATCAGAGCTGTAGTTGATCACGCTGGAATTAAAGATATTGTTTCTAAATCATTAGGAACATCCAATAAATTAAATGTAGCTAGAGCAGCAGTTGAGGCGTTAAGTGAACTAAAAAAATCTAAAGTTAGGAATGTTAGATTAGGTAAGACTCAGGGAATTAAGAAAGAAGAGAATAAAAAAAATGAAAAAATTAAGAAATAATTGTTTTTAATATATTGTTATGCAGATAAATGATTTAAAATTAAATTCACCTCGTAAAAAAAGAAAAATTATTGGTAGAGGCGGAAAAAAAGGAACTTATTGTGGACGAGGAATGAATGGACAGAAGTCTAGAAGTGGAGCTAGTGTAGATCCTTTATTTGAAGGTGGAAGATCAACTTTAATTGATCATATGAAAAAGAAAAAAGGATTTAAATCACGCACACCCAAAAAGAATATTATTAAGTTAGCTGATTTAGAGATAAAATTTCAAGATGGCGATGAAATTAATCAAAAAACTTTGGTTAAATCAGGTTTGATTAGTAAGATGAAGATAATTAAAGGAGTAAAAATCCTTGGAAGTGGGGAACTAACCAAAAAATTATCTATTGCTTCAGGAATTTTAGTAACGATTTCTGCCAAGAAGGCTATTGAAAAAGCTGGTGGAAAAATTATTTTTAGTCAATCAGATTAATAACTTAAAAAATTTTGAAAAACTAAAAGTCTATATATGTTGAATAAAATTATTCAAATATTTAAAGTCAAAGAATTGAGAAATAAAATATTTTTTATTCTAGTTCTTTTAGTAATTTTTAGATTAGCAGCCAATATACCATTACCAGGAATTGATCAAGAAAAACTAAAACTTTTTTTTCAAGGTAATCAATTTTTTGGACTTTTAAACTTATTTTCTGGAGGAGGAATGACTAGTATTTCGATTGTAATGTTAGGGGTTGGACCTTATATTACTTCATCTATTGTGATGCAACTGTTAACAATGGTTAGTCCTCGGTTAGAGCAAGTTTACAAAGAAGAAGGAGAGGCTGGACGAGAGAAATTTAATCAATGGACAAGATGGTTAACAGTTCCTTTTGCTGCTTTGCAAACAATTGGAATGATTTCCTTACTCCGTTCTAAACAAATTATGGCCCCTGGCGATGCTTTAGAAATGGCAACGATTATAATTATGGCTGTAGCGGGAACGATTTTTTTAACTTGGTTAGGGGAGCTGATTACAGAAAAAAATATTGGCAATGGAGTCTCTCTTATAATTTTTGCAGGGATTGTTTCTGGTCTTCCAGGAGCTATTTCTCGGATATCTGCTACTTGGGATCCGTCACAATTTTTTACTTATCTTATATTTTTAATTATTGTTGTAGGTGCGATTGCTTCTATTGTTTATATTACTGAGGGTCAAAGAAATATGCCAGTTTCTTATGCTAAACAAGTGAGAGGTAATAAGATGTATGGAGGAACAACCTCTCATCTTCCTTTGCGAATTAATCAAGCTGGAGTAATGCCGATAATATTTGCGATGTCTATTATGCTATTTCCAGGGATGATTTCTAATTTTTTATCTCGAGCCTCCAATCCAACAGTAGCCAATATAGCCAGGGAAGTAGGAAATATTTTTCAAAACCAATGGTTTTATGGAACTTTTTATTTTATTTTAGTAGTAGCTTTTACTTATTTTTATACAGCTGTAGTTTTTGATCCTAAACAAATAGCTGAAAATCTTCAAAAACAGGGTGGTTATATTCCAGGTATTAGACCAGGACATAAAACATCTGAATATCTTTATAAAATAATGAACCGAGTTACTTTATCAGGGGCAATTTTCCTAGGATTAATCGCTGTTTTACCTTTTATTGTGCAAGGTTTTACTGACATTGGCTCGGTCTCAGTAGGTGGAACTGGTTTATTGATTGTGGTAGCAGTAGTTATTGAAACAGTTCAACAAATTGAAGGTCAGCTAGTGATGAGAGATTACGAAGGCTTTTAAACTTGATAAATTAACCAATAAAAAATTAAAAAATATAAAATTGGTTATCAATTAAATGAATGTTGTTATTTTAGGTCCGCAAGGATCTGGTAAGGGGACACAAGCTCAGCTAATCGCTGAGAAATTTGACTTAGAACATATTGATATGGGGAAATTTCTTAGAGAAGTAGCCTTATTAAATACTCCTTTAGGAAAAGAGATTAACGAAATTATCAATATCAAAAAGGAATTAGTAGATGATAAAATATTAAAAAAAGTCTTGCATTTAAAAATACAAGACTTGCCTAGGGAAAAAGGTATTATATTTGATGGAGTACCAAGGAGAGAAGATCAGCTAGCTTATTTTGAGGAAGCGATGATTAAATTTGGACGCCAGGTTGATAGAGTAATCCTGATTAAGCTATCAGAAAAAGAATCTTTTCAAAGAATAGCCAAAAGAAGAATTTGTGAAAAATGCAAAAAAGTTTTTATTTTAGGCAAAGATATTCAGAGTGAAACAGAAAAGTGTCCAGTTTGTTCAGGAAAAATAATTCAGCGAATAGATGACACAGAAGAAGGAGTGAAGAAAAGGTTAAAAATTTTTCAACAAGAAACAATGCCTGTAATTAAATATTATGAAGCACAAGATAATATTATTGAGATCAATGGTGATCAAATAATTAAAAAAGTGTTTAAAGATATTTTGAAACAACTAAAAAAAATTTATGATTAGAAAAAAGACTTCAGCTGAAATTAAATTAATGAGAGAAGGAGGGCATCTTTTAGCGGATATTATAGCTAAAATTGGACAAGCAATTATTCCTGGAGAGAATACTGAAAAGCTAGATCAATTAGCTGAAGAATTAATTCGTAAACAAGGAGGAGACCCAATTTTTAAAGGGCAAGGAGGACCAGAAAATCCATTTCCGGCCACCATTTGTGCTTCTATCAATGAAGAAATTGTTCATGGTATACCTCAAAAGAATAAAATTATTCAAACTGGTGATTTAGTAAAAATTGATATTGGAATGCGATATAAAGGGATGGTTACTGATATGGCTAGAACTTTTCCGGTAGGAGAAATTTCTTTAGTAGCAAAAAAATTAATTAAAGCTACTCAAGAGGGATTAAATTTAGGTATCAAAACAATTAAAGACGGAGCTAAACTAAATGATTATTCTAAAGCTGTGGAGAGCTATGTTAAATCACTGGGTTTTTCAGTAGTGAGAGATTTGGTTGGACATGGGGTAGGCTACGAGTTGCACGAAGATCCTCAAATTCCTAATTATCAAACTAAAACTAAAGAAATTATTTTCCAAGAAGGAATGACTGTTGCCTTAGAGCCAATGATTAATGAGGGAACTTTTAAGATTGATTTTTTAAATGATGGTTGGACTATTGTTACTCAAGATGGAAAACTTTCAGCTCATTTTGAAGATACAGTAGTGGTTAAAAAAAGGGGAGTAGAAATTTTAACTAGAAATTAAAGGATAGAGTTATTTTTCAGTTATTTTTTAGTCAACTTTATGGCAGAAGCTAATACTTATTTGGGAATAGATTATGGTTTATCTAAGGTAGGATTATCCTTAGCTGATGACGAAACTAGGATGGCTTTTTCTTATGGAATGATTTTAAATGATAAAAATTTTATTCAAAATCTTTTAGCTATTATTAAAAAAGAAAAAGTCAAAAAAATTATTATTGGCATTCCTTATTATTTGAAAAAAAATATAATTTATGAGGGAGAAAAGCTTAAAAAAACATTAGAATTATTAATTGATGTAAGGATAGAATTTCAAGATGAAATGTTTACTACTAAAATTGCTCAAAGTAATCTTAAAGCTCAGGGCTTAAAAAAACTTAATCAAATAGATGATCAAGAATCTGCTAGAATTATTCTTCAGAGTTGGTTAGATAAAAAGTAAAAATTAAAGGACTTTGGGCAATAATTATTTTTGTGTTATAATTAAAACGCTTTATAATTAGCTTAAAATTAAATTAATTATAAATCAAAGCAACTGCTTAATTAATTTATTAAAACAAGAAAAATGGAAAACATTCCTTATTTATCAGTTATTGTTCCTTCTTATAAAGAAGGTCAGCGAATTGGAGATAATCTTTTAGAAATAGAAAAATATTTAAATTCTCAGGATTATAGCTATGAAGTTTTAGTAGTCGTGGATGGTTCTCCTGATAATACAGCAGAAGTAGCTAGGAGTTTTCAGCATAAAGTAAAAAATTTAAGAGTAATTGATAATCCAGAAAATCATGGTAAGGGTTATGTAGTTCGACAAGGTTTGTTAGCAGCAAAAGGTCAATACAGATTATTTTTAGACGCTGATGGCTCTACCTCTATTAAACACCTAGATGTTTTTTTACCAGAGCTTAAAAAAGGTTTTGATGTAGTGATTGGTTCACGAGACATTCAAGGCGCTTATATTCAAGTTCACCAACCAAAATATAGAGAAATTATGGGTAGTATGGGCAATTGGTTAATTAGAATTGTCTTAGGTCTTTGGACTTATCCTGATACTCAATGTGGTTTCAAAATGCTTAATGCTAAGGCAGCTGAGGCTATTGCTAAACGAATGGTTGTTGACCGATTTGGTTTTGATTTTGAAATGATTATTTTAGCTAAAAAACTAGATTTTAAAATTAAACAAATGCCAGTTAGGTGGTTAAATGAAGAGGGCTCAACTGTTGGATTGACTGGACCAAATGGATTTATTCAAGTAATTATTGATTTATTTAAAACTAAAGGAAGATTATTATCAGAAAAATATCAAATAAAAGAAAAATAAAATGTAGATTAGTTAGGAAAATATTAGTCTAAATAGTTTTCCAAAAACTTCTAAAAGAAGAAGTCAACGAAAAATAAATACAAAATGAGCGAGCAAAAATCAAAAGAAAAAAAAATTAAAATCGAATCTAACGAAAAATCAAAACTGAAATCAAAATTAACAGAGTTAAGACAAGATTTAGTAACTGGAGATTGGGTAGTTATTGCAACTAGTCGGGCTAAGCGTCCGGAAGATTTTGCTAGGCAAAAAAGAAAAGAAATAGAAGAAAGCACTGAACATCAATGTTATTTTTGTTATCCTGAAGAAACTGGGCAAGAAAAAGATGTTTTAATTTATCAAGATAGCTATAAAGAATGGACATTGAGAGTGTTCCCTAATAAATATCCAGCTTTCATCCGAGGCAAAAGAGTAAAACACTTTGAGGAGGGTCCTTATTTTGGAATGGATGGAGTGGGTTACCACGAAATAGTAGTTACTAGAGATCATCAAAAGCAGATTGCTAATTTAGAAGTTTTAGCGGTAATGGAAATAATTGATGCTTATCAAGACCGTTATATTAGCTTGATGAATAGAAAAAGTGTTAATTATATTGAAATTTTTCATAATCACGGGCAAGAAGCGGGAGCTTCAATTAATCATCCACATTCTCAGATAATGGCTATCCCTGTTATTTCTCCTTATGTACAACTAGAGCTCAAGGGAGCAGAAAATTATCATAAAAATAACAAGTATTGCGTTTATTGTGCTATAATTAAATGGGAGCAAGAGAGTAGACAAAGAATTATTTTTGAAAATGATGATTTCTTAGTTTTTTGTCCTTATGCTTCTAGAGCGGCTTTTGAAGTTTGGGTAATACCTAAGAAACATCAGCCTTATTTTGAAAGGATGGGAAAGAAGGAGAAGTTTCAATTAGCTGAAGCTCTACAAATAGCGATTAAAAAAATTTATACAGCTTTAGGAGATCCAGCGTATAATTTTTATCTTCATACTGCTCCTTGTGATGGAAGAGATTATCCTCATTTCCATTGGCATATTGAGATTTTGCCTCGTACTTCAATTTGGGCAGGCTTTGAACTCTCTACTGGAATTGAAATTTCCACTATTGAACCAGAAGTAGCCGCTCAATATTTAAAAAATATAGAGGATTAGAAATTGAAAAAGAAAGCAACCTTGTTTTTTATCAATATTTTTTTGATTGAGTGGTTTAATTATTTTTTTTATGCAAAGTTTAATTATTTCCTATTTCTCTAATTTTCCCAAAGAGTGGGCAGTTTTTTTCTTGTCTATGATTCCTATCACAGAACTGCGGGCAACTATTCCTTTAGCAATTACCCAATTTGGAATGACCCCCTTAACAGTATTTTTTTATGCGGTAATGGGTAATACAATTATGGGAGCTTTAGTAATTTCAATAGTAGAACCGATTACTAAGTTAGCTATTAACAAAGTTAGCTTTTTACGTCGCTTTTGGGAGCACTATATTAATAGAATTGTTACTAATAATCAAAACAAGTTTGAAAAATGGGGAGCATTAGCTTTGATTACTTTTATTGCTATCCCTTTACCAATGACAGGCGCTTTTACTGGAGCGGTCGCCGCTTCTATTTTTCGTGTTCCTTTTAAAAAGGCTGTACCAGTAATTTTTATCGGTTGTGCTATTGCTGGCATTATTGTAACGATGTTGACTTTATGGATTGGTAAAATGGCATAATTTAAAAGATAAAAAAACAATAAATAACTAAAAGAAGATAATTCTTAAGTTGAATAAATTTATTTTGATAAACTAATGAAAAATTATGAATAAACTAATTGTAGGAAATTTAAAAATGAATTTATTGAGTATTGATGAGCGAGAACAATATCTCAATTTGTTTAAAAGAGAGTTAAAAGGTAAAAAATTGGAGAAAGTGGATTTATTATTAGCTCCTCCTTTTGTGCATTTAGAAGGATTTAAAAAAGCTAAAATAAAAAATTTATCTCTCGGGGCTCAAAATATGTTTTGGGAGAAAAAAGGTTCTTTTACAGGAGAAATATCTCCGAGTATGCTAAAAAATCTAGGCAATGATTTTGTTATTTTAGGTCATAGCGAAAGAAGAAAATATTTTCAAGAAAATGATCAGACTATTAATTTAAAAGTTCAAATAGCCTTAAAAGAAGGATTACGTCCTATCCTTTGTGTCGGAGAAACTGGAGAAGAGAAAGAAGCTAATAAAACTTTAACTGTTATCAAAAGAGAAATTAAAAACGCTTTACGGAATATTAGTCGAGCAAGAGCTGAAAATATTATTATTGCTTATGAGCCAATTTGGGCCATTGGAGCTATTACTACTCCAACAACTAACGAAATAATGGAAGCGAAAGTTTTAATTAAAAAAATATTAGTAGAACTTTTTGGCGCTAATTACACAAATAAAATAAGAATTCTTTATGGAGGTTCAGTTTCTGTTACTACTATTCAAGCGACCTGTTTAGATTCTGGAATGGACGGAGTATTAATTGGTAGAGAAAGTTTGAGGCCATATGAATTTTTAAAAATAGCTGAATTAGTTAGCGGTAGTTCTTAAAATTTTATTTAACAACTCAAAAAATTAACCAAAATTTAAATTATTAATTCTTAAAAGCTTATTAGTCATATGAAAAATTTAAAACAATTTATTACAGAAAGTAAAGAAAAAAGAATCGCACTAGGACATTTTAATATTTCTAATATTGAAGATTTTTGGGCCATTTTTAAAGCGGCGCAAGAATTAAAAGTACCAGTTATTATCGGAGCTTCAGAAGGAGAAAGAAAATTTTTTGGTACTCGGCAAGTAGCAGTTTTAGTTAGAAGTGTGAGAGAAGAATTTAATTTTCCTATTTTTTGTAATGCTGATCATTGTCATTCTTTTGAAAGTTTTAAAGAAGCAGTGGACGCTGGTTTTGATGCAGCTATTATTGATGGTTCTAATTTTCCTTCTAAGGAAGAAAATCAAGAGGTAACTAAAAAATGTGTAGAATATGCTAAAAATATTAACCCTGATTTTATAGTAGAAGGCGAAATGGGCTATATTGGTAGTTCATCAAAGATGTTAGATGAAATTCCAACAGGAGTAGCTTTAGGAGCAATGATGACTAAACCAGAGGAAGCAAAAGAATTCGTGGAAA
Source organism: Parcubacteria group bacterium M10-OD1-1 (assembly GCA_003056145.1). Lineage (GTDB taxonomy): Bacteria > Patescibacteriota > Minisyncoccia > Moranbacterales > UBA2206 > M10-OD1-1. Next base: position 69,240 of record LSNL01000003.1, read on the forward strand.
AAACAGGCATTGATTTATTTTCTCCAGCGGTAGGAAATTTACATGGAATGTTAAAAATAGGAAAAAATCCAGCTTTAGATATTGAGCGAGTAGAAAAAATAAAAGAAGCTATCGGAATTCCAATGGTTCTACACGGAGGTTCTGGGATTGCTGATAATGATTTTCTTTCGGCTATTGAGGCGGGAGTAGCGATTGTGCATATTAATACAGAAATTCGCTTAGCTTATCGAAAAACATTAGAGGAATCGTTAAAGACTAATATGGACGAAATTGCTCCTTATAAAATTATGAAGCCAGTCGTAGATGGTATTCAAGAAGTTGTCAATAAAAGATTGCGATTGTTTAATAAGTTAGAAAGAGAATAATCAGAATAAAATAAATAACTAAAATAAAAAGATTAAAAAATAATTTCTATGCTGGCCAAAACTGTTGAAAAAATACTGCTAGAGTTTAATCCTCAGAAGAGAAATTTATTACCAGTTTTAAAAAATATTAATTCTGTCTTTGGTTATGTTTCAGCAAAAGATGCTCAAAAAGTAGCCGATTATTTTTCTTTACCACTGGCTTTAATTTTTCAAACGGCGAGTTTTTATGATGAGATTAAAACTAAAAAATCTTCGGCAATAGTTATCCAAGTTTGCTCTTCATCTAATTGTGCTGTTAATGGAGCCTTTAATCTAGTTCGGGAAATTGAAATCTTTTTAAAAATTAAAGCAGGAGATGATAATAATCTAAAAATAAAATTAGAAGAAATAAGTTGTTTGGGTCATTGTGGAGAAGGTCCAATTATGTTAGTCAATGGTAAAAAATATGAACGAGTTAATGTTTCAGAATTGTATAAAATTTTGGAAGAATGGTTAGGTAATTAAAAATTTTGAAAAACTAAAACACAAAACTGGAAATGAAAAATGAGTTAAAAATAATAACTAAAGATTGGGATAAGCTAAATCCCTTAAGAATAGAAGACTATATTGCTATAGGAGGCTATCAATCACTAGAAAAATTTATTTCTAAATTGAAACCTTCGGAAATTATTGCTGAGATTAAGGAGTCACAATTAGCTGGTCGGGGAGGAGCCGGATTTTTAATGGGTGAAAAATTAGCTCAAGTAGCTGAAGAAAAAGGAACGAAATATTTTATTTGTAATTTAGACGAATCAGAACCGGGGACTTATAAAGATAGGGCGATAGTTGATCACAATCCGCATTTACTTTTAGAAGGAATAATACTTTGTTCTTTAGCAATTGGAGCTGAAAAAGCTTTTATTTATTTGAATGGTCGTTACGAAGAACAACGAGAAATTTTGGCTCAAGCTATTCAACAAGCGAGAAAAAAATATTTTTTGGGAAAAAATATTTTTCAATCAGACTATAAATTATCGATAGAACTATTCAGTGGTGCAGGAGCCTATATTTGTGGAGAAGAAACAGCTTTGATAAATTCTTTAGAAGGGAATAGAGGAGAACCGAAATTGAAACCTCCTTATCCAGTTAAGGCTGGCTTATTTGGTTGTCCAACAGTTATCAATAACGCCGAGACAATTGCTAATATTCCGTGGATAATTAAAAATTCTGGAGAAAAGTATAAAGAAATTGGATCTATCTCTTCTCCAGGTTCTAAACTATTTATTTTAGGAGGAGTAGTCAAAAATAAAGGGTTAATTGAAGCTCAAACAGGGATAACCCTACGAGAACTTATTTATGATTTTGGTGGAGGCTTGCTATCAGGTAAAGAATTTTGGTTTGCTCAGCTAGGTGGCTCTAGTGGAAGATTACTATTAGAAGACGAATTAGATATTAAATTAGATTTTAATAAAAAAAATCAATATCCCTTAGGGTCAGGTTCAGTTTTAGTAGTTGATAAAACAGTTGATATCTATGACTTAATGCTTTCGTGGGCTAGCTTTTTTCGGAGAGAGTCTTGTGGTAAGTGTGTTCCGTGTCGGGAAGGAACTTTTCGGCTTTGGGGAATTATTAAGCGGTTAAGAGACAGGGAAATATCTCAAAGGGATAAAGAAGCCATGGAAGATATTTTATGGACTTTAAATAATACTACTTTTTGTCCGTTAGGAAAATTTTCAGCTACTGCAATACAAGACGCTATAACAAAATTAGGAAAAGATATTTTTAAAAAAAATAATTAATTTTTTATGCAGATAAAAATAAACAATAAAAAATACGAAGTAACAGAAGGGGAAATAATTTTAGATATTCTAAATAAAGAAAATATTAGAATTCCTACTTTATGTTCTTACGGAAAATTAAAAAGAGAAGCTGCTTGTCGGTTGTGCCTAGTAGAAGTTAAGGGTAGCAATAGATTAACAACATCTTGTACTCTAGAAGCTCAGGCTGGAATGGAAATTATAACTGAGAGTGAAAAAATTAGAAAAGCTCGGTCAATTAATTTAGAGCTTTTATGGTCAGATCATGCAGGAAAATGCTCGCATTGTAAAAAAAATAGACAATGTGAATTACAAAATTTAGCAGAAGAGTATAAAATTGAAAATTTTCATTTTATTCCTAGAAAAGGTGAAATAACTAGTCAGGAAGAGCTAGATTTAATTAGGGATGACTGGTCAAGAATAGTAGTAGATGATAAAAATCCAGTAATTGCTAGAACGACCGAATTTTGTATTGAATGTCGGAGATGTTTGAATATTTGTCCAGGAAAAATGGTTGGTTTCAATTATCGGGCTGGTGATGTAGTAATAGGAACTCCTTATGAAAAAACCTTAGATTGTCTTTTTTGTGGAGCTTGCGTTAAACATTGTCCGACTGGAGCAGCGACAGATAAAAATAATTTAGAGGAGATACAAAAAAAATTAGATGATATAAATATTTTAGCGGTAGCAATTGTAGATCCAGCTATTTTAAAAAGTATTAATAATGAAGTAGTAGAAATTAAAGAAGAGAAAAAATTAAACGGATTTTTAAAAGAATTGGGTTTTGAAAAAATCTTTAGTTTGAATTATGGGATGGAGAAATATTTACAGCAAATAACTGAGGAGTTGCAAAATAAGAAAGATAAGTCAATGATAATAAATAGTAGTTGCGTGGCGGTTAATCGATTAGTTGAAAAGCGTTATCCAGAGTTAAAAAAACAATTAGCGAAAGTAGATATTCCTGATGAAATTATGGCTAAAGTTATTAAAACTGATTATGCAAAAAAAAATAAAATCAATCCAAAAAATATTTTTATTGTAGCTATTTCTTCTTGTACGGCTAAAAAATCGCAATCTTACAAAAATTTAGATAATATTATTACGGTCAGAGAATTAGGGAGAATGGTTAGAGAAAGAAAAATAAAAGGTTCTTCTGTAAAAGAATTAGCTAAAGATGAAATAGAAGAAAAAGATTTTTCTTCTGCTGAAAAAATAATAAAAACAGGAGAGCTAACTAAATTAGTGCTTAAAAAAATAAAAAATAAAAAATTAAAAACAGTGGTTACTGATAGTGTTCAAAAAACGAAAGAAATATTAGATGATATCAGGAAGAGAAAAGAAGAATATGATTTTATTGAGGCAATGATTTGTCCAGGCGGTTGCCTTAACGGAGGAGGACAAGCTAGAAAAATTGAAAAAGTAAAAACCAATAAGTAGAAATTAAAAAGCTAGTTGATTAAACAAGAGCTTAATAAGTTTCTCTTTTAACTAAAAATTTATTATTAACTATATGTGTTTAGCTATTCCAGGAAAAATTTTAAAAATTAAAGGTCAGATTGCTAAAGTTGATTTTAATGGTATTCAAAAAGAAATTAATATTACTATGGTAAACGCAAAAATAGGTGATTATATAATGGTTCACGCTGGTTTTGCTATTGAAAAAATGGATTTAGATAGAGTAAAAGATATCCAAAATTATTTAAATACCTAATGAAAACAGAAATAAAAAAACTTTTAAAAAGTATTCAAATAAAAGCTCAAAAAATTGGTCGTCCTTTAAGGCTAATGGAGCTTTGTGGAACTCATTCGCAAACTATTGCTCAAAATGGAATTAAAAGTTTAATGCCAGATAATATAAGATTGGTTTCTGGTCCTGGTTGTCCAGTCTGCGTAACGGCGCAGAAAGATATTGATATTATGGTAGGGCTAGCTTTGGCTGGTATTCCAGTAGCTGTTTATGGAGACGCTGTTCAAGTGCCAGGTAATTTGATGAGTTTGGAAGAAGCTGGTAGAAAAGGAGCAGAAGTTTATATTGTTTATGATATTACAGAGGCTGTTAAGATAGCTCAAAAAAAACCTCAATTAGTCTTTTTTGGTTTGGGTTTTGAAACTACAACTGGAATGACTGCTTGGGCAATCAAACAAGGTTTAATGGTTTATTCTGCGCATAAACTTTTTCCTCCAGCGATGAAAGCTCTTCTAGCCAATAAAAAAATTAAGGTAGATGGTTTTATTGACCCTGGACATGTAAGTGTTATTATTGGAGTAGATGTTTATTGTCAATTTCCAATCCCTCAAGTAGTTGCTGGGTTTGAAGGGAAAGATGTTTTAATAGCTATTGAAAAATTATTAACTCAAATTTTAAACAAAGAAAGAAAGGTAGAGAATGCTTATCAAAGGCTCGTTAAAAAAGAAGGTAACCTTAAAGCTCAAAAGTTAATTCAGGAAGTTTTTAAAGTAGCTGATGCTGATTGGAGAGGTTTAGGAAAAATAAAAAAGTCTGGCTTAAAAATTCGTTCAAAATATCAGCAACAAGATGCAGAAGTGGTTCACAAAAAACTAATTCAGAAAATAAAAAAAGAAATAAAAATAAAACCGAGTGCTTGCCAATGTGGATTAGTTCTTCAGGGATTAGTAGAGGCTAAGCAATGTCCTCTTTTTGGTCGGAGTTGTACGCCAGATAATCCTCAAGGTGCTTGTATGGTTTCAGTGGAGGGTAGCTGTAATGTAGAGTTTCGTTATGTCCAGAATAACAAATAAGTTAAGAAGTTTATTATTAGAAAAGATGGAAAAAAATAAAACAATTGAATTAGAAGCTGGAGCTGGTGGAAAAAAATCTAATGATTTGATTTCTCAAATTAAAAAGAATTTAATGTTTCAATCGCGATGGAAAAATACAGATGATGATGGAGCGACTTTTACTATTGGTAAAGAGCATTTAACTTTTACAGCAGATGCTTTTATTGTGGATCCTTTATTTTTCCCAGGTGGTGATATTGGAAAAATTGCAATTTGTGGTACGATTAACGATTTATCGGTAATGGGAGCTCGTCCAATTGGAATAGCGTTGAGTTTAGTTATTGAAGAAGGTTTTCCAGAAAAAGATTTGCAAAAAATTATCCAGTCTATTGGTAAAATTTCTAAAGCTACTGGAGTACCAATTGTAACAGGTGATACTAAAGTAACTGAAAAAGGGAAAATTGATAAACTAGAAATTACTACTGCTGGAGTAGGGATAGCGAAGAAAATAATTCAAAATAATGGTGCGCGAGTAGGTGATGTTGTTGTTGCTTCAGGTAATTTAGGTGAACATGCTGTTGCCTTGTTAGCTAAAAGATTTAATTATCAAAGTAAAATAAAAAGTGATTGTCGGCCACTCATTTTAGAGCTACAAGCAGTAGGAAAATATTTAACTTCCTGTAAAGATCCTACTAGAGGAGGGTCAGCGGCTGTTTTAAATGAAATAGCGGAGAAGTCTAAAATTAAAATTTTATTAGAAGAAGAACGATTACCTTTTGCTAAAGAAGTAGTTGCTTTATCAGAACTTTTGGGCATTGATAAATTCTCTTTTCCTTCGGAGGGGCGTTTTGTAGCAACTACTCCCCAAAAATATGCTTCTAAAGTTATTAAAATCCTTCAAAAATATAATTCAGAAGCTAAAATAATTGGAACTGTGCAAAAAGGAAAAGGTGTTTATCTCAAAACATCGTTAGGAGGAACTAAAATAATTGATGTTCCTCAAGGAAAATTAATTCCAAGAATTTGTTAATTTTTTAATTATTAAGTAGCCAAAAAATAATTTGTCCTAAGCTAATCCCAGCATCTCCGCGGGGTATTATTGAATCCAATGCTTCGGCGGTTGAATCGTTGGATTTTTTTTTGTTAAAATAGTTAGAGATTATTTTGTTATTGCTAATTCCACCTGAAAGAATAAGCTGTTGCTTATTTTTTGAATTTTTCTTTTGATGAACAGTTTTTAATGCATAATTCTTAACAATTTCTTCCAGTCCTTGTATAATATAAATTTGTGCAGTGGCAGCTAGGCGTTTAGGATCACGGGGAATGTTTCCATTTACATTTCCAGGTATATACTTAAGTATATACTTAAGTATATACGTAGTATCTAAAATAAGCTTGGTTTTACTTTTCTTTATAATTTTTGGATGAAAGTCTTTATAGGGAATAGTGGAATTTTTTTCTAGTAAATGTGTTGCTTCGTGCTTATAGGTTCTTTGGTTTTTTGCAAAGCCTAAGAGTACGGAAATAGCATCTAAGATTCTACCCGTGCTGGAAGTTTCAATGCAATTAAAATTCTGCTCAAGCTGATTAAATAAAAGTTCAAATTGATTTTTAGTATAATATTTTTTTACATAACTATAGATACTTTCTTTTTTTTGAAAATTACTGAGAATGCTGATAAGAATTCTGGCAGGTTCTTTAATTGCTAGTTCACCGCCAATCATTATTTGGTTTTCCAAATGTCCTATTCTCGTTGTTTGCATTTTTAAGCTTGAAATTTTAAAAACCTCTCCACCCCAAATTTTTCCATCTGTTCCATATCCAGTGCCATCAAGAGCAAGTCCATAAATAGTGTTGGGTGTCTGGATTTTATTATTTTGTATGAAATTATTTCCAATTTGGGAAAAAATATGAGCAAGGTGATGCTGAATCTGGAGATAGTCAGCTTTAAATTTTTTAGCCAAATTTTTCCCCAAAATTGTGGTTATATAATTTGGATGAAGGTCAGTCAGTACTATGTTTGGGCGTAACTGGTTTTTTCTTAGAAAAATTTCTAAAGTAGCTTTGTATTTTTTAAAATTTTTATCATCCAAAAGATCGCCGAAATCTTCGGATAAATAGATTGCCTTATTAGAATAGACGGAAAAATTACCAGCAGATTCGGCGCCTAAGGCCAAAATAATTTTATTTTTTTGAAGGGGGATATTTAAGATCATATCTCTAGTATAATTAAAATTAGAAGATAATCAAAATATTAAAACAGTTTAAAATTTATTAAAAAGCAAAATACTTATTATTTACTTTCCATAATTTAGTAAGAAATTACTCAAAGAGTGTAAGTATAATTTCAATTTTCTTGGCTCTATTCTCTTGATTAACTAAATGATATAGAATTAAAATATGGAATATAAATATCAAGGTGTTATCTTTAGTAAAATAGATGTTGGTGAAGTAGATAGAATTTATAGTATCTACACTTTAGAAGCTGGTATAATTAGAGTTTTAGCTAAGGGAGTCAGAAAACCTAATGCTAAATTAGCTGGGAATTTAGAGCCGATTACCTATTTGGAAATATTTGTAGTAAAGAATAAAGGAATGGGGAAAATTATTGGAGCAATTCCACTTAATAATTTTTCACAAATCAAAGAAAATATTGTTTCGCTAGAAAATATTTTTTATGTTTTTAATATATTTAATCAACTAATTACTCAAGAAGAGCAAGATGCTCAAGTGTTTAATTTTTTAATCGTATTTTTAATTTCTTTGGATGAATTAACTTTGTCAGGGAAAAATGAAATTAAAATAACTATCTTTACTGTTGGGTTTTTATTTAAATTGTTAAGCGCGTTGGGTTATGAGTTGCAAATGCAAGAATGTGTAAATTGTTTGCAAAAAATCACACCGCGAGAAAATTATTTTAATTCTGCCAAAGGAGGAATTATCTGCCCTAAATGTTCAGCTAGAGAAATAAGAAAAATTAAAATTAATGATGAAACAATAAAGTTGATTAGAATATTTTTAAATAATAAAATTGAAAATTTTGGTAAATTAAAAGTAGAGCCAAATATTTTGAATAATTTAAAAATTATTTTAAATGATTATTTGCATTGGATAAATAATTAGTTGTTAAAAAAGCTAAAATTTAGTAAAATTAAAGTAAATGAAAGATCTTGACAACTATATTTTAATAAGAATAAAATTAATCAATTATTAATCATTGACGATGTCACTTTTTGATATTAAAGACAAATTATATAAAAGAAAAGTTTCTAAGGATATATCTCAGCATCAAGTTAGTCAGTATAATCCTAAAACTGAAAAACTCAATGAGGAACCTTCAAAATTTCAAAAGGAAGATTTGTGGTTGAAAAAAAAACAAGGATTAGGAGCTACTGAAAAAAAAGTTATTAAAAAAGGGATATTAGCTTTAGGAATAATTATTGCTATCATTTTAATTAGCGCTATAACTTATGAAGTGCGTCGAGTAGTGTTTACTAAAAGTGGTGTTTTTATGTCTATTGATGGTTCAACTCAAGCACGAAGTGGAAAACTTTTAACCTACACTATTAAATATAAAAATAATAATTGGGTAGATATAAAAAATACTACTTTAGAAATTTCTTATCCAGAAGCTTTTAAGCCAACTAATAATACTAATTTTCAAAAAGAAAGTCCAACTTCAGGAATTATAAAACTAGGAACCATCAAGAGACATAGTCAGGGTAAGGTTGTTTTTAACGGAAAAGCTTACAGCCCTAAAGGAGCTCTTATCTATTTACGAGCTAATCTAAAATATCAACCGTCTAGTTTTAGCGGACAATTTCAAACTAAATCTCAAATCGGGGTTAATATTACATCTGCTCCTATCAGTGTAGAAATTGAAGCTCCCCAAAACATTTCTAGTGGTAATCAAATAAATTATCTTATTACTTATCGTAATAATGGATCAGAAGCTTTTGAAAATTTAAAAATAAAAATTGATTATCCGGATCAGTTTACTTTTTCTCACTCTAATCCTCGTTCGTTAGAAGGAAATAATATTTGGTATTTAGGTAATTTATCTCCTGGACAATCAGGGAAAATTATTATTACTGGAAAATTAGAAGGAGAACGAAATAAAATTAAAACTGCTAGAGTTTATATCGGGACAACTGAGCAAGATGGTTTTATGAGCTATAGCGAAGAAAGCATCGCGACAAAAATTGTGGCTTCTCCTCTGTCTATTACACAGACTGTTAATGGAGTTCAACATCTGAATGTCAACGCTGGCGAAATTCTTAATTTTAAAATAATGTTTAAGAATGATGGAAATATTGGCTTGCGAGATGTTATCGTGAAAGAAAAATTAGCTAGTTCAGTTTTAGATTATTCAACTCTCGATATGCAAGGAGGAAGCTATAACGCTGATGATAAAATTATTACTTGGAAAGCTTCTGATATTCCAAACTTCAAAAGTTTAGATCCTGGACAAGGAGGAACGATAATTTTTAGTATTCAGATTAAAAATGTTATTCAAGTCAAAAATAAAAATGATAAAAACTTTGTGATTTCTAGTGTGGCAACTATTGATAGTCCAGATATTCCTACGCCAATCACTATGAATAAAATAATTGCAGGGAACATTATGGATATGAAATTAAATTCAAAATTAATTTTAGCTACTAAAGGATATTATGATGATCAAAAAATTTCTAATTCTGGACCTATTCCTCCAAAGGTTGGACAAGCTACGACATATACTATCCATTGGTTAATTACTAACATCTCTAATGATTTATCAAAAGCGAAAGTGGAAGCTTTCTTGCCGACTAATGCTTTAATGACTGGAAAAACTTTTCCAACGGGAGCTAATTTAGATTATAATCAAAGAACTAATTCTATTGTTTGGAATGTAGGTAATGTGAAATCAGGAGTAGGAATCTTAACTTCACCCAAGGAAGTGGCTTTTCAAGTTCAGATAAAACCTTCTCCAGATCAAATTGGCAAAGAAGTAAAACTTCTTGGTCAGTCTATTTTAACCGCAAAGGATGATTTTACTGAAGCTAACTTAAAACAAGTTAGTAATCAGAAAACAACTAATCTTTCAGAAGACAGTTCTTTGATATCAAAAAGTCGAGTAACGAACTAAAAAGTAAAACTAAAATTTTAGCAACTAAATGATTGAACAAATATTTAAAATACAAGCGAAAAAAAATCAAAGTCGGAAAGGAATTTTAAAAACTAAAAGAGGAGCCATTCAAACTCCTTTTTTTATGCCTGATGCAACTAGGGGATTTGTACGATCTTTAAATAATAATGATTTGATAGATTTAGAAATGGGTCCAATGGTGGTTAATACTTTCCATCTTTATCTAAAACCAGGAATGGAATTAATAAAAAAAGTGGGTGGAATTAACAATTTTATGGACTGGAACAATCCATTACTTTCGGATTCAGGTGGTTATCAAATTTTTTCTTTAATTCATAAAAATCCGAAAATGGGAAAAATCACTGATTATGGTGTTGAATTTCGTTCTCCAATTGATGGCTCGCTTCATTATTTAACTCCTGAAAAAGCTATTGAAATTCAATTTGATTTAGGCGTGGATATGATGGTAGTTTTTGATGATCCGCCGCCTAATGGTTATACCAAAGAGAAAATTTCTCAAGCCGTGAAAAGAACTATCAGTTGGGCAAAAAGATGTAAAATTGAATATAAAAAACAAATAAAAAAAAGGAAATTATCAGAAATAGAAAAGCCACTTATTTTTGGTGTTATTCAAGGTGGTAAATATTTAGATTTAAGGGAACATTGCGCTCAAGAGCTAGTGAAAATTGGTTTTGATGGCTATGGATTTGGGGCTAGACATATTGATGAGAAAGGTAATCTAATGGAAGAAGTGGTAAAAACTACAGCTGAATTTATTCCTCCTGAATCTTTGCGGTTTGCTTTGGGAGTGGGAACTCCCCAAGATATTGTAAAAATGCATTCTTTAGGTTGGGATATGTTTGATTGTGTTATTCCAACTAGAGAAGGACGGCACGGAAAAATTTTTCTTTGGACAGCAGAAGCTAGAAAAATAATTCAAGCTAAAGATGAACTCGTTAAGTTACCAAAAGAATTTTATCAAATTATCAATATCAACAATGAAAAGTTCAAGGAAGATTTTACTGCAGTTGATTCTGAGTGCGATTGTGAGCTTTGTAAAAATCACACTAAGGCATATCTTCGGCATTTATTTTCTTCTAAGGAGCCATCGGGTGGACGATTAGTTTCATTACATAATTTAAAATTTTATGCTGAGTTAATGAAAAAATTAAGAGAAGAAAAATAAATTTTTTTAAGTTTTTGAAGATGAAAAATAATTTAGAACTTTTAGCTCCAGCGGGGAGTTTGGAAAAAATGAAATATGCCATTCTACAAAAAATGTTGTAGTTTAGTATATTCTTTGATATATTAAAGGAAGGAAAACAATGGTTACAGTTCATTAAACAACAAAAAGGGAGGATAGGATAATGAGAAGGTATTTTTATGGAATCGTATCGTATATTTTGCGTATAGTGACAAAAAAAAGAAAAAAAATAATTCCAATTGGAATTCCGAAGATTAGTGCTGTTAATCTTTTTGGTATCGGCATTAGCCAAAGAGCAATGGTTGTCAGTAAAAGATTTAGAGGATATAGAGGAAGCGTGAAAATAGATAAAATTCCGTCAACAGTCATAAAAGGAAATACCTCTGCTATGCGTAAAGCATGGCTAGGTATAAGAGTGAGAGGATTTTTATTTTCTCCAAACATTTTCTGTTCGGATTTTTCCGACTGTATAGAGCAGTTGGAGAAAAAAGGAGAAAAAAATTATGCGGAGTTTTTGCGAAAAATACAAGAAGATCCAGATTATCTTCTTTTTGAAAGATGTTTTTCCTGTTTTAAGAGATGAAAATATGGGGATTTGGGCAATGTCCAAATCCCCGTTGTGTTAGTTTAATAAGTAAAAATACATAGCTACTTATAGCATAAAAGTATCTTCTGAGTTTAATTTTGAAAATTATTATTTGTGGGAGTATGATGTTTGTGAAAGAAATGATGAATTTAGTAGAATCAATAGAGTAAGCAGTTTGAGTATTTTTAAATATAAATTTTATGAAAAATAATTTAGAACTTTTAGCTCCAGCGGGGAGTTTGGAAAAAATGAAATATGCCATTAAATATGGGGCGGATGCGGTTTATGCTGGTGTGCCTGATTTTTCATTACGAGCAAGAATTAACGCTTTTACTTTTGAAACTTTAAAAAAGGGTGTGGATTATGCACATAAAAAAAGTAGAAAATTCTATATAACTTTAAATATTTACGCGCACAACCAACATTTTGAAAAATTAGAAAAACATTTGCAAGAATTGCAAAAAATTGAGATTGATGGAATTATTGTCAGCGATCCAGGCGTGTTGGCATTAGTAAAAGAATATTTGCCAAAGGTGGAAATTCATCTTTCTACTCAAGCGAATGCAACTAATTGGCGGGCGGTGAAATTTTGGGTAGATCAGGGCGTGAAACGAGTAATCCTGGCACGAGAAGTGACTTTGGAGGAAATTAAAGAAATTCATCGACGAGTACCAGAAGTAGAGTTAGAATATTTCGTGCACGGAGCAATGTGTATGAGTTATTCAGGGCGGTGCATTTTGAGTAAATGGATGAGTGGGCGAAGTGCTAATTTGGGAGATTGCTCACAACCTTGTCGTTGGGGATATAAAAAAGTAGGAGATGAAAAATGCAAAGAGGAAAGCAAAGAAATGACGGTAGTTGATTATCAGGGAGAATTTGAAATGGAGTTAGAAGAAGATAATAATGGAACCTATTTTTTAAATAGTAAGGACTTAAACTTATTGACACATTTACAGGATTTAATTTCAGCTGGCGTAACATCATTCAAAATTGAAGGTCGCAATAAAAGTGTGTATTATTTGGCTACCGTAATTCGCGCTTATCGGAAAGTTTTGGATAATTTAAAAGATAAAAAAATATTGCAAACCGAGTTGGATAATTTAAATGGCTTAGTTAATCGTGGTTATACAGTTGGATTTTTACTAGGAGAAGAACCAGAGCATAATTTTGAAAATACACATAATAAGAGTCAATATGAATTTGTGGGGGAAGTTTTAAAAAGTGATAAAGAAAACCTAATTAAAATCAAAGTACACAACGCTATTTATACTGATGATGAAATTGAAATTATAAATACAGAAGGAAATTATCCAATAAAAGTTTTTAAAATTTACAATGAAAAAATAGAAGAGCAAAAATCAGCCCACGGTGGGCATAAAGAGTTTTATTATTTAAAAATCAACAAAGAAAATATTGAGCTGATGTCGTTATTAAGAAAAAGAGTAAAATAATATGAAGATGACAGGATATGAAAATGATAAAAATTAATCTATAAAATTTTATTAGGAACTTTATTTTACAAACGGCAATGGTCTTGGTGGTAGCAACGGGCTGAGAGTCAATCATTATTTGTCAAAAATTCAGTAACCAAACACTTTTTTTATTGGTAATTTTTTTAAAAGAAAATTTAAAATCCCGCAATCTGTCAATGACAGATTGCGGGAGTCCAGGAGCTCTTTTAAGGAAAATTTGATAATAGGGATAAAATTTCAGCAGGAATGTCAGTATATCCGCTGACAAACCTATATCCAGAACGGAGTCCAGAAAAATTTTTATCAGTGAAACAACCGAAAGTTTTAGTGTTGGAAAAATAAAAAACTTGCAGAGCCAGCTTTTTAGCGGCATCAAGCTCATTTATTTTTCCTGTCAGATAAACTTCTGGCAGAGCGTTGAACATTTTCGTTTTAATGTGATTATGTACTGTCCAGAGGACTTTTTGTTCCTTAGACAGCTTTCCCATCACCGTCTCGTTCGATGCAACTCGATCTTCTGGTGCTGGTGCCGGATTATCGGGATCAATTTGATCCCAGTCAACCGGTAAAAGGTCGGTCAGCTTAATCAATTCAGCAATAAAAATTTTTTTACCGAGAGACGTTCTTTTACAATGGTTTATTCGTCCACCGTACAAGCTTGTTTTTCCGTACATAATTCTCCTCCTTGTGGATTTTGGGGAAAGGATTACCGATTCCCTTTAAGTAAAAAAAGGACCTAATCTGCAAAATTCGGTTGAATTTACAGATTAAGTTAGTATATGCCATCATCATTATTAAGTCAAGAGCTCAGGTCCTAATCTTATTAACTAATTACAATAAATATTGCTAGTATTAACTCGGGTTTGATAAAATGCAGAATGTAAACTATACTTTGTTTGTGAGGTTAATTTTATTTTAGTATAGGTATAAAAATTTTTGGATTTACAAGAATATTATAGTTAATTATACGGAGATTTGTTAAAAATATTTAGATGGATGAGGCATAAATACTAAAAATTAAATTTATGAGTGATAAAAAAGAGAGTAATAAAATGGAAAAAATTGTCGGTTGGGCGAAGAGAAGGGGTTTTGTTTTTCCGTCTAGTGAAATTTATGGTGGTTTCGGGGCTGTTTATGATTTTGGTCCTTACGGAGTAGAATTGGCAAAAAACATTAAGGAAAATTGGTGGAAAGTGATGGTGCAGGAAAATGAGAACATTATTGGCTTGGATAGTAGCATTTTTATGCATCCAAAGGTTTGGGAAGCTTCTGGACATGTTAGTGGTTTTAGTGATCCGTTAGCAGAATGTAAACAATGTCACAGTCGGTTAAGAGTAGATCATCTTTTGGAGGATATCGGTGTTTTTGCTGATGAAAAAATGAGTGATGAGGAAATTAATAAATTACTTGATGAAAATAGAGATGAAATTAAATGTCCAAAATGTGGAACAAAAGGTCAATTTTCTAAAGCGAAAAGTTTTAATCTCTTGGTAAAATCTAATTTGGGAAATTTTACAGAAGATTGGAATAAAGAACCAGCTTATTTGCGTGGCGAAACTTGTCAGGGAATTTATATCAATTTTAAAAATGTTTTGGATTCTACTCGACAAAAAATTCCTTTCGGAATTGCTCAAATTGGCAAAGCTTTTCGTAATGAAATCACTGCTCGCCAATTCATTTTTCGCAAACGAGAGTTTGAACAGATGGAATTTCAGTATTTTGTTCATCCAAATGAAGCGATGAAAAGTTATGAGGAGTGGCGAGAACGGCGTTGGCAATATTATTTAGATTTAGGAATTAAAGAGGAAAATCTAAAATGGCATAAACACGAAAATTTGGTTTTTTACGCTAAGGCGGCGTGGGACATTGATTATAATTTCCCGTTTGGTTTCAAAGAATTAGAAGGGATACATTATCGTACGGATTATGATTTAACTCAACATAGTAAATTTTCTGGTAAAGATTTATCTTATCGTAATCCACAAACTAACGAAAAATATATTCCCCATATTCTAGAAGCATCGGTTGGCGTCGATAGAACTTTTTTAGCGGTAATTACTGATGCCTATACGGAAGAAAAGTTGGAAGATGGAAATAAGCGAGTAATGATGAAATTTCCTAAGAAACTGGCACCAATCAAAGTGGCAATTTCCCCTTTGTTAAAAAATAAACCAGAATTAGTAACGAAGGCGCGGGAAATTTATAATAGTTTAAAATCGCAATATATGTGCGAATTTGATGACAATGGAAATATTGGAAAGCGTTATCGTCGGCAAGATGAAATTGGAACTCCATATTGTTTAACGGTTGATTTTGAGACTTTGGAAAATGATACTGTTACTATTCGTGACCGAGATACAATGGTGCAAGAAAGAGTTAAGGTTGAAAAATTGGAAGAATTTTTAAAAAATAAATTAAAATAATTTTAAATATATGAAAATCACACTTACGAATGAAAAAATAAAAGCTAAAAAATTTACCAAAATTTTATTTTCAGAAAAAAATGCGACAAATCGCTTTGTTATTAAAAATGAGCAAGAAATTTTGGAAATTAAAACTGTCAAAAAGGAAAAAATGAATAGGCGAAAATGGATTATTTTTGTGAGAGGGATTATCTTGGAAGCCAAAAAAAATAAACTTAAAAATATTGTAATTAACTGGGAAGAATTGATAAAATTTAATAATTTAGGCGAAGATTTGGAAAAACTTTTTGTAGAAAATGTGGAATTGGCAAATTATGAATTCTGTAAATACAAAAAGAAACCGAAGGAGGGGTGGAGTAATCTTGAAGAAATAAAATTAATTATGGAGAGTGATAAGAAAAGTGTTTTCGAAAAAAAAATTCAAGAAGCTCAAATAGTTATGGAACAGGTTAATCGTTGTCGTAATTTAGCTAACACTCCTGGTGGAGATATGACACCAGAAATTTTGGTTAAGGAGACACGAAAAATGATTGCAGGAACGGGAATTAAAATTCAAGTATTGGACGAAAAACAAATTAAAAAAAATAGAATGGGAGGAGTTTTGGCTGTAGGAAGTGGTAGTCAATATAAGCCAAGATTTATAATCCTAGAATACAAAAACGGGGGTAAAACTGAAAAGCCAATTGTTTTAGTTGGTAAGGGAGTAACATTTGATTCGGGTGGAATTGACACTAAGCCACATCCATATGCTTTAGAGATGATGATGGATATGAGTGGTGGATCGGCAGTTATTGGAACAATTGTGGCTTTGG
This sequence comes from Parcubacteria group bacterium M10-OD1-1, assembly GCA_003056145.1. Lineage (GTDB taxonomy): Bacteria > Patescibacteriota > Minisyncoccia > Moranbacterales > UBA2206 > M10-OD1-1. Next base: position 85,765 of record LSNL01000003.1, read on the forward strand.
CAAAATTAAAAGTTAAAAAAAATATCGTAGCGCTTATTCCAGCGGTGGAGAATATGCCAAGTGGAACAAGCTTTCGTCCAGGAGACATTGTAGAAATGATGGATGGCACAATGGTAGAGATTGGACACACTGATGCTGAAGGTCGTTTGATTTTAGCAGACGCTTTAACTTTAGCTAAAAAATATAAGCCGAGTAGGGTTATTGATGTAGCGACTTTAACTGGAGCAGCAGTAATAGCCTTAGGTGAGCGAGCCAATGCTATCTTTACTAATAATGATGAGCTAGCTAAATTAGTAGAAAGAACGGCTGAGAAAGTTGGCGATTTTGTTTGGCGATTGCCTTTATGGGAAGAATATGAAAGTGATATTAAAGGAAACTTTGGAGAAATTTCCAATATAAATACTAAGGCTAAATCAGGTTATGGAAGCCCAACTACGGCAGCAACATTTTTAAAACATTTTGCTAAAGATTATAAAAAAGAATGGATGCATATTGATATCGCTCCGAGAATGACGGCGGTTTATGACGAAAACCTTACTAAAGGAGCAACTGGAACGCCAATAAGAATGTTAGTAGAATTGTTAACTAAAATCTAAACTTAATAAAATTAAGTTTAGATTAACAACTGAAAACTTCTAACTTTGTAATGTAACTTACGTTAAGAAAAAATATAATCATGAACTATAAAAAAACTAAATTAAAAAATGGCTTGAGAGTGATAACTATTCCGATGGTGGGCACAAAAACTGTTACAGTAGTTACTATGGTCGGAGTAGGCTCTCGTTACGAAACAGAAAAAGAAGCTGGGCTTTCACATTTTATTGAGCATATGTTATTTAAAGGAACTAAAAAACGTCCAACGGCTTTAGATATTTCTAGCGAATTAGACAATGTTGGTGGGGAATTTAATGCCTTTACTTCTAAAGAGACTACTGGCTATTACGCTAAAGTAGATGCTAAACATATTAAAATAGCTTTAGATATTATTGCTGATATTTATCTTAATTCTAAAATAGAACCAAAAGAAATAGAAAAAGAAAAGAGAACTATCTTACAAGAATTAAATATGTATGAAGATATGCCAATGCAAAATGTGGAAGATGTTTTTGAGAAATTACTTTATTCTGGAAATAGCCTAGGAAGAGAGATTATTGGTTACAAAAAAACCATTCAATTATTTCAGCGAAAAGATTTTTTGAAATATAAGAAGCGTTTTTATTTAGCTAATGATACAGTAGTTTGTATAGCGGGAAAATTTGATGAAAAAAAAGTAATTACCCAGGTGAAAAAGTATTTTTCTACGATGTCAGAAGGTAGCAAGTCAGAAATTATCTCAGTAGAAGAAAAACAAAAAATGCCTCAATCAAAAATTAAATTTAAGAAAACTGATCAAACTCATTTATCACTAGGGTTTAGATCTTACAAACAAAATCATAAAGATCAATATGTTTTATTTTTAATAGCTGTTATTTTAGGAGGGAATATGTCTAGTCGGATGTTTATAGAAGTTAGAGAGCGAAGAGGGTTAGCTTATTATATTAAAACAGGAAGAGAAAGTTTTATTGATTGTGGACATTTAACTACTAGAGCAGGAATAGAACATAAAAACTTGGAGCTAGCTATTGAAACTATTTTAGGTGAATATCGAAAAATAGCTCAAGAAAAAATTTCTTTTAGGGAATTACAAAGAGCTAAGGATTATATCAAAGGAAAAACTATTATGGGAATGGAAGCCTCTGATGAGGTAGCAATGTATTTCATTGAACAAGAAGTGACTAAAAAAGAAGTATTAACTATAGAAGAAAAATTTGAGCTTATTGATAAAGTTACTCCAGATGATATACTAAGAGTAGCTCAGGATATAATCAAAAAAGAAAAGCTAAATTTAGCTATTATTGGTCCACATAAAAATAATGCAAAATTAAAAAGCCTATTAAAATTATAAGCTTATGGAAAAATTAAAAATAGAAATTTCAACTAAATCAATCATAAAAATCATGGCTGTTATTTTAGTCGGTTGGTTTTTATATCTAGTAAGAGATATTATTATTCTCTTTTTTATTGCTTTAATTATTGTTTCAGCTATTGATTCTACGGTTGATTGGTTACAAAAAAAGAAAATTCCTCGTTCGGTAGGAGTATCTATTATTTATTTGTTTTTAATTATTGTAACTAGTTTAGCGGTTTCTTTTTTAATACCTCCAATTGCTCATCAGTTTTCAGATTTTTCTCAAAACTTTCCCGCATATTATCAAAAGACTGAACATTTGCTTGGAACTACTTCTAATTTTTTTCAATCAAAACATATTAATGTTACTACGCAAAATCTTTTTGACAATATTAGCAATTGGATTTCACATATTCCACAGAATCTTTTCTCTACAACTATAGGTGTTTTTTCTGGCTTAGTCTCAGTAGTATCTGTTTTATCAATAGCTTTTTATATGGCAGTGGAAGAAGACGGAATTAATAAATTGATAGCTTCAGTAACTCCTAGTAAGTATCAAAAATATATTGTTGATTTATCCACTAGAATAAAATACAAAATTGGTAAATGGATGCAAGGGCAAATTTCTTTAATGCTAATAGTCTTTATCTTAGATTATATCGGCTTAAGCTTGGCTGGTATTCCGTATGCTTTAGCGTTAGCTGTTATTGCTGGTCTTTTGGAGATTATACCTTATATTGGTCCAATTATTTCGGCTGTACCTGGAGCTATTTTAGGATTTTTAATTTCTCCGATTAAAGGTATTTTAGCAATCTTAGTTTATTTCATAGTACAACAAACTGAGAGTAATGTTTTAACTCCTTTAATTATGAAAAAGGCTGTTGGTCTAAACCCAGCAGTAGTTATTATAGTTCTTTTAATTGGGGCAAAGCTGGCAGGAATTACGGGAGCTATTTTAGCTGTACCAATTGCTACAGCGATAGGACTTTTTATTAGAGATTTATTCTTTAAAGAAAATCAAAAAAATTAGTTTGATGAATTAACTTTTATGAAAGCAGGAACACTATATATAGTTGCCACTCCGATTGGTAATTTAAAAGATATTACTTATAGAGCTGTAGAAACTTTAAAAAAGGTTGATTTAATTGTTTGTGAGGACACTAGAACATCTAAAAAGCTTTTAAATAATTATGAAATAGTCACTCCTGTCTGGTCTTTTTATCGAAATATTCATAAAGGAGGAGCTATTAAACCAGTTCCTAAGTTAAAATCAATTTTAGAGAAGCTTCAAACAGGAAAAGAAGTAGCTTTAATAACTGATGCTGGTACACCTGGAATTTCTGATCCTGGTAATCAATTAGTGGAGATAGCTATTAAAAATGAAATAACTGTAGTTCCAATTCCAGGATCTTCAGCTTTAATTTCTTTAGCTAGTATTTCAGGAATTGATTTATCACAATTTATTTTTTTAGGGTTTCCGCCACATAAAAAAGGAAGAGAGACTTTTTTTAAGGAAGTCTTAGCTTTAAAATATCCAGTTATTTATTATGAATCTCCTCATCGCTTAATTAAAAACTTAGAGCTTTTAAAAAGGCTTCAATCAACAAAAAATATTATTTTAGGTCGGGAATTGACTAAAATGTTTGAAGAAATAGTCAGAGGAACAGTAGAAGAAATACTGATTTATTTTAATAATTTTCAAAATAAAGTAAAAGGAGAAATAGTTATTATAATTTATTAAGAAACTTAAGCATGCAAGAAAAATTTTACATTACTACAACTTTACCTTATGTTAATGCAGAACCACATATTGGTTTTGCTAGTGAAATAATTATGGCGGATGCTCGGTCTCGTTTTGAAAAATCTTTAGGCAAGGAAGTAGTTTTTAACACTGGAACGGATGAACATGGTGTGAAAATTTGGCAAAAAGCTCAAACTAAAGGACAAGGAACTCAAGAATATGTTAACGAATACGCTCAAAAATTTGATCAATTAAAACAATTATTAAATCTCAGTTATACTAATTTTACTAGAACAACTAATAAACATCATGAAAAATCTGCTCAAGAAATTTGGAGGAGAGTAGAGAAAAATGGATATATCTATAAAAAGCAGTACGAAATTAAATATTGTATAGGGTGTGAGTTGGAGAAGACTGATAGTGAATTAGAAAAAGGTTGTTGTCCTTTTCATCCAGGAAAAGAATTAGAAATAATAAAAGAGGAAAATTATTTTTTTAGATTTAGCCAATTTCAAAAAAAACTTTTAAAATTATATAAAGAAAATCCTACCTTTGTAGTGCCTGAAAAAAGGTTTAATGAAATTAAATCTTTTGTAAAACGAGGTTTGGAGGATTTTTCTATTTCTCGTTTAAAAGAAAAGATGCCGTGGGGAATTGCTGTACCAGACGATGACACTCAAGTAATATATGTTTGGTTCGATGCTTTAATAAACTACATTTCTACCTTAGGCTGGCCGGAAGATGAAAAAAAATTTAGAAAATTTTGGGGAACCAAAGAAAAGCCCCAGGCTGTTCAAATTGCTGGCAAAGATAATCTTCGTCAACAATCTGCAATGTGGCAGGCGATGTTAATGGCAGCTGATTTGCCAACTAGTCAACAAATTTTTATCAATGGTTTTATTAGTGTTGACGGTCAAAAAATGAGTAAATCAATTGGAAATGTAATTTCTCCTAAAGAAATGGTGGATAAATTTGGTAAAGATGGAACTAGGTATTTATTATTAGCTAAGGGAACCTTTGGAGAAGATAGTGATATTTCTTGGAAAAAGTTTATACTCAAATATAATGCTGATTTAGCTAATGGTCTTGGGAATTTAACAGCTAGAATCATAAAGTTAGGAGAAAATATTAAATTTAATTTAAAAGATATCCAATATGAAGTAAGTCTTCAAACTAAAAATAATTTTGAGCTAATGAATTTAGATAAGGAGTTAGAAGATATAATTAAACGAGTTAAAGAGGCTAATCAACTTATTGAAAAAACTAAACCTTGGGAGTTAGCAAAAAACAAAGTGGTTGAATTTGAAAAAATTATGCGAGAACTTTTGACAGAATTGTTCATTATTAGCCAAAAATTAGAACCATTGATGCCTGAAACTGCAGAAAAAATAAAAGTAGCCCTAGAAACAAAAGAAAGAATTATTTTGTTTAAGAGAATATAACAGTAAATTACAGTGAGCTATTATTTTGTTGTGAAAAAGCTATGATAATTGATGCCCATACTCATTTAGATGATCAGCAGTTTGATAATGATCGCCCAGCTGTGATTGAGCGAGCTTTTGCTAGTGGAGTAGAAAAAATAATTAATATTGGTGCTGGAATTGGGAGCTCTGAACGATCAGTTAAATTGGCTCAAAAATATAAAAATATTTACGCCTCGGTTGGTTTGCATCCTAGTTATTTTGACCAATATCAAGAGAAAAGCTTTAATTACTTTAGTAGATTAGAAGAACTAGCTAAAGAAGAAAAAGTAGTGGCTATCGGAGAAATTGGATTGGAATATTTTAGACATAATGAAAAACTAATAACTGAGCAAGAAAAAGTAAACCAACAAAAAGGATTTATTGCTCAATTAGAGTTAGCTCAAAAATTAAATCTTCCAGTGATTATTCATTGTCGAGGAGCTAAAGCAGAAAGAGGTAAAAAATATAGAGAAACAAGTGAAGCTTATGAAGACATTTTAGAGATTATCAATAATTTTTCTCAGCTAAAATATGTTTTTCATGGTTTTAGTGGACGATTAAGTTTTACTAAAAAAGTTTTATTATTAAAGAATGTTAATTTTTCGTTTACTGGTAATATTACTTATGCTAAATCAGAGACAGAAATTTTAACAGTGATTAAAACTATTCCATTAGAAAGAATAATAGTAGAAACTGATTGTCCTTATTTAGCTCCAGTACCAAAAAGAGGAAAAAGAAATGAGCCCAGCTATGTTATTTATGTAGCAGAAAAAATAGCAGAGATAAAAAAAATTAGTAAATCAATCGTATTTAAAAAAACTAGAGAAAATACTAAAAATTGGTTTAATTTAGGCTAAAAGACAAATATTAAAAGGGAAAAAGCCAATTGATTGCTTTATTAGAAAAAATTAAATTAAAAGAAATAGAAAAATAAAAAAATAAAAAAGATTATTTTGAGATAGTTGACAGTTCTTTAATTTTAAGCAACAATTAAGAGGGTTGTTTTTCAACACTTTTTTATTTTAAGACAGAACATTGACGAAGAATGATAAAAAAAATAATATATCCTTTTCGGCTTTATCTTTAGCGTGGGAATTAGGTTATTCAATTGCTATCCCGTTAGTAGGATTGGCTTTAGGGGGAAGAATTTTGGATAAAAAATTTGGTACTTCGCCTTTTTTATTGCTAACTGGTATTCTTATTTCAATTATTGCTTCAACCTATATAGTTTACAAAAAAACTACCAATATAATGAATAAAAAATAATGGATATTTCACTTACACCTGAAACAATATTTCATTTTGGGTCATTCCCAATCACAAATACATTATTGATAACTTTAATTATTAGTGCGATTATTATTGTTACTTCTCTTTTTTTGAAAAAAAATTTAAAGATTATTCCTACTGGTTTTCAAAATATTATAGAATATATTTTAGAATCATTTTTAAATTTGATAGATAGTGTTACTCATGACCGGGAACAAACGAAAAAATTTTTCCCATTAGTAGTAACTATTTTTATTTTTATTATCCTGTCTAATTGGGTTGAGCTAGTTCCTGGTTTAGGAACGATTGGAATAAATGTAGCTAAAAATGGGCATTCATCGTTTATTCCTTTTATTAGAAGTTCATCAGCAGATTTGAATGTTACTTTAGCAATTGCTTTGATTTCAGTTTTTTCAGCTCAATTTATGGGAATTGCGGCTATCGGAGCCGTTAAATATGCTGGTAAGTTTTTTGTTAATCCTTTTCGTAAACCATATTTTATCGGAACTTTTGTTGGAGTATTAGAATTGATTAGTGAGGTAGCTAAAGTTATATCCTTTTCTTTTCGTCTTTTCGGAAATATTTTTGCTGGAGAAGTTCTTTTATTAGTAATGTTGGAGTTAGTTCCTTATTTTGTTCCAGTACCATTTTTGTTTTTAGAATTATTTGTTGGTTTTATTCAAGCGTTAGTATTCGCTATGTTAACCTTAGTATTTTTAAAAATAGCGGTAACAGAGACTAGTCATTAATTAAAAGTTTACAAATTGAGAGTATTTTATAAACAGTTAATTTCTGATTAGTAATCAGAGAAAGTTAATAATTTTTTAATATTAATTTCTAGTGACCATCGGTGAAGTGGGCTAGGGATTAGTCAATAAATATATGGAAACAGAGGCAGTAAAATCTCTCGCAGCAGCTATCGCTATCGGTTTTGGGGCTATTGGACCTGGAATTGGAATTGGAATTTTAGCAGCTAAAGCGATGGAGTCAATTGGAAGAAATCCAGAAGCAACAGATAAAATTCAAACAGCAATGATTTTAGCTATCGCTTTTACGGAAGCTATCGCTATTTATGCGTTAGTAGTAGCTTTGATTATTAAGTTTGTTTAGTTATTGAAATAGCTCCAAATATTTGGAGCTAGAATGAGTAACTAAGTTAAAACTAAAAAAATGGAATTGTTAAATAATTTAGGAGTTAATGGAAAATTATTGTTAGCGCAATTAGTCAATTTTGCGATTTTAATTTGGGTATTACACAAATTTGCTTATGGACCTATTTTAAAATTACTAGAAACTAGAACTAAAAAAATAGAAAAAGGATTAAAGGATGCAGAAAAATCACAAAAAAAACTAGCTGAGATTGAAGAAAAAGAAGAAAAAGTTTTAGTGAAAGCGAGAAAAAAAGCTCAAGAAATAATTAAAAAAGCGGAAGAATTAGCAGTAGAAAATGCTAACGAAATAGTGATTGTAGCGAAAGAACAAACAGAAAAAATGTTAGATATCAGTCAAAAACAAATTAAACAAGAAAAAGAAAAAATTTTAAGAGAAGTTAAATCCGAAATTGCTACCTTAGTAGTTTCGGCTTCTGAGAAAATAATTGGGGAAAAATTAGATAGTGAAAAAGATCAAGAATTAATTAAACATAGTTTAAAATGATGAGCTTATCAGTCAGTCAATATACAAAAGCTTTATATCAAGTATCCGAGAATAAATCTCCCAAAGAGATTGATTTTATAATTAATAATTTTTTAAAGATCTTACAGAAAAATAGACAAATGAAACTAGTTGAAAAAATCATCGCTGAGTTTAGTTTACTTTTTAATAAAAAAAATAAAATTATTGAAGCAGAAATAATTAGTCGAGATAAGCTAACTATAGAAACACAGAAAAAGATTGAAGAATTTTTAATCAAAAAATACGAAATTGACAAAGTTATAACTAAAAATGTTATTAGTCAGAAGATTAAGGGAGGGATAATTATTAAAACTCAGAATGAAATGATAGATTTTTCTGTGGCTAATCAACTATTGAAATTAAAGAGAGCCTTAATTAAATAAATATATTAAAATAATTTAAATAAAAAATTATGGATAAAGATTATATTGTTGAACAATTAAAACAACAATTAGAAAATTTTGAAGCGACTACTCAAACAGAGAAAATTGGAGTAGTAGTTGAAGTGGGTGATGGAGTAGCTAAACTTTCTGGTTTAACCGAAGCAATGTCTAGCGAAATGTTAGAATTTCCTGATGGCATTATTGGAGTAGTTTTAAATTTAGAGGATGGTCAAATTGGAGCAATGATTCTAGGTAACTATGAGAATATTAAGGAAGGTGATGTTGTAAAATCAACTGGTAAAATATTATCTATTCCAGTTGGAGAGGCAATGATGGGGAGAGTTATTAATCCATTGGGACAGATTATTGATGGTAAGGGAGAAGTGGAGACAGAGAAATTTTATCCGTTAGAAAAAATTGCTCCAGGAGTGATTACTCGTCAATCAGTTGATCAACCAGTTCAAACTGGAATTAAAGCAATTGATGCAATGATTCCAATTGGTAGAGGTCAACGAGAATTGATTATCGGAGATAGACAAACAGGTAAAACAGCTATTGCTATTGATACAATTATCAATCAGAAGAGTCAAAATATGAAATGCATCTATGTCGCTATTGGACAAAAAGAATCAAAAATAGCTAGAATTGTAGCGGAACTAGAAAAGAAAGGAGCTATGGATTATACTACTATAGTAGTAGCTGGAGCTTCTGATCCAGCAGCTTTTTCATTTATTGCTCCTTATGCAGGCTGTGCTTTAGGGGAATATTTTATGGATCAAGGACAAGATGTTTTAATAATTTATGATGATTTAAGCAAACATGCTTGGGCTTATCGTCAAATTTCTTTAATCTTAAAACGACCACCAGGGAGAGAGGCTTATCCAGGAGATGTTTTTTATTTGCATTCTAGACTATTAGAAAGAAGTGCTAGATTAGATAAAACTTTTGGAGGAGGTTCTATGACAGCTTTACCTATTATTGAAACTCAAGGAGGAGATGTTTCCGCTTATATTCCAACTAACGTAATTTCTATTACGGATGGTCAGATATATCTGGAGTCAGATTTATTTTATAAGGGTATTCGTCCAGCGTTAAATGTTGGTTTGTCGGTATCTCGGGTTGGTTCTGCAGCACAAACAAAAGCAATGAAAAAAGTTGCTGGAAAATTAAGATTAGATCTAGCTCAATTTAGAGAGCTAGAGGCCTTTGCTCAGTTTGGATCAGATTTAGATAAAAGTACTCGTAATCAAATTGAAAGAGGCAGACGAACAGTAGAAGTATTAAAACAAAGTCAGTATTCTCCAATGTCTATGAAAGACCAGGTGACAATTTTATATGCCCTAACTAATGGTTTTATGGATGATGTGGCAGTAGAAGATTTGAAAAAATGGGAGGATGATTTTCACCAATACTTTAAATCAACTGCGAGTGAGGTTTTAGAATTAATTGATAAAAGAAAAGAATTATCAGAAGAAATAGTAGAAAAATTAGAAAAAGCGATTAAAGAATTCAAGGAAGTTTATCAGAGTAATTAATCAAAATTAAATTTTGGTTTTTAGAAAATAAAAAGTAATATTTAGAAGGTAAAAGAATTAAATAAATTTATGGCTTCAGGAAAAGAAATTAAAAGAAGAATAAAATCAATTCATAATACAGGGAAAATTACTCGGGCTATGGAAATGGTTTCTGCTGCTAAAATGCGAAAAGCTGTTAACAGTGTTCTGGCTATTCGTCCTTATGCTCATAGCGCGTGGAGTATTCTGACTAATCTCAGCCGTTCCTTTGAAAATTATACCGAAGGACTATTAGAAGTGCGTGAAGTAAAAAAAGTTTTAGCTGTCGTTATTACTTCTAATAAAGGTCTTTGTGGCTCATTTAATTCTCAAATGGTTAAAAAAATTAAGGAAGAATTACAAAATCCAGCTAAATTAAAAATCAATAGAATTGGAAAAAAGAAAATTATTTCTCAAGAAAAAGATCAAGATTTAAAAATTGATTTTATTTCAATCGGAAAAAAAGGAGGGAATATTGTTAGAAGATTAAGTAAAAATATTATTGCTTCTTTTGATGAATTAACTTACCTACCAAAAGTTGATGATGTGCGTCCAGTCGGGAAGATAGTAATTGATGATTATTTAGCTAAAAAATATGACAAGGTAGTTATTTTTTATACTAACTATGTCTCGGCTATCAAGCAAGAAACACGGATTCGTCAAATTTTGCCGATTTCTAAAATTGATTTAGAAAAACAAATTGCGGAAATGGATGTATTAGCTAAAGAATATGGCTTAAATGAACCAGCAATAGAGTATAAAATTGAGCCAAGTCCAGAAGTTATTTTAAACGAAATTTTTCCTAGAATTATTGAAATGCAAATCTATCATGCTATCTTAGAATCTAATGCTTCTAAGGAATCAGCAAGGATACTTGCAATGAATAGTGCGACTGAAGCAGCTAAAGAAATGGCAGATGACTTAACTTTTGCGTATAATCAAATTAGGCAAATGAAAATCACTCAAGAAATTGCTGAAATTTCTGCTGGTCGAGCGGCGTTGGAATAATTTAAAATAAGGTTTGTAAAATGAGAAATAAAATCAAAGAGATTTTAAAAATAGTTAAATAAAGTAAATTAAGCCATAAGAATTAAAAATTTTAAAAAAATATGAATAAAGGAAAAATTGTACAAGTGATTGGTCCAGTGGTAGATGTAGAATTTACCGGAAAATTGCCAAAAATCTATAATGCGTTAGAAATTATCTTAGAAGAAAAAAATAATTCGTCACAAGAAAAAGAAAATATCAAAAAGCTTATCCTAGAAGTTCAGCAACATTTAGGAGGAAATAAAATTAGAGCTGTCTCTATGGGTTCCACTGACGGGCTAAAGAGGGGAATGGAGGTAATTGATACAGGAGCTTCAATTTCTGTTCCAGTTGGAAAAGGAGTTTTAGGAAGAATGTTTAATTTATTAGGAGAAACAATTGACGGAATTAATACTAAGGTAGAAATTGAGAGAGAAGACCCCATTCATCGTGAAGCTCCTAGTTTTGCAGAACAATCAACTACTACAGAAATTTTTGAGACAGGAATTAAAGTTATCGATTTAATTTGTCCTTTTGTTAAAGGTGGAAAGGTTGGTCTTTTTGGAGGTGCAGGAGTTGGAAAGACAGTAATTATTCAGGAATTAATTAGAAATATTGCACAGGAACATGGAGGATATTCTATTTTTGCTGGAGTAGGAGAAAGAACGAGAGAAGGAAATGACTTATATTATGAAATGAAAGAGTCGGGAGTTTTAGATAAAACAGCTCTTGTTTTTGGGCAAATGAATGAACCACCAGGAGCTAGACAAAGAGTAGCTTTATCTGCTTTAACAATGGCAGAGTATTTTCGTGATGTTGAAGGAAAAGATGTTTTGTTTTTTGTAGATAATATTTTTCGCTTTACTCAAGCTGGTTCAGAAGTATCTGCTTTATTAGGAAGAATTCCCTCCGCCGTTGGTTATCAACCAACGTTAGCAGAAGAAATGGGTAAACTACAGGAAAGAATTACTTCTACTAAAAATGGTTCTATTACTTCTGTACAAGCAGTTTATGTTCCAGCAGATGATTTGACTGATCCAGCTCCTGCTACCACTTTTGGACATTTAGATTCTACAGTTGTTCTTTCGAGAGGGCTTTCTGAATTAGGAATATATCCTGCTGTGGATCCTTTAGATTCTAATTCTACTATTCTTGATCCTAATATTGTTGGGAAAGAACATTATCAAGTAGCAAGAGATGTTCAACAGACTCTTCAACGATATAAAGATTTGCAAGACATTATTGCAATTTTAGGAATAGAAGAATTATCTGATGATGATAAGATAATTGTTTCAAGAGCTAGAAAGATTCAAAAGTTTTTATCTCAACCTTTTTTTGTAGCAGAACAATTTACTGGTACTCCAGGAAAATATGTTAAATTGTCAGATACGATTAAAAGTTTTAAAATGATTTTAAGCGGAGAAATGGATGAAGTATCGGAGCAAGAATTTTATATGAAAGGTTCTATTGAAGAAGTTAAATCTATAAAGTAATTTTATGTCAGTGAAAAAAATAAAATTTAAAATTGTGACTCCAGAAAAAACTGTTTTTGAGGATAAAATTGAACAAGCTACTTTGCCAGTTATGGGAGGAGAAGTAACTATCTTACCTAACCATCGTTCTTATATTGCTGGTATTAAAGCTGGTGAAATCATTTTACGCAAAGGAGAGGAGGAAATTAGCTTGGCAGTTGCTGGTGGATTTTTAGAATTTGCTAATAATAAGTTAATAGTTTTAGCGGATAGTGCAGAACGAGCTGAACTAATTGATTTAAAAGAAGCTGAGGAAGCGAGGAAAAGAGCTGAAGAGTTAAAGAAAAAGAAAATTTCTATGGACGATGCTGAATATGCACGAACAGTTGCTTTAATTGAAAAAGAAATGGTAAGAGTAAAAGTGGCTAGAAAACAATATAGAAAAAGTCATTTGAAATAGCTAAAAAATAATCTAAAAATATGAGTATTGAAAAAATGTCATTAAAAAATACTTCTGAGGAAAATAAGATAGCTGAAGAAGAAAAAAGGAAAAGAGTAGAAAATATTTGGCGAGGGGATAATGAAGGATATGAAGATTCGGTTATGGATTTAGCTAAAAAAGAAGATAAAAGAAGAATGATACTAAAAAATTTATCAGTTAAATTGTCTAAAGAAGAAATTGATATGTTGGCAGATAGTTTTTCAGATGAAGTTTTAAAGGCGATAGAGATTAATAAAGAAAAATTAAAGGATTCTTTAACAGGAATTTTTAACAGATCTTTTTTCCAAGAAAATATTCCTAAGATTCTAAATATTGAAAAAAGAGAAGGTGGAAATTGTGCTCTCCTTTTTATTGATTTCGATAATTTTAAGTCTATTAATGATAACTATGGACACCAAGCTGGTGACGAAGCTTTAAAACAAATAGTAAAAACTATTCAAGGAAAAATTAGAAAATCTGATTTTTTATTTCGTTGGGGAGGAGATGAATTTGCGATGTTTACTTCAGCTTTTAAAAAAACAGAAGATATATTAAAATTAGCAGAAAAAATAGTTCAAGCGGTAGCGGATACACCTATTAAAATTACTATTAATGGGACAGAAAAGGAAATAGTTAGAACAATTAGTGTTGGTTGCGCTGTAACAAATCAAATATCAGAGTGGAAGAAAAATGAAAATGAATTTAAAGAAGAAGAAGTTCTGAAAAAATTAGAAGCTTTTGCTGATGCAGCAGTCTATAAATCTAAAAAAAATGGCAAGGGAAAAGTATCAATGTATGACGCTAATGATGAAGAAATTAAAGAAGGGTTAAATAAAGATCTAAATTAAAATAATATGGAAAATAACTTAGAAAATAACTTAGAAAATCCAACTCTAAAATTAGCAGATGATAATTTTAAAAGTTGGAACGAAGCCTTAGAAAAAGGAGAAGCTAAAGAAGTAGCTAAAAAATATTTAGAAGAGGGAGAGCTTTTTGGAACGGTTTCAGCTAAAATTAGAAAAGGACAAAAAGAAATAGAAGGTTATTTCGACCATTTTTTAGAAATAGATCCTTCAGGTGAAGTTATAGAAAGAAAAACAATTAACATTTCTACAAAAGCTTTTTTAGACAGTGGTTTATATAATTTTCAAGTTACTAGAGATGGTAAAAAACAGACAATAGAAGCAATGTTTACTTATATTTGGCAGAAAGATGAAAATGGAGAATGGAAGATTAAACATCATCATTCGGCAGTGAAAGATGAAAATAATGAAAAATTATCCAGCCAAAAAGAAGTCTTAGATTTAAGAAGTGATAATATTAAATGGGGAACTGATAAAGAAATTAGTAAAGGAATATTTTTACGAACTGGATTTTTAAAACAAAATAATAATTTGACATCAAGATTTACTTATCTAGTCAAAAATAGCGATAATGAAGCTGAAGAAACAATTTATCAACAAATATCAGTGTGTCCAGAGGATCAAGGCGTGTAATCTAGGTTTAATTTATTTGAAAAAAATAAAAAATATAGTAGAAATAATAAAAATTAATTATGAAAGATTATAATTTTGGACAAATAGAAAGAAAATGGCAGGATAAATGGAGTAAAGATAGTTTGTATCAAACGCAAGACTCCGAAGATAAACCGAAATATTACATTTTAGATATGTTTCCTTATCCATCAGGAGCAGGGCTTCATGTTGGGCATCCTAAGGGTTATATTGCAACAGATATTGTAGCTAGGATGAAAATGTTGCAAGGTTATAATGTGCTTCATCCAATGGGATGGGACGCTTTTGGTTTGCCGGCAGAAAATTTTGCGATTAAAAATAAAGTTCATCCACGAGAAATGAATGAGCGAAATATAGCTACCTTTAAAAGTCAATTAGAAAAAATAGGATTTAGTTACGATTGGAATAGAGAAATAAATACTACAGATCCAGAATTTTATAAGTGGACACAGTGGATATTTTTACAAATGTTTAAAAAAGGATTAGCTTATGAATCTTACGAGCCGATAAATTGGTGTCCTTCTTGCCAGACTGGTTTAGCTAATGAGGATTTAGAAGATGGGCGATGTGAAAGATGTGATAGTGAAATTGAACAAAAGCCAATGCGACAATGGGTTTTAAAAATTACAGACTACGCTGAAAGAATGTTAAATGATCTAGAGAAATTACCAGAATGGGACAATTCAATTAAAGAAATGCAAAAAAATTGGATAGGAAAATCAGAAGGAGCTTTGGTGAAATTTGAAGTAAGAATTTCGAATTTTGATTCAAATTCTAATGATTTAATTTCAGAGAATAAAAATTTAAAATTAAATATTGAGGTGTTTACTACAAGGATTGATACAATTTTTTCGGCGGCTTTTGTGGTGGTAGCACCAGAACATCGATTAATTGAGAAATTAAAAGAGCAAATTGAAAATTATGATGAAGTTATTGATTATGTAAAAAAAGCGAAAAATAAAACTGACTTACAGAGAACAGATTTAGAGAAAGATAAGACTGGTGTAGAATTAAAAGGAATTAAAGCTATAAATCCAGCTAATAACAAAGAAATTCCTGTTTGGATTGCTGATTTCGTATTAGGATATTATGGAACAGGAGCTGTTTTTGCTGATGCTCACGATGAACGAGATTTTGAGTTTGCAAAAAAATATAATATTCCTTTAACTGAATCGATTGCGCCGTTATTTACAGGAACATGCAATGATAAACCAAGAAAAGATAAAAAAACTGTTAAAAGAAGAAATATTGAAGCTATTATCAAACATTGGGAAAAAGATGAATATTTTTGTTTAAATTGGAAATTCAATAATTGGAAATCTTTTATTATAGGTGGTATTGAAAAAGATGAAAGCATAGAAGATGCTGCAATCAGAGAAATCAAGGAGGAATCTGGTTATCAAAATATGAAAGTTATTAAAAATATTGGTTATGAGATGCATAGCGAATTTTTTGCACCACATAAAGATATAAATAGGTATGCTCAGAGAAATTGTGTGTATATTGAATTATTAGATGGTGAATATAAAAAACCTAGATTAGAAGATATTAAAAATCATAATGGAAGTTGGATTAAAAAAGAAGAAGTTGATAAATTTTTGACTATTAAAGAATCAAAAATATCTTGGGATATTTTACAAAATGGCGAAAAACCCTTTACGAAAAAAGGTATATTGATAAATTCGGAACAATTCAATGGAATGACTTCGGATGAAGCAATGCCAAAAATTATTGAATGGTTGAGGAAAAAAGGCTTGGCGGAAAAAGAGGTTAATTATAAATTGAAAGACTGGGTATTTTCTCGACAAAGATATTGGGGTGAACCGATTCCAATTATTCATTGTGAAAAATGTGGAGTAGTTCCCGTACCAGAAAAAGATTTGCCAGTTGTTTTACCAGAAGTTGAAAGTTATGAACCAACTGGAACAGGGGAGTCGCCTTTGGCTAATATTAAAGATTGGGTGAATACTAAATGTCCAAAATGCGACGGTAAAGCTAAACGAGAAACTAACACTATGCCACAATGGGCGGGATCAAGCTGGTATTATTTACGATATATTGATCCGCATAATGACAAGGCTCTAGTAGATAAAGACAAAGAAAAATATTGGTCACCAGTTGATTTTTATGTGGGTGGAGCAGAGCATGCTACGAGGCATTTAATTTATGCGCGTTTTTGGCATAAATTTCTATTTGATATTGGTATGGTTAATTATGAAGAACCGTTTATTAAATTACAACATGTCGGCTTGATTATGGCTGAGGATGGACGAAAAATGAGTAAGCGTTGGGGAAATGTAATCAATCCAGATGATATTGTGGAAGAGTTCGGTGCTGATGCTATGCGAGTTTATGAAATGTTTATGGGTCCATTTGCTCAAAGTTGTGATTGGAGCACGAAAGGATTAATTGGTGCTAAAAGATTTCTTGAAAAAGTCTGGCGATTGTTTCAAGAAAAAGAATTGATTAGTTGTGAGGGCAAATGCGCTGAGATATCAAAAACAATTCCTCCTTTATTTCATAAAACAATTAAAAAAGTCGGCGAAGATATTGAAAGTATGAATTTTAATACAGCCATTTCACAAATGATGATTTTTGTAAACGAGTGTTCTTGCCATAAGCTTTTACCGAAATCGGCAATGGAAAATTTTTTAATATTGCTATCGCCGTTTGCTCCCCATATTGCAGAAGAAATTTGGACTAATTTAGGACACGAAAAATCTATTTTTTTAGAAAAATGGCCAGAATTTAATCCTAATATGATTAAAAATAAAATAATTGAAATGGTAATTCAAGTTAATGGAAAAGTACGGGATAAAATTCAAGTGTCAGCAGATATTTCCGAAACTGAAATTAAAAAGAAAGCTTTAGCTAGTGAGAAAATACAAAAGTATATTAGTAATCAAGAAATTAAAAAAGTTATTTTTGTCCCAGGAAAAATATTTAATTTAGTAGTAGAATAATTTTTATTAAAAATAAAAATTGTAAGTTAGTGGGTCTACAAGTATAATTATTTAATCACTTACAATTTATGCAAGTAGTTATATTAGCTGCTGGACGAGGAAAACGAATGAAAAACCTTACTCGTGCTACCGCTAAATCAATGCTAAAAATAAAGGGCAAGCCGATTCTAGCTCATAAAATTGATGCCTTGCCTAAAAGTATAAAAGAAATAATTTTTGTTGTTGGTTATCATAGTATGCATATAATTTCTTATTTTAAGAGATATTATCAAGGAAGAAGAATTATTTATGTTTTTCAAACTAATTTGAATGGTACTGGCGGAGCCTTGCATTTAACTAAAAGTATTTTGAAGAATAAATTTTTAGTAATGATGGGTGATGATTTATATTGTCGAAAGAATATTTCTCAGATGATTAAATTAGATTTAGCTATTTTGGGACATCAAGTAGAGGAGGTAAGCCAGTTTGGAATTATTAAAACTAATCGTCAGGGATATATGATTGATGTAATTGAAAAGCCAAAAAAATCTAAATGTAAACTTGCTAATACAGGAATGTATCTTTTAAATAAAAAGTTTTTTGATTATGAATTAGTGTCTATTAGTAAAGGTAATTTTGGTTTGCCTCAAACTTTAGCTAAAATGGCTAAAAAACATAAAATAAAAGTTGTAGAAGCTAACAATTGGTTGCCGATTGAAGAAGTAAAAGATTTAGAAAAAGCCAAAAAATATTTGACAAAATTTTTATAAAAGCTATTTCTTGTGCGAGAGGTTGTCTCTAGTAAAAAAAGAAAGGTTTTTGGATATTTAGCTTAAAGATAGCTTTAAAGAATATTTTTTAAAACTTAAGTTTATTCCTCGTAGGTTATATTTTTTTAAAAGAATTTTCAGGGTAGCCTTTTTTATAAAACAAAAAAGGCTACCAATCAAAGATTTGACTGGTAGCCTAACATTATATTTTGAGTGATAACATAAGCACAATCAATGTGCCAATGACCACCCTTCCCCAAAGAGGAAGATAATCTTCCTCTTCTCTCCAAACTTCCTTTAGTGGGCGAATTCTCTTATAGATTTTTTGATAACGAGGGAAATAACCCTCGCTATATTTACTGATGAGCATTGTTTCTCCTCCTCCTCCGTTGGATTTTAAAAAACTATAATAAACAAGTATAACTTAAATAACAATATTTGTCAATAGCCCTGAATTAAAAGTTAATTACTAATAGAAAGATCATAACTGAGAAATTTAATTAAAAGTGAAAATTAATGTTTATGTTTCTTGTGTCGACTGGTCTTGTTGAGGATAGGAGTGGAACCAGGATGAGGGTATTTGCTAGGAGAAGCGTAATTACTATTAAAAATGTCTTCTCGGATTAGCTTTTTATTTCTATCAAAAACTTCTTGTGTAAAAGTAGTCTTTAGGGAGCCGTCTGGCTTTTTTTCAATCACCGTAGGTCCAATTATTTTAACTTTTCTACCATCGTTAGTTCCATAAAAATCAAAAATTAATTCTGTTCTTTTAACTTTTACTTCTATTAAAATATAACCAGGTGTATTATTAATAAATTTTAAATCAGGACGAGGTATGTAAACAGTGGCGTCCATCCCTTGAGGATTGTAGTAACTAACTGGATAAGCATGATTTTTCCTAGCGGTTATTTCTAGGCCAGAATTTATGGCCGCCCTAAAAGCGGTTGTAGATAATTGGCAAATTCCTCCTCCAAAATCTGGTTCAGTTTTATTTTTTTTAATGACTAACTCAGGTAGATATCCGTGATCGGCATCTACTGCTCCTAAAGTTTTAATAAAAGAAAATTCTTCCTTCGGTTTTATTAAAACTCCATTAAATCTTTTATTAGCTACTTTAATATTATAGACTCTATTGTGAGGAGAGCCAATAAAATTTGAACGACCCTCTCCGATTAAACTGGTAATACCTAAATTATTGACTGAACTAGTAGCTATAACAGGAGGAATTTCCCTAAAAGGAAGAATGACTGGATTGGTATAGTTTAGTTTTTTAAGATAGTTGACAATAGTCGCAATACTATTATTTTCTTCTAACTGTAAACCAGAGGCACTTAAAGTGAAAACAATCACCTTGCCATTATCTATTTTTAATTTAGCATTTTCTGGATCTTTATTGGCTTTTCTGGCAATATCTTTAACCGAACTACCAATAGCTTGAGGATTAACAGTCAAGGCGAAGGTTCTTTTTAGATGATTAGATTTTTTATTTGAAAAAGTTAATTGGCAAATGAAAGACTTTTTATAGATACAATAATTAGTATTTTCAATTTCCGAAGTGTAGTGAGGAGTATAAGTTAATTGACTATTTTCTTTCAACCAATGACTAATCTCTAATTTAGGCAACGAGTAGGTATTTTTATTGACTGTTAAATTTATTTCTGATGGAAGTTGATTTAAAAAAAAGGTTTTAGAAAAATTTCCTAAAATAACATTTTGAGCTTGAGCAATAGAATTGCTAGCTAAAAATAAAGTTAGAATTATAAATAAATAAATAGTAAATTTCATAATTTAAGAATATATTAAAAAATGAAGGAAATCAAATTTAAATTTAGCTCTAAGAGCTATAATAAAACACAGAATAACTGTGTTTTATTAAAATTTTTTCAATAAATTGGAAATTATTAGCTAGCTAAAAACCTCTAACTTGAATTTTTTTCGTCTTAGTGTTATCAGCTTTCGGAAGTTTAATAGTTAAGATTCCATTTTTCATAGAAGCTTCTGTTTTATCAGTTAAAACATCAACAGGCAAAATTACTGATCTAGAAAAACCTCCCCAATAGCATTCCTGATAATAATAATTATCTTCGGATACTTCTTCCTCTTGCTTTCTTTCTCCACGAATCGTAATCATATCATTATTGATACTTACATCTAAATCTTCAGGCTTAACACCAGCGATAGTTGATTTGATAACAATATCACTATCAGTCTGATAAACATCAATAGTTAACTGTCCTTCTCCATCTTCTTGAGGTATTTGAGCAAAAGAATTATTTTCTTGTAAACTAGAATTATTAGAAGGACTAATCGTCATTTCCTCCTCCGTTTCTTCGTAGATGTTGCTAATTGGGTTCATTTTTTCAGTTCGAGAAAATTCTTCTTCTTCAATATTTTTGGAACCAGTTAATTTTTCAAAAAAGGATTTCTTTATTTTAGTCATAGCAATTTTTTTATTTTAGTTAGCTTAGTTAAATTATAATTTAATTATTGTGAGTTGGCAAGAAGAAAAAAAAATGATTTATCAAGGCTTTTTTAAAAAGAGATAACAAGATAATTGATAAAACGATAAAAATCAATAGATAATTGATTTGATAAAAAATAGCTAGATTAAAAAGGAGATGCAATAAAAAAATTGCAAGAAAAATTAAGAAATCAAAGATTAAAATTGGGTGTGATTTTGAGGAAAAATAATAACCTAAAATACCTAAGGTAACGGTGTGGATCAATAAAAGCCCCAGATATGGAATAATCAGGGTAAGGGCTAAAGTTAATTGGCTAAAACTATTAAAAATTATTTCTACTATTGAAAAACCTAGTCCCATTAGAAGTGTAGTTGAAAAAATATTTTTTGAAAATTGATTATGTCGAGAAATTTTTTTGACAACAATATATTTAGAAAATTCTTCAATAAAAACAATAATTAATAAAGAATAAGTTAAGTGATTGATTAAATCAACAGAAATGAGAGAGGGGTCAATAATAGAAAAAATAAATTCTAAAATTAAAGCTCCCAAGGCTGTCATAATTCCTAAAAATAAAGCTTTTATTTTTTGCATAATCTTAATTTTTTAATCTAGCGTTAGCTTTGGTTTGGAGAGTTTTCCAATTAATTTGAGACTGCTCTTTTTGTTGATTAGTCATATTTTTCCAGCGAAAATAGGAAGCCACTCCAATCATAGTAGCATTATCTCCGCAATATTGGATAGGAGGAGCTATAAAATGAAGAGTGGAATTTTTTTCTTTTAAGACAGTAGCTAATTGTTTTTGAAGTTCTTGATTGGCTGCTACTCCACCGGCCAGTAAAACAGTTTGAGGGCGATATTTTTCAATGGCACGAAGAGTTTTAAAAATCAAAACATCAATAGTAGCTTGTTGAAATTCATTGCATAATTCATTAATATAATCTTTATTTTTAAGTAAAGTTTTATTTTTTTTTGTTTCATAAAGGACAGCGGTTTTCAACCCAGAAAAAGAAAAGTTCAAATTATCTGATCTAATCATCGGTCGAGGGAGAGGAACTTTTAAAAATTGATAATGAGCTGTTGGCTGTGATTTGAAGAGGCGAGCTTTTTCAGCAATTAATGGTCCTCCAGGATAGCCTAAGCTTAGAATTCTAGCTACTTTATCAAAAGCTTCACCAACAGCGTCATCTAATGTTTCTCCAATAATCTGATAATCTAAATGTTTTTTCATAAAAACCAATTGAGTATGCCCGCCAGAAACTACTAAACTAAGGAGAGGAAAGTTTATTTTTTGAGAATTTAAATTTAGATCTATAAAATTAGCATAAATATGACCTTCAAGATGATGAATACCAATAAGTGGTTTTTGCCACAAATAAGCTAATGTTTTAGCAACACTAGTTCCAATTAACAAAGCTGGTATTAATCCTGGTTGGTTAGTAACTGAAAGAAAATTAATTTCTTTTGGTTGAACTTTAGCTTCTTGAAGAGCTTGTTTAATAACGGGCAAGATATTTTTTAAGTGTTCTCTGGCTGCGAGATTGGGGACAACACCACCCCATTTAGCATGAATTTTAACTTGAGAAGAAACTATATTAGATAATATCGAAAAAGAACCATTCTCATATTTTAGAACGGCACAAGCAGTTTCATCACAAGATGTTTCAAGGCTAAATATAATCATTGAATTTGCAATTTCTTTTTTTAAATATAGCTCAATGTGGTATAATTTGCAAAAAATAATTTAATAGTTGATAACGAAGTTTTTTATATGAAAATATTTATTAGTTCTGTATTTTTAGATAATAAATTTAATTATCTATACTATTATAAAAATGCTATATATTACTATTAGCCATTGACTTTTTTGTAGTTTTGGTATAATCTGACGAGAAGTGTTTTTTAACAATTCAGAAAAATACATAAATTTAGTGAGGGAGGACAATGATATGAAAAACATTTTATGCTGGTCAATTTTCGGTATTGTTTTTTTGGTACTCTCAGTTAGCGCGATAGGAGGGGAAATTCCTAACGGTTTTTATTTATACAAAATAAAAAAAGGTGATCTCTTAGGCAATCTTGCCCTTCCAAGAAATTGGGATGAAATTATGAGGATTAATCGAGTTGATTCACGACATTTGAGGATTGGGGAAATGATTTTGCTTCCAGTTAATCCGAACCGTATTCCCTATTTTTGCCCAGTGCCGAAAAATATTAAAACAGCTAAAAAAATATCACAAACAATCTATATATTTTTAGATATCCAATATTTCGGAGCATACAAATATGGGAAACTGTTATTCTGGGGGCCTATTTCTTCTGGGAAGGGCGGTATTCACCAAACACCAACGGGGCTGTTTTATATCCGATGGAAAGCAAAAAAATATTTTTCTCATAGTCAAGAGTGTTATGGAGCTCCTATGCCATACGCACTAAATTTATCAAATACAGGCTATTTTTTGCATGAACAAGTTATGCCTGGAAAACCAGCTTCACATGGGTGCATAAGATTGTTACGAATAGATGCAAAAAAATTATTCTTTTGGTCCAAGATAAGTGACCTGGTGGCTATTGTAAAATGATTGACGGGAATTATCCTTTTAGGATAATTCCCACTTTTTTTTATTGCTTTTAATTGAAGAAAAGATTATATCGGCAAATTAAAAATTAATGTTGTGATTATTATTTGTCAAAATATTTAAATGGAATACTCACTTAAAATATAAAAGTATTACTTATAAGTAAGCCAATGTCAGGGGAACATAATAATTTAAGCAATAAAAAAGAACTTTCAGATAATGAGCTGATTATTCTTATCCTTGGAGGAGATTCTCGGGGATTTGGCGAGATTATTGAAGGTATCAAGGGAGATTATTCACATGTTTATATCGGTTTATAATGTCTTGTGAAGAAACTGAGGATTTACTTCAGGATGTGTTTATGGAAGCCTATAAAAACATTCACAGCTATGATATGCAAAAGAAATTCTCATCATGGATTTATAGGATTGCTCACAATGAAGCAGCTAATTGCATAAAAAGAAAATCACTTAAAAAATTTATACCTTGGGAAAACATCATCATTTCAAAAGATAAATTAAAAACGTCTAGCGCGGATGAGAAGATGGAAGATTCTTAGGAGAAAAGGGAAATTGGCGAGAAGATTGATGTAGCTATTAAAAAACTCTCCCTTAAAT
The DNA here is from genome assembly GCA_003056145.1 of Parcubacteria group bacterium M10-OD1-1. Lineage (GTDB taxonomy): Bacteria > Patescibacteriota > Minisyncoccia > Moranbacterales > UBA2206 > M10-OD1-1. Next base: position 109,659 of record LSNL01000003.1, read on the forward strand.
ATAGGCAAGTTTTAATTTTGAAGTATTATGCAGATAAATCTTATGGTGAAATAAGTGAAATAATAAATCGTCTGATAAATACAGTAGGAACCTTAATTAGTAGGGCTAAGAAAAAAATATCAATTAAAATAGAAAAATTGAAGAAGTCATAAAGTCAACCATTTGTTAAGTGATTAAGATGAATGGTGATAATTTAAGTATGAGGAAGAGGGTGATAAAATTTTAATGATAAAGAGATTAAGATAAATGAAAAAATTTTTCGTATTAGTTGGATCAATTGTTGCAGTGGCTGTTGATTTTTTTAGGAGAGTGTGTTAGAATTTTTTTGAAGATTTAGAAAAGATGTCTTTCCTAGGCACCTTATTTGTTTTAAAAATAAATTCAAGTCTTGTTTATTTATGCCGCGTTCGTCTAGTCTGGTCCAGGACGCCAGGTTTTCATCCTGGAAATCAGGGGTTCGAATCCCCTACGCGGTACTAAAAGTTAAAAAATCCTCCTCCTGGGAGGTTTTTTGATTGCTTAAATTAGCTATTAGTTAAGGAAGCTAATGAATAATTTTCTTAAGAATATATATTCATTACATCAAAATTAGGTAAAAACTTTATAAAGCCTTTAGAATACCAAAAATTTCACAATATAGTTTTTGTAATTTATTTTTCTTTGTATTACAATTATAATCATGGAACAAACAGGGCATTATATTTTTGAATTTATGAAACATTACGGATATTTTGTAATGCTTCCACTTATGATTATTGAAGGTCCAGTAGCGACTATTATCGCTGCGACTTTAGCGGCACTTGGAGCTTTTAATGTATTCATCGTGCTTATTTTTTCGATTTTTGGCGATGTTGTGGGCGATGTAGCTTTATATAGTCTAGGATATAAATGGGGAATGGGCTTTGTGCGACGGGTTGGAAAATATATAGGCATAACAGAAAAGTTGGTTTTAAAGATGGAAAAATATTTTGAAAATCATGGAGGAAAAACTATTTTTGCTGTTAAATCAACAACTGGTCTTTGCTGGGCGGCTTTTAGTGCAGCGGGAATTGTGAAGATGAATTTTAGAAAATTTATAGCATATTCTATTTTAGGCGGGGTTGTTTGGAGTAGTTTTTTAGTAGCGATGGGATATTTTTATGGATACTTATGGAAAGAAATAAGTCAATATATAAATTGGATCGGGTGGGTAATCGGAGGTGTTACAGCAGCTTCTTATATGCTTATAATATTATTCAAGAAGAAAAAATTAAAAAACATCTTAATCAATAATGAAAAGTAGAAGTTACAAACTTGGAGCAGAGTCGAATAGTTTATTCTATAAATGTGAATAGAAATAATATTAGATAGGGTGTATTTTTTAGAGTGGAGAGCTTTTTTGCGTCTAATAATAAGGCAAGATTTTTCTTGCTCAAAAACTGAAAAAAGCATAGAATTGGGTTATGGTAAATAGAATAAAAAAACTAATAAATGGGACGAGAAACGCTATTTTTACTAATCCTTATGAACTATATAAAAAGGATAAAAAAATTCTTGATCAACCTTTTTATTTTAAGGGTGATAATCAAAAAGCTATTCTTTTAATTCATGGATGGACATCGGTTCCTTATGAACTTTATCGTTTGGGAATTTATTTAAAAGAGAATGGCTATGCAGTTTCAGCACCTCTATTGCCTGGACATGGAACAACACCAAAAAATTTAGAGAATATAAAGTGGTCAGAATGGTTAGTTGAAATAGAAAAAACCTATTTTGATTTAAAAAAGAGCTACTCAGAAGTTTATGTAATTGGAACTTCTATTGGTTCTAGTTTAGCTTTAATTTTAGCTCAAAAAAATTCAGATTTAAAAGGCTTAGTCCTTTTGGCTACTCCTTATGAATTTCATTGGGAAGGAATAATAAAGAAGATAATGAAGCTGTTTATTTTATTAGGCTTTCCCAGCTATGGTCGGAAATGTTATCTTTTTACCAGAAAAAGCATTAGTAAGGTCACTAGGAGAATTGCTTATCAATCTTATCCGATGAAAAGTTTAGTGGAAGTTTTTTCTTTAGTAGAAGAAAGTCGCAATGTTTTAGCAGACATAAAATGCCCAGTTTTAGTTATGCAATCTATACAAGATTATGTTATTAAAACTGATAGTCTTGAAAAAATATATAATTTAATTGGATCGTCACAAAAAGAAAAAAAATATATTCAAAAAGCTTATCATACTTTTATTTCTGATATTGAAAATGAAGACGTTTTTAGTGGCATTTTAAAATTTTTAACTAAAATAGAAAAGTAATTACTAATTATGCCTAAAGAAAATACTCATCTTAATTTTGCTTCAGATTTAGCGGAAAATAATTTTTCGGGAGAGATAAATAAAATTTTAAAAAAATATAAAAAAGAATTTTTATTAGGAAGTGTCTTCCCAGATATTTTTTTCTACGCTTCTAATTTAAAAATACAAGCTAAGGCAGATTTAATTCATGGTAAAGATGGTAATGAAACTAACCAATGGATTTTCTTTTTATTAGATTTAGCTAAAAAAAATTCAGATAAAAAAATATTAGCTTTTACCTTTGGAGCCTTGACCCATTTTTCTTTAGATATAAATTTTCATCCAATAATCTATTATTTAGCAGGAAATTATTATGACAAAAATAAAAAGAAAAAAGAACAGGCAATTTATCGACATGTTCAATTAGAGACTTTTTTGGATGCCAAAACTAACCAATTCTTTTTAGCTAAAAAGAATTTAATGAGTCAAAGTTTTCTGAGAGAAGAAAAGGATTTTTTAGCCCAATTAGGAATCTCCTACTTTCAATTAAAAGTAATTTATTCTAAAATGTTGTGGCTCAATAGAATTCTCTTTAAAAGTAACTTTTTTTATCAGCTGTTTTATTTTTTAGAAAAAATGGGCTTAGTCAAAAAGAGAAATATAGGTTTATTTTATAAGAATTTAAAAAGAGATAAAACTATTATTCCTCAAATAGTTAAGTATAAAGATTTAATTTCAGGAGAAGATAGAGTAACTAAGTTAACTGAAATTTTTACTCAAGCTCAAATTGAAGCTCAAGAGAAAATAAAAGTAGCTCAGCAATATTTTTTAAATAATCTTTCAAAAAGAGAAGCAAAAGAAATAATTATCGGTCAGAGTTTAGATACAGGTAAGCTTGGTAAATCGGTTCAAGAGATAAGATTTATCAAAGAAGGTTAAAGATTCTAAAATAAAATTTAAATTTAATTATTTTTAAAATGAATATTTGGAAAAAAATTGGTAGAAAATATTTTGTTGATGTAGAAGAAATTAAAAAAAGTTCTAAAGTTTTTAAGAAAATTAAAAAAGATGAACATTTATTTAAAGAACCGTTCTATTTCAAAGGTAATAATGGAAAAGCTATCCTGCTTGTACATGGATGGTCATCAGCACCATATTCTATTCGAAAATTGGGAGAATATTTAAATAAAAATGGCTATACAGTTTTTGGACCCACCTTAACTGGGCATGGAACTAAGCCAGATGATCTAAAAAATGTTAAAGGAGAAGAATGGATTAAGGATGTTAAGTTGGCATATACTAAATTAGCCAAAGAATACGAGAAAGTTTTTATTATTGGTGTCTCAATGGGTGGAAGTTTGGCACTTATCTTGGCGGAAAATAATCTTCAAATTTCAGGTTTAGTTTTATTAGCAACTCCTTACCGAATGAAATCAGAAAGGCGAATGAAAATAATTTTAATAATTATGAGCTGGTTTAAGGATTTTTATAAAAAATATTATCCTAAAGAAATTACAAAAATTGGAACTGCTATTACACCGTTTATTTCTTATCAGAGATATTCTGTAAAAAATATGCAAGAACTTTTAAAGATTGTACAACAAGCAAGAAAAAAAATTTCATTTATCCAACAGCCTTGTTTTATTTTACAAGCCGATAATGATCACTTAATTGGAAGGAAAAGTATGAAAAATATTTATCAAAAAATAAATTCTCAAAGTAAACAAATGAAATATGTTTATAACTCTTACCATTCTTTCATTTCTGATTTAAACAAAACAGAAATTTTTGTTGACATACTAAATTTTATTAATAGTCACTAAGTTATTTTATGCGTATTGGAATTTTTACTAATAATTATTTGCCTAATCCTTATGGAGTAACTAGCTCGATAGAAAGTTTTAGAGAGGAATTTGAAAAAATGGGACATCAAGTTTATATTTTTGCTCCCAAATGGAAAGGGTATCAAGATAAGAATTCCAATATTTTTCGTTATCCCTCGATTGATATTAAAATAAAAATTCGTTTTCCTTTGGCAATTCCCTATTCACGAAAAATGGATAAAATTTTGAAAAATTTAGATTTAGATATTATCCATGCTCAACATCCTAATTTATTAGGAACAGTTGCAAAAAAATGGGCACACAAAAAAAATATCCCTTTAGTGTTTACTTGGCATACATTATATGATAGGTATACTAACTATGTTCCATTCATTCCTAAAAAAATAGTGTCTGCTTGGATTATAAAAAAAGCTAGTCAATACGCTAATCAAGCAGATGGGATTGTTGCTCCAACAGATTCTATAGTCCCGATTTTGCGAAAATGGGGAGTAGAAAGTGAGATAAGAGCTATTCCGACTGGAGTAACGGAAAAATTTTTTCAAAATCCTCAATCCCAATTAGTAAAAGGAAAATTGGGGATTAAAGAAGATGAATTAGTTCTTTGTTTAGTCTCTAGATTGACGGAAGAAAAAAATATTGATTTCATTTTTCAAGCAATTATTCCGATTCTCAAAAAAAATAGTAAAATAAAATTTTTAATTGCGGGTAATGGTTATTTGCTTCCTAAATTAAAACAATATGGCGTGAAAGAAAAGCTTGAAAAACAAATTATTTTTTCTGGAGTGGTGGCAAAAAAAGATTTAAAAAATTATTATCAAGCAGGAGATATTTTTCTTTGTGCTTCTCAAACAGAAACTCAAGGGATGATAATCAGTGAGGCGATGTATATGGGATTGCCAATTGTGGCGGTAAAATCAACGGGGATAAATAGCCTAGTTTTAAATCAGGGGAATGGGTTGCTAGTTCAAGAAAATCAGGGAGAATTCCAACGAGCAGTTGAGAAATTGATTAAAGATAGCGAACTAAGAAGAAAATTTTCTCAGGTTTCTCGGCAGATTGCGATGGAACATTTTACTGGGCAAGAAAGTGCCTTAAAGATGTTCCAATTTTATAAAGAATTAATCCAGCATAAGAAGAAACTAAATAAGAATAAATGATTAGAAATTAAAAGTAAACTTTTTAGCTAATTATTCTAGATGAATATTTTCAGAAAATTTTTGAAGAGAATCTTTTAAAGCTAAATGTTTTTTCAAAAAAGGATCGTGTTTTAAAATAGCAGTAGCTTCTAGTTGAGCAAATTTAATCAGTTTAATATTAGTTAAATTTTCCATTGTGATATCAGGAATTCCTGATTGAATTGTGCCAAAGAATTGTCCGGGACCACGTAATTTGAGATCTTGCTCGGCGATTTTAAATCCGTCGTTGGTTTTTTCTAAAGCTTTTAGTCTTAAGGAATTAATTTTGGAAAAGAGAAAACAATAAGATTGACATATCCCTCTACCGACTCTTCCTCGGAACTGATGAAGTTGAGCTAATCCAAAGCGTTCAGCATTTTCTATAATCATAACAGTAGCGTTAGGAATATCAATACCAACTTCAATTACAGAAGTGGAAACTAGAATCTGAAGTTGATTATTTTTAAAATTTTGCATTATTTTTTCTTTTTCTTTGGGCTTAAGTTTTCCATGTAAAAGTCCTAGTGTGAATTCAGGAAAAACTTCAGTCGCTAGGCGTTGATGCTCCTCTATGACTGCTTTGACATTAGTTAAAGATTGGGACTCTTTAACTAATGGAAGAATAATAAAAGCTTGATGTCCTAAATTAATTTCTTGGCGAATAAAATTATAAACTGCTAAGCGTTTATTGGGTGAAATAATCTTTGTTTTGACGGGTTTTCTATTTTTTGGTAATTCATCCAAAACAGAAAGATTTAAACTACCAAAAAGAGCAATTGTTAAAGTTCGAGGAATGGGCGTGGCTGTCATTGTTAAAAGATGAGGAATAGTTTGAGGAGTTTTATTTTTTAGCTGTAAAGTTTTTTCTTGCAATTCAGCTCTTTGCGCTACTCCAAAACGATGCTGTTCATCAATAACAACAAAAGCTAAATTTTTGAATTGGACATCTTTTTGAATAAGGGCATGAGTTCCAACTATTAAATCTATTTTTCCTAATCCAATTTTTTTTAATAAATCATCTCTTTTTTGAATGGTTTTTTGAGAATTAAGAATTTTGTTGGAGCCTGTTAATAAAGCAATTTTAAAATTATAGTTTTTAAATGATTGACAGAAATTTTCGAAATGTTGATAAGCTAGAATTTCCGTGGGAGCCATAATAGCCACTTGATAACCAGCGGAAATTATCTGTAGAGAAGCGATAATAGCCAAGACAGTCTTTCCAGCTCCAACATCGCCGTTTAAAAGACGATTCATTGGTTGAGTTTTTTCTAAATCTTTAAGAATCTCAATATTAGCTTTCTTTTGAGCTGCAGTTAAAGTGAAGGGTAAATCCTTAATAAAAGTGTTTATTAAATCTAGAGGAGTTTTAAGAGGAAAGGACTTTTGATTTTTCCATTCTTTTTTTATTTGAAGTGCTCGTAATTGGACTAAAAGCATCTCTTCGAAAGCCAATCTTTTTTGAGCAATTTTTAATTTTTCTTCTGAACTAGGAAAATGAATTTGTAAAATAGCTCGTTTAAGATGGTAGAGTTTATATTTTTTGAGTAATTTTTTAGGTAAAGGATCGATTAGTTGTTCTACATAAGGGAGAAGAAGTTTTATTTGCCAGCGAATCCATTTAGAAGTTATTCCAGTGGTTTCTCGGTAAATTGGAACCAAACATCCAGTATTAGTTTTTTCTCGAGTAACTTTTTCAAAAGAGGGATTAGCCATAGTAAAAATTTTTCCATCTAAATCTAATTTTCCAGAAAGTCTAATGGCGGTATTAACTTTGAAAGATTCTAAAATAAAAGGTTGATTAAACCAAACAGCTTTTAAAGGTGTGTCATTTTCATCAACTAATCTAATTTCTGTAAGAGTCAGGCGTTTTTTAAAAATTCGGCGATTAGTAGTTTTGATAATTTTTCCTTCTATAGTAATATTTTGATTTAAATAGTCCGATGATAAGGAAACAATTTTTGAAAAGTCATCATAACGAGTTGGAAAATAGAATAAAAAATCGGCAACTGTTACTAATCCTAATTTTTTTAAAGCTTTTTGATATTTCGGTTGAATCCGAGTAATATTTTTTAGGGGAGAATAAATAGTAGTCATATAGATAGTATAATATATCTAGAGAAATGCACAAAATGTACGAATGTGCTAAAATTATTGTAAGGATTAAATTAAATTTAATAAAATTTAAACTATGACTGAAATGAAGAAGGCTGACATTAAAGTAGGATTTTTATGTAATAATAATTGCTTTTTTTGTGTCCAGGGACATAAAAAAATTTTTGGTAATAAAACAACTAGAGAAATTAAAGCTTCTATAAAGGAAGCTAGAAAAGATTGTGAAATAGTCGTTTTTACTGGAGGAGAGCCAACTATTAGAGAGGATATTTTAGAATTGGTGAGTTTTGCTAAAAATTTAAAATTTAAAATTATTCAAATTCAATCAAATGGTAGAATGTTTGCTTATAAAGATTTCTGCCAAAAAATAGTTAACGCTGGAGCTAACGAGTTCGCTTTAGCTTTACATGGACATAAAGCTGATTTACATAATTATTTGACCCAACAAAATAGTTTCCTTCAAGTGGTTAAAGGAATTAATAATCTTAAAAAAATGAATCAATCAGTGATAATGAATACTGTGATTGTAAAGTCTAATTACAGATATCTTCCAGAAATTACAAAACTTCTTATCGGACTTAATGTGGATCAGATTCAATTTGCTTTTGTCCATGCTCTTGGTGCAGCGAAAGATAATTTTGACAAAGTAATCCCTAGAATTAGCCTGGTTATTCCTTTCCTTGTAAAATCTTTAAAATTAGGTACTCGTTTTAATAAGAAAATAATGGTGGAGGCTATTCCCCCTTGTTTTTTAAAAGATTTTCAAGAACATATTTCTGAAAATAGTATGCCAGAAATGAAAATTTTTGATTTGGATAATATTGTAGATAATTTTAAAGAAGCTAGAATAGTAGAAGGAAAAATGAAAAATACAAAATGTAAAAAATGTACTTTATTTTCAGTGTGTGAAGGTCCATGGAAAGAATATCCAGAAAGATTTGGTTGGGACGAATTTAAGCCAGTAATAAAATAAAAATGAAAAAGGAGAAGTTAAAATTAAAAGACACTATTGCTAAAGAAAAACGTCATTGGGTGAGAATTACTAACTCTTGCAATAATAATTGTCTTTTTTGCTTAGACAAGGAAAATCAAGATGGAACTTTTGTTTCTTTTCAAGAAATTGTAAAAGAGTTTAAGAAAGGACTATCGCTGGGTGCAAAGCGGGTTATTATTTCTGGGGGAGATCCAACGATTCATCCTGATATTTTTAAAATTATCAAAAAAGCTAATTCAATAGGTTATAGTCATGTACAGATGATAAGTAATGGGAGAATGTTAGCTTATGGTGATTTTGCAAAAAAACTGAAAGAAGCAGGTTTAGATGAAATTACTATATCAATGCATAGCCATATTAAAGAAAAGTTAGAGAAAATGACTCAAATAAAAGGGAGTTATGATCAAGCAATGAGGGGGCTTATAAATGCTTTGAAATATAAATTTATTGTGAGTGTGGATATTGTTATAAATAAAATAAATTATAAAACATTAGGAGACTCATTGAAATTCTTTATAAAATTAGGTGTTTCTGAATTTGATTTATTATATGTAATCCCTTTTGGGAGTGCTTGGAAAAATAGAAAAAAACTTTTTTTTTCACCAGAAAAAGCCAAGGACTATCTAGATAAAGCATTTGAGTTATCAGATAATCCAGATTTATTTATTTGGACCAATAGATTACCAGCTATTTTTTTAGAGGGCTACGAACATTTAATTCAAAACCCCATTAAGCTTAAAGATGAAGTTAATGGAACGCAAAAAGAATTTGAAGCATATATATTTAATAATAAAGAAAGGAATTGCAAAGGAGAGAGATGCAAATATTGTTTTATGAAAGATTTCTGTAGTGATTTGGAAGCTATTAAAAAAGAAGGCAAGTTAACTTCAAAAACTGAACCTATTTGTATATCAAAAAAAAAGGTAAAAAAATATACATTCAAACTGGATAAAAAGTTTGATGTATATAATTTTCTAGATTTTTATATTCAGCATCGATATTTTGTAAAAAGTTTAAGATGTACTAATTGTCGTTATAATAATAATTGTTCTGGTGCTCACATTGAAAAAATTAGAAAGGAAGGATTTAAAATTTTAAAACCAATTAAAGAATAATTGCGGAATAAGAAATCAATACTAAATTCAGAGTTAGTTAATTATATAAAGTATGCTAAAAAGTTAAAATACAAAAATATTATTAATTTTCTTGATTATTATATATGAAAATAAAAAATTGTCATAAGGATGAGAAAACATTTAAGTGTGAAAATCCTAAGATTACGCTAAGCAAGCTAGAAAAAGCGTTTGATGAATTAGGATTAGATGTTGAATATACAGGGAGAGTTTTTTGTAAGGACACTTTATATTCCGGGTCTCTTATAATTCCTTCATTAAATTATATTGTTAATGGAAAGGGTATCTCTTATGAACTTGCTAAGGCTAGTGCCTATTCAGAAATGGCCGAGAGAATTTCTTGTGGATTTTTTAATTTTTTTCCAGTAAAAAATCAGAGTAAAAAAAACTTAATTGATAAGAAAAAACTATTTGATTTTTACTACTTTTCTTATCAAAAAGGTTATAGACATGGGCGGCAAAGCTTATTTGAGAATTCTCTAAAGATTGAAAATATATTTAAAAAACAAGGGTTATCCAAAAAAGAAGTAGAAAAAATAAAAAAAAGTGAAGTGGCTCAGCATTGGGTAAATGGATATTCTCTATCTAGACAGAAAAATATAAAGGTCCCGTTGAGATTGATTCATCGAATTTCTGGGACCAATGGTTTAGCGTCTGGTAACACACTTGAAGAAGCTATTGTTCATGGAGCTAATGAAGTTTTTGAGAGATTTATTTTATTTAAAGTCGTAAAGGAAAAAAAGATTTTACCTACGATCAGAATTTCTTCAATAAAAGATGGTTTTATTCTGAAAATAATAAAATACTTTAAGAAAAATAATATTGATATAATAATCAAGGATTGCTCTTCAGATGGACATATTCCGTGTATAGGAATTTTATTTATTAATAATAATATTAGGAATAGCAAAAATTCAGTAGAAAAAAAGACAAAGTATTTAAGGTGGTATACGGAGGTATCGTTTAATTATAAAGAAGCAATTATCAGATGCTTCACCTCATATACGCAAGGAATATCAAAAGTGACTGATTTAAAAAAATCAAAAAGTATGGAAGTTCTTTGGAAAGAATGGTTCAGTGAGTTTCCTTTAAAGTCTAATGACAATAAAAAATACAGCTATTTATCTAAAAAAAATTTTTATGAAGGTGATTTAGGATTTCTTAAAAAAGGTGGAAAAGTTAGTATAAAAAATATCCAGGAAGGTAAAGAGACTAACGATTGCGTTGAAGAAATTAATAAAATAAAATCAATTTGTAAATTTTTAGGTACGGAATTAATTGTTATTGACCAGACTCATCCAGTTTTGAATTTTCCTGCAGTTAGAATTATTATTCCAGGGGTATCTGATGAAATGAATGCTGAGTATAAAGATAAATTTGATATTGAGAGAATAACTTTGCCGATAGAAAAATATTGGACAAAAGAATTTTATGATTTTATTATAAGTAGTAAATGGACAAAAACAAATCAAGGAATAAAAAGTTTGATTGTAGAGATAGAAAAATATATAGTCACTTTTCCTTTTAATTTTGTTATACAAACATCAGGAGTAGGTAACAGAACTATTAATTTATTTGAATTACTTTTGTCGCTCTATATTAAAATAGGAGGAGATATTAAATTGGTAAACTGTTTAAATGTTTTGTCAGGATTATATCCGGACGAAGAAAAATTATATAAAACTTTACGTACTTTGGCTACTTCTAATAAGATAAAAGAAATGAAAGAAGTTTTGAAACAAACAAGAGGTTGTTACCGGTTTATGCTTAGCCAAGGAAATAATAATCCTTTTATTAATTGGTGCGATAAATCATGTGAAAATAGGTGTGTTAGAAATTTTGAAATTAATCTTAAAAAACTTCTTAAAAGTTTTTATTAAAAATAAAAAATAATATGGCAAAAATAGGATATATCCAAGTAACTCGTACTTGTAATCAAAAATGTATAATTTGTTCTAATCCTCCTAATGAAAAAGTGTTAAGTCTACAAACAGCCAAACTGGAAATAGATAAATTAAAAAATAATGGTTGCACAGGAGTTATTCTTACAGGAGGAGAACCAACTCTTTATGAGAAATTACCAGAGCTAATTAGATATAGCTTTAAGAAAAATATTTTTCCTAGAATTATTACTAATGGGCAAAAAATAGCTAAGCTAAGATATTTAAAAACTCTTCAACGAGCTGGATTAAAACATATACATCTTTCTATTTTTTCTTATCAAAGTAAAATTCAAGCTAAAATTTCTCAGAATAATCATTCACTTTATAATATAAAAAGGGCTTTAGACAACTTAAACAAAGTAGAAGGCATAACCGTTGATGTTAATACGGCTATTAGTAAATATAATGCTAATCATTTATCTAAAACGGTTCAATGGATTGTAAAAAATTATCCTTTTATAAATCATTTTGTATTTAATAATCTAGATCCTTATATGAATAGAGCCATGAAGAATCCTCAGATAATTCCCACTCTTAATGATTTTGAATTAGAGCTACACAGAGCTTTAAGTTTTTTAGAAAAAAATAAAAAAACTTTTCGAGTTGAGAAAGTCCCGTTGTGTTATTTGACGGACTATGAGCATGTTTCTACAGAAACTCGAAAAATTGTTAAGAAAGAGAGCAGAACAGTGTATTTTTTAGATGAGAAGAAGAGAGTAACTCAAAAAAGCTGGTTTTCTAGAAAAACAGATGACTGTCAACAATGTTCTTTGAAAAATATTTGTTCAGGATTGTATGCTATTGGGGGTTTTTATAAAGAGACAGAATTATATGCTGTCTTTGAAGATCCGAAAAAAATAATTAAAAAAATTAGACAAAACCAATGATTTTTAATTATTTATTTCTGGGAGTAATTTTATTAGTTAGTTTGGTAATTTGTTGGGAAGACATTCAGCATAAAAAAATTAGAAACAAATTAATTCTAATTGGTTTGCTCTTAGGCGCTATTTTATTCGGAGGCTCATATTTTTTAGGATGGATTAATAATTATTATTTAAAAGTTGTTTTCTTTAACACTGTAATTGCGATAGTAGTTAGTTTTTTAATTTGGAAAATGGGATTTTGGCCAGCTGGAGATAGCAAATATTTTATATTGATAGCTTTTCTTTTACCAATACATTATTATAATAAGTCATACTTGGAATATTTTCCTTCTTTTATCTTATTAGTGAATATATTTATTTTATTCGTAGGAATTATTTTAGTTAAAGTAATATATTTTAACTCAAGAAGTTTTATAATCTTTTCAGCCAAAACAAACAGAGGAGAGCTTAAGCAAAAATTTTTTCAAGTAGTGAATACTCTTATAGTCAATATGCAAAATGTAAGTAACTGGAAAAAATGGGGGAAGGGGATGCTATTAGGGGGAATGATGTATTTTATTCTAAGTTTTTTTATTTATAAACGGAGTATTGATTTAGTGCCTTTCTTTATATATTCAACGGCCTTTGGCTTATTTGATGTTATTTTTAATTTTTACAATCAATCATTTGCTAAAAAATCTATAGACATTATTAATTTACAGCCAAAAATGAATTTAGCTGATGAGTTTCCAAGCGATTTAAAAAAAGATAAAGAAAGAATAGAGAAAATTGGGAAATTAAGGCCAGACGGATTAGATAAACAACAGGTAAGAGTTATTAAAGAATACTATATCAGTAAAGACTTGAAGCAGATTTATATTTATAAAACAATTCCTTTTTCAATCTGGATATTTATTGGTACGGTAATAACAATAATTTTTCAAAGAAATATTATCCAGATTATTTTATAATATTTTCAAAAAAAGATGAAATATTTTCAAGATTTTTTTTGGTTTAAAATGGGAATAGCTATTTTAACATCCTTTTTATACTTCTTTTCTTTTCCTGGCAATTTTAATGCGGGTTTGTTGTCATTTATCGCGTTAATACCTTTCTTTTGGTCAATTACAAAAATTAAAAAATATTGGCAAGGAGCATTGTTGTCTTTCGTAGTTTTTTTTCTAGCTTTTTTATTAATTACTAATTGTTTCATAAAAATTAATATTATAATCTGGATAGTTGTAAGCTTAATATATTCTTTAATATATTATATCCCCTTAGGTTTAGCATTAGTTTATTTTAACAGAAAATATCAGGCTTATAATATTATAAATTATCCAGCTGTGTTCATTCTAATAGAATGGTCTAGGAGTTTTGGTATATTAGCTTTGCCCTTTGGAAATATTTCTAGTTCACTTTATCGGTACCCTTACCTCATTCAAATAGCTGCATTTCTCGGTGAATATTCGGTAAGTTTCTTGATTGTTATAGTCAATGTATCTTTAATGGTAGTATTAAAATTTCTGCTAACACATAAAAAATTACTTAAAATAGAAAAAATTTTATTAACATTAGCTATAAGTATATTCATTCTTAATTTATTTATTGGTATTTTTGAAATTAAGAAAAATCATCCTGAAATTGAAAGGAAAAGTATTAATGTGCTAGTCATAAATCCAAAAATAAAAAGTGATATTGGATCTGGTATGAATAAAAAAGAGCTCGCAGATTATTCAGATGCACGTCTTAACTCAGTTATTAAATTGACCAATGATGCTATGAATAAGATTAGTTCTAATGTTGACTTAGTTATTTGGGGAGAGGCGACTATTATGAATGATGTTTTTTGGAAATATAAAAATGAGGGAGTTAACTATTATCCATCAAATAATGCAATAAAACTTAAACAGTTTATTGCTCGGAAAGGGGTACCAGTTTTGCTAGGGGGCTATGTGTTCGAACTTAAACATGGTAAGATGATTTTTTTAAACAGCTCGGTACTTATAAATTCTAGCGGAGTGATTAAGCAGACTTACGAGAAAAATAAACTTATTATTTTTGGGGAGTATATTCCTAGTTATTTAAGATTTTTAATTCCTTATGCTAAGAAAATGGATCTTAAATCTAGACTGATATCTAAGAGTAGAACTGTCTTTAATATTGATGGTTTTAAGATAGTAACTCCCATATGTTTTGAAAATGGTTTTAACTCTTATCTGCGGGATTTATTGCGATCTGGAGATGTGGATTTAATCGCTAATATATCTGATGATAGTGTTTTTCGTAGCCAGTTTGAAGCTAGACAGCATTTTGCTGCTAATGTTTTCAGAGCAATAGAAAATCGAACAAATGTAGTGGAAGTTTCTAATTTTGGTATTAATGGAAAAATATCTAAGTATGGAATTATCAGTAAAGACACTTCTTCTCAAGAAGGATATCTCTTGATAAATTTTAAAAAAAAAGAAGGAAAAATATTTACAACATTCTCAAAGTATGGTAATCTAATAGTAGGAATTATAATTGTTAGTTATGTAATAGTTTTATTGATGATGTTTATTAACTTTTTTATTTCTAATAAATAATTATTTTTTTTGATCTAAACTAATGAATAAATTTATTCCTAGGGCAGTCATTTATTTAGGTTTATTTTGTCTGTTAATTGGGATTAGTTTTTTCCCTAATGTTGCGTTGGGTATTGGACCACCACCACCACCACCACCAGTAACTCATACTGATAGATTTGTATGTGCTCCTGACGGTCAGACACCTGTTGTTATATTAAAATCATACGAAAGTGGGGTTGATTATAATTTGTCGGTATGTGCTCCGGGTCCATTTTTAAATGCTACTGCATGTTACAATCAAGATGACCATGTGTATACTTGTGCGCTATCTTCATCAGATTATGATAGCCAAGACAATGAATGCAAATCGGTTGATTTTGATTATACTCCTGTCGTAGCTTCAAGTTGCTCTGGAATCGATAAGTTTACTTGTAATGCTGGATATACATATAGTAGCGGTACCTGTTGGTCAGCTTGGACCCCTTTGGCTAGTACAGTATGCTTGGGAGTTTCTTTTACTCAAACAAGAACGGATGGTTACGGAGATATACAAACACAAACTGCCGTTGGTACTAAAACTAGTTCAATTTGGACACCACCTGAAGATACCGTTTGCAATGGACGTATTTTTCAACAGGTAGGTGACTGCGGGGACCTAAAAGTAACAAAATCAGTAGGTACTAGAAGTTGTGGCTGGAGAGAAGTGAATCCATCTTTCTAATTAAAGCTCTCATTCGTAAAAGCAGAATAGCTACTCAATATCTGAATTAGTTACAAAATTATTTTTATTCTTTATTTATATGAAAAATCATCAAAGTATCAAAACTAAAAAAAATCTTAAAAAAAATGAAATTAGCTTTTTATTGAAGACTGATATTTATCCAAAATATATTATCTATAAAGCTTGTTATACTTTTATTGATCGGGTGTATATTTATTTGGATAAACATACTAAAGAAGATATAAAAGTTACTTTAAAGGGTAAAAATAAATTAAAAGATAAGGATATAGATTCATTAAAAGGATTATTCCTTAACGAATTATTAAATGTAATTTTAAGAGAAAATATTACCAAAAGGAATAAAAAGATATTAGAGTATATTGTTGGTGGAGCTATTAATGCTTCTTTGGAAAATAATAAATTAGTAGAGTTGGAGAATAAAAGTAAAGACCAGCTAGATAAGAAAGAATCAGAAGAAGATATTAATGTTGAAAAAGAGATAGCAATTTTAAAAAAAGAATTGGAGAAAATGGAAGAAGAAGATTTTGAAAATGATTCTCTTGGAATTAAAGAAGTCTGTTAGTTTTTAAGTAGATAAAAAAGATAAGGATGAAAAAAAGATTAACGAAAAAAATGAAATTTAGTTGCAGTTTATATAGCCAGCAAAGCGTTGAAAAGACCATTGATAATTTTAGAGATGGTAACCAAGATATTGAATTTAAATTTAAGAGAATTAAAGGATATGTAGAAATAGTAATTAATTATTCAAATTCAAAATTAGTTAACGAAGAATTTATAAATGAATTTTCTAATTATTTATTATTTCTTAATATTAAATAAAAATGAAAACTAAAAATAAAGAGATGAAAGTTTCTAAGATAGGTAATTTTAGATTCAAAGAATTTAAAAATAAAGTTCTTATTACAAATGATGGAGGAGATTGGATGTGGCTTAGCTCAGATAATTTTAGTAAGTTATCAACAGGAGAAATTAAAAAAGATAATCGGATATATCAAGAACTAGTCAAGAAAAATTTTGTAGATGTTGATAAAAAAAAAGTAATAAAGTTGGCCAGAAAATATTTGCGATTAAATCAAACAGTTTTTCAAGGTACTTCTTTATTTATTATCGTTTTAACGTTGCGATGTAATCACCGTTGTCTTTATTGTCAGGCTATACCAGAACATCCTAGCAAAAAAGGGTTTGATATGGATAAGGAGCAAGCAAGAAAAGTAGTAGATTTAATTTTTTGTACGCCTTCTCATTATGTTAATATTGAATTTCAAGGAGGAGAACCTCTTTTGAATTGGGAAATCTTAAAATATATAACTAAATATGCTAAAAAAGTTAATAAAGAAAAGAAAAAGGATTTAGGAATTAGTTTAGTGTCTAATCTAACTTTATTAAACGATGAAAAATTAAAGTATTTATTAGACAACAATATAAGTATTAGTTGTTCTTTTGATGGACCTTCATATGTTCATAATAAAAATAGGCTTTATTTAGAGGATAATAATGGTCATAAGGCAGTTGTAGCTAAAATAATCAAAGTTCAAAAAGCGATTAAAGCTAAGAAGAAAATAAATAAAAATAAATTCGTTGATCAACTTAATGCCGTTTTAACCGTTAGTCGTTTCGCACTTCCTTATCCTAAAAAAATTGTTGATGAGTATTTAAAAAGAGGATTTGGAAATATTTTTATTAGACCCTTAAGTCCTTTCGGGTTAGAAAGGAAAACTTTAGATATAATCGGTTATAAGGCGGAAGATTTTATCAAGTTCTATATAAAGATGATGGACTATATTCTAAAAATTAATTTAGAAAAAAAAATGTTCATAGAGAGGACTACTTTCTATGCTTTGAAGAAAATTATACAACAAGAAGATCCTGGATATTATGAAATGAGATCTCCCTGTGGAGCTGGTATTGGACAGATGGCGTTTGATTATGATGGTAGGATATTCACTTGTGATGAAGGAAGAATGGCAGCTAGAATGGGTTATGATAATTTTATGCTAGGTGATGTTAATGAAAATGATAATAGGGAAGGTTATAATAAATTGATTGATAATGAAGTTACTAAAACTATGTGTCTAGCTTCATCATTAGATAATTATACTGAATGTCAAAATTGTCCGTACAAACCATATTGTGGAACTTGTCCTCTAGCAAATTTTATTGAATTCGGAACAATTATGCCTCAAATTTCTAATACTGATCGTTGTAAAATAAATAAGGCGATGTTTGATTATATCTTTTTAAAAATGAAAAATGAAAAATACCGAGCTATTTTTAACAGTTGGTTGGAAAATTCAAAGTAGTTTATGAAATCAAAAAGTCAAATCAGTAGAAAGAATGATATACCTGAAAGCCTAAATTTATTTTTTACTGACAGATGTAATTTGGACTGTCAATATTGTTTTGTTAATAAAAATGGACATAAAGAAAATACTTTAGAGGAAGATTCTTTAAAGAAAAGTGTTGATTTGTTATTGGAATATCCTCAAGCAGAGAAAATGATTAGTTTCAGTGGAGGGGAACCAATATTAGAATTTTCATTATTAAAGAATATTTGTGACTATGCTAAAAAAAAAGCGTTGCAAAAAAGAAAAAAGTTGCATATGTTTGTTGCTACTAATGGGACACTTCTAAATCAAAAGATAGTAGATTATTTTTCGAAAAATAATATTGCTATTAAAATTAGTCTTGATGGTAGTAAGGAAACCCATGATAAAAACCGTTCCTTTAAAAATCAATCTCATCTGTCTAGTTTTAAGCAAATAATGGACAATTTAGCTAGTATTGATACTAGTCGATTAAATGTTTCAATTTCTATGGTTTTTACTCCCGAAACAATAGATAATCTTTTAGATAATATTAAATTTTTAAATAAAAAATCATTTACTGCTATTAATTTTTATCCAGATTTATATGCAAATTGGAAAAAAAATGACTTAATTAAATTTAAACAAACATTTAATAAATTCGCAATTTATTATGTCAATCTCTTTGACCAAAATAAAGTAAATAATATTTTTAAAAATTATTTTTTGGATTCTATCTTTAACAAAGTGAATAGCAATAAGATGAGTAATTGTGATAAACTAAACTTAAGTTCGTCAGGTCAATTTTATGTTTGTGATAAAGTTCTTTCTATTAAGGACGTTAAACGAAAAAATTATATCATTGGAAATGTTAAACAAGGTGTTAATAATCAGAAAAGGATAGAATCTTTAAGAAAAATCAGGGATGATTTTTTGAAAACTAGTAAGCTGAATTGTGAGAAGTGTCAGTATTATGAATATTGTTTCTGTCCAATAGGACATTATATTTATTTCTCGAATAGTATAGAGAAAAATAAAAATGATTATTGGAAAAATTTTTGTTTTATATCCCGAAACTATAGTAAGATTTTTCTAGCTATAAATAAATCATTAGAAGATAACAAAAAATATATCAAAATATATAAACAAAATAAGTTGTAGTATTTTTTAAAAGTGGTATAATAAAAAAGTAATAGTTGTTATATAATCCTATGAAAAGAATAAATAATAAGTTTCCAAAAATAAAAAAAGAATTAAAGACTTTTTTATTAAGCGAAGAGGGAAAAATTGTTGAGAAAGATGCTATTAAATTAGGAATCGCATTAATTGCAGTCGCTGGAATTTTAAGCGGAGTAATGAAAATTAAGGATGTTCACGCAGGAACTTGTGCTCACGTATCTCATGGTTCTCATGGTTCTCATGGTTCTCATGGCTCTCATGGCTCTCATGGCTCTCATGGTTCTCATTCTCAAGGTGGTTGGTGTTAATCTGGCTATTTAATTTTTAAAATAATTAAAATGAAAAGAAAAATAATTATTGGAGCAATTGTCATTTTATTGCTAGTGATTTTAAGTGCATTGGGACTATTTTTTCTTCGAGACAATAATCAGACAAGTAATTCTATAAATAATCCTAAAGAACAAACAAGCAATAATATTAAAGCAGGTAACCAAATAAATAATAGTATTAATTTTAATAACCAAAAAAACAATAATATCAAAACAGGAAAAATTTTTAAAAGGAGTAACTTACAAGATTGTCAACAAAATTTATTAAAGGATAATTATACTCAGAATGATTTTAGTTTAGAATATTATTATGTAGTCAAATCATTTTTAAACAAGAATCAAAAATTTTGTAAATTACTCAGAAATAAAGATTCGGTAGATAATTGTAATAATATATATAGTTTGTATGTATCCTTAGCTAATAATAACTGCCAAAGCATTAAAAATAATAAAACTGCTTATTCGTTTTGTTTAGCAAATTCAAAGCACAATATTAATCTCTGTCCAACAGAAAATAAAGATTCTCAGCAGATTTGTCAAGCAATTACGAAAGGAGATGAAACAATGTGTCAAGGGCTAAAAGATACAAAGACTGATCACACTTTAAATCGATGTCGGAATGAAGTTTATTTAGCTAAGGCAGTTGAAAATAAAAATGTTTCTTTATGTCAAAAAATTAAAGCAATCAATCCACAGGGATCTGCCGAAAAGTTTATTTGCGATGTTTTCACTGGAGATAGTCAATCTAGTTTAACGAAGGCGCTCAATTCTTTTAAAGAAAATATTTGTTACGAGCGATACGGAAATGTTACTGCTAAAGAAAAAAATAATAAATCTATTTGTGAAAAAATTCCTTGGAAAAGTGACTTTAGTAAGATAGGATATCAAGAATGTATTAATCAGTTTAATCAGTAATTATAATTTTTTGAGAAATAAATATTTAGCTGAAAATGTTTTAAACCTAGCTGATAATTTAGAAGTCTCTCCCTTAACAATAAAAAAAACCACTTCTTTCTTAAACAAATTAATCAAATTAGATTCTAAAAAGATAACTCAATTTGAGTTATCTTTTAAGGCTAAGAGGCAGCTTAAAGAAAAAAGAAAAATTCGGATTTTAAATATTGATTCTAAAGCGTATTCTTATTTTAGCCAAAAATTATACACGAAGAGAATAAATGATTATTATTCATTAATTCAAGATAATAATAATCCGTGGTTAGCAAGGTTATTCCGTAGTTTATTATCTATTGCAGATAATCCGTTGGATGTTTATATGGGGGCTGATGTAGAGAACAATTATTGTCTTTATGCATTCTGGCTAATATTTGGAGGTGCTCAAAAAGACGGAAAAATAAGCTTTGTTAAAAACAGCAATGAGCTAATTAACAAAATATTTAAAACTCTAAAAATAAAACCAGAATTTCCAGTCAGCAAGGACATACTTAATTTAGGATTTGATATTGATAATAGCTCTTTTTTTTATAAAATTTATTATTTTTTAAATAAAAATAATTATAATACAATTAGTCAAGAAAGCAGGTCGGTAGTACATACTATTATTAAATTTTTGAAAAATAACCATAAGTATTGGTTTTTTGTCAGCGAAAGATTTGAAGTAGGGAAAAAAAATATCAATAGAAAAAAAATATACCTAGAGTTCTTAGATGATTTAAAAATAAATCAAGAAGAAACCTATAAATTACTTGACCATCTATTAAAAATAATTGGATGTGATTATAAAATTAAAAAAATAAAATCCCTGCTGAAAAACATCAAAGGAAAAATTGTTATTTTGGCGTTTGAGGATGATGGGACAACAACATTTTATATAAGGCTAGATTGAATGATGAAGATTAATAAAAAAATTAGTAAAATTAAGTTAACATTAACTACTAATTGCAATTTGGCTTGCAATTATTGTTTTGTTAAAAAAACTAACGAAAGGACGTCTTTTGATGTGGCTAAAAAAAGTATTGATTTGCTTTTAAACTCTCCTGGCAATGAGAAACTACTTTCTTTATACGGAGGAGAACCTCTTCTAATGTTTAGTTTGATTAAACAAATTGTTGCTTATTCTCAGAAGCTAGCTAGCAAGAACAAAAAAAAACTCACTATTTCCATTTGCACTAATTTAACTTTTATTAATGAAGAAATTAAAAAGTTTATCAAAGAAAATAGCTTAAAGATTACAATTAGTGTCGTCGGTATAGCAAAAGATCATAATAAATTCAGAAGCTTTATTAATGGAGTTGGGTCACATCAGAAAGTTATTGAAAATATTAAAGAAATTTTCAAAATTTTACCAGCAGAAAATATCGGCATTTCTTTTGTTGTCCTTCCGGAATTAAGTTCACGGTTATTAGATAATATTCAATATATTAATAATCTAGAGATAAGTAATAAAAATATTAATTTTGAAATAATTCAAGACTATAAGGAATGGGATAAAAATAGCATAGAGAATTTTAAAAATAGTTATAAAAAAATTAGTCAAAAACTTTTAAGAAGTATTTCACAAAAGAAAAAAACAACATATTTTAATATAATCAATTGGGAATTAGAGAAAAAGGCAATTAGCCAAAAATTAGGAAATAGTTGTCCGTTTGAGTATTTATTAGAAATCTATCCTTCTGGAGATATTGCGTTCTCTCCATTTTTGTTAAATAAAAAAAATAAAAAGGATTTTATCATTGGCAATGTTAAAGAATTAAAATTAAAAAGATATAATAACTGTCAATATATTAAAAATGATAAAAAATGCCAAAAATGTCAACAAATTTATTTTCAAAAAAATAAAAGTTTTGATAATGCTAATAAAGTAAAAATGTATTATGATATAATAAGTTTAGCCACTGCTAGAATAATTCAAGAAAAAGGAAAATCAGAGAAATCATTTAAAAACTATATTACTGAAGCTAAAAAGCGATGTTTTTAAATTTAATTAGTTAAAAATTTGAAGTGAAATAAATTTTGTAATCGGTGTCTCTACAGAGTGGGTTTAAATTAATTTAATAGAATGAATAAATCAATTAATAGTAAAGGAGTTTCTTTTTACCCAAGGCAAATAGATATTTGTTTTAGTGAAAAATGCAATTTAGATTGTGATTATTGTTTTGTTAATAAGACAAGCGATAAGGTTTTAGATATTAAAAAAATCAAATCAGCTATAGATATTTTTCTGGATTTTCCAGGAAAAAATAAAACAATTACTTTCACTACCAGCGAACCATTTATTAATCCGAGGCTTTTTAGAGATTCAATAAAATATATTTTTCAAGAGGTTAAGAAAAAAAATATCAATATTTTGGTTATTGCAACTACCAATGGAATTCTTTTTAATAGAGAAATGCAGGAGTTTATTAAACGGTTAGATGATAGATTTATACTTAATTTTAGTCTAGACGGGAAAGAAGATAGTCATAATGCACACAGAAAAATTAAAAATTCCCAAAGCAATTATTTTGAATTAGCAATTAAAAATTTTAGCAATTTTTCTAGAAAAAATGGATATGTTAGAATTATTTCTACTATTGCTTCAGACCAAGTAAATTTTTTGCTGACTAATACTGAATTTATTATTAAACAAGGGTTCTCATATATTGATTTATTTCCTCAACTGTTTAAAATATGGAGTAAAAAAGAAAGAGATGTTTTAGAGAGCAGTTTAAATTCTATAGTTGATAAAATTAATAAAAAAGAGGTAAAATTAGATTTAAGGATTCTAAATAGATTATGGGTAAGCACAGATTATGCAAAAATTATGTTGGGAGCAGATGGAAAATTTTATTTATTTGAATGGGTGTTACCATTAAAAGAAAAGCATAGAAAGTTATTCCAAATAGGGGATTATCGGCATATTAATTTAGCCAAAAGAAAAAAATTGTTCGAGCTATTATTTAATCAGATATCAAAAGTAAATAAATCAAAATGTAGTACTTGTGAATATAATGCTTTTTGTTCAGATCCATTACCACTATATTTGTGGAGTCTATATAATAAATATGATTTTTTAACCTATTTTAAAAACTTTTGTCAAATTTCTAAAATCATGATCAGGATAAGCAATAGAATTAAAATTAAAAATAGAACCGATAAAAGTAAATGGGAAGAAGTTATTAAAAAATAAATATGAAAAAAATTAAAGTAGCTTGCGTAATTAGTGGAGGGAAGGATGGAATTTTTGGATATTATCAATCTGTTAAAAAATATAATGTTGCAGTTTTACTGAATTTAAATGACAACAATAAAGATGTGAGTTTTCATCATTATCAAAAAGAATTAGTCGCATTGCAAGCCAAAGCGATTGGATTGCCATTAATACAAAAGACAGTAGTTGCTCAATATAGAAATCAAAATCTTTTTGAAGAGCAAATTTTTGATATTTTCTCTAAACTTAAAAAAGATGGGATTAGAGGTGTAATTCTTGGCTATGTTTTAACAGGTGATTATCAGCATGATTTATTAAAAAGAATTTGTAGTGAATTAGAGATAAAACTTATTTTACCAAACTATAAAAGAAATTCGAAAATTGTCTTAACGGAAATCATTGAATCAAATATTGTAGCTATTATTACTTCTGTTATGAAAGGTAAGATTGCTAGGGAGTGGTTAGGGAAGCCAATTGATAAAAAATTCTTAAAGTATTTAATGAATAAAAAAAATATAGATTTTTGTGGTGACAAAGGAGAATTTCACACTTTTGTTGTAGACGCCCCATTTTTTAAAAAGAAAATTTATTTTAATGAAATAGAAAAAAATAAAATACCTCTCAAAGATGATTTTTATGAATATTGTTTGAAAATTAAAAAATATTCTTTTCAGGATAGATAATTTTTAAAAATATGGAGAATAATAATATTTATATTTTAAATTTAGACTCTTGCAATCAAAGATGTTTATTCTGTATGAAAGTAGATGATTTGAATAATAATAACCATATTAAAGAATTAGCTGATGTAAAAAAAGAAATATTTAAGGCCAAAGAAAATGGCTATCAACTAATTGATTTTTTTGGAGGAGAGCCAACTGTTTTTTCTTTTCTTTCTAAATCCATTTCTTTAGCACAGAAGAATGGAATGTTAGTGATGTTAGCCACTAATGGGGTAAAATTTTCTTCGAAAGAATATGCAACCAATTTTTTTAAAGAAATAGATTCACAAAAGATAACTTTTAGAGTATCAATGCATAGTCAAAATCACGGAGTACATGATTACATAACTCAATTAAAGGGAAGTCACAAAAGAACAGAAACTGGAATCTTAAACATATTAAATTATGTTGAGAAATTAACAGCTAATATTGTGATAACATCTTTAAATTTTAAAGAGTTGAGTAAAATAGTTCAATATTTACATGGTTTAGGAGTGAAAGGTGTAAAGTTCTCTGCTTTGCAATTGCAAGGGGAGATTCTAAAGAATAAACGATTAATTGTTGATTATAAAGAATTTAGGAAATACCTTTTAGAGGCGGTACTATTGTCAAAAAAATTAAAATTTAAAAGCATTGAAATTGAGAAAATTAATAAAAGTGAATTGAATAAATTAAATTTTGTAAAGTTTCTATAACTATTTAAGTCTATAATGAGATTATGCGACAATACGGATATTTTAACGGTAAAATTATTACTAATGATAAAATTAAAATTAGCCCTTACGATATAGGTTTACTACGTGGTTACGGGGTTTTTGATGTAATGCGAACACGGAATGGAAAACCATTTCTTCTGGCTAAACACTGGGAAAGATTACAAAATTCTGCTCAAGAATTAAACTTAAAAATTCCAATTTTAGAAAAAGAATTTGCTAAAATTATTAGAAAATTATTAGAAAAAAATAAATTTCAGGAGTCAACTATTAGAACGGTTCTAACGGGAGGAGAAAGTTCTAATGGATTTTCTTTAGAAGGAAAATTTACCTTTTTTATTTTAATTGAACAGTTTAATTCTCTGCCAAAAAAATATTTAAGAGAGGGTGTAAAAGTGATAACTACTAATTTTCATCGAAATTTTCCTCAAGCTAAAATAACCAATCATTTATTGGCAATTAAAATGCAAAAAGAAAGAATTAGAAAGAAAGCCTATGAAATTATCTATACTTATAAAAACTTGGCTTTGGAAGCGACTACAAGTAATTTATTCATTGTAAGAAATGATAAAATTATTACTGCTAAAGAAGGAATTTTACCTGGAATTACTAGGGGGCTCGTGTTAGATTTGGCTAAGAGAGAAGGATTATTAGTAATTGAAAAAAATATTTCAGTCAGAAATTTGTTTTCTGCTCAAGAAGTATTTTTAACAGCCTCTAGTAAGGATATTCTTCCTGTAAGAGAGATAGATGGTAAAAAGGTGGGCGATGGTCAACCTGGAGAAAAAACCAAAATATTGATAGAAACTTTTCAAAAGTTTGTCAAAAATTATTGATTGAATTAAACTAGAAGTTGAGATAGCTAGTAGAAATTAAAATTTAAGTCCTCGTAGCTCAGTGGATAGAGCGTCTGGTTGCGGTCCAGAAGGTCGGAGGTTCGATTCTTCCCGAGGACACTAAAAGAGCCTCTATTTAAATAGGGATTTTATATTGGAAAAGAGAAAGTAGAATTTCCATAAAAACTTTTTTTAAACAAAATCCTGAATAAATCGGTGTGTTTCCGCTTGCTTCTGTTTCGCTTTGGCGAAATCAAAACAGAAAATTTTACTTTCCCTCTTAAAAGAAAAAGTCAAAAAAGTTTCTTTGTTTTCTGCTTGGGTAAATGCTTCAATAACTTAATTTGAAAAAGAAAAAACGGGAATTACCCAAGCAGAAAGCTCTTTCGCCCAAAAAACGCAAGATGAGCTTGTAAAAATAGAAACAAAGCTTGACCGTTTGCTTGATTTGCAATTAGAGGGCAATGTGTCGCAAACGGAATATGCCGTTAAAAAGCAAAGGCTAATTCTTACAAAAAAGGATTTGGAAGAAAAAATTTCCGTTTTTGGGCGAAAGAGCAATAATCGGTTCGAACTCGCCATTGCCTTTCTAAAAGACGCCAACCAAGCCGAAAAATATGCTCAACAAAAAAATCCCGAAAGGATTCGGGATTTTCTAAAAAAGATTGGTTCAAACCTTCACATTGTCAATCGCACGCTGGCATACGACCTTAAAAAACCTTGAATTATAACGGAAAAATACCATACCGAGACGCAACGCGCCGAGGCAACCTCTTACGATTTTACAAAAATTCAAATTTGGCGGAGAGGCAGGGATTCGAACCCTGGAACCCGATTAAAGGTTAACACGTTAGCAGTGTGCCGCTTTCGACCACTCAGCCACCTCTCCATTTTATTAGGAAAACAAGTGTAATTTTCCTTTCTAAATATATCTATTAAGATTAAATTACGATTTTAAAATCGTAACTATTTAAGTTTAACAGGTTTTTTAAAAAAATCAATAAAACTTTATTTTTTAAAGGATAATTTTGTCGGAAACAAAAAATTAATTTTTAGTTTGCTCTTTTTTGGCTTTTTTAATTTCAGCTATGACCGCTGCAGTTTCTTTCTTAATTGTTTCCATAGCTATTTTTCTTTTAATATATAGATGCATCAATGAGAAAACTATCATACTAGCAAAGATAATTCCTACTATATTTAGCAAGAATAGAACAAAAGAATTACTAATAATAGCCCAATTAAAATGGGCGATTCCTATTCCCATTAACGCGAGAGGAGGAATAATAGCTACTGAAATGGCAACTCCTGGTAAGGTTTCGCTTAAATGAGGCTTAATTAAAGCAAAAGAAGCTGCGAAACCAGCTACAATAGCAATAGCTCCATAAATTAAAGAGGGTTGAATATGAGATATAATTTGAGTGTTAGCCTTAAAATCTGAGGTGAAAAATAAAGTTACTAAAGCTGAAGAAGCTACACCAAAGGCCATTGATTTTACGATTGTATAGAAAGATCGAGAAATAACTTTGCTATCAGCGATAACTATTCCTAAGGAAAGGCTTAAAATGGGATAAAGCATCGGAGCAATTAGCATACTACCAATAATAACAGCTGAATTATTAATCAAAAAACCAAAAGTTGCCATTAAAATAGAGAGAACAATCATTAAAAAAAAGTCTTGACGAGGAGTACTTTCACGAATTAAATTTTCAATAGCATGAGACTTATCTTTCTCGGTTAGATTATTAAATAATACTAAAGTCATAATTTTTTTATAAGATTTAATATTTTCATTATAAAACAGTTATTTTTTTAAAGCAACAAAAGAGGTCATTTAGTAGTTAAATAGATTAACAGGAAATTAAAACTATCACTTCAATTGGTCTGATTAAGCTTACTTTGATAGGTGATTTTGTTTTAATTAGTTTAAATTAAAATTTTAAAAATCAGTATAAATAGTTAAGCCTAAAGTAGCATTTTTAAAAATTTGACAAGTATTCTTTGTCTTGATAGTATATCAATATAATTAGATATAGTTAATACTAATTAATATGAGTTATGATTGTTGTAGTCGTTCTAGCCTTAGAGAACTTTCTCAAGTTTCTCTGTTTTTAAAAGCAGTCGCTGATGAAAATCGATTAAAGATTATTTGTTTTCTAAGAAAGCAAGAACGGTGTGTTTGTGAAATTGTAGAATTTTTGAACTTGCCTCAAAATCTAGTCTCCCATCATTTAGGGGTTCTTAGAGAACGAGAGATAGTTTCTACTAAAAAAGATGGGTTAAAGGTACTATACTCTTTAAATGATAAAAATATTTCAAAAACTCTTAAATTTCTTAATTTTTTAATCTCAAAATTATAATGGAAAAAATAAATATTCAAGTTTTTGGTTCAGGTTGTCCGACTTGTAAAATTCTTTACGAAAAAGTTTCTCAAGTAGCACAACAAATTGATTCGTCGTTAACAGTAGAGTACGTAACTGATATTACGAAAATGGTTGAACTAGGTGCTATGAGTAGCCCAGTTTTTGCTATTAATAATAAAATAATTACGGCTGGTAGAATTCCAAATGAAGAAGAAATTAAATCAGCAATTGAAGAAAATAGTAGCAATAATTAAATCTAAAAAATATGGAAAAATATACTGGGCGATGTTATGGAAAAAAGGATGAAAATTTTAATGTTTAAGGTTGGATTTTTTGTAAAAAAATAGCTTTAATTTTAATCAATTAAAAAAGCGAAAGATGAAAAGAAAAGAAGCAGGAAAAAATGAACTAACTTTGTTTGATCTAAGAATAGGACGAGAAGGGATTGTTGGAGAAATTTTAGCTCCTTATTTCATTAAAGAAAGACTGCATCATTTGGGTATCATTAGTGGTATCATGATTACTCCAATTGAAGCTACTCCTTTAGGTTCTCCCAGGGTTTACCTATATTTACATACTCAAATTGCGATTAGAAATGATTTAGCTAGAAAAATTAGAATAAAGTATGTTGATAAAAACTAAAATTCTAAGAATGCTTTAATAGAAAGAATTAATAGCTGAAATAAAAAAGATTAATCTTGAACAAAATAAAAATAATGAAAGTTAAAAAAGCAATTCGGAAAAGTTTAAATAGCTTAAAAACAATGGTGCCAATTTTAATTGGAATTTTATTATTAGTAAATTTAATTACTGTTGCATTTAGTGATAGTTATTCAAAGTTATTTACAGGAAATTATATTAGAGATTCTTTTATTGGTGCGTTGGCAGGAAGTGTTTCTTTCGGAATTCCCGTAACTAGTTATATTATTGGAGGGGAACTATTAAAGGATGGTGTTAGTTTATTAGCGGTTACAGCTTTTATTTTAGCTTGGTCAACAGTTGGATTCGCAATGTTACCACTAGAGATATCTTTTTTAGGAAAAAAATTTGCTATCGTTCGTAATATTATCAATTTTATTTTTTCGATTATAATTGCAAGTATAGTAGTTTTAATTTTAAAAATAGTCTAGGTTTTAAAAATATGTTAAATAAACTACAATTGAAAAAAATTCCAGGAACAGTTAAATTTTTAATTGGTGTGCTTTTTATTTATGGTTTGATATTTTTTATTAATAAATCCTTGATTATTTCTGGAATTGAAAAAACTTACTGGATGCTTCTTAAGATTGTTCCCTTGTTGATATTTGTTTTGGTGATTATGATAATAGTAAATCTATACGTTGATTCTGGAAAAATTAAAAAACATTTAGGGAAGGAATCTGGTTTTAGGGGGTGGATTTATGCTATAATAATAGGAATTTTAATTTCTGGACCACCATATATTCTTTATCCAATGCTAAAAGAATTTAAAGAAAATGGTATGAAGAATAGTTTATTGGCAGTGTTTTTATATAATAGAAATGTAAAAATTGCTTTTATCCCTGTGATGATTTATTATTTTGGATTGAAATTTACTATAATAATATCACTAGCTATAATCTTATTCTCTATTTTAAATGGTTTATTGATTGGATTTTTTGTAAAAGATGAATCACTTATATAGATTAATGATTTTTTAAATGAGTTTAAATTAGAAAATATGTTTAAAGATATGCACATTGCTTTAATGGGCAATCCCAATTCTGGTAAAACCTCCTTGTTAAATTCTTTAGCAGGGCTAAAATTACATGTGGGAAATTGGCCGGGGAAAACTGTTGAACGTAAAGAAGCTAAAATTAATTTTGCAGGTCAAGAATTAAAAATTACTGATTTGCCAGGAACTTATAGCTTGTCGTCTTTTAGTGAGGAGGAAAAAATAGCTGGTAATTTTATTATTAAAAATAATCCTGAAGTTATTATTCAAATTGCAGATGTAAATTCATTAGAAAAGAGTTTGTTTTTATTTTTTGAGATTTTAGCTTTAGGAAAAAAAGTTGTTTTAGCTTTTAATTTTAATAAAGAAAGTAAAGCTAAAGGCATAAAAATAAAAATTAGAAAGTTGGAAGAAATTCTAGGAGTGCCAATAGTAAAAATTGAAGCTAATACTGGAGAAAATAAAGGAGTTCTTTTAAAAACTGTTATTCATACTCAGAAAAATAAATTTCAAGAACCAACTTATTTAAAGGAGTTACTAAATAAAGATCAAAAAATTAGTCATAGTCGGGCAATGAAGTTTATCAAAAAAAATGTTTATCCTGCTTATAAAAATAAAAATAAAAATCAGAAATCAAAAAAAATTGATAGAATTATTTTAAATAAATTTACTGCTTTTCCTATCTTTTTAGCTTCAATGTTTCTTCTATTTCAGATAACTTTCGTTGTTTCTACTCCAATAACTAAAGGAATAGGGTGGGTAGTTAGTTTTTTCTCTCATTTAATTACTAATAATTTTTCTGGTTGGCTAGCTTCTTTTTTTTCACAAGGAGTTTTAGGCGGTATGGGTTCGGTCTTATCTTTTGTTCCCTTAATCTTTATTTTATTTTTCTTAATTGCAATTATTGAAGACTCTGGTTACTTAGCGAGAATAATTGTTTTATTGGATAGGCTTTTTGCTAAACTGGGTGTTTCTGGGCGTTCGTTCATTCCGATGATTTTAGGTTTCGGCTGTAATGTCCCAGCTATTTTAGCTACTAGAACAATTAAAAATAGAAGAGAAAGAATGATTGCTATTTTCATCAATCCTTTTATATCTTGCTCAGCACGATTAGCTGTTTATGTTTTATTCACTGCTATTTTCTTTCCAGGAAAAGAAATATACGTTATTATGTTTCTTTATTTACTAGGAGTTGTAACTGCTTTAATGGCTACCTTAATACTTTCTAAATTAGTTCCTGATAAGAAAGAAGAAGTTTTAATTATTGAATTACCACCATACAGAAGACCAACTCTAAAAAATGTTTTCAATCGTGCTTGGTGGCAAACGAGTTTATTCATCAAAAAGGCGGGAACGATTATTTTTCTAGCTATTATAGTAGTTTGGTTATTAGCTAGTTTACCACCAGGTACTCATTATGGCTCTGTCGGCAGTTGGTTGGGAACAATTGGACAATGGGTCGCTCCTATTTTTAAGCCTCTTGGTTTTGGTAATTGGGTTTTTGCAGTGGCGCTTATTTTTGGATTGGTGGCCAAAGAAGCAATTATTGGAGCCTTAGGTACATTGACAGGAGCTGGTGGCGTAGGTTTGTTAGTAACCTTACCTCATTTGATATCTCCTTTGGGGGCCTTATCTTTTCTAGTTTTTGTTTCACTCTATATGCCTTGTTTGGCAACGATTGGAGCAATTAAATCGGAAACTAATCAATGGCGTTTTATTATTGGACAAACTATAACGACAATTATAGTCGCTTGGCTTTTTGCTGGGGTAGTTTTTTATGTCGGTAAATTCTTAATGGGTTAATTTTTTAAAATTTTATGCATATCTTTTATCCTTTCCAATGGTTGGCAGACTGGCTGACCTTTAAATTGTTGGCTTTAAATGTAGGCTCACATTTAGCGAATTCGGTTCAGTTTTTCTTTTTTGATTCTTTTAAAATTTTAGCTTTGATTGTGGTCATTACGCATTTAATGAGTTGGTTACGCTATTATTTGCCAATTGAAAAATTGCGAGATTTTTTGACCAAACATAAATTTTACGGGTTAGATTATTTCTTGGCAACTGTTTTTGGAGCTGTTACGCCTTTTTGTTCTTGTTCATCTATTCCACTTTTCATCGGTTTTATCGAAGCTGAAATTCCTTTAGGTGTAACTTTTTCTTTCTTAATTACTTCGCCTTTAGTTAATGAAGTAGCGTTAGCTTTATTCATTGGAATGTTTGGTCTCAAAATTACGGTCATTTATGTTTTGGCTGGGATAATTATTGGAATGGTTGGTGGTTTCGTGATTGGGAAGTTACATTTAGAAAAATATGTAGAAGATTTTGTTTGGAAAATGAAAAGTCAAAAACAAAATCCAGAAGCTAAAAAACTTTCTAGAATAAAAGTTTTTAAAATAATTTCCAACGAAGCTTTTGATATTACTAAAAAAATATCTTTGTACGTTTTGGCAGGAGTTGGATTAGGGGCATTTATTCATGGTTATGTCCCGCAAGGATTTTTTGGAAAATATTTGCAAAAAGCTGGTTGGTGGGGAGTGCCATTAGCAGTTATTTTAGCCGTACCGTTGTATTCAAACGCCAGTGGGGTTATTCCTATTGTTCAGTCCTTAGTAACGAAAGGAGTACCGATTGGAACAGCTTTGGCTTTAATGATGGCGATTGTCGGTATTTCTTTACCAGAGGCTTTGATTTTAAAAAAGGTTATTAAATGGCAATTACTAGCTATCTTTTTTGGGATAGTTACGCTAGGTATAATTATTATTGGATATCTATTTAATATATTTTTGTAATTAAATGATTGAAATTTGATGATATTATTTTGTAATGTATTATAATAACAATGGAGTTGAGTTAATAGCACTGGACAATATTTTAATCTTTGCTATAATAGAATTCAGTTTTTGAGTAGAAACAGTATTCATTAAAAATGAGTAAAATTTGAGAATAGAATTAAAATTTAGTTGGGCCCTTAGCTTAGTTGGTAGAGCGCCTCGTTTGCACCGAGGAGGTCAGGAGTTCGAGTCCCCTAGGGTCCACAAAAAATAGAATAGATAAAATAGCATCTCAAATATTTCGGGCGATTAGCTCAGTTGGTTAGAGCGCATCACTGATAATGATGAGGTCCCAGGTTCGAGTCCCGGATCGCCCACTAGGATGAGAAAAGGTTTTTTATTGACAAAAAATTATAATTGCTATAATATAAAGATGACCAAAAAGAGCCCGAGAGGGCTTTTAAAAAAGCCTTAAAAATAGATTTAAGATTTTAAAAAACAATATGAATGTTGTTACTAAGTTTATTAAAGAAGCTCAAGATGAGCTGAGAAAAGTTAATTGGCCATCTCGTGAGCAAGCTATAAATTATACATTGATAGTTATTGGGGTGAGTATTGCAGTAGCTTTATTTTTGGGTGGATTA
The DNA here is from genome assembly GCA_003056145.1 of Parcubacteria group bacterium M10-OD1-1. Taxonomy (GTDB): domain Bacteria; phylum Patescibacteriota; class Minisyncoccia; order Moranbacterales; family UBA2206; genus M10-OD1-1. Next base: position 142,990 of record LSNL01000003.1, read on the forward strand.
GACTATTTTTTTGAAGGCTTATTAAAAACATTTATAATAAAATAATATGGCAAAGCAAACACAACATCATGGAAGAGCCTGGTATGTTCTTCATACTTATTCTGGCTATGAAGACAATGTGGCAAGAAACCTAAAGCAAAGAATTGAATCTATGGATATGCAAGATTTAATTTTTGATGTAATGGTTCCAATTGAAAAAAAAATCAAAATTAAAAGTGGAAAAAGAACAGTAGTAGAAGAAAGAATTTATCCAGGTTATGTTTTAGTAGATATGATAGTTACTGATGCTTCTTGGTATGTCGTAAGAAATACTCCAAATGTGACTGGATTTATCGGCTTAGGAACAACTCCAACTCCTGTAGATCCTTTGGAAATTGAAACTTTAAAGAAGAGAATGGGAGTAGCAGAGCCTAAATATAAAATTGATGTTAAAAATGGTGATTCAGTTAAAATTATTGACGGTCCCTTCAAAGAATTTGATGGAAAGATTGACGAAATAGATGAAGAGAAAGGGAGAGTAAAGGTTCTAGTTTCAATCTTTGGAAGAGAAACTCCAGTAGAATTAGATTTCTTACAAATTAATAAATTATAAATATTTATATTTTACAATCTTTATCAGTTAGAAAATTGTAAAATTAGCAGATAAAATATATGGCTAAAAAAATTAAAACAATTATTAAATTGCAAATTCCAGCTGGAAAAGCTAATCCAGCTCCTCCTGTTGGACCAGCTTTGGGTCAACATGGTTTAAATATTCAAGAATTTTGCACTAGATTTAATGATGCAACGAAAGATAAAATGGGTGATATTATCCCAGCAGAAATTACAGTTTTTGAAGATAGATCTTTTGATTTTATCCTAAAAACTCCTCCTGCTTCGGATTTATTAAAAAAAGCAGCGGGAGTAACTAAAGGAGCAGGAAATCCTTTGAAAGATAAAGTGGGTAAAATTACTAAAGGACAATTAAAAGAAATTGCTAAAAAGAAAATGCCTGATATCAATGCTAATGATATTGAAGCAGCTATGAAAATTGTTTGTGGAACGGCTAAATCAATGGGAATAAAAATAGAAGAATAAATAATTTTTTAAATTAATTAAGTGGAAGACTTCGGTCGTTATTACCACTAAAAAAATATATGAAACATGGTAAAAAATATAGAACAGTAGCTGAGAAAGTTAATCTTGATAAGATTTATGATTTAGAAGAAGCAATAAAGCTAATCAAAGAAAATAAAATTGCTAAATTTGACGAGACAGTAGAGGTCCATATTAAATCTAATATCAACCCTAAAAAAGGTGATCAGCAATTAAGAGGAACAGTTTCTCTTCCTTATGGAACTGGTAAAACGAAAAAAATTGCAGTTATTACTACTACCCATACAAAAGAAGCCAAAGAGTCAGGAGCAGATATCATTGGGGGAGAAGAAATAGTTGAAAAAATTAAAAATGGTAAATTTTTTGAAGATAAAATTCCAGTAGATGTCTTAGTTGCCACTCCAGAAATGATGTCAAAGTTAGCTTCAGTGGCTAAAATTATTGGTCCTAAAGGTTTAATGCCAAGTCCGAAAGCTGAAACGGTTACAACTAAAATTAAAGAAACTGTTGAAGCTTTAAAAAAAGGAAAAGCTGCTTTTAAAAATGATAATTCTGGTAATGTCCATCAGGCAGTCGGAAAAATTTCTTTTTCAGAGGAAAAGTTAATAGAAAATATTAAAATTTTTGTAGAAGGAATTGAAAAAGCTAAGCCAGAATCATTGAAAGGAAAATTAATTGCTAATATTAGTATTTGTTCTACAATGGGAGTAGGAATTAAAATTAAATTATAAAAAACTTTAGTTTATATCTATAAAAATCTGTCGTAAGGCAGATTTTTTATTTTGAGTTGACGAGAATTAAGAGAGTTGGTAAAATAAACTGGTGATTAAAAAATTAAAACTTACTTAAAAAATGAATAATAATAAAATTGTTATTGGTTTAATTGGTGAAAAAGGCGCTGGGAAAGGGACGGTGGCTAATTATCTAATTGAAAAATATAAAGCTGTCCATTATGGAACTTCAAAAATTTTAAGAAGGACCTTGGAAGATTTGCATGTTCCAATTACAAGAGATAATTTAGTTAAACTAGCTTTGGTTTTAAAAGAAGGATATGGCCCATCTATTATTATTGATTCTTTAATTCAGGATATGGAAAAAAATGGATCAGATATCATCATTGCAGATGGGATTAGGATGCATGGAGATGTAGAACCATTTCGTAAAAAATATGGAAAAAATTTTTATTTAGTCTATGTAACGGCTAATTTAAAGCTTCGTTATGAAAGAACAAAGATAAGAAAGCAAAATGCTGGCGAAGAAAAAGCTACTTTAGAAGAATTTTTAGAAGAAGAAGGAAAATTGACAGAAGTTTCTATTCATGAAATTGGTCGGGGGGCCGAATTTAAACTTAATAATAATCACACAGAAAAAGACCTTATTCAACAAACCAATGAAATAATGAAACAGTTAGGTAAACAAGTAAAAATTTAAGAAAAAAGAGTCTAAAACACCTAAGAAGGTGTTTTATAAAATTGACTAAAAAAGATAGAAAAACTATAATTAAAAAAAGAAGACTTAATTAATTCAAAAAATGTTTCTGAAAGGGGGTAGAGATTATAAAAAATATGAAGAATAATAGACCGTCTTGGGATGAATATTTTCTAGAGTTAGTAGAATTAGTAGGAAAACGATCTACTTGTGATCGAGGTAAATCCGGATGTGTTATCACTAAGGATAATAGAATTTTATCTACGGGTTATATTGGTTCTCCAGCAGGAGCAAAACATTGTGATGAAGCTGGACATGAGATGCATGAAGTTATTAATATAGACGGAACTCATACTAAACATTGTATTAGAACAACTCATGCAGAGCAAAATGCTATTAGCACAGCGGCTCGTTTTGGCGTAGCTTTAGAAGGAAGCACTCTTTATTGTCATATGACGCCTTGTTATGTATGTGCTAAAATAATTATTAACGCTGGAATTAAGAGAGTTGTTTGCAATAAAGATTATCATGCTGGAAAAAGAAGTAAGGAATTATTTCAAGAGTGTAAAATAAAATATGAATTAGTTAATAATGAAGTAGAAACATACGAAAATATGTAAAGTTTTTAGTTAATAATTATTATGATGAATAGAATTATTTTAGGTTTAGCGGGAGAAATAGCGAGTGGCAAAGGAACAGTTGCTCAATATATCATTGATAATTATCAAGGGAAGTCATATCGGTTTTCAACTGTTTTACGGGACATTACTAAACGAATGCATCTTGAAGAAAGTAGAGAAAATTTACAAAAAATATCTACTATTTTTCGTCAAAATTTTTTTGATGATATTTTATCCTCAGTAGTTGCTCAAGATATAAAAAATGATGATTGTAAAACTATCGCTGTGGACGGAGTAAGAAGAATTGCTGACATTAAATATCTAAAACAATTTCCTAATTTTAAGTTAGTTTATATTGATACTGAAATAGAAATAAGGTATCACAGGATAACTAAAAGAGGAGAAAATACTGATGATAACAAAAAAACTTTTAGTCAGTTTCAAAAAGATCATCAACGAGAAGCTGAGTTACAAATTAAAAAACTTATAAATAAAGCGGATTTTGTTATAAACAATAATGGGAATTTTAAATCTCTTTATCAGCAAGTAGATGAAATAATTAAAAAACTGACTAAATAAATTTAAATTAAATATATGACTAATAAAATTTCAGCTAAACATATTACGGAAGATTTAAATCAAGGAGGATTCGTTTTAGTTCTTAATAATGGAGCAGAAATTGATGGACAAGCGGAGGCTATGCTACAAGGGCTTCATTCTCGTTCGACGGGAGGAATTAAGCATCATTTGCAGATTTTAGATGAGAAGGGAGCTGAAAATTTTATGGAACGTTTTTATGTTGGTTATGGACATAAATCAATTGGTGATTGTGGATCAGCAACTGTTTTTGTAGAAGGGATTTCAATGTTGGCAGCTAAAGCAATTCAAGATTGGAGATTATATTCTGGACAAGAAGCTTCAACTAGATATGTAGATTTTTCTCAGCAGAAATGTTTAGATGCTACTAATACTAAAGAAGGCGAGAAGATTTTAGAAGATTGGATAAAATTTTATTTAGAAGCTCAAAAACCAGTTCAGGAATATCTTAAAAAACAATTTCCTAAAAAAAGTAATGAGGAAGAGGATTTATACAATAAAGCTATTAAGGCTAGAGCTTTTGATGTAACACGCTCTTTTTTACCGGCAGGAGCTACAACTAATGTGGCCTGGAGAATGAATTTTCGTCAATTTGCAGATGAATTAATGCTTTTGCGACATCATCCCTTGGCTGAAGTTCGTGATATAGCAGAAAAAACAGAAAAAGCTTTAGGGAAAATGTATAATAATTCTTTCGGACAAAAGAGATATTCAGCTACGGAAGATTATAATCAACAATGGATGCAAAAGGGTTATTATTATCGTAATAATCAAGCCAAAGATTTTTCTCTAATTTATGATTATGTAGATCGAAATTTATTAGCTAATTATGAGGATTTTCTCAAAAATCGTCCAGCTAAAACTGAGCTACCAATGGCTATTGCTGAATGTGGAGTTTTATCTTATGAATTATTACTAGATTTTGGTTCTTTTCGTGATTTGCAAAGGCATCGAGCTATTGTTCAAAGAATGCCTCTTTTGGTTAGGAAACATGGGTTTAACCAGTGGTACTTAGATTCTTTACCAGTAGATTTAAGGGAAAAAACTGAGAAGTTTATTAAACTTCAAGAAGAAAGAATTGATAAAATTAAAGCTAGCGATGAAGATAAACAGTACCTAACAGCTATGGGTTATAAAGTTCCTTGCCGTTTTTCTGGAGACTTAAAAGCCTTAGTCTATTTAGTAGAGCTTCGTTCTACTCGTTTTGTTCATCCAACATTAGTAGCACAAGTTTTAAAGATAATTAAAAGTCTAAAAACATTATTTCAAGAAAATGGTTTAGTTTTACATTTAGATGAAGAACCTAATCGTTTTGACATAAAACGAGGAGAACAAGATATTTTAGAAAAATAAATATAATAATATGAAACGAGGTAAATTTATTGTTTTAGATGGTACCGATGGAAGTGGAAAAGCTACTCAGACCAAACTTTTAGTAAAAAAATTGAAAGCAGAAGGATATAAAGTTAGAACTGTAGATTTTCCTCAATATTATAAAAATTTTTTTGGTAAAATGATTGGAGAATGTTTGGTTGGTAAATATGGAGATTTTGTTTCCATTGACCCTCATGTAGCTTCAATTTTATATGCAGCTGATCGATGGGAATCTAGCGAAAGAATTAAAAAGTGGCTAAAAATTGGAGATATTGTAATTGCTGATCGTTATTCTAGCTCTAATCAAATTCATCAGGGCGGTAAAATAAAGAGCAATAAAGAACGTAAACTTTTTTTGAAATGGTTAGAGAAGATGGAATTTGAAGTTTTTAAAATTCCTAAACCAGACGCAATTATTTATCTAGATGTTCCTTCTAAAATAACTAGAGAATTATTAGGGAAAGTTTCAGCGAAAAAGAAAAAATATTCTCAAGGTAAAAAAGATTTAGCAGAATCAAATAATAAATATATTCAAAATTCAAGAAAGAGTGCCACCAAGTTAGTAAGTGAATATAATAATTGGGTTAAAATAACTTGCGTAAGACAGGATAAAATATTAAGTATAAATCAAATAGCCGATATTATTTATAGTAAAGTCCAAAATATTATTAAATAATTTCTTTAGCTAAATTATAAATATGGAATTTAATGAATATCAAAAAAAATCGCGTAAGACAGCTATTTATCCTCAGGCTGGGAAAAATTTTATTTATCCTACCTTAGGATTGGCTGGTGAATCAGGAGAAGTAGCAGAGAAAATAAAAAAGGTGATTCGTGATAAGGAAGGAATTATTGATGAAGAGACTCGTAAGGCAGTGGAAAAAGAGCTAGGAGATGTTCTATGGTATGTTACTCAAATAGCTACAGAATTAAATCTTACAATGGATGAAATAGCAGAACATAATATAGAAAAGCTTTATAGTCGATTAGAAAGAAATAAAATAAAGGGAAATGGAGATAATCGATAATTTTATAATTAAAACAAATTTAATATTTAAATGTTATGTCAAAATATACACCAGTTATTGGGATGGAAGTCCATGTTGAGCTAAAAACTAAATCTAAAATGTTTTGTAGCTCTAAAAATAGTTTAGGTTTAGAAAAAAAACCAAATATCAATATTTGTCCAGTTTGTACTGGTCAGCCAGGAACTTTACCAGTACCTAATGAGCAAGCTATTGAATTTGTTCAAATGGCTGGCTTAGCTTTAAATTGTGAGTTGGCATTAGAAAGCAAGTTTGACCGAAAGAATTATTTTTACCCAGATCTTCCGAAAGGTTATCAAATTTCTCAATATGATCAACCTCTTTGCGAAAACGGGTTACTTAAGGTTAATGGTAAGAGTGTTGGGATTACCAGAATTCATTTAGAAGAAGACACAGGAAAATTAATTCATCCTAAAGGAGTCGGTTATACTCTAGTGGACTTCAATCGAGCAGGAGTACCTTTAATGGAGCTAGTAACGGAACCAGATATCAAAACTGGGGATGAGGCAAGAGCTTTTTGTCAAAAATTACAACAAATTTGCCGTTATCTAGAAATTTCTGATGCTGATATGGAGAAGGGGAATATGCGTTGTGAAGCTAATATTTCTCTTCATCGAGAAGGGGAAGATAAATTATCAGGAACAAAGGTAGAAGTTAAGAATATAAATTCTTTCAAGTTTGTTGAGAAAGCTATTAATTATGAAATAAAAAGACAAACTAAGCTATTGGAAAAAGGTGAAAAAGTTAAACAAGAAACGATGGGTTGGGATGCTAATAAAGGAAAAACTATTTCCCAAAGAGCTAAGGAATCAGCTCACGATTATCGATACTTTCCTGAACCAGATATTCCGCCACTAAAGTTTACTAAAGAGACAATAGAATTATTAAAGAGAAGGCTACCAGAATTACCAGAGCAAAAAGCTAAGCGTTTTCAGGAAGAATATCAACTTCAGCCAGAAGCTATTGAGGTTTTAATATCTCAAAAAGAGTTAGCTTCTTATTTTGAAGAAGTAGTGAGTGAGATTTTAGAAAAAATTAAAGCTGGTGAATTTAAAGCTAATCAAGAGAAAGCTTTAAAGTTAGCAGCTAATTATATTATTACAGAGTTAAGAAAACATTTAATTAACCATCACGAAAATATTCAAGCTATAAAAATTACCCCAGAGAATTATGCTGAGTTAATTACTATTTTGGCTTCTGGAGCAATAAACTCTAGTGCTGCCCAGACTATTCTTGAGGAAATGTATAAAACAGGAGGAGATCCATCACAAATAATCGAAGAGAAAAATTTAGCGCAAATGAATGATAATGGAGAACTGGAAAAAATAGTCCAAGAAGTTGTTATTGCTAATCAAGACTCGGTGGTGGCATATAAAGATGGTAAGAATAAGGCTCTACAATTTTTAGTAGGGCAAATAATGAAAGAAACCAAAGGAAAAGCTAATCCAGAGAAAGCAATGAAATTGATTAAAAAGAATATTTAAATCTCACAATTTTTAAAAAAATGGAGAGATGTATATAGATTTTGGTTGTTAGATTTTTATGACTGTGTTATGATAAAAAAAATATGAAGTATTTGATATCAAAAAAGAAAGGTGTATTAAATAAGTGATTTAGGTGAATCGTCTTTGACGGTTCTTTTTTTATAGCTCTTTTTATATAATGAGAAATTTTAGAATAATCTAAAAAAGGGAGGTAGAATATGAATGCTGTCATTAAAAGATGTGCCTTGTGCAAAAAATCAGGAATTGATCGATTATATTTTAAAGATAGGAGTCGAGAATATTGGAGTAACGAAGAGAAGGTTAGAAAAATTGCTTTAAGTCAACATGAGTCAGATGTATTAGAGACTGATGACCCCTTAGGTCATATTCCATTTGTTCTTTCTTGCGGTTATCATTGATATAGTCAAAAAATTGGCAAAAAAGGGTCGAGAATATAATCTCGGCTCTATATTATTTTTAGAGAAAAATTGAAACAGTTTTTTCAATTTTAGAATATCTTTCTAACCAAATTATCCTCTTGTCTTTTTGAAACCAAGTTATTTGTCGTTTGGCGTAGTTTTTTTCCGCTAGGTAAATTTTTTCTTTTAACTCTTCTTCAGTTTTTATTTCCCCACGCAGATATTGAGGAATTAATTTAAAACTTAAACCAAAACTTTCAATTTTTTCCCAACTTAAATTTTTATGTAATCTTTTAATTTCAGTAATCATTCCTTTGCGCATTCTATTTTTGACATTTAGTTTTATTTTTTGATGTATTTCTTTTTTGGTTCGTTGAATTCCAATTTGTAGAAATTCTAAATGATTTAATGTTCTTATTTCAGGTCGTGGAACTTTACCGAGCGTTTTACAAATTTCTAAAGCTCGAATTAAACGTACTTTATTTTTCGCATCAATGTTTTTAGCACGAATAGAATCGATTCTTTTTAAGCTAGTAAATAATTCTTCTGTACTATTTTTGCTTAATTTCTCGCGCAGTTCCCAATTAGGTTTTACTTTAGGAAAAACAACGTTATCAATAATCGCTTTAATCCAAAAACCTGTTCCTCCACAAATAATAGGAACTTTCTCGCGGTCTAAAATATTAGTAATTACTTTTTCTGCTTCTTTTTTAAATTTGGCAACACTATATTCTTCGGTAGGGTTAATAATGCTGATAAAATAATGAGAAATACCATCGCTAGTTAGTATTGCTTTGCCGTCAATAATTTTCTTTTCTATAGGCACAGCGCCACTATTAATTTCCATTCCCTTATAAATTTGTCGGCTGTCGGCAGAAATAATTTCGCCGTTAAATTTTTTGGCAAGTTTAATAGCCATTCCAGATTTTCCCACTGCCGTCGGTCCCAAAATCACTATTATTTTACTGTTGACATTCTTCATAGAGTATGCTATATTGAAACATCGTAGAATTTATTAAAAATATCCGCTACAGAGTTATTTAAGCATACAATAGCTTAAATATGCAATGGATAATTTAAAGCCTATGTAGGCGAGGAGGTAATTATGATGTAAATCTACGGTCGTCTCTCCGTTATGAGGCAGGGTGCTCTGAGTTGCATTCACATTAGAACTTGGGTAAGTTTGAGAGACTTGTTAAAAAAATCGGATTTCTGCTGAAAGGGAATATCATATCCTTTGACGAATGTTTTCTGTGGAAGATATTTGGTGGCGGTTTGAAAGTTTTTTTTGGCAAGAATTGTGCAATGACACGATTGACTTGCGGTCAAAATCTCTTATTATTTTGCGGGAATAACAATAATACTGTTACTCCCGCTTTTTTTATTTTATTGAACTATATCTCATCATAGCGACCTGTTCGCTATGATATATTTTTTCCTTCCAAATTCCAAATATTAGCTTTGATGATTTTTATTTTGACGAATTTGCCAATTAAGTGTTTATTTTTTCCAATCGGTAGCTTTACATTTTTAGCGGTTCGGGTTTTGCCATAATAAAATCCAGCTTTTTCTTTCTCAACTAATATATCAATAACTTTATCAACATAGTTCTTATTATTGGCATAAGTTGTTTTTTTAAGAATATCATTAAGATATTTTTCACGACGAACTTTTTCTGATTTAGCTGTCTTATCAGGAAATTCCCAGGCGACGGTTCCAGGACGGGGGGAGAATTGTCCAAAAAAAACCATGTCAAATTTGGCTTTTCGCATAATTTCAGCACTATCGGCGAATTGTTTTCGAGTTTCTCCAGGAAAACCGACGATAATATCTGAGGTTAAAGCAAATGGAATATCGGGCTTATATTTTTTGAAAGTAGATTTTATTTTTTGGACGATTCTTATGTATTCCTTAGCAGTGTATTTGCGGTTCATATTTTTTAAGACTTCATCGTTCCCAGCTTGCAGAGGGAGATGAAAATTTTCACAAACTTTTTTGCATTTAGCGACCATTTCAATCATTTCATCTGTGACATCTTTTGGATGATTACTAATAAAGCTAATCCAGAATTTTCCAGGAATTGCGTCAATTTTTTTTAAAAGTTTGGGGAAATTTATTTTTTGTTTTGGACTTATTTTTGAATCGTAACTATTTACATTTTGTCCTAAGAGAATTATGTGTTTAGTACCAGTTTTAATTAAGGTTTTTATTTCAGAAATGATTTCATCGACTGGTCGGGAAAATTCACGCCCTCTAGCATAGGGAACGACGCAGTAAGCACAGAAATTATTACAGCCAGTCATAATAGGAATATAGCTAATGAATTTATTTTTATAGCGAGGCTTTATATGAAAATAATTTTTAATTAACTTGGATGTTTTAGAAGAAGAATCTTTAAATATAGGAGGATAATTAAGAATTAGCATTTTTTCTATTTTTTGAGGAAAATCTTGGATAGAAGTAAATAAATCTACTTTATTTTTTAATCTTGCTTGAATATCAGGACGATTAGCTAAACAGCCAGTTAAAATAATTTTTAGATTAGAATCATTTTTTCGTAAATTATGAATTTGCCCATAGACTCGGTCTTCCGCCATTTGACGTACGCCACAAGTATTAAAAATTACAATATCAGATTGAGTTAGATTTTTAGTTGGCTGAAAATTCCTCGCTTCTAAAAAACTACTAATTCTTTCAGAATCAGAATAATTCATTTGGCAACCAAAGGTTTTTATGTAATAATACACGGATAGTTATTTTATAATTAAAAAGTTGATATTTAATAGAATATCCTAAATCTTTAAAAACATCAATAAAAGGAGAAAAATAATGGAAAAGGGAATGGAAGATATTTTAAGGCGAAATTTCTATTTTTTTGAAGAAAATGAGAAGTTGCAAGCGTATGAGATCCAATCGTTGTTTTGCGCTAAAGAGCAGGAAAAGATAGTAAAAAAAATGTTAGAAAACGGGATACTTAAAAAAGAAGTAAATGGCTGTATCTCTATTGACGAAAAAGGCAATAATTTGATTGCCGATATGCATCTCAAGTAGTTTTTTTAGGAAAATCAGGCTCTAGCGATAGCAATCGCTAGAGCCTTTTTAAATTTAATTTTTAATTATTTTTTTTCTTTAATTTCTTGTTGAATTTTTTGGATTAATTCTGAAAGAGATAATTTTTCTTGTTTTTTTTCATTTCTTTTTCTTAGGGTAACTGTTTTGTTCTCTCTCTCTTTCTCTCCAATAATTAACATATAAGGAATTTTTTGTTTTTCGGCTTCCCTGATTTTTTTACCGAGAGAATCATTTTGTTTAAAAATACTAACTCGGATGTCGGCTGCTAGTAAATCTTTTTTTAGCGTTTCTCCGTAATCTTCAAATTTTTCACTAACTGGAATAATAGCTATTTGCTGAGGTGAAAGCCAAAGTGGAAATGCACCGGCATATTTTTCAACTAAGAAAGCAAAAAAACGATCAAAAGAACCCATAATAGAACGATGGATAATAATTGGTCTTTCTTTTTTCCCTTCTGAATTAATAAACTCAATATCAAATCTTTCTGGAGAATATAAATCAACTTGGATAGTAGCAAGAGTATCTTCTTTACCGAGAACATTTTTTAATTGAACATCAATTTTTGGTCCGTAGAAAGCTGCCTCTCCAGTTATTTCTTTAAATTTTTCACCAGAATTTTCTAAAGCGGTTCTAGCATATTCAGTTGACTGCTTCCAAAGCTTTTGATTGCTAATATCGCCATATTTTTCTTTATCTTCTATGTCTGGTAAAGAAAGACGAAACCAATAATCTTGTATTTTAAAATCTTGATAAACTTTTTGAAAAAGAGAAAGGACTTTATCTAACTCATTATTAACTTGATCTTTAGAGCAATAGATATGAGCATCGTTTTGAGAAAAAGTTCTAGCTCTAATTAAACCAGAAAGAACACCTGATCTTTCAAAACGGTGTAAAGGACTAAAATCAGCTAGACGAAGAGGTAAATTGCGATAACTCATCGGTTTATTTTTATAAATCATATGATGATGAGGACAATTCATTGGTTTTAAATAATAATTCTCTCCTTCTATCTCTATGGGATTGTACATATCTGCTCGGTAATGAGAAAGATGTCCAGATTTTTTGTATAAATTTTCGTGAGTTAGCATTGGAGTATAAACAAAATCGTAACCATTCTTTCTTTCTAGCTCATACATATAATCTTCTAATTTTTTACGGATAAAAGCTCCTTTAGGAAGCCATAAAGGGAGTCCTTTCCCAATTTCTTCTGAAATCATAAAAAATTCTAATTCTTTTCCTAGCTTACGATGATCTCTTTTTTCGGCTTCTGCTAATAGTTGGAGATGCTTTTTTAATTCTTTTTGAGAATTAAAAACTGTTCCATAAATTCTTTGAAGCATCTTATTTTTTTCATTACCTTGCCAATAAGCACCAGAAATTTTGGTTAATTTAAAAGCTTCTGTTTTTATTTCCCCTGTAGAATCTAGATGAGGACCTTTGCAAAGATCAATGAATTTTCCTGTTTTATAAATAGACACCTTAGCTTCTCCTTTTTGAATAAGTTTTTTAATGAGTTGAATTTTATAGGGTTGTTTACTGTCTTCAAATTTTTTTAAAGCTTCTTGAACGGAAATTTCTGCATATTCAAAAGGATAGTTAGCTTGAATAATTTTTTTCATTTTTTCTTCTAGGATTGGCAAATCTTCAGGGATAAGGGTTCTCGGTAGATCAAAGTCATAATAGAAACCATTCTCAATAGCGGGACCAATAGCGAATTGAGCTTCAGGAAACATCTCTAAAATAGCTGAAGCTAAGATATGGGCAGTGGAGTGGCGAAGGATTTCTAATGTGTTGAGTTTTTTCTCTAGCTGTTTTGACATAATTTTGAATAGTTTAATTATTTAAAAATAAAACGCCTAAAAATCATTTGATTTCGGGTCCTGAACAATCAGGAGGTTCCACCCGAATTCCTATAATCTTTAGGCACTCTTTAAGCTGTTTTGCCAGCTTACCACAGAAACTCCACGATTGGTTAGTTCGTATCAAGGTTTCATTTCATTGTAAATATATTATATAACTTGCTGGAAATTAGTCAAATTTTAAAAAATTAGGCGCGGATAATCTTAATAAAAAAGTAAAAATCAGCTTAGCTTAATCTTTGTTTTCAGACAGAGAAAAGAATTTTTTAAAAGGGGGGCTTGTAAACATTTTAAAAATCCTTATAATATAAATAAATAGGGGAGTTAATTATTTAAATAAAAATGTAATGGCAAAAATGACAAAGGCACAAATGCTAACCGCTCTAGCGGAAAAAACTGGTTACACTAAAAAGGAAGTAGCTAGCTTTATGGATACTTTAGCTGAAATGGCGTATTCAGAGGTTAAAAAAAATGGAGAATTTATTCTTCCTGGATTTGGCAAATTAATTAAGGCCCATAGAAAAGCTAGAATGGGTGTTAATCCAGCTACTGGAGAAAAAATTAGTATTCCAGCTAAAACTGTAACTAAATTTAGATTAGCTAAAGCAGCTAAAGAAGCCGTTTTGTAATTTAAAAAAATAGTCTCAGTTATTTTTAAAAACCATCTTACGAAAGTAAGATGGTTTTTTATTTTTAATCTTGATATAATAAAATTATTATAAAACTAAAATAACTTTAATAATATGGAACAAGACTTAGAAATAAAATTAGAAGCTCAAGATAGAAAGCTAGAGGAAATTTATAAATCTATTGAAAGAATGCGGAAATATTTTCTTTGGACCTTGCTTATTACTATTGCTACTATTATTCTTCCCTTAGTAGCCTTTGCTTTTGTTATTCCTTGGTTTATCAAAGCTATAACTTCGGCTTATGGAATATAAAATAAGCAATAATTGACTATGATAAAAGAAATAATTTTAAAAGATAAAAAAATAGAGTATAAAATTAGAAAAAGCAAAAAAGCTAAACATCTAAAATTAGTTATTAATAATAATGCTGAAATTTTAGTGGTTATTCCATGGAGATTAAGTAATCAAATAGCGGAAGAATTTCTTTATCAAAAAATCGATTGGGTTTTAAAAATATTAAGGTCATTAAAAGATAAACCAGTTAGCTTAATATCTAAATCTAATGAAGAAGATTATCAAAAATATAAAAAATTAGCTCTAGAGGTGGTTAAGAAAAAAATAAATTATTTTAATACCTTTTATAAGTTTTCTTTTAATCGGATTACTATTAAAAATCAAAAAACTAGATGGGGTAGTTGCTCAATTCAAGGTAATTTAAACTTTAATTACAGAATAATATTTTTAAATGAAAAACTTTGCGATTATATCGTTGTCCACGAATTATGCCACCTAAAAGAGATGAATCATTCTAAAAGATTCTGGGGTTTAGTAGCGAAGACTATTCTAGATCATAAAACTAGAAAAAAAATTATTAGAAGTTTGGAATAAGGTTAAAAGATAATAGTTTTACAATTTAGCTAATTTCAATCTTACTATTAGGAGCTATTTTTAAAATAGTTTTTTCTAGCTCAAGATTATTTTCAATAGAATAGGGAGTTTCTAATTTGGCAGAGCCAATAGAGATATAGATTTTCATCTGACCAGTTTTACATTGACTAAAAAAAGTAGACAATTGTTGAATAGTTTCTTTTTGAAAATGTTCTGGTAGGTAGATGATTAATTTAGAAGCAGAATTATTAAGTGTTTGGTCGGCAATTTGATTAGAGGAATTTTCGTTAGCTTTTTGAGTGGCTAAAATTCTTTGAAAATCATTTATTTCCTGTGGAGTAATAATTTTAATACTATCAGCTAAGAGTTTGTAGGTTCCGTCTTTGTCAGATATTTTTCCACTGGCAACAATAATCCTTTCTTCAGTCCAAAGTGAACCAGTAGCTTCAAAAATTTTAGGAAAAACTAAAATTTCTATACTAGCATTCATATCTTCTAAAGTTACAAAAAGCATTTCTTTTTGGTTTTTTAAGTATATTTTTTTAATTTTAGCTATAATTCCTCCAATGCTAATATTTTGATTGATATGTTGATCAGAAATATTCTTGATAGGTACAGTTATTTTTTGAAAATATTCTTGGTATTCTCTAATGGGATGGTCACTAATATAAAGTCCTAGTAATTCTTTTTCCCAACCTAAACGTTCTTTTTTAGAGGAAGCTTGAGTTTTAGCTAAACTAATATCAGGGAATTTAATGTCACTAGCTCCAAAAAGACTAACTTGATTAGAATTTTTTATTTTCAGAAAGTTTTTGCTGTGAGTTAATATATTGTCAATAGAAGCAACTACTGCGTTTCTTTCAGCAAATTTTTCTAAAGCGCCAACTTTAGATAAGGCTTCTACAGATTTTTTATTCAGATCTTTGTGTTCTACTCTTTCTATAAAATTAGTTAGACTAGTAAATTTGCCGTTTGTTTCTCTCTCTTTGACTATTTCGTGAGCAATTGTATGTCCAACATTTTTTATAGCATTAAGTCCAAAACGGATTCTCTCAGTTTTTGTTTGAGGATCAATAATAACTGAGAATTCTTCAAAACTTTCATTGATATCAGGCGGTAAAACTTCAATTCCCATTTCTCGGCATTCAGCTACTTCAATAGCTACCCGGTCAATATTATCTTGATCAGAGGTTAATAAAGCAGCCATGAATTCAGATGGAAAGTGGGCTTTTAGATAGGCTGTTTGATATCCAATTAAGGCGTAACAAGCAGCGTGAGACCGATTGAAACCATATCCAGCAAAAGGCTCAATGTAAGCAAAAACTTTTTCAGCTACTTTTTTATCAATTTTTTGCTTGATACAACCATCAATAAATTTAATTTTTTCTTTTCTAATTAAAGCAAAAACTTTTTTCCCCATAGCTTTTCTAAGTACATCAGCTTCTCCTAAGGAGAATCCAGCCAAGGCTTGGGCAATTTGCATGACCTGTTCTTGATAAACAGCTACACCGTAAGTTTTTTCTAAAATTGGTTTGAGCTTTGGATGTAGATAACGGATTTCTTTCTCTCCATGTTTTCTAGCGATAAAATCTGGAATCCAGTCCATTGGTCCAGGACGATATAAAGCCACCATTGCGATAATATCCTCAAGAACGTTAGGACGCAAAAGTTTTAGATATCTTTTCATTCCTGAGCTTTCTAACTGGAAAACACCAGTGGTTTTAGCCTGTTGTAAAAGCTCAAAAGTTTTTTTATTATCAGTAGGTATTTTTTCAATATCAATATCTTTTCCTTTAGTTCTTTTAACAATTCGTAAGGTATTTTGAATAATAGTTAAGTTTTTTAGACCTAAAAAATCCATTTTTAATAAACCAATTTTTTCAATGAAACTGTATTTAGTAGAAGAAGAATATTGAGTTACAACCCCAGAGCCTTTGCCAGTCATTTTTTGAATAGGCGTGTATTCTACGACTGGATTTTTAGTTATTACTACTCCGCAAGCATGCATAGAAGCATGACGTACCACACCCTCTAATCGTTTAGCGGAATCAATAAGTTTTTTTCCGACTGGGTCTCCTTCATAAAGCATTTTAAAATCCTTAGAATTTTCTAAAGCCTCTGGAATAGTAGAAAACATTGGAATTAGTTTGGCAGTTTTATCACAAAAAGCGTAAGGAATATCTAACGCTCGTCCCGCATCTCTAATAGCGGCTCTGGCTGCCATAGTTCCGAAAGTAATGATTTGGGCTACATGATCATTGCCATATTTTTTTCGTACATAGTCTAAAACATCATCTCTTCGGTCATCAGCAAAATCCATATCTACATCGGGCATAGAAATTCTTTCTGGGTTTAAAAATCTTTCAAAAAGTAAATCATATTCAATAGGATCTAAATTAGTAATTCCAATTAAATAAGAAACTAAACTTCCAGCCGCACTGCCACGACCAGGTCCAACTACAATTCCTTGTTTTTTCGCCCAATTCACAAAATCTTGTACGATTAAAAAGTAAGAAGGATAGCCCATTTTGTTAATAATAGAAAGCTCATATTCTAAGCGTTGACGATATTCTTCGGTAATATTATCGCCAAATTTTTCTCTTAAACCTTCTTCGGTTAAATGACGTAAATAACTTTTATCATCAAAACCTTGAGGAACTTCAAAAAATGGTAATTGGGTTTCTCCTAAAGATATATCATAATTGCACTTAGCTACAATTTCTTGAGTATTAGCAATAGCTTCGGGTGTGTCCTTGAAATTATCAATCATTTCTTCGGATGATTTCATAGACAAATCAAAATTTAAGAGATTCATTCTATTTTCTTCATGCACTTTACGATTCATCTGAATACAAAGTAAAATGTCTTGAGTTTTAGCGTCTTCTCGTCTAGCGTAATGAATATCTCCAGTAGCGACTACCGGAATACCAGTTTTTTGAGAAATTTCTAACAAGCCTTGATTAGCAATTTGTTGTTTTTCATAGTTAGGATGATGTTGGAGCTCCATATAAAAATTTCCTTGACCAAAAACTTTCTCATACCATTGAGCAATTTCTGTAGCTTGGGGGATGCCTTTATTAATAATTGTTTGAGGAATTTCTCCTTGGATACAACCACTCATTCCAATTAGACCTTCTCCATATTTCGCTAGAATTTTTTTGTCAATTCTTGGTTTATAATAGAAACCTTCTAGGTGGGCGATAGAAACCAATTTCATTAGATTTTTGTAGCCAGTTTCATTTCTAACTAAAAGAGTAAGATGATAACGAGTTTTATCTTCTTGAGTATTATTTTTACTATGCCGACTACCAGCTGTTAAATACATTTCACAACCAATAATTGGCTTTATGCCTGCTTCTTTAGCTTTGATATAAAATTCTACAGCTCCATACATTACACCGTGGTCTGTTAGGGCTAAAGAGTCCATTCCAAGTTCTTTGGCTCGATTAATTAAATCATCAATTTTAGCTAAACCATCTAAAAGAGAATAATGAGAATGGACATGAAGATGAGTAAATTTTTGTTGAAGCATAATTTTTGGAAAATAAAAAACCTAATCTTTAAAAAGACAAGGTTAAAATTATAAAAAATGAGAGACAAATAAATTCATTGTTTTTTATCTAACTGCATAGCTCTGATTGCTCAATGAGTTTTGCCAATTAGGATAATTTAAAGCTTTTTTATTATAGCATACCTAGTAATTTTATCCAGTTTCTCCAGAAAAAAATAAAAAAGAGTTGAGACAAAAATTTTGTCTCAACTCTTTATCGCTAGCGCCGACCAAGGTTGGTCGGTCGAGAAAGAATTCTCCCTCTTTTGTAAAAAAATATTAAGGATTTAATATATAGACACGGTAAAAATAATAGTATTTTTCTAATCGCAAAAACTACAACTACCACTAGAAAAATAGGTATCAACAATATCGCAAAAAATGTTGCAATCATATCTCCCAAAAAAATCATTATTTCCTCCTTCATTTTCTAATTTTTAAGAAACTAAAATTAAATTAGCTAGAGCTAATTCTCAAAGTAGTATATAATTAAATTAATTATAATGCAAGCTTTATGCAAATACCAGATTGGAAAATTGAAGAAAAATTATGGCAAGATGGTTGGAACCTAATCATTGGAATTGATGAAGCGGGAAGAGGCCCGTTGGCTGGTCCAGTAGTGGCGTGCGCACTTGCCTTACGTAAACAAGAAAACCCTCAGTTAAGAACAACTGGCTTAATTGAAACCTCAGAAAGTTCTCAATTAATTGAAGAAAATGATAAAAATTGGGATTTGGTAAGAGATTCAAAAAAACTTTCTGCTCAGCAACGAGAAAGAATTTTTGATTTTATTCAAGATAATTTTTATGTTGGTGTTGGTATTTGTAATCATCAAACTATTGATAGGATAAATATTTTACAATCTTCGTTCTTAGCTATGAAAGAAGCAATCACCAGTCTAGAAAAAAATATTCCTTTAATTAAGAAAAAATCTCAAGATAATTTTAGAAATATTATTTTGGTTGATGGAAATAAAAAAATTCCTAATCTCAGTAGAGAACAGGAAGCGATTATTAGTGGAGATAAAATTGTGAAATCAATTTCGGCGGCTTCAATTATAGCTAAAGTTACTAGGGATAGAATAATGTTAAAAGCTCATAAAAAATATCCTCAATACCGGTTTGATAAACATAAGGGATACGGGACAAAAATTCATATGGAAGCACTCTCGCAATTTGGTCCCTGCGAAATCCATAGGCAAAGTTTTAAGCCAGTAAAGAGATGTTTGAAATAATTTAAAAGTGAGAATAGTAAAAGAGGCTATTTTTTCATCAATAGAGATGGATTAAGTTGATTTTATTAGTTAAATGCGATACTATGGCGACATGAAAAAAGAAATTCAAAAAATGGTAAAAAAAGCTGTTCAAGAGCTTAAAAAAGAAAAAAAAGCTGAATTTAAGTTACCTGAAATTGAGATAGAATACTCTAAGAATATTATTTTTGGAGATTATACTACTAATATAGCGATGATTTTGGCTAAATCACTTAAAGAAAATCCGTTAATAATAGCTCACAAAATTATTCAACTGCTAGGAGAAAAAAAATTTTTGGCAAAAGTTGAAGCTGTAGCTCCTGGTTATATAAATTTTCATTTAGCAGAAAAATATCTTCAAACTAAATTAGAAGAAATTTATATACAAGATAAAAAATTTGGGGATAGCACTATTGGTATCGGAAAAAAAGTTAATAATGAATTTATTTCGGCTAATCCTACTGGTCCCTTGCATCTTGGTAATGGCAGAGGAGGTTTTTATGGTGATGTTATTGGAAGGATATTAACTAAAGCTGGTTATTTAGTAACTAATGAATACTATGTTAATGATGCTGGAGAACAGATTATAAAATTAGGACATAGTGTACTAAAGGATCAGAAAGCAGTTTATCAAGGTGAATATATTGATGAATTACATAGAAAATTTTCTCTAGAAAAAGAGGCGAAAACAATTGGACAAAAATCAGCTCAAGAAATATTAGAAAAAACAATTAAAAAAGTTGTTCAAGAGCAAATGAATATTAAAATTGATTCTTGGGTTTCAGAAGTAGCTATTCAAAAAGAACATTATATTGAGAAAGCCTTGGATATTTTTCAAAAGAAAAATTTAATTTATCAAAAAGAAGGAGCTACTTGGTTAAGAACTACTAAATTTGGCGACGATAAAGATAGAGTGCTAATTAAGAAAAATGGGCAAAAAACTTATTTTGCTTCAGACTGTGGCTATTTACTTAGTAAAAAAGAAAGAGGCTTTGATAAATTGATTGAAATTTGGGGAGCTGATCATCATGGTTATATGGCTAGATTTCAATCAGCTGCTCGTGCATTAGATTTTTTAGGAGAGCTAAAGTTTATCATTGTTCAATTGGTTCGTTTAGTCAAAGAAGGAAAAGAGGTTCGGATGTCAAAGCGGGCTGGTAATGTGGTTTATATTGATGAATTAATCAATGAAGTCGGTCAAGATGTAACGAGATTTTTTTTCTTAATGTATTCACCTAATACTCATATGGATTTTGACTTGGGACTAGCAAAAGAAAAATCGCAAAAAAATCCAGTTTTTTATGTCCAATATGCTCATGCTAGAATTAGTTCTATTCTAAGAAAAAATAAATTAGATTTACAATCTTCCTTGGGATCTAAAAAAGTAAATTTATCATTATTAAATCATCCGAAAGAATTAGAATTGATGAGAGAATTAAATAAATTTCCTGAATTAATAGAAGAGCTGGCTAATAATTTAGAGGTGCATAAATTACCTTATTACGCTACTAAATTGGCAGATAAGTTTCATTCGTTTTATGCTCAATGTCAAGTTAATGATAAAGATAATCAGGAACTTTCTTTAGCTAGACAAAAACTAGTTAAAGCTGTTAAAATAGTATTAGCAGAAACTTTGAATCTGATTGGCGTAGAAGTTCCTGAACGAATGGAAAAACAAGATTAAAAAAATAGTGAAGTTCTAAAATAATTTTATGAAAATAGGTATAGATGCTAGAACAATTTTAAATCCCGAAAAAGGTGAAGCAATTGGTATTGGGCATTACACTTATCAGCTAATCCGTTACCTTTTACAAATTGATCAAGAAAATGAATATGTTCTTTTCTTTGATTTTAGGGTAAGAGAAAAAGATGTTAAAAAATTTACTAAACCAAATGTTAAGATAAAATTTTATCCTTTTTCTGATTACAAAAAATATTTACCAGGTGCTTACAATGAAATTTTAGGATCAGCTACTCTTGCTAAAGAGCATTTAGATGTTATACATACTACCTCTCCTTTGAGTAGAATTCCAATTAGTTATCGAGGAAAAACAATTGTTACCGTACATGATTTAGCAATTTATAAAGTGCCAGAAGTATTTCCAAAGATTAGGAGAACTAAAATGAAAGCCACACTCAGTTTAATGGTTAATAAAGCTAATAAAATAATTACTGTTTCAGAATCTACCAAAAAAGATGTAACGGAAATATTTCATTATCCAGAAAAAGATATTCAAGTAGTTCATAGTGGTTTTGATAAACGTCTTTTTGAAGAACCAAAAATTAGTCGGGAAAAAACTTTAGCCCAATATGGGGTTAATCATAACAAGAAATACATTTTATTTTTAGGTACTATTGAGCCAATCAAAAATATTACTAGACTTTTTGAAGCTTTCAAAAATTTTCAAGATCAATGGTTGAAGAAAAACAAAGAAAAAGAGTACCAGTTAGTTTTAGCTGGAAAAAACGGTTGGTTAGCTTCAGAATATAAACAAATAGCTAAAAATATAGGAATTGCTAAAGATGTTATTTTTACGGGATATGTAGTTGGCGATGAATTAGTGCCTCTCTTTAAAAATGCTGATTTTTTTATAATGCCATCCTTATATGAAGGATTTGGAATGACGGTTTTAGAGGCTTTTGCTACTAAAACTCCAGCTATTGTTTCTAATGTTTCTTCTATTCCAGAAGTAGCTGGCGAAGCAGCTTTATTGGTTGATCCTTGGAACGTAAAAGATATTACAGAAGCAATGATGAACTTTTCTCAAAATGAAGAGTTGAAAGATAAATATAGAAAATTAGGCAGTGAGCAATTAAAAAAATTTAATTGGGAAAAATGTGCTCGAGAAACGTTGGCTATTTATAAAAGTATTTAATTAAAATAAATATTATCAAGCCAGCATATAAGTAATATTGACTTTATTACTGCAATAGGTTTAAAATAGAAAAATGATACTTGTAAAAAATATTAAAATTTTAATATAGAAAAAATGTTTAAATCAATTACTAAAGAAGAAGCTGAAAAATTATTAGCTGAAAAAACTCAAGATAAAAATTTTGCTATCATAGATGTTCGTACACCTCAAGAATTTGCTATGGGATATATTGGTGAGGCAATGAATATTGATTTGTATGATTCTGATTTTGTAGAAAAAATAAAAAAATTAGATAGAAATAAAGTTTATTTTATCTATTGCAGGAGTGGTAGTCGATCTAAAGCCGCTTTGGAAGTAATGGAGCAAGTAGGTTTTGAAGAGGTATATGAATTGATGAACGGAATTTTAGATTGGAATTTTAGTTAAAAATTTTAAAGGCGGTAGAAAGAGTTATCAACTCTTGAATTCTAATTCTTATTTTTAGAATACGCTATGAAAAGAAATTCTTTATTTGATAAAGAAGAGTAGAATTCATCGGGTAAGCCCGTAACAGCTATCATTAAGTTCTGGCTAGCCAGAAGAATTAAGGTGGTACCACGATTATTCGTCCTTAAACATTTTGTGTTTAAGGTTTTTTATTAACGGATCTAGATTTGTTTTAATAAAAATAAGGATTTATTGGAATAAATATAAATGGGTTATATATAAAAATTAAAAAAATTAAAATTATGTTTAAGGAAGTAGATTCAAGAAAAAAGTATTCAGAAATGGAGGAGGAAGTTTTAAAGTTTTGGGAAAATAATAAAATTTTTGAAAAATCAATAGAAAATCGTAAAAATGTTAAGCAATATAATTTTTATGATGGACCGCCTTTTGCTACTGGCTTACCACATTACGGACATATTGTCGGGACAGTTTTAAAAGATGTTATACCGAGATATTGGACAATGAAAGGACGAAGAGTTGAACGTCGTTGGGGTTGGGATTGTCATGGCTTACCAATTGAAAATATTGTAGAAAAAAAATTAGGCAGTAAAACTAAAAAAGAAATTGAAAAATTGGGTGTTGATAAATTTAATGAACTTTGCAGAAGCAAAGTCTTGGAATATGCCAGTGAATGGGAAAAAATTATCCCGCGACTTGGTCGTTGGGCGGATATGAAAAATGCTTATCGAACAATGGATTTGGATTATATGGAAAGTGTTTGGTGGGCTTTCAAACAACTATGGGAGAAGGATTTAATTTACAAAGATTATCGTTCAATGCATGTTTGTCCGCGTTGCGAAACCACTCTTTCACAATCAGAGGTTAGCGAGGGATATAAAGACGTGAAAGATTTAAGTGTAATAGCTAAATTTCATCTAAAGCCCAATCAAGAATGGTCAGGTGGAAAATATAAAACTAAAGATAGTGTTTATATTTTTGCTTGGACGACTACTCCATGGACTTTGCCAGGAAATGTAGCGTTAGCAGTGGGAGAAGATATTGATTATACGCTTATTGAAAAAGATAACGAAAATTCCTGTAAAAAAGAAGGGTTTATTTTAGCTAAAAATAGATTGGGAGAAGTTTTTGGAGCAAATACAAATAAAAAAGTATTTTTACTTTCTGGCAAACATGCTTTTGCCTCTCGAGAATATTTTCCAAAACTAAAAAAAGATTTAGAGAAAGCTGGTTATGAAGTAACTATTATTGATCATATCAATCCATCAAGTCCTATTCTTAAAGATAATTTGGAAAATTTAAAAAAATATGATTTCAATAATGCTTATGTTATAACTCATTCTTTGGGTGCTAGCACAATTTTAAAATATTTAAATGATTCTAGTATTCAATTATCGTCATTAACAATGATTGCCCCACCAAATCCTGGGATAAAATTTGTGTCAACAAATCCTCAATGGGTGAAAGAATCTGGTTATCTTGATCTTACTATTGACTATAAAAAAATAGCTTCTCAAATTGCTAATCAGCCAGTAATTATCTATTCTGATGAAAATAGTATTTCTGAAAACGATTTTAAACAGCTCGGTAAAAATTTGAATGCCCAATTAATCAAAGAAAATAACAAAGGACACTATTTTGAAATGGAAATAAATAATTATCCTGATTTTGATATTGTTAACAGTTTATCTAGCTATATAAATTACAAAATCATCAAAGAATTTAAAGGCTCTGATTTAATTGGTCTAGAATATGAGCCGTTGTGGAATTTATATGCCGACGATGAAAAGTTGGAAAATAGAGAAAATGGTTGGAAAATTTACGGAGCAGATTTTGTAACAACAGAAGAGGGCACTGGCGTTGTTCATATTGCTCCAGCTTTTGGTGAAGACGATATGGAACTAGGAAAAGAAAAAAAACTTCCTTTTGTGCAACATGTGGGGATGGATGGTGTAGTCAATGACAGCGTGGAAGCTATTGGTGGTTTAAATGTGAAACCAATTGATAATCCGCAAGCTACGGATGTAGAAGTGATTAAATATTTAGCTAGTAAAGGTTTATTATTTCACAAGGAAAAATACGAGCATAGTTATCCACATTGTTGGCGTTGTGATACTCCATTGATAAATTATGCAACTAGCTCGTGGTTTGTAGCGGTAACAAAAATTAAAAAAGAATTATTAAAAAATGCTGAAGATATTAATTGGTCACCAGAACATATTAAAAAAGGTCGTTTTGGAAAATGGTTGGAGGGTGCGCGTGATTGGTCAATTTCTCGTCAGCGTTTTTGGGCTAGCGTAATACCAGTTTGGGAATGCGACAAATGCGGCAAACGAAAGGTTTTTGGCTCTGTAGCAGAATTAGAAAAAGAAGTTAATCTTGGCAAATTTTATATTATGCGTCATGGTGAAGCAGAATCTAATGCGAAAAAAATATATGATACAAATATAAAGTCAGAAATACATTTAACAACCAAGGGTAAAATGGATGTTAGTAAGGTAGCTAAAAAAATAAAGGATATAAATATTGATATAATAATATGTTCTGATTTTATGCGAACCGAAGAAACAGCTGAAATTGTAGGTAAGGAAATTGGTGTTAAAGTAATTAAAGATAAAAGGATAAGAGAGATAAGCGTGGGTGATTTAGATGGTCAACCATATGACATGGAAATAATTAAACGTAGAAATAATGGGGAAGATTTATCATATCCAAATGGTGAAAATTGGACAGATGTAAAAAAAAGAATTGATGATTTTTATCGTGATATAAGTTTTAAGTATAGGGACAAAAAAATTCTAATTGTTTCTCATGGTGATGTTTTATTAAGCATAGAAGCTTCATTGGCTAGCGGAAATTTTTTGGAAAATATAAAAAAAATTATTAATAATAACGCCTATATTCAAAAGGCAGAATTAAGAGAGTTGAGGCATAAAGTTGTAGATATCCATAAGCATATTGTTGATAAAATAACTTTTCCGTGCGAAAAATGTGCCAATTCAATAAGTTCAGAACAAACTGGCGTAATGAAAAGAATTCCAGATGTCTTAGATACTTGGTTTGATAGTGGTTCAATGCCTTATGCACAAAAACATTACCCATTTGAAAATAAAGAAGAATTTGAGAATATTTTTCCGGCGGATTTTATTGCTGAAGGAATAGATCAAACTAGAGCTTGGTTTTATTATCTGCACACTATTGCCGGTGGAATTTTTAATAAGCAAGCTTTTAAAAATGCGATTGTAAATGGAATAGTTTTAGCAGAAGATGGAAAAAAGATGAGTAAAAAATTACAAAATTATCCTGATCCAATGAAAATGGTGGAAAAATATGGAGCTGATCCGTTGCGTTTTTACCTTTTGCAATCGCCAATTGTTAGTGCTAATAACTTAAATTTTAGTGAAAAAGATTTGAGTGAAATTTCTCGGGGGACATTTAGGATGCTTTGGCAATCTTATAGTTTTTTTGTGATGTATGCTAATATTGATAAATTTAAAATTCCAGGTTCAAAATTTGAAATTGGTAGTAATTTATTGGATAAATGGATTGTTTCTGAATTACAAATGTTAATTAGGGGTATTAATGAACAGATGGAAAAATATCAAGTAATGCAAGCTACTAGACTATTTATTTCTTTTGTGGATAATCTTTCCAATTGGTATATCCGTCGTTCACGAAAAAGATTTTGGAAAAGTGAAAATGATAATGATAAAAATGAGGCGTATACAACTTTACACTATGTTTTAGCAGTGTTATCAAAATTAATGGCTCCGTTTGCACCGTTTGTAGCGGATGAAATCTATAGAAATTTAACTGGCAAAGAATCGGTGCATTTAGCTGATTTTCCGGTAGCGAATGAAAAATTAATCAATGAAAAATTGAATACAGAGATGAAAAAAACACGGGAGATAATTAGCGAAGGGTTACAACTGCGGGCACAAGCTAAAATAAAAGTAAGACAACCGTTAGCACGGTTATGTCTAAATTTCTCTTCAAATAATTATAAAATATCAGCTTGGTATAATGATAAAATCTGGGAAAAAATGGAGAATATTATGAAAGAAGAGTTAAATGTTAAAAAGATAGTTTTTAAAACGAGCGTAGGGAATAGCTTTAAAAACGAAGGAGATATTATTTGGAATAAAGATAAAATAGTTGGGTTGGATATTAAAATGACAGAAGAATTAGAAACAGAGGGACAAGCGCGAGAAATTATTCGTCATATTCAGCAAATGCGAAAAGAGGTTGACTATCAGCTTGACGATCGTATAGAAATAGGCTATAGTGGAATGTCTGAAGTTTTTGAAAAATTTAACGATTTAATTACTAGAGAAACTTTGGCAATTAATACGGAACTTTTACAACAAAATAAACTAAATCAAGAATTTGACTTGAAAAAGGAATTCAAGATTGATGAAAAAAAATTGATTTTAGCAATAAAAACTATAAATTAATCGCTATTACCGCAAATATTTGTAAGAAGCTATAAGTATTTGTGGTAATAATGAAAAAGCGGAGATTATCCGCAAGGAGAAATTATGAGCTTTTTTGATAAAACCCTTATTGTCTCAGCCATAGGAGTTTTTTTCCTCTTAATAAGGGAATTAAACAAAAATAAAAAAGAAACCGAAAAATTTAAGGAAAACTTAAAGAAGAGGGACTCAGACTGAGATTGAATCTAAATCTCTTATTTATCAAAAAGAAGGAGGAATTCCATGGTATTTTTTCAAAAAAAATGGAAAACCTTTTGGAGAAAGGTTTTCTTAAAGAGAATCTATTGTGAGAGTTGCAAGGATTCAGTGACTGTTAAAACGCCGGTAGGTATTAGCAGTCAGCGGGGCGTCGTAATCGTAGAAATACGATGCTCCATTTGCCGAAAAGTTCTAGCTAGAAAGAAGATACTATTCTAGCTGGGATGAAAAGGCTTAGACTGAAATTTTAGTCTAAGCCTTTTATTTATGCTTAAAAAATAAAATTGAGAGCTAATTCTATTTTTAAAGTTTATTTTGATAATCTAGTTATTTAAGTTATTTTAATTTAAAGTATGATATACTAATATAATAAGAAAAGGTTTGTCTAAGAGTTATTATTAGAAAAATTATAAATTATGAAGAAATATAATATCGTAACTATTGGGGGAGGAACAGGTAGCTTTACTCTTCTCTCAGGGCTAAAGAAGTACCCAGTTAATATATCAGCGATTGTTTCAATGGCGGATGATGGTGGATCAACTGGCAGACTACGAGATGAATTAGGTGTTCTTCCTCCAGGAGATGTTCGTCAATGCTTAGTGGCCTTGAGTGAAGAATCAAAAACTTTGCGAGAATTAATGAGCTATCGTTTTGAGAATGGAGGTTTAGAAGGGCATAGCTTTGGTAATATCTTTTTATCGGCTTTAGAAAAAATGGAAAAAAGTTTTTCTGGTGGTGTTAAAGAAGCAGCCAAAATATTACGCATTAAGGGAGAAGTTATTCCAGTTATTGATGGTAATGTGAGAATGCATATTAAATTAAATAATGATAAAATCATAGTTGGTGAAAACAATCTTGATAAAAATGAAGAGATAAGGAAAATTGGAATAAAAGAAATATTTCTTCAGCCCTCAGTTTTTGCTAACAAAGAAGCAATTAAAAAAATAAAAGAAGCTGATTTAGTTATTATTGGTCCAGGGGATTATTTTGGATCTATTGTGCCTAATTTTTTAGCACGTGGAATTCCTAAATCCTTAAGGGAAACTAAAGCCAAAATTATTTATGTTTGTAATTTAACTAATAAAAAAGGTCAGACTGATAATTTTAGTTTAGAAAAATATGTAGAAGAAATAAATAAACTTATTAAAAAAGAAAGAATAGATGCAGTTATTTTTAATAATAAAAAAATTAACGCTAGCCTCATTAAGAGATACGAAAAAAGGGAAGGAAAAAACTCGGTAGTGAAAATTGAGAATAAGAAAGTTAAAAATTATAAAATTTTACAAGTTGATTTAGTAAATGGAGCTAAAAAGGGCTTATTATGTAAAGAGCAATCTTTTATTCGTCACGATTCAGTTAAATTAGCTCGGGCTATAATGGAATTACAGAGCTTTCTCTGTAATTAAAAAAGTAATTAATTTTAATTTAAGCCTATGTGTGGAATTGTTGGTTATATTGGGAAACGAAAAGCCGTTCCGATTTTAATAGAAGGACTTAATCGCTTAGAATATCGTGGTTATGATAGTGCTGGTCTATCCGTTATAAATAAAGGAAAGATAAAATCTTTTAAATCAGTAGGGAGAGTAAGTGAGTTAGAAAAAAAAATTAAAGATAATCTTCTAGGACAAATAGGAATTGCTCATACTCGCTGGGCTACTCATGGTAAACCTTCGCAAAAAAATTGCCATCCTCATTATAGTTGTGAAAAGGACATCCATATTGTGCACAATGGAATAATTGAGAATTATGATGAATTAAAAAAACAACTTATCAAAAAAGGGCATCAATTTAAATCGGATACCGACAGTGAAGTAATTGCTCACTTAATAGAGGAATTTATTAAAAAGGCAACCTTAAAAACAGCCGTTGTTAAAGCCGTAAAGATGTTACAAGGAACTTATGGCGTGGCTGTAATAAGCAAAAAAGAACCGCATAAAATAATAGTAGCTAGGAACGGAAGTCCTTTAGTGATTGGAGTAGGAAAGGAAGAATTTATAATTGCTTCTGATGTGAGTGCTATTGTTCGTTACACAGACGAAGTTATTTATTTGAATGATGGAGAGATAGCAGAAATCAGTGAAGATAATTTAGAAATAACTAATTTAAAAAGAGAAATTGTCAATAACCCAATTAAAAAATTAGATTGGACAATTGAAAAATCACAAAAAGGTGGTTTTGATCACTTCATGTTAAAGGAAATATTTGAACAACCAGAATCAATCAGAAATGCTTTAAGAGGGAGAACGGAAAAATTTATCTCAGAAGATTTTTTACCGACTTTAGGAGGGCTAGAATCGGTTACCAAAAAATTAAGAAAAATTAAGAAAATAATTATTATTTCTTGCGGTACTTCTTATTACGCTGGATTGATAGGGGAATATATGTTTGAGGAATATGCTGGTATTCCAACGGAAGTGGAATATGCCTCGGAATTTCGTTATCGGAAATCAGTTTTAGATGAAACAACGGCCGTTATTGCTATTTCTCAATCAGGAGAAACAGCGGATACACTAGCAGCAGTACGAGAGGCTAAAAATAAAGGAGCTTTGACTTTAGGAATAATCAATGTTGTTGGTTCTACTATTGCTCGACAAACAGAGGCCGGTACTTATACTCTTTCTGGTCCTGAAATTGGAGTAGCTTCTACCAAAGCTTTTACTAGTCAACTTTCTACTTTAATTCTTTGGACTTTAGTTTTGGGTCGACAAAGAAATATGTCATTTGCTATGAGTAAAAAAATTGCTCAAGAACTAAATAAAATACCTACTAAAGTAGAAAAGATACTTAAAAAATCTAGAGAGATTAAAAAAATTGTTAAAAAATATATTACGGTCAAAGATTTTTTATATTTAGGTCGAAAATATAATTTTCCTATTGCTTTAGAAGGAGCACTAAAAATTAAAGAAATATCTTATATTCACGCTGAAGGTTATCCGACTGGTGAAATGAAACATGGTCCGATTGCGTTAATTGATAAAGATTTTCCTGCGCTCTTTATTGTGCCTCAAGATAGTATTTATGAAAAAAATCTAAGTGGGATGCAAGAAATTAAAGCACGAGGTGGAAAAATTATTGCTTTAGCCACAGAAGGAGATAAAAAAATTATTAATTTAGCAGATGATGTAATTTATATCCCGAAGACTTTGGAAATGTTAACTCCGCTAATTTCAGTTATCCCTCTACAATTGTTGGCTTATTATTTTGGAGTAATGAAAGGGCTAGATGTAGATAAACCGCGTAATTTAGCTAAAAGCGTGACTGTAGAATAAACGATGAATATTAAAACTATTAAAAATGATAGAGATTATTTTTGGACTAATCATTCTAAATATAAATTATTGGAATATAATGTAAGTCCTAATATAGTTAAGTTGGTAATTAAAAGTCCCGAGAGAATTGAGGAGGGTGTAGCTCCAGAAACAATTGCTGTAATGAAAAGAAAGGATACTAAAAAAACACAAAGAGAAATTTGGGTAATGTATCAA
This sequence comes from Parcubacteria group bacterium M10-OD1-1, assembly GCA_003056145.1. Classification (GTDB taxonomy): domain Bacteria; phylum Patescibacteriota; class Minisyncoccia; order Moranbacterales; family UBA2206; genus M10-OD1-1. The sequence continues at coordinate 173,799 of LSNL01000003.1, forward strand.
AAAAATAAAAAAAAGAAAGCTCAAAAAACTAAACACATTTCTATTTTATCAAGAATGAAAATTATTAGTGTTTGGATTTATCCTGGTACTAGTCCAAAAGGAAAAGAAATTTTTATTCCAGATGATGTTTGGGAAATTATCAATGAGAATAAGTAAGATTTAATTTTTTAATGTAGGTAATTAATGGACATTGAAAAGCTAGAAAAGATTTTAGTAAATAATCAGCAACCAAAATTTCGCTTAGCTCAAATCAAAAAAGCTATTTTTCAAGAAGGTAAAACTTCCTTTTCAGAAATTTCTAATATTCCCAAAGCTTTAAGAATAATTTTAGAAAAAGAAGTGGGAATATTATTATTTCAAGTGGTTAAAGTACTAGTTTCTATAGACGGACAATCAATTAAAGCTCTTTTAAAAATGGAAGACGGAAAATTAGTAGAAACAGTTTTGCTTTCACCAAAACCTAGGATTTGGTCGGTTTGTCTTTCTAGTCAAATTGGGTGTCCGATGGGATGCCAATTCTGTGCGACTGGAAAAATGGGCTTTGTTAGAGATTTAAAGGCAGAAGAAATTTTTGATCAAGTTTTATTTTGGCGTCAATATTTAGCTAAAAATAAAGTAAAAGGAAAATTAACCAATATTATTTATATGGGAATGGGCGAGCCATTTTTAAATTGGAAAAATGTTAAGCAGAGTTTGTTAGTCTTAATTAATAAAAAATATTTTGATTTTAGAACAAGGGCCATTTCTATTTCTACAGTTGGTTTTCCGACCGGAATAGAAAAAATTGCTAGTGAATTTCCTCAAATAAATTTAGCTCTTTCTCTACATTTTACTCAAGATAAATTGCGAAACGAGTTGATGCCAATTAATCAAACTTTTAACTTAGCAAAATTAAAGGATAGCTTAGAAAAATATATTGAAAAATGTAACCGAAAAGTTTTCTTGGAGTATGTAATGTTTCAAGGTTTAAATGATAGCGAGAAAGACGCTCAAAATTTAGTTAAGTATGTTCAAAGTTTTCAAAAAACTTATTTGATTCATATAAATTTAATAAGGTATAATGAAACATCAACTAAATTTAAGGCTACTTCTTATGAGCAAATGCAAAAATTTAAAGACTATTTAATTCAAAATAGAATTAAGGTTACTATTAGGAAGAGTCTAGGAACAGATATTAAAGGCGCTTGTGGACAATTAGCAGGAATTATAAATATTAAAAACTAATGAAAAAAGAAGAAACTGAAAAAATTTTAGATTCAATTAATTTTCCTCAAGATATTAGAAATCTTCCAGAAAAAAAAATTCCTCAACTTTGCGATGAAGTCAGAGAATTTCTTATTGAAAGCATTGCTGAAACAGGTGGACATTTTGGCTCTAATTTAGGAGTAGTAGAATTAACAGTGGCTTTGCACAGAGTTTTTGATACCCCGAATGATTTATTAGTTTGGGATGTAGGTCATCAAGCTTATCCTCATAAAATTCTAACTGGAAGAAAAGGTAGATTAAAGACTATTAGAAAAAAAGGAGGTTTAGCTCCTTTTCCCAAAAGAGAAGAGAGTCAATACGATAGTTTGAGCGTGGGTCATACTAGTACTTCTATTAGTGCTGCCTTAGGGATGACCGTAGCTCATCAAGGAGAAAAAGAAGCTCCTCAAGTTGTTGCAGTAATTGGTGATGGAGCGTTAGCTGGAGGGATGGCTTTAGAAGCTCTTAATCACAGCGGGGATATAGAAGCTGATTTACTAGTTATTTTAAACGATAATAAAATGTCTATTTCTCCAAATGTAGGTGGAATTAGAAAACATTTAACTAGATTAATTTCATCACCTCTGTATGTTTATTGGCACACCAAAGGAAATAAATTTCTCCGCCGAGTTCCAATGTTAAGAGAATTTATTCGTCGAGCCGATAAGTATATAAGAGGAATGATTACTCACGGAACCCTTTTTGAGGAGTTAGGTTTTAAATATTACGGTCCAATTGATGGTCATGATATTAAAACTCTTTTAGATGTTTTAATTAATTTAAAAAAAGTTAAAGGTCCAAAATTTTTACATATTATTACTAAAAAAGGCAAAGGTTATTTACCAGCCGAGCAAGATGAATTTTCTCTTCATGCGGTTAAGCCTTTTGATGTAGCGACTGGTCAAATAAAAAAAACAAAACCAAAAGTTATTTCTTATTCAGATGTTTTTTCTGATTGGATTTGTGCTAAAGCAGAAAAAGATAACAAACTTCATAGTATCACTCCAGCTATGGGTGAAGGGTCTGGCTTAGCTGAGTTTAGAAAAAAATTTCCTGAACGTTTTCATGATGTCGGAATTGCTGAACAACACGCCGTAACTTTTGCTGTGGGTTTGGCTTGTGAAGGGAAACGACCAGTAGTTTCAATTTATTCCTCTTTTTTACAAAGAGCTTATGACCAATTTATTCATGATGTTGCTTATCAAAACTTAAATATTCTTTTTGCTATTGATAGAGCAGGAATAGTTGGACCAGATGGGGCGACACATAATGGAAGTTTTGATCTTTCTTTTATGCGGATTGTTCCTAATTTGATTGTTATGGTTCCAGCTAATAAAAATGAGTGTTACTCAATGCTAGAAACAGGATATAGATACAAAGGACCAGTGGCGATTAGATACCCTAGAGGAGGAGAAAAAGGTGAATATAATCAGAAGGCTTATCTGATTGAAATTGGTAAAGCTAAGATTATTCAACAAGGAACTAAGATAGCAATTTTATCTTTTGGAGCTATATTAGAAAAGACTAAAAAAGTAGCTCAAAAACTAGAGGCTACTTTAATTAATATGCGATTCGTTAAACCTTTAGACGAAGAATTACTAAAAAATTTAGCTCAAGAATATGATTTTTTTATTACAGTAGAAGACAATACTATTTTAGGTGGAGCTGGAAGTGCAGTTAATGAATTTGTTTTAAATAATTCGTTAGAAGTTAAAGTGAAAAATATTGGACTGCCTGACAAATTTTTGGGAGCTGGAACTAGAGAGGAAATTTTAGCTGATAATAATTTAAATGAAGAAAAAATTTTAAAAACAATAGAAAAGTTTATTTCATAAATCCAAAGTGTTTAAGTGTCGGAAGAATATTGGGTGCCAAATTTTCTTTTTTTAAATCTTCTAATAAAATCCACTCAGACTTTCTAATATCTTGACCTAGTTTAATTCTTCCTATTCTTTTAGCCAGATAATGAACTAGAATAACATCAACTTTTTCGTCTTTAATTTCTTTAATAGTATGGAAGAGAAAAGGAGTTGGATTTAAAATTTTTATAGTTATTCCTATTTCTTCTTTAGCTCTTCGGATAGCTGTTTCCATTAAAGATTCTCTTTCCTTTCTTTGTCCTCCGCAAAATTTCCAAAATTTTGTATCACCGTGTTGATTAAGAATAACTTTGTTACTTTCAACAATAACTGGACCAGAAGCGATAATTATTTTTGACATAATAGTTTAATTTAAAAATAATCAATATGTTTAAATATATTTTACCATATAAGTATCTTTTAATCGATAGCCGAGTTTTCGGTAGTAATCACGGATATTCTTTAAGTTGAGAATATTTTAAATAAACCAATAAGTAACTAATAATTAATTTGATAGCTTGATAAAAGGCTGAAAATATGTATATAATATATCAATACGCTGAATATTAGCGTAAAGTTCTTTAACTAGAAGGCGAGTCTAGTGCTTTGGTATAATACTAAGGCGAGAGAAGAGCCAATATCGGAGGAGAGTTGACATGGGAAAGGAAATATGGGTTGAAAGCTTTGTGAGTGTCCTTATAAAAGATCTTGACGAGCTAGGAGTAGATAAAGGAAAACTAAAAGATTATAGAGTAATAGCTCGTTTGTGTGCTGAAAAAATTGCGAAAGTGGCTAATAGTAAAAAGAATGATTTAAGGGAGGTGCCACCTTTACTCAGTTTATCAGTTGACGTTGCAATCATACCCGATCGAGATGAAGATTTTATTGTTAAAAAAAGCTTTGTAAAATATTACGGAAGTAATTTTAATAAATGGTTTTTAGATAAGGTGGAGAGTCCGATATCTGGAGTCACTTTGGGTGCTTGTCTGCTTATGAGCCGTTCAATGGATCCAGGAATTATTTCCGAACTTGGAGGGAATCTTAAAGCGAGGATAACCCTTGCTGATATAGACCACGCCAAAAAAATCGGAGCTCTAGAAAAAAGTTGTATCTATATTGGTTATATGGAAGATGAGATTCGTTTTCTGTCCGATAAGCTTTTTATGTATATAAACGAGAAAGGCGAGAAAAAAGTTCTTCGAGCTGTTTATTTCAATTGGATTAATGGCGACGGGTGGTTTGTAGATGCTTATCCAATCAATGATTTGAAGGGTTGGTATAGGGGGCGTTGGATAATCTCTCCTCTAAATTTTAGGTCTTAATTTTTTAGTTCTTTGCTTCTTTGACTCTTTGGAAAAATTTCTTCGGAAACATCCAAAGAGTTTTTTTATTTAAAAGTATATTAAGTGATATTTTTTGTGCATACTGTGGAAGATTAGAAAAAGGATTAAAAGATTATAGCTTCTTAATCATATAAGTATCTTTTAATCGATAGCCGAGTTTTCGGTAGTAATCACGGACACCTACCCCAGAAATGATTGCGATCTTATTAATTTTGAATTCTTTGCGAGCAATTTTCTCAGCTTCTTTGATTAGTTTTCTCCCTAGCCCAATATGCTGTGGGGAAGTTTTATCTTTTTTGTCTATCCGTGCGAGTTTTCCATAGGTGTGTACTTCTCGGATGATAGCGGAGTTTTGAAGTGTCTGGATAAAATGATCGTTATTATTTTTAGAGGGAATGCGTAAACGTAAAAGAGCAAAAAGTTTTTTCTTATCTGGAGAAACGAATCGTAAAAATATTTCCTTACCACCTGAGGCATCGTAGTTAATTCTATCTAAAATAATCTGTTCTTTAATTTTGTATTTCGCTCCAACTTCACGGCAACGAATACAGGGACATTTTGATTGAGGAATGATAATTTGTCGAAGATTAGAAACTTTTGGTCCAGCGATAATAGATGTTTCTGGAATATCACGCACAATTCTGGCAATGCGGACATAGGGAACGATAGTCTCGTTTTTTATTTTAAGAACCAATCTTTTAAAAACTTTGTCTGAAAGTGGTTTGTAATTACCTCTTTTCCATAAGTTATACAAAAAACTACTTTTAACAACTACGGTCGGATAAATTTTAAGCATATCTGGTTGGAAATTAGAATTTTTAAAAAGTTCGTGAAACATTTTAAAATCTCTGACGGGAGTACTCTTAGGAAGTCCAGGCATCATATGATAGTTTATTTTGAAACCGGCGTCTTTAAGGAGTTGAGTGGCACGGATTGTTTCGTCAGTTAAATGTCCACGTTTATTAAATTTTAAAACATCATCAAAAATACTTTGCACTCCTAATTCTACCCGAGTGCATCCAAGATTGCGAAAATTTTTGATGTCTTGTTTATTAATATAATCTGGACGAGTTTCCAGCGTGAGCCCAATAATTCGGTGTTTAGCTTTTTCATTTCGGCTTTGTTCTTTTTGGAGATTACTTTTATATTTTTTTATTTTTTTATTTTTGTGGTTATAATCATTGGCTGCACGAAAACATTCAGTAACAAATTTTTTTTGATAGGTCTTTGGTAAATAGGAAAAAGTTCCGCCCATAACGATAAGTTCAATCTTGTCAGTAGCATGTCCGTTGAGTTCTAACGCACGAATTCTATTTTGCACTTGGCGACGTGGAGAAAAGTGTGCGGTGATAGCACGCATAACTGCTGGTTCATTGGAAAGGTAACTTTTAGGCATACCTTTTTCGTTTGGACAATAAATGCATTTTCCCGGACATGAATAGGGTTTAGTGAGAACTGCAACGACGGCCACTCCAGATTGGGTTCGGATTTTTTTGCTCAAGAGATTTTTTTCCAAAAGAGGATTAGGAGCTATTTCTTTTTTAATAACTAATTTATTGTAAACTTCTCTCAGGTCGGCATTAGTTGGTAAGGGAAGAGAAAGCTTCTTAGATATCTTTTTTTTGAGACGTAAAAAATCATTCAGATTTTTGGGCTGTTCTTGTGTTGCTAACTTTATAAATTTGTCATATCCTTTAAGCATATAGATTATGAAGAAAAAAAGAATTAATAAAATTTTAAAAAATTTAGAAATCGGCTACGATTTAATAGCAGATAAATTTTCTGGAACTAGAAATTTTTTTTGGCCAGATCTGGAGTTTATTCAAGGCTATGTGAAAAATGATGACCGTGTTTTGGATTTTGGCTGCGGTAATGGTCGTTTGTTGGAGATTTTGAAGAATAAGGCTATCACGTATGTCGGCACAGACATTTCTCAGAATTTAATAGAGCTAGCTAAAGCTAAATATCCTCAGCGCCAAAATGATTTTATAAAACTAAGTGGTCAAAGCATTCTACCATTTAATAACAATTATTTCAATGTAGTTTTTTCCATTGCGGTTTTTCATCATTTTCCCAGGGACTATGCTCAAATAATGGCTCGGGAAATTTATCGGATTACCGCTCCTAATGGGAAGCTAATTATTACTTGTTGGAATTTAAAACAGAAAAAATATTGGCGCAAATTATTTAATCTAAAATTAATTCTGCAAAAAATATTTCATACTAAAGAAGCCAAGAATTTAGGCTGGAAAGATGTTTATATTGACTTTAAAAATAATAAAGGGGAAATTTTTCAGCGTTTTCATCATTTTTATTCTTTGAAAGAGCTGCAAAAAATATTTTCTTCGGTAGGCTTTTCAATAGAGAAATGTTTTATTAAAGAAGGGAAAAATATCATTTTAATTGCCCAAAAATAATTTTTCAAAATTGCTATTTAATTAAGAAAAATATATAATAAAAATAATAATTCTCTGAGAAGTATTTAAAAGAGGTTAAACCTCTATATTCTATAAAATTCTAACAAAAATTTAGAATGGATAATCCGATTATTGAAGTTGAAAATTTAAAAGTTATTTATAATCAAGGGAAACAGAATGAGGTACGATCCCTAGATGGTATAAATGTCAAAATATACCCTAAGGAATATGTAATTATCTTTGGTCCTTCTGGTTGTGGTAAATCAACCTTACTTTATTCGATGTCAGGTCTTCAAGCTCCAACAAAAGGGAATATTATCATTGAAAACAAAAAACTATCTCAAATGACCAAAAAAGAAAAAGTAACACTTCACCAAACTGAAATAGGAATGGTTTTTCAAGCTTTTTATTTAATTCCTTCTTTGACAATCTTAGATAATATTTGCTTGCCAAGAGTTTTTTTAGGCGATTCAGTCGCTGAAAGAAAAGAGGCAGGCATAAAATTATTACATCGTTTTGAAATTGTGGAACAATCGGATAAATTTCCTAGCCAACTTTCTGGAGGGCAAAAGCAAAGAGTTTCTATTGCTCGTTCTTTGGTTAATAATCCACAAATAATTTTTGCTGATGAGCCAGTAGGAAATTTAGATAGTATTTCCTCAGAAAATGTGATGAAAATATTTAAAGAACTGAATGAAAGGGATAAAAAGACTATTGTTTTAGTAACGCATAATCCAGAGCATCTACATTATGCTGATCGAGTTATTTATATTAAAGATGGTAAATTAATCAAGGAAGAAGTTAATAAAGAAAAAAGACCAGGAGAGGCGTTAGAAAAGGCGCCTGATGTTAATTATGATGACCTAAGTAATGAGTTGAAACTTTTAATGAGAACCTTTAAAAATCTTTCTCTTCAACAAGTTGGTTCTCTTTTGGTTCCTTTTAAATCAGATCAATTGATGTCGCACATTTTATCTGAGCTTACTCAAGAGCAAATTCAGACTGCTGGCGCTTACTTGAAAGAATATCTTTTTCATAATATTGATTTAGAAACTTTTCAAAAAGATTTAGACATAGACTATACTAAAGGCGGAGCTAGTTGGAATAAACAACGAGTTAAAAGTTTCACTCAACGAATACAAAAAATAATTAACATTGCTGAATTAATTACTCAAGGAAAAGATCAAGAGGCTCTAAGAATATTATTAGAATATCTCTCTCAATTATTTAAACTTAAATTAACTGAAGAAAATAAAAGACTGTTTAACTCTTTTGTGGGAATGAGAATTAAAAATAAAATAGACAGGTTGGAGTTAGAAAAAAAATTAGATACTCCAAAAATTTTAGGAGGTATTGGATTATATAAAAGTACAGCAGAAAAAATTTCTCGTGAAATAGAAATTATTATGCTGATGAAATATACTAATTAATAAAGCATTAATTTAAAATGAAATTTAGAGATTTATTTTTACTTTCAACGAGGATGTTTAAAGCGAGAGCTTCGCGAACATTTTTGACAATTCTAGGAATGAGCGTAGGAATTGGAGCAATTCTTTTCTTGGTCTCTCTTGGCTATGGTTTGCAAAAAACATTACTAGAAAAAATTACTACTTCTGATTCTCTTTTAACGCTAGATGTAACGTCCAATAGAACTAAAAAAGTAGAGTTGAATAAAGATTTTATTGATCAAATTAAATCTATTAGTGGTGTAGCTAAAGTCAGTCCAGCATATCAATTAGAAGCTCAAGGCAAAATGGATAATCTAAGGACTGATTTAAATGTTACAGTCGTAGATTCAGATTATTTAAAATTAGCTGGAATAAAATTAGTAGCTGGACAGCCAATTAGCGGTAAGAATATTAAGGGAATTGTTATTTCTACTCCAATAGCTAAAATATTTGGGAAAGACGCTCAGAATGTTATTGGTCAAGAAATGTCTTTTTCCTTTTCTTTGGGTGGGGAAAATAGAGCTATTCAGTTAAAAAATAATAATGGAGACATTTCTAAAAATCAACTTCATTATAATCCAGTTGGTGAATTTAAAATTGTTGGAGTTATAGATAGTGATGAAAGTGTGGTTTATCTCAATACACAAGCGTTAAAAGAACTAAAAATTTTAAGATTTAGTCAATTAAAGGTAAAGTGTCAGAATAGTAAAATGATACCAGCCGTTCAAATTAAAATTACTCAATTAGGTTTTTTAGTCTCTTCTCTCTCTGATACTGTTGACCAAGCAAATAAAGTTTTTCGAGTAGTGAAAATAGTATTGATGCTTTTTGGTATTATCGCTTTGATTGTTAGTGCTATCGGTATGTTTAATACTATGACTATTACACTCTTAGAAAGAACGGAGGAAATCGGGATAATGAAATCTATTGGAGCTTCTGATGCAATGATTTCTTTAATGTTTGTTATGGAGTCTACTATTATGGGACTGTTAGGGGGAATAGTTGGGATTATTATTGGTTGGCTGGAGGGTGAAATTTTTAATTTTGCTGTTAATTTAGTAGCTACTCACTTTGGAGGAGAAAAAGTAAATTTATTTTATAGTCCTCTTTGGTTTGTTTTATCAATTATTATATTTTCAGCGGTGGTAGGATTTTTAACTGGAGTTATACCTGCTAGAAGAGCTAGTAGGATTGATCCTTTAGAAGCTTTGAGGTATAAATAAAAAAATATTTAAATATAAAAAAACAGACTGGAGTCTATTTTTGAAAAAAGCTTTATTTGTTATGCATATGATTTTATTTTCTAAAGGAGATTTTCTATTTGTCAGTAGACCAGAAGTTTTCATCGTTTGAGAATAATAGCAAACAAATTAACTATGGTCATATATAAATTCTAGTGCCTCGGGAGAGACTTGAACTCTCACGATGTTGCCATCGCGGGATTTTGAATCCCGTGCGTCTACCAATTCCGCCACCGAGGCCTATTTTGTTTTTAAGATAGTTTATAGTACAATAAACTTATCACTTATAGATTATGGCAAAAATTATTTCACTCGTCAACCAAAAAGGTGGAGTAGGAAAGACTACTTCAGCAATTAATCTAGCGACCTATTTAGCGTCAGCTGGAAAATTTGTTTTGCTAGTAGATCTTGATCCGCAAGGGAATGCTTCTTCGGGACTGGGCTTGGATATTCGGAAAATAAAGAAAAGTCTTTACCATTCTATGATAATTGGAGAACATCCATCAAAAATTATTCTCAGAACTCAAACTTTTGGACACGATTTAATCCCTGCTTCGCAGGATTTAGCGGGAGCCGGGATAGAATTAGTACATATGGATAACCGAGAATTTAGATTGTACAATGTTTTGCGAGAAATTAGAACTAATTATGATTATATTATAATTGATTCTCCTCCTAGTCTGGGTTTATTGACAATTAATGGTTTAGTTGCTAGTGATGCAATTATAATTCCAGTTCAAACCGAATATTTTGCATTGGAAGGACTCAGTCAGCTCTTAGGAACTATTGATTTGGTGCGAGAAAATCTTCAGCCTAATTTAGAAATAATGGGAGCTCTTTTGACGATGTATGATAAACGAAATCGTTTGGCTCGGCAAGTAGTTAAAGAGATTCAGGATCATTTTCCAGGACATGTTTTTGAAAGTCTCATACCTAGAAGCGTTAGATTAGCTGAAGCTCCTGGATTTGGAAAATCAATTTTAAATTTTGATTCTTTTTCTAAGGGGGCCAGAGCTTACAAAAATTTAGCTCGAGAAATTATAAAAATGGAAAAAAATGAAAAGAAGAGCTTTACAGTTTAAAGTAGTTTAACTATGGTATAACTAATAATTATAATCTATAAAGTGTACAAAAATATTATAATTATAGCAGAATTTAGGGAATAATAAATTTGAATAAATTTATTATTTATGGTACTGTTTAGTAGTAGTAAATTCTTGATTGTGTTGTAGAAAACCTAAATTAGAAAAATAGATAAAAGACACGAGAACTATTTAAGGGAAGTAGGACAGTAGTTATTTTAGAAAATAAAGTAGAGATATTAAAAAGTAAAAAATTGAGTCCGGAAAACTTAATTTTAAAAATAGAAAAAATATGGCACAAAATTATGGATTAGGGAGAGGATTGTCTTCTCTTATTCCACAAAAAAAAGCTACTATTGGTTATGGTAATAATATAGGAGCTAAAAAAATAAATAAAAAGATTTCTGAGCCGAAAGAGGATTTTAACTATTTTAGTCAAACAAACAATAGCTTGCAAGTTAAGACAGAAGAAAAAGAAAAGACTATAAAAAATGTCAGTTCTGGAGTTAATGAGGTTGATATCAAAGAAATTTCACCTAATCCTTATCAACCAAGAACGGTTTTTAATGAAACTAAATTATTGGAGCTAGCAGAATCAATCAAAGAACATGGAATAATTCAGCCAATCATAGTGATTGGTAAAGATGGAAAGTATGAAATTATCGCTGGCGAAAGACGATTTCAGGCAGCTAAGATAGCAGGACTATCTAAAGTACCAGTAATTATTGAAAAAGATAAAAGTAATCAGAAAAAATTAGAATTAGCTATTGTAGAAAATGTTCAGCGTCAAGATCTTAATCCTATTGAAGAAGCTAAATCTTATCAACGGTTAATGGAGGAATTTGATTTAGGACAAGAAGAAGTGGCTAAAAAAGTAGGTAAAAATCGGAGCGTGGTGGCTAATAAATTAAGATTTTTAAAATTACCTATTGAAATTCAGAGAAGCTTAATAGAAGGAAAAATTACAGAAGGTCATGCTAAGGCGATTTTAGCTCTTGAAAACCCAGAAAAGCAAAGAGCCTTATATGAGATGATTATTAAACTTAAATTGACCGTTAGACAAACAGAAGAAAAAACTAAAGAAATTTCAGTACGCCCACACAAAAGAAAATTAAATGTTGATCCGTTAGTTAAACAAATTGAAGAACAGCTTTTTCAATTATTAGGTACAAAAGTGAAAATTCAAAAATCTGGACAAGGTGGAAAAATTATTATTGATTATTATTCTCAAGAAGAATTAAATAATATTGTTAGTAAATTTCAAACTAATTAAATAAGTTAGTTATTAAAAAACTAGTTTACTAAAAATAGAATTTTTTAGTAACTACTTGTTGAATTTAAAAGTGTCTTTTAAATCATTCCTTCTTTTTTCATAAATTTTCTAATATGACTTTTAGCCGAAGAAGTTTTAACGAATCTTAGCCAATCACGACTAGGATTTTTGTTTTCTTTAGAAGTGATGATTTTAACGACATCTCCATTTTTAATTTTATAATCAAGAGGGACAATTCTTCCGTTAATTTTAGCTCCTGAAGTACGACTACCAATTTCACTGTGGACTTTATAAGCAAAATCAATGGGAGTAGATTCTTCCGGTAAATCAATAATGTCACCTAAAGGAGTAAAAGCAAAGATATGATTTTTAAAAAAATCAATTTTTAGGCTTTCCATAAATTCTTTATCGTCCTTGCCTAAATCATTTTGCCACTCACGTAATTGTTTTATCCATGCTATTTCTTTGGCTGGAACTTTGGATTTTTCTGGAAAAAGGAAATTTTTAAGTCCTCGTTTTTTTTCGGAATATATCCAGTGAGCTGCAATTCCGAATTCAGCTTCATTATTCATTTTTTCCGTCCGAATTTGAATTTCTAAAAATTTTCCTTCTGGTCCAAAAATAGTTGTGTGAATAGACTGATAGCCATTAGGTTTAGGTAAAGAAATATAATCTTTAATTCGACCAATTAAGGGACGATATTCTTTATGCACGATACCAAGAGTTTCATAACAATTAACAACCTCAGGAACAATAATTCTAATTCCAGCTAAATCGTAAATTTTATTGATATCCATATCGTGTCTTTGTAATTTTTGAAAAAGACTATAGGGATGTTTATTGCGTCCATAGATAGCTAGAACTTTTATTTTTTCTTTAGCTAACTGTTTTTTTAAAGTTTCAACAGTTTTTTGAATATACTTTTTCCGCTGGATTTTTTCAGTGGAAGACATTTTTACAATATCAGCGTAATTTTTTGGGTCTAAGTGTTTAAAAGCTAAATCCTCTAAGCGAGCCTTAATATCTCCAATGCCTAAACGATTAGCAATAGGAGCATAAATTTCTAAGGTTTCTCTTGCAATTCTTTCTTGTTTGTCCGGAGGAAGACTAGCTAAGGTTTCCATATTATTTAAACGGTCAGCTAGCTTAATGAGAACTACTCTGATATCAGCTGCCATAGCTAAAAACATTTTGCGGAGATTTTCTAAATAAATTTCTTCTTTAGTTCCGCGTAATTTTATCTTACCTAATTTTGTCACTCCATCTACTAACTGGGTAATCTCTGGACCAAATTTTTTTTCTAATTCTTTTAAAGTAACTTCTGTATCTTCAGGGACATCATGAAGCACACCAGCCGCTATGGTTTTAGATCCCATTCCAATTTTAGCTAAATTAATAGCAGTATGAAGAGGATGTTGAATATAATCTTCTCCTGATTTTCTCTTTTGCCCTTGATGAGCTTTTTCTGCAAAATCGCAAGCACTTCTAATAAGTACTTCTCTTTTAGAGCTTAATCTGACACGAACATTTATTAAAACATCTTTAACGGTAACCATAAAATTTTAGTTTAAATAAGATCAAACTTACTTAAATTATACTCCTATTTTTAATTTTAGCTATGAAAATAATTTTAGAAATTAAGTAAGTAGCTTAAGTAATCTAGCTTAAGTTTTCTTTTTCAAAATGACATTCTTTTTTAGAACATTTTATTTTATTTTTTCCAACATAGACTAATAAACTATTGCATTGAGGACAAGTTTCTCCTGTTGGCTTATTCCAAAGTGCAAATTTACATTTAGGATAAGCATTACATCCATAAAATACTCGTCCTCGTTTAGATTTTTTTTCTACTAATTCACCTTCTTGGCATTCAGGACATTTCACCCCAGTTTTATTTTCAATTTTTTTAATATTTTTACAATTAGGATAATTAGAACAACCCAAGAAAAACCCAAAGCGACCCTTTTTAACTACCATTGGAGCTCCACAAAGTTCACAAGTTTTACTGCCATTTTCTTTTTCAAATTTTTCTTCTACGGCTTTTTCTTCAGGCGTTTTTTCAGTATAACGGCAATTGGGATAGTTGGAACAAGCAATGAATTTTCCAAATCTTCCAAATTTAACAATTAAATCTCCACCACAATCAGGACAACTAGTGTCTAATTTTTCTTGAAAATCTTCTTTTTTTATTTCTTTAGTTTTACTTTCTAAATTCTTATGGAAAGGCTCATAAATCTTTTTTATAACAGGTACCCACTCTTTTTTCCCTTCGGCAATTTTATCTAAATCTTTTTCTAACTGAGCGGTAAATTGATAATCTACTATTTGAGAGAAGTGTTTTACTAATAAATCTGCTACTAGCACCCCAATTTCTAAGGGATAAAGTTTTTTATTTTCATCTTTATCAACATAATTTCTTTCTATAATCGTAGAAATAGTAGGAGCATAGGTAGAAGGACGACCAATGCCATTTTCTTCTAAGGTCTTAACTAAAGTAGCTTCACTATATCTAGCTGGGGGAGCAGTAAATTTTTGTTCAGGAATTATTTTAATTAATTTCAAGTTAGTTTGCTCTTCAATAATAGGTAATAATTTTTCAGTTACAGGTGGTTTCTCTCCGTAAATTCTGAGATACCCAGCAAACTTGATAGTAGATCCGTTAGCGCGTAAAGAATAAATAGTCGTTTCTTTTTCTTTTTGAGCTGAAATATCTAAAGTCAGGCTATCCATAATAGCTGGAGACATTTGACAAGCAATCATTCTTTGCCAAATTAATTTGTATAGACGATATTGCTTGGACTCCAAAAATTCCTTAATAGACTCTGGATCTTTTTCGGGAAAAGTCGGACGGATAGCTTCATGAGCTTCTTGAGCGCCTTTAGCTTTAGTTTTATAAAATCTAGGAGTGGCTAGAGAATATTCTGGTCCAAACTTTTTATCGATAGTTTTTTTAGCAGTTAAAAGGGATTCCAATGATAAGTTAAAACTATCAGTACGCATATAGGTGATCAGTCCAACTGAGCCTTCTGAACCTAATTTAATTCCTTCATACAGTTGTTGAGCTAACATCATTGTTTGTTTAGTGCTGTAGCCTAATTTACTATTGGCATCTTGTTGAAGTGTGGAAGTTGTGTAAGGAGCAGGAGGATTTTTATGTACTTCTTTTTTTGTAACTTTAGAAACTTTATAATCAGCTGTTTCTAAAAAATCAACAATTTTGGTAGATTGTTTTTTACTTTTAATGCCTAATTTGCCAAAGGCTTTATTATTTTCTTTAACTACTCTGGCTTCAAAGCTAGTTATTTTTTCTGGTTTTTTAGTTGGAGGCTTTAGTTGAGCTAAAATATTCCAATATTCTTGAGGCTTAAATTTTTCAATCTCTTTTTCTCGTTCTACGATTAAACGGAGAGCAACTGATTGAACTCGCCCAGCACTTAAACCCCTTCTAATTTTTTTCCAGAGAAAAGGAGATAGTTCATAGCCGACTAATCTATCTAATACTCTTCTGGCTTGTTGAGCATTAACTAAATTTTCATCAATTTGACGAGTATTTTCTAATGCTTTTTCAATAGCTTTTTTAGTAATTTCATGAAAAACAATTCGCTCTATTTTGCTATTTTCTAAGCCTAAAGCTTTAACTAGATGCCAAGAGATAGCCTCTCCTTCACGGTCTTCATCAGTTGCTAAAATTACTTCCTCAGCTTTCTTAACTAGTTTTTTTAATTCTGAAACTCGGGTCTTAGCTTTATTTGGAATAACATATTTGGGAGTAAAATTATTTTCTAAGTCAATGCCCATTTCCTTTTTCGGAAGGTCTCTAATATGTCCATAAGAAGATTTGACTAGAAACTTCTTACCTAAAAATTTAGTGATAGTTTTAGCTTTAGTGGGTGACTCTACAATGACTAGTTTCATAAGTAGTAAATTTAAATTTATTTAAATAAATAATAAGTGGAGTTAGTTTATTATAATTGAATATAGTTTTGTCCGCCAATATTTTTAATCCAGCCTTTAATTTCTAGCATTGCTAAATTAGAAGCGACAATGGCAGTTTGAAGTTTAACTAGTTTTGCAATATTGTCAATGTGAATAGGCGTGGAGGATAAAATTTTCATTATTTTTTCTTCTTCTAAATTAGCAGGTTTCTGAGTTGGAGTTACCGGGGATGGAATAAAAGAAAAATTTATTTCTTCTAAAATATCTTTTAAACCGGTAACTACCTTAGCCCCGTTTTTAATCAAATTATTAGTGCCTTTAGACTCTGGAGATAGAATAGAACCCGGAACAGCTAAAACTTCTCTATTATATTCTAACGCCATTTGAGCAGTTATTAAAGTTCCACTTTTTTCTCCAGCTTCTATTACTAGGGTGCCAAGAGTCAAACCAGCTACAATTCTATTTCTAGCAGGAAAAGTCATTCTTCCCGCTGGAGTTTCTAATGGATATTCACTTAATAAAGCCCCATTTTGGATTATTTCTCTAGATAAATTAAAATTATATCGAGGATAGATATTTCTATCGTCTAGGCTGTTACCTAAAATAGCCAGAGTCTTTCCTTCTCCTTGGATAGCTCCTTGATGAGCAAAAGCATCAATTCCTAAAGCCATACCACTAACAATAATTATTCCTAGTTTTGCTAATTCTTTAGCTATTTTGAATGCAACTTGAGAGCCGTAAGGGGTATATTTACGAGCACCTACAATAGCTAACATTGGCGATTGGTTAAAACTAAATTTACCGCGTTGATATAAAATATAAGGGGGATTATGAATTTCTTTTAGAAGGGTGGGATAATTTTTATCAGAGAGAGCAATTATATTAATGGATTCCTTTTGTAACTTATCCCATTCTTCAATAGGGTTGATTTGTTTTCTGGCAAAAACTATTTTTTCAGCTAATTTTTCACTAATTGGAGCATTCTTTAAAGCAGTTAAATTAGCTTTCCAAATATTTTCAGGAGAGGCAAATTGATTAAGCAGAAGTCTAATTTTTTGAGAGCCAACACCAGAAATTTTATTGAGGGCGTTAAGATATTTCATTATAAGTTGAATAATAGATCTTTTATTTAGAATAGCATAATCATAATTATCTTGACAAATATTTAATATATGCTAAAATAGTTGGAACTAAAAATAATCATTTAAAATTGTTAATTCAATGGATAATAATCAAAAAAGAAGCCAGATGAAAAAGAATCAAAAAGCTCAATGGCTATTTTTAACTTTAACTAATAATTTAATTGCTGATTTAGGTGAAAGATCACAAGAAATTATTAAGAAGAGATTTGGTCTTTCTGTTGAGAAAGGGGAAACTTTAGAGAAAATTGGAACACGCTACGAAGTAACAAGAGAGAGAATTAGGCAAGTAATTGCAGAATCTTTAAAAAAAGTTACTGATAAGATTAAAGAAGAAGAATTTGAAAAAGTCCAACAAAGAATTATTTTTACAATTGATAAAAATAATGGTATTATTAAAGAAACGGATATTATTAAAAAATTTAATTTAGAGGAAACTAAAGAGGCTAACGCTATAAAGTTTTTTGTTATCTGTTTACAAGATATCTATTCAATAGAAGAAAAAGGATTGATTGAAAAATCGTGGATTATGTCTAAAGAAATTCTTCAAAATGTTAAAAAAATTATTTTAACTGCTGAAAAAATTTTTCAAAAAGAAAAAAAGATTTTATCAGAAAAAGATATTGTGGAAAAAATTAGTTTATTAAACCCAAGTTTTTCTTCAGAACAAATTCTTAATTTGTTAAGAGTTTCAGTCCGAGTTAAAAAAAATAATTTTAATAAGTGGGGTTTATCAACTTGGGATGAAATTAGCCCTAAGGGTACAAGAGAAAGAGTCTACTTATTATTAAAAGAAAAAAATAAACCTCTGCATTTTACAGAAATTGCTCAATTAATTGATAAGTATAAAATAGGTAAGAAAAAAGCTCATCCTCAAACTATTCATAATGAATTAATTAAAGATGATAGATTTGTACTAATTGGGAGAGGAGTTTATGCTTTAAAGGAGTGGGGATATTTTAAGGGCACAATTAAAGAAGTAATAAGAGATATTTTAAAAAAATATCGTCAACCATTGAATAAAGAAACAATTGTTGGGGAAGTTTTAAAAATTAGAAGAGTTAAAAAAGCCACTGTAATAATTAATCTGAATAACTCTCAACTATTTCAAAAAAAGAATAATTTATATGAATTAAAAAAGTAAATAGTTTAGTAGGTTGCGACTACTAGGATAGAAAGATATTAGAAATGAATAGTAGAATAGCTAAAAATAAAGAAAACAAAAATCAATGAATAATATTAATCAGTTTTTTCAAATCATTAAAGTTATTGGTGAAACTATTTATTTTTTTTGGTGGATTATTTTCCCTATTACTTTTTATTATATTTTTAAAATTATTTGGATTGACTTTGTTGCTATATATTCATCTCATTCTTGGTATAACAGTCAGAAGTGGTCTTTACTGGAAATTATTCCTCCCAGAGAAATTGAGAAAGGTCCTCAAATGATGGAGAATATTTTTATTGGTTTAACTGGAGTTTTAACAACTTTTGATACTTTCTCGGAATATATTACAGGGGCGTGGTATCATGATCGTTTCACTGTTGAATTAATAGGAGCAGAAGGAAAAATTCATTTTTATATTCGTACTCAGAAAAAATATAGAAATATGGTTAGGTCGCATATTTATGCACAATATCCAGATGCTCAAATTCTAGAAGTAGAGGATTATGTGGAAAATTTTCCTAAAGTTGTACCTAATAAACACTGGGATATGTGGGGAACTGATTTTGAATTTGTGGCTAATGATGCAATTCCTATTAAAACGTATGATAAATTTGAAGAAAATGTAACTGGTGAAATGATTGATCCGATGGCAGCTTTAACGGAATCTCTTGGCTCTTTAGCTCCTGGACAACATCTTTGGCTTCAATTTATTTTGCAACCTTTGCCAGAGCCAAGAAAGAAAGAGTTGGAAGGAATTATTAAAGAATTAAAAGGTGAGGCAAAGGAATCATTTAACGGCGTAGCTCAGGATTTATTAGAAGTTTTAAATTTGAAAAATATTATTAAAGGTCTTTTTACGAAGATAGAATTTCAGGGCACTGAAAAGGATGTTTTACAACCTTTAGAGTTTAGACTTTCTCCAATGGAAAAAGAGCGTTTAAAGGCGACAGAAGAAAATTTAGGGAGAAATCTTTTTAGCACTAAAATGAGAATGATTTACTTGGGACGAAGAGAAAATTTTGATAAATCTAATATGTCAGCTTTTATTGGAGCCATCAAACAATTTAATGATTTAAATTTAAATCAAGTAAAGCCAGAGGATATAAGTAAAACTTACGCTAATATTTTTTTTACTGAGGGTAGATTAGCACTAAGAAAAAGAAAGCTGTACGATCGTTATAAAAAAAGAAATATGGATGGGAAAAAGATAATATTTTCTACTAAAGAATTAGCGACAGTATTCCATTTTCCTGATATGGGAGTTAAGACTCCAGCCATTCAAAGAGTAGACTCTAAATTGGGTTCAGCGCCGGGTAATTTACCAATAAAATAATTTTTTTTATTAAATAAACAATGAGTGAAATAAATTTTTTTGCCAAAACTAACTTTAGGAATCAAGAACAAATTTTTGGTATCAAGAGAGACGATCGACGTCGTCATGCTTATATAATCGGAAAGACCGGAATGGGAAAGTCTAGTTTATTAGAAAATATGGCCATTCAAGATATTAAAAATGGTGAAGGTGTTTGTGTTGTAGATCCTCATGGAGAATTTGCTGAAAAAATGGTGCGAGCTATCCCTGAAAATAGAATTAATGATGTTGTTTATTTTAATCCAGCTGATTTAGATTTTCCTATTGCTTTTAATATCTTAGAATCTGTTGATGAAGATAAAAAAAACTTAGTCGCTTCAGGAATGATGGGAGTTTTTAAAAAGATTTGGCCGGATGTTTGGAGTCCGAGAATGGAATATATTTTGAATAATACTATCTTAGCTTTATTGGACTATCCTGGCTCAACGATGTTGGGTGTTAATAGGATGATGAGTGATAAAGATTTCAGAAAAAGAGTTTATCCAAAAATAAAAGATCCTGTGGTAAAATCATTTTGGATTAATGAATTTGACAAATGGGAGGATAGATTCAGAAAAGAAGCTGTAGCTGCTATCCAGAACAAGGTAGGACAGTTTCTTTCTTCCCCGGTTATTAGACATATTATTGGACAGCCGAAATCAACTATTGATATGCGAGAAATTATGGATAACAAGAAGATATTAATAGTTAATCTTTCAAAAGGAAAAATCGGTGAAGATGCTATGCATCTTTTGGGAGGAATGGTAATTACAAAAATTCAATTAGCAGCCATGGGGAGAGTTGATATCCCTGAAGAAAAACGAGATGATTTTTATCTATATGTAGATGAATTTCAAAACTTTGCTACCGAATCATTTGCTAACATCTTGAGTGAAGCCAGAAAATATAGATTGAATTTAATTTTGGCTCATCAGTATATAAATCAATTGATTTTTGACGGTAATGCAACAGTTAAAGATGCTATTTTTGGTAATATTGGAACCATAATTTCTTTCCGAGTAGGAGCTGATGATGCTGAATATTTAGAAAGGGAATTTGAACCAGTTTTTATAGCAAGTGATATTGTTAATTTATCTAAATACCAGGTTTATTTAAAATTAATGATTGATGGAATTGCTGGCGATGCTTTTTCAGCGGCAACTTTACCACCAATTGACGTAACTAGATTAGAGGGTAACACTCAAAAAGTTATAGAAGCTTCCAGAGGTAGATATGGTGGAGTTAGAAAAGAAATTGAAGAAAAGATTGCTCGTTGGAGTGGAATGTTTGATTTCGATGAAATAGAAAAAATGAAGAAAAAAAATATTATAAATCAGAAATCCAGGTTAATTAACAAAAATAATTTATCAGAAAAAAAAGAAGATTTTAATATTAACCAAACAAAAAAAAATCTTAATCAGACAGCAAAAAATGATTTAGTTACCTCAGAAACTAACAGTAAGCTTAAAAATAGACAATTATCAGAAAATCAACAATTAACAGAGAATAGAGAATTGCACGATGCTGTGTGTGGTACTTGTGGAGGGGAAATAAAAGTTCCTTTTAGACCAGATCCTCAACGACCAACTTTTTGTCGGGAGTGCTTAAAAGATTATCAACGAGCTAAAGCTAGAGATGAAAATGAAAAAAGAGAAAAAGGAAGAGTTCAAGATAAAGATTATCAGAAAAATAGAAATGATTCATTGAAGAAAAAATATTCTCAAGCGGAAAGTTCTCGTCCAGTAGCTTTTATTTCACGAGAAAAACCAATAAGCTTAAATCAGGTTAGCCATATAGGACCTAAGAAATTTGGATCTCGGAGAAACAAAGTAGGTGTTAATTTAAAAGAAGTCAAAAAATTGATGGATAAAGCTCAAAATAATAAAGATGAATAAATTTAACTTAAATAGAAGTGTTCCGACACATTTAGCTTTCGTGATGATTTTAGTAGTAAGTTTTTTAGTTGCTGTTATTTGCTTAAAAACAGCTAATAAAATAATTACTAACGCTAGAAAATCAACTGAGTTTAATGTTAATCAAAGGATGAAGCGACTTATGCTGAAGCATAATCAATTAAGAATGATAGAAAAAAATGGTACACAAGAAAATGAATAAAAAAAAAGTAGTAGTTGGTATGTCAGGGGGAGTTGATTCTTCGGTAGTTGCAGCTTTATTAAAGAAAAGAGGCTATGAAGTGCATGGTTTTTTTATGCGTTTTTGGAAAGATAATTTAATAGAGGGGATAGACCAAGCATTAGCGGACGCTCAAGAAGTAGCTAAAATTTTAGAGATACCGTTGCATGTTATAGATGCTAGAGAAATTTTTCAACAAAAAGTAGTAGGTTATTTTCTTCAAGAGTATAAAAATGGGCGGACGCCTAATCCGTGTATTTTTTGTAATGAAAATATTAAATTTAAAATTCTTTTTGATGAAATGATAAAAATTAAGGCTGATATGATGGCCACTGGACATTATGCTCAGATAAAAAGAGGTTTTTTTAATAGAAAATTAAAAGCACATTATAATCTGTTGGAAGCAAAAGATAAAAATAAAGATCAATCTTATTTTTTATATCGTTTAAAACAAAAGCAATTAGCTAGAATAATTTTTCCTTTAGGAAAATATAAAAAAACAAAAGTCAGAAAAATAGCTAAAAGAATGGGTTTACCAGTTTTTCAAAAAGCTGAATCGCAAGATATTTGTTTTTTAGCCAATAGCTCGGTAGAAACTTTTTTACAAAAAAATTTAAAGATGCAAAGAGGAGCTATTATTAATCAGCAGAATAAAGTGATTGGAACACATCAAGGGTTACCTCTCTATACCTTAGGTCAGAGAAAAGGGATTAATATTGGTGGAACGGGCCCTTATTATGTAAAAGCTAAAGATTATCTTAAAAATAGGTTGGTTGTAACTAATAATAAAAAAGAACTTCTATTGCAATCAGGAACTATAATTCTAGAAGCGATTAATTGGATAGTAATACTTACTGATTTGCCAAAGAAACTCTTAGTTAGAACTAGATATCGAAATCCTTTAGTTCATGCTACTATTATTAAAAGAAAGGATGGTTTATATGAGTTAAAATTGATGGAAGTTCAAAAAATAGTAGCTCCAGGTCAATCAGTAGTTTTTTATAATCGAAGCAAGCAAGTTATAGGAGGAGGAATAATTAAGGATATTATCCAATACTAAATTTAGAAATAGAGATAGTTAAGAAAATTAATTAGCTTAAAAAAGAAAATTATGTATGCTGATGACGAATTGGGACAATTAAGCGAAGAAGAGAAAAAAAGAAAATTTCGGGCCTTACAAATGCAGATAATTATGCTGGAATCAGATAATCGAAAAATAGTTAACGAGAAAAATTTATTAGAGGCAGAAATGAGAAAATTAAAAACTGATCAAGAAAGAATAAAAATAGAATTAACCAATAGAAAGCAGAGATTTGATAAAATAGGTTTTCGGCTAACGCAAAATGAAGAGGAATTAAAAAAAATGAAGAAAAAATTAAATTTAGTCAGATAGTTAATAATTATTAAATTAAAAATATGATTTCAAATTTCAAAAGAATTGTTATGCCAATTGTTGAGGCTAAAAAAACAAAAGTTTTTAATCCAGAACAAAAAATTAGAGAGATTGAAAGAAAACTAGATAAAGGGTTAATTGACTCAGCTGGAGCTATGAAAGAACTCAGAGGAATGTTTAGTTATCATTTAGATAATAATGATTATAGAAAGATAGAAAAAGAAATAGCTTACAATATAAAATAATTATTTTTTCTAATTTTTATGAGAAGAAATGAATTGGGGCCAATAGAGCAGTTAGCGAAAAAAGAAAATTTTAACCAAGAAGAAAAAAAAGAAAGTCAGCAAAAACATCAGGAAACTATTTTTGAACATTTAGGAATGTATCAAAGTGCTTGGGAAACAGAATATATGCAGGTTTCTAGGCATCAAAAAGCAATTGGTTTTACTAAGCCAGAGCAAAGAATAGCTCAAAAAGAAATATTAGAGCTAAGAGAAGTTTTAACTCAATTTTTTAAGGATAAAAATTTCTTAATCGGTGCAGATAATAATCTTAATCATATTTTTGGTAATGCTATCTGTGCTCGTAGTTTAATGATTAATTTTTCTAAAGGGAAATATTATGATAAAGAATTCCCTTTCGAGAAATTTAAGATTGTTAAAAGGGAGATTGAGGCTTTGAGAAATTATACAAAGTTTATATTAGAAAAAAAAGAGATTTTAGAGGCTGAATTATCTTCCAGTGTTGGTTATCTAGGAAAGTATTTAAATTTTTTTCGATGTGATTTACCTAAATCATCGGTGAGATATATCACTGTTTTAAATTTTTTTCTAGATTTAGAGAAAGGAATGATTAGAAGAGATGATTTTGCGGAACGCTTAAAAAAAGTGCAAAATGACACTCAGGATTCTAGAGTCAAAGATATTTTAGATGAAAAAATAATAGAGAAAAATATTTTTTTATTTAATCAAGAAGGAAAAGAATATTATAAATTAAATCAATAAAGTATTTATGATTAAAATGACAGCTCAAGAATTACGTCAAAAATATTTAACTTTTTTTAAAAAGAAGGGGCATACAATTATTTCTTCAGCTTCTTTGGTACCGGAAAATGATCCGACAACACTTTTTACGACTGCTGGAATGCATCCATTAGTGCCGTATATTATGGGTGAAAAGCATCCTGGTGGAAAACAAGTGGCAAATGTTCAAAAATGTGTTCGGACGACAGACATTAATGAAGTTGGAGATGCAACACATCACACTTTTTTTGAGATGATGGGAAATTGGTCTTTTGGTAGTTATTTTAAAAAAGAAGCAATTGAAATGAGTTTTGAGTTTTTGACTTCAAAAGAATTTTTAGGATTAGACAAAAGTAGATTGGCAGTTTCGGTTTTTGCTGGAGATGAAGACGCTCCATTTGATAAAGAGTCTTTTGAAAAATGGAAAGAACTTGGAATATCGGAAAAAAGAATTGCACGGTTGCCCAAGGAAAATAATTGGTGGGGACTAGCGGGAAAAACTGGACCATGCGGACCTGACACAGAAATGTTTTATTGGGTAGGGGATGCTAATAAAGTTCCAGAGAGTTTTGCTGATGATAATGATTTATGGGTGGAAATTTGGAACGATGTTTTTATGCAATATGAAAAAACCAAAGATAAAAAGTTTATTCCACTTGCGCAACAGAATGTGGATACTGGAATGGGGCTAGAAAGAGTTTTGGCAGTGATAAACGGTTTAGATGATAATTATAAAACAGAATTATTTTCTGATTTGATTTCTAAAATAGAAGATTTTTCTGATAAAAAATACGATAAATCTAAGGAAATTACTAGCAGTATGAGAATAATTGTTGATCATATTAAAGCAGCTGTAATGATAATGGGAGACAACAGAGGAATTGCTCCATCAAATACTGATCAGGGCTACATAGTCAGGCAATTAATTCGTAGATCAATTATCCGTGGTCATAAATTAAAAATTGACAAAGAAGAATGGGTGACTGAATTAGCAGAAAATATTATTGAAATTTATAGAAAAGTGTATAATGAGTTAGATAAAAACAGAGATTTTATTTTAACTGAAATAAAAAAAGAAGAGGTTAAATTTACTAAAACAGCAAATAAGGGATTAAAGGTGTTTGAAAAAGCAATTTCTGCTAATCGGAATGATTTAGATATGACTCAGAATAAAAATGATTATAATTGGGATAGTAAAAAGTTAACAGGGAAATTGATATTTGATTTAGTTACGACACATGGATTTCCGAAGGAGCTCATAAAAGAAGAGGCTGAAAATAGAAAAATTATTATACCCAAGAATGAGTGGAATAAGTTTGATGAATTATTTAAGAAGCATCAAGAGCTTTCTCGAACGGCCAGTGCCGGAAAATTTAAAGGTGGCTTGGCTGATAATGGGGAGGAGACTGTGAGGCTACATACGGTGGCACATTTAATGTTAGCGGCTCTCAAAAAAGTTTTAGGCGGTGATGTTCATCAAAAAGGATCTAATATCACGGCTGAAAGATTGCGTTTTGATTTTTCTTACGGCGAGAAACTTACTGATGAGCAAAAAAAGGAAGTAGAAAAATTAGTAAATGAAATCATTGAGAAAAAAGTTCCAGTTGAAATTGATGAAATGACACTTGATGAGGCAAAAGAAAAAGGAGCGGAAGGAGTTTTTGAAAACAAATATGGAGAAAAAGTAAAAGTGTATACTATTGGAGATTTTTCTAAAGAAATTTGTGGCGGACCACACGTGAAAAACACTGGGGAACTTGGGAAATTTAAAATTAAAAAAGAACAAAGCTCAGGCGCTGGAGTACGAAGAATAAAAGCAGTAGTAGAATAATATAATATAATTTATGATAAGATTTTCACTGAGGTGAAAATAATAAAAATATGGAAAAAATAGTGACGGATGAAAAATTAATAGATGAATTATTGGAGCGGAGTGTAAAGGAAGTGCTTCCTTCTAAAAAAGAACTCAAAGAGAAAATGATGTCTGGTAGAAAATTAAAGATATATATTGGAACTGATCCTACCGGAACATCTTTGCATTTAGGACATGCTACTAATTATATGATTCTAGAGAAATTTAGACGTTTAGGACATGAGGTAATATTTTTAATTGGAGATTTTACGGCTAGAATTGGTGATCCAACAGATAAATTTTCAGCGCGTAAACAACTTACTCGTCAGGATGTAAATAAAAATGTTAAAACTTGGTTGAAACAAATTGAACCAATAATTGATTTTAAATCAAAAATAAACCCTGTTAAAATTAAATATAATCATGATTGGCTTTCTAAATTGACATTTGAAGATGTTATTAGTTTAGCAGCTAATTTTACGGCTCAGCAGATGCTAAAGAGAGATATGTTTGAAAAAAGAATGAAAGAAAAGAAACCCATATATTTACACGAATTTTTTTATCCGCTTATGCAAGGATACGATAGTGTGGCTATGAATGTAGATATTGAAATGTGTGGGAATGATCAGAAATTTAATGCTTTAATTGGACGTACGCTACTAAAGAAAATTAAGAATAAAGAAAAATTTGTATTTATCACTACTCTATTGGAAAATCCCGTGACTAAAGAAAAAATGATGTCAAAGAGTTTAGGAACAGGTGTATTTTTAGATGAAAATAATCTTAATATGTTTGGACAAATTATGTCACAAGCAGATGAAAATATTCTTCAATTATTTACTGATTGTACATATGTTTCCTTAAGTGAAATTGAAGAAATAAAAAAACAATTGAAAGAAAATAAAGTTAATCCTCGTGATATCAAAATGAGGTTGGCTTTTGAAATTGTAAAAATCTATCATAAAGAAGAAGGGGCGAAAAAAGCTCAAGATTATTTTATTAGAACTGTTCAACAAAAAGAAATACCAAATGATATTTTATCGGTTACTTTTAAAGAAGGAAAAAAACTAATAGAATTAATGGCTCAAGAAGATTTAGCTCAAAGTAAGGGTGAAGCAAAAAGAAAGATTAAACAAGGTGGAGTTAAGATCAATGAGAAAATCATTAAAGATTTGAATAAAATTTTAACTAAGGACGATGCAGAGAAAATTATCAAAGTTGGAAAGAGAGAATTTAGAAAATTATTAATTCAATCAATCTAGTTTTAAGATAAATACAGTTATAAAAATTTTGAAATAAGAGGGATAACTATTAAAAATAATTTTGTTCATTTTTAGTTTGTCAGAATGCCATATTTATTTTATAATCAAGAAGTAGTGATTAATTAATCTGGGTGATTAGTTACACAGAGAGATATGAATTATCAGTTTAACTAATTATTGATTAGCAAAAGAATCAGAAATAAAAATATAATTTTTTGTAATGGGAATTTTTTCTAAAATTTTAGGTCTTAAACGGTCTTCTTCGGAGCATTATCTTTCTTTAGATATTGGGACAGAAGTAGTTAAAGTTCTTATTTTTAAAATAGACAAAGAATTGGGAATAGGAAGAGTAATGGGGGTGGGTAGAGTACGGCAAGGTTTTAAGGATATGCATAGTGGGGCAGTATCAGATATTTCTGGAGTAATTAATAATTGTCAGGAAGCCATTGAAAAAGCTAAGGCGATGGCGAGAGTAAAAAAAGTGGATAAAGCTATTATTGGAATAGCTGGAGAATTAGTTAAAGGAACCACTACGACTGTTCATTATGAAAGAATCAATTCATCTATTAGAATTGATATTCCTGAATTGAAAAATATCATTCAAAAGGTCCAATGGAAAGCTTTTGATAGAATTCGCCAACAACTAGCGTGGGAAACTGGACATAGTGAAATTGAAGTAAAACTTATTAATGCAGTTATTATTGATGTTCGGATAGATGGCTATAAAGTTTCTAATCCAGTCGGTTTTCAAGGCAAGGATGTTTCTATCTCTGTTTTTAACGCTTACGCTCCGATGATTCATTTAGGAGCTTTGCAAAAGATTGCTGATGAATTAAAATTAAATCTTCTTAATATTGCGGCTGAACCTTATGCTGTCGCTCGGTCTATGAGAGTAGAAGATGTAACTGATTTTAGCGCTATTTTTATTGATATTGGAGGAGGAACTACTGATATTGCAGTAGTAAGAAATGGAGGTTTAGAAGGAACTAAAATGTTTGGTTTAGGAGGAAGAGCTTTTACCAAAAGATTAGCTCAAAAATTTAATTTGGGTTTTGAAGAAGCAGAAGTTTTAAAAATAAAATATTCAGAAGGAAAGCTTAGCTCAGGAGCGAGTACTAAAATTGAAAAAGTACTTAATGATGATTGCTCGGTTTGGCTACGAGGAGTGGAACTTACTTTGGCTGAATTTTCTGAAGCTGATCTTTTACCTCACAGATTTTTTCTTTGTGGTGGTGGGTCGGGTCTAAGTGGCATTAAAAAAGTTCTTCTTTCTGAGAAATGGAGAAAAAACTTGCCTTTTGCTAAATCTATTGAAATCAGTTTTTTACAACCGAAAGATGTAGTCAGTATTATAGATGAAACTAATGAGCTAAAAGATCCTCAGGATATTACGCCGATGGGGTTAGCTAACTTAGCTTTAGATTTAGTGGGAGAAGAAAAAATGATGTCTGAAATTTTACGAAGGGCAGTAAAAATGATTCAAAAATAAAAAAATAATTTAAACAAATTAAAATTTATTGATTATGCATCAAACATTTTATATTGATATCGATGAAGAAATAACTTCTATAGTTGAGAGAATAAAAAAAGCTCAAGTCAAAGAGATAATTATGGTTGTGCCAAAGAGAGCTTTATTAATTCAAAGTATTGTTAATTTACGAATTTTAAAAAAAGAAGCTGATGAAGTCAATCTTCAGTTAATAATTGTTACTCAAGATAAGTTGGGTAAAATTTTAATTGAAAAAGCTGGTATTTTAGTGCAGCCAAAAATTTACAAATCAGAAGAAGAAATTGAAGTAGTAGAAAAAAAGGCAGTAGTTAATTTGAATGATGATTATAAGAAAATAACAGAAACGGAAAATAAAGAAAAAGAGGAAAAAA
Source organism: Parcubacteria group bacterium M10-OD1-1 (assembly GCA_003056145.1). Lineage (GTDB taxonomy): Bacteria > Patescibacteriota > Minisyncoccia > Moranbacterales > UBA2206 > M10-OD1-1. The sequence continues at coordinate 202,844 of LSNL01000003.1, forward strand.
ATAGAATAGATAATATTGGCTCTAGGGATTACTTTAATGAGGAAAATAAGTCAGAGGACCAGTTTGCTCAAGAATGGGAAAAGGCTAAAGAAATAGAAAATAACATTGAGAAAAAACCATCATTGCCAAATTACAAAGATTCAATTACCAAGATTAGTGAGGACATTCAATCAAAAAAAACTTCCCAAAAAATAAATTTAAAAGTAGAGAAGGAAAGTAAAAATATTTTTTTAAAACCAAAAAATAAAAAAAGTTTAGCAGAATTAACAGTAAATCAAAATAAAAAAAAGGAGAGAAAAAAAAATATTATCTTGAAAGATAATTCAGAAACTTTTTCTTGTCCATTACCAGTGAACCAAAATGAAAAAATTGAAAACTTTTTTAAGCAATCTAACGATTATAAAAAATCTAAGGATAATTATCAAAATTATAATATCTCTAGAAAAACACGGCGTTTATTTTGGATTTTTGGTTTGATTGGAATTACTGTTGTTTTAGGTATTGGGGCTTATTTATTTATTCCTAAAGCTACTGTAACGATTATGGCCAAAACAGAAAGTAAATCTATAGATTCAGAAGTTCTTGGCAAGACTAATATTAAGAAAATAGATTATAATAAAGAAGTAATTCCAGCTAGGTTTATAACAGTTAATCAACAAATAACTAAAGAATATAATTCTACTGGCAGTAAAGTTGTTTCTAATCAAAAAGCTCAAGGAACAGTTATTATTTATAATGAATATGGACCCAAGCCACAACCTTTAATAGCGACTACTAGAATTTTAAGTGCCAGCGGAAAATTATTTAGATTGAAAGCAGGAATAGTTGTCCCAGGTTTTACCAAAGAAGGTGGAAAAGTGAAACCAGGTAGTGTAGAGGCGATAGTAGTGGCTGATTCATCTGGTGAAGATTATAATATTAGTCCGACTAATTTTACTATTCCAGGTTTTCAAAATAGTGGGGGGGATAAATATCATAAATTTTATGCTAAATCTAACCAGGCTATGACAGGCGGAGGTAATGGGACTAAGAAAGTAGGGACGATTACAGAACGAGATATTGCCTTAGCTAAGAAAAAAACTTTAAAAGATCTTAATAAACTAGTGGATAGTAAAATTAAAAAATTAGCTGGTGAAGGAGCAGTTGTTTTAGATGATGCTGTTGAAAAAGATGAAGCTACTTATAGATTATCTAATTCAGCTGGTGATATAGTAGACTCTTTTAATATTACTATTCAAATGGAAGCCAAAGCTATAATTATTCAAAGAGCGGATCTTCGTCAAGTAGTGGCGCAAATATTATCTCTAGCTGGAGATAGTGCTAAAAAAATAGATAGTCATTCAGTCCTTTTAGATTTTGGAAAAGCGGATGTTAATTTTCAGACTGGAACTATCAACATTAGATTTCATGCTAGTGGAAAAACTATCACTGGGATTGATACAGCTAAAATAAAAAATGATATTTTAGGAAAAAGTGAGAATGATTTGGAAGCTTATTTAAGCACAATTCCTAATATTGAGAAAGTAGCGATTGTGTATTGGCCATCGTTTATGAGCGGTAGAATTCCTTTCCAAAAGAGTCGAGTGAAAGTATTACTTGACAATTAATTAAAATAACGATAAAATACTTAAGACATTAAAAAAATCAATAAATGATAAATAGAGGGTAGCGCTGTTTTCAGGAATTTGGTCCGATATCCGTCCTTAAGCTAAAATGAAATAATTTTTTTAGTTTGAGAAAAATCCGTCTATTTTTTTGTTTTTAAAAATTAGCAATATGTCACAAGACAAAGAGTTAGTTAAATTAGAAGGTGAAATTATTGAAAATCTTCCTAGCACTACTTTTAAAGTAAAGTTGGATAATGGACACGAAATTTTAGCTCATATCTCCGGGAGAATGAGAGTGAATTATATTCGCTTAATCCCAGGCGACCGAGTTTTAATTGAAATGAGTCCATATGATTTAACTAAAGGAAGAATAACGCAAAGATTAAAATAATAGTTGATAATTTAAAATACGTTTCCTAAAATTTTTATGGAATGTAAAATAAAATTTATAAAAAATGAAAGTTAGAGCTTCAGTAAAAAGAATTTGTGATAAATGTAAAATAGTAAAACGTAAAGGAACGGTTTATGTTATTTGTTCTAATCCAAAGCATAAGCAAAGACAAGGTTAGTTTTTAAAAAGTAATTTATTAAAAGTATATGTTTAGAATTTCAGGGATTAATATTCCAGATGAAAAAAGAATAGAAATTTCTTTGACCTATATTTATGGAATAGGAAGTGTAATATCAGCTAATATTTTAGATGAACTTGGAATTTCTAAAGATAGAAGAACTAAAGATTTAACAGAAAAAGAACAAAATGAAATTAGAAGTTACATAGAAAAGAAGTTAAAAATTGAAGGAGAATTGAAGCATTTAGTTAGAAGTAACATTAAAAGATTAAAAGAAGTAGGTTGTTATCGTGGTTCAAGGCATCAGAAAGGATTACCAGCAAGAGGACAAAGAACTAAAACTAACAATAGAACAGTTAGAGGCAATGTTAGAAGAACTATGGGATCTGGAAGAATTAAAGCGGAGAAGACTTAGGATTAAAATAATGAAAGTTTATAATTTATAATAACAGTTTAATATTAAAATGACTGAAGAAAAAGTTACAACAACTCAAGAAGATAAAAAGAACGAAACTAAAAAAAGTGCGGAAGCTTTAGAGTTGAAAAAAACTTCTCAACTATCAGCAAAAGATGACAAAATAGAAAATAAGAAAACAGTTAAAAAAGAAGAAAACTCTAAAAAAGGAGACGATAAAGTAGCAGAAGAAAAAATAACAGAATCTTCTGTCCTAAGTAAGAAGAAAAAAGGTAAAAAGGTAAAGAGGCAAATTCTAAAAGGAAAAGCTACCATCAAATGCTCTTATAACAATACAATGGTTAGTATTTCTGATTTGAAGGGAAATGTTTTAGGTTGGTCAACTTCTGGATTAATGGGGTTTAAAGGAGCTAAGAAAGCTACTCCTTATGCAGCTACTCAAGTAGTAGCTAATGTAACTGAGAAAGTTCAAAAATATGGAGTTAAGGAGTTAGAAGTTTATGTTAGAGGGGTTGGAAGTGGAAGAGAATCTTCTATTAGAGCTTTATCTAATAATGGTTTTGAGTTAATTTTAATTAAAGATGTAACGCCTATTCCACACAATGGATGTCGGCCGAAAAAACCGAGACGAGTTTAAGTTTCGTGTTTGCAATCAATTTTTTAAAGAAAATATGGCTAGAGATATAAATGCAAAATGTAGAAAGTGTAGGAGAGCTGGAGAGAAGCTCTTTCTTAAAGGCGATAGATGTAACGGACCTAAATGTGCGATGATTAAACGTGCTTATGTTCCTGGAGTTCACGGTAAAAAAATGAGAAGAGGAGGCAGTGAATATGGTATGCAGTTAGCAGTTAAACAAAAAATAAGAAGAATTTATGGAGTTTTGGAAAAGCAATTCAAGAGACACTTTAATGAAGCTAAAAGCAAAAAAGGAGTAACGGGAGATTTACTTTTAGTGCGATTAGAGACTAGATTAGACAATGTAGTTTACAGAATAGGGCTAGCCAGTTCAAGATCCTTAGCTAGACAATTAGTCAATCACGGTTTGATTACAATTGATGATAAAAAAGTTACTATTCCTTCTTTCGAAGTTAAAATCGGTCAAACAATTGGGGTTAAAGAAAGTAAAAAAGAAAAGAAATATTTTCAAGAGTTAAAGCAAGTAATAAAGAATAAAAAAGACTTTCCGGCTTGGATTGACGTTAAAGGTCAATTAATGAAAGGCAAAATAGTTGGTTTGCCACAAAGAGATGATGTTGGAATTAATGTAGACGCTCAAGTCGTCGTTGAATATTATTCTCGATAATTTTTAAAATCAATTTTCCTTAATTAGTAATTCCCTCGTTTAATCGAGGACAAAAACAATGCAATCAATATCACTTCCCAAAAAACCAAAATATACATCCATTGATGAAAAGACTAGCTCTTTTGAAATAGGTGGATGCTATCCAGGGTATGGAACTACTTTAGGTAATGCCTTGAGAAGAGTTCTTTTATCTTCGTTGAGTGGCGCTGCTGTTACTTCAATTAAAATTAAAGGAATTAAGCATGAATTTTCTACTATTCCTAATGTAGCAGAAGATGTAATTCAAATTATTCTTAATCTCAAACAAATTAGATTTAATTTACATACAGATGAAAGTGTAAAGGTTCTTTTAATGGTTAAAGGAGAAAAAGAAGTAACTGCCAAAATGATTAAATGTCCTTCTAACATAGAAGTTGTTAATAAGGATGCTCATATTGCTACTATTACTAGTCCAAAGGGAGAGATTGAAATGGAAATTGAAATTTCGGGCGGTATTGGTTATGTTCCAGTTGAACAGCAAAAAAGAGAAAAAAAAGAAGTGGGAGTTATTGCTATTGATGCTATTTATACTCCGATTAGAAGGGTGAATTATACTATTTCCAATATGCGGGTTGGTAAAAGAACTGATTTTGAAAAAATATTATTAGAAGTTGAAACTGATGGAAGCTTAGAACCAGTAGAAGCTTTTTCCCAAGCAGTAGAAATTCTAGTTAATCAATTTTCAGAGTTAAAAGCTATCCAAGAAGCTGAAGAACCAGTAGAAGTTATTGAAGAAGAAAAAGAAGATATTAAGAAAGAAATTAAAGAAGAAGAAAAAGCTATTGATCCAAGAAAAATAGTAATAGTTGAATTAAAAAGTCTTTCTACTAGAACATTAAATTCTTTAGAAAAAGGAAAAATTAAAAATATAGGAGGGATTGTTGATTTAAATGAAGACGAGCTAGGTGAGTTAGATGGAATGGGGGCTAAAGGAATTAAAGAAATTAAGAAAGCAGTTGGAGAGTTTGGATTAAATTTAAAAAAAAGAGATTAATAATCTGATTGATTTAAAATTAATATAAATCGGTAAAATAGTTCAATAAAGACCAATGAAACATTTAAAAAAAGAAAGAGAATTAGGAAGAGTGAGAAGTCAAAGAAAAGCTTTGTTTAGAACAATGCTTGGTAGTTTAATAATGCAGGAAAGAATTAAAACTACTGAAGCTAAAGCTAAAGAACTAAAGCCAAAGATGGATAAGCTAATTAATAAATCTAAAAAAACTCAAGATGCTACTAAGAAAGTGGCGGTGCTTAGAAATTTACGGAATGAAATACCAGCAATGGCAGTTAAAAAAATAACTGGAGAATTTTTAAAAAAGTTTGATGAACGGGATTGCGGATACACTAGAATTATTAAATTAGCTCCTAGAAAAAGCGATGGAGCTAAAATAGCTATTATAGAATTTGTCTAATTCTTTATAATCTAAGTAAACTATAGTAAAATTTATGGCAAAACAGATTAATAGAAAATATCATTTATTTGATGCAAAAAAAGAAATACTTGGAAGGTTAGCAACAGAAATTGCTAAAGTATTAAGAGGTAAAAATAAAGTTGATTTTACTCCTAATATAGACGGGGGTGATTTCGTGGTGGTTATTGATTCTGATAAGCTAAGAGTTACTGGGAATAAATTAGAAGATAAGATGTACCATTACTATAGTGGTTATCCAGGAGGGATGAGAGATGTTAAACTAAAGGAAAAAATTGAAAAAGATTCTCGAAAAGTAATTAGTGAAGCTGTCTATGGGATGCTTCCTAAAAATAAACTAAGAGATAGAATGATGACTAGACTTTTGGTCTATAAGGATAATGAACATGATCATAAGATAGAAATAACCCATTAAATTTTTGTATAATTTAAGTAAACAATTAGTATGACAACAAAGAAAACTCAAGAAACCAAGGATATTAGCCAGGAAGTGAAAAAGGAAACTCAAGAAGAAAAAAAATCTTCCCGTTATTTCTATGCGATTGGTAGAAGGAAGACCTCTATTGCCAAAGTTAAACTTTTTCCAACTAAAACTTCTAAAAATGTAATTATTGTTAATGAAAGAAAAATAAATAATTATTTTCCTATTGTAAATCATCAGGATATTATTAATGCTCCTTTAGCTTTGACTGGAAAAGATGATAAATTTAAAGTAGTTATTAAAGTTGTCGGTGGAGGGGTAAGTGCTCAAGCTGAAGCGATAAGGTTGGGGATTGCTAGAGCTTTAGTAATTTTGGATAAAGACTTAAAGAAGGTTCTTAAAAGTGAAGGATTTCTCAAAAGAGATGCCCGAGAGGTTGAACGAAAGAAACCTGGTTTGAAAAAAGCTAGAAAATCACCTCAATGGGCTAAGCGTTAAATTAAAAATTAGATTACTTTTAAAATCTCTGCCTGATTATTTAAGGTAGAGATTTTTATTTGAAGAAAACGAGTGTAAACTATTAGAATTTAATTAAATTCTAATTAAAAAATAAAATATTATTTAAAGTAATTAACAAGAAAAATTTAAAAATATAGTTGAATTTAAAATTAAATAAAACTAGGTAGAATGAAATAGCCAAAAAGTAGTTCTTTCAATTGCTAAGATTATTCTTTAGAATGAATTTTTATTAAAGTGGAAATAAATTTAATTTACTCAAAAATAAGATACTCAGTTAAAAACTGAGTATCTTGATAGAAAAAATTTAAAAAACTATTTTTTTTCAGCTGTAACTTTTTTAGTTGCAGTTTTTTTAGTTGCTTTTTTCTTTTTAGCTAAAGCTTGTTCGGTAGCTTTTTCAGTCTGAGCTTTCTTTTTAGCTGTTTTTTTGGTTAGATTTTTAAATCTTTCTACTCGTCCAGTTGTATCCATAAGTTTCTTTTTGCCAGTATAAAGAGGATGACAAGCAGAACAAATTTCAATTTTCATTTCAGGAACAGTTGAACCAGCTATGATAACATTACCGCAAGCACAAGTTATTTTGGCTTCAGTATAATATTTAGGATGAATATCTTTTTTCATAAAGTATTAATATCTCAGAATTGTTTCCGTCAAAAACTAAATTGTTTTAGGCGAAAGAACGAGTCCGATTTAGTTAGCTTATATACTCAAGTAATCTAGCACATTAGATAAAAATTGACAAGTGGTCGCTAGACTGATATATTATTTAAGTAACTTGAGTAAAGCTATTAAATGAAGAGGATAGCTTATTTACTAAGTTTTCATAAAACTCATACTTTTTTAAGTTTCCTTCCTGTTTCTAATAAAAGAAATATAAAGAAACTAGTTATCTTATTTATAACAATAAAAAAGTAGCGGATTCAATTTAATTAAATTTATTATTTGTTAAATTGAAATAATTAATAAAGGAAAAAATATGGAACAAGAAGAAAAAAAGTCAACTCCAAAAGTTGCAACAAAAGTGGTAAAAAAGAATCCCCTGGGGGATTATTTTTCTAGTGTGGATTTTTCAAAGTTAGAAGTCAGTATTAGAGATATGTTTAAAAGCGGGGTACACTTTGGACATCATAAATCTAGAAAAAATCCTAAAATGAACGAGTATATTTTTGCTACTAAAAATAATATTGATATTATTGATTTGGAAAAAACTCAAATAATGCTCAAAGAGGCAATGAAGTTTATTGCGGAAACTGTCGCCAAAAATGAAGACATTTTATTTATTGGGACTAAAAAACAAGCTAAAAAAATTATTCAAGAAGTGGCAGAAAAGTGCGGAATGCCTTATGTTAATGAAAGATGGCTAGGCGGAACTTTTACTAATTTTTCAATGATATCAACTAGAACTAGATATTTAAGAGAAGGAACTAAAAAAATGGAACAAGGAGAGTATGCTAAATACACTAAGTTTGAACAAGTGAAAAAAGCAGAAGAGCTAGAAAGATTAGAAAGAAGAATGGGTGGAATTAAGGAGATGAGAAAATTTCCAGGAGCTATCTTTGCTACTTCAGTTAATGAAGATAATTTAGCTATTCAAGAAGCTCATCAAAAAAATATTCCGATTATTGCTTTTGTAGATACTAATGTTAATCCTAAAAATATTGATTATCCAATTCCAGCTAATGAAGATGCAATTTCATCTTTGAAATTAATGTTGAGTTATATTAGCAAGGCTGTTTTAGATGGTAAGGAACAAAGAAAGTCCGTTATAGCTAAAAAATAAAATTAAAAATAATTGGTTAATAGATAAAACAATTATGAGTTTAGAAAAAATAAAACAACTAAGAGAGCAAACTGGTGCCGGAATAGTAGATGTCAAAAAGGCTTTAGATGAAGCTCAAGGAAATGAGATTGAGGCCATTAAAATTCTTAGAAAAAAAGGAGCTGAAAAAGCTTCTAAAAAATTAACTAGAACAACTCAAGAAGGAGTTATTGCTAGCTACATTCACTCTAATAAAAAAGTAGGAGCAATGGTAAAGCTTCTTTGCGAAACCGATTTTGTGGCGCTGAATGGTGATTTTCAAGAATTAGCTAAAGAGATTGCAATGCATATCACAGCTATGAATCCACAATGTATTAAACCAGAAGAAGTTAGCTTGGAAATAGTTGAGAAAGAAAAAGTAATTTGGGTAGAGAAGCTTAAAAATGAAGGAAAAACCAAAGAAATGATAGCCAAGATTATTATTGAAAAAGAGAAAAAATTTAGAGAGGAAAAAGCTTTATTAACTCAAGCTTTTATTAAAAATCCAGAACAAACTATTGAAGAGTTGATTACTCAAACAATTTCTAAGATAGGAGAGAATATTCAAGTCGCTAGTTTTAATCGTTTAGAATTATAATTTTGGAATAAAGGTGGCTTTATTAACTTAATTTATTTTGAGGCGGTTAATTTAAAAGTTTAAGATATTATGATAAAAATTCTAGTCAATATATATTTATGGGAAAATCCTAGACTATTTGGAAGTAATTTCAGGGTTAAAGAAGATGATAAAGTTATCATCCCAATGGAAAATAGCAATGAAATCGGAGTTGTTTTAAAAACTGATGTTAAAACTAAGGATAATCCTCAAGAAAAAATTATTAGAATAGCCACAGAGCGTGACAAGATAGTTTATCAGCAACATGAAAAAGAAAAATCTGAATTCATTAAACATTGTCGGAAAAAAGTCAAAGAGCTTGAATTGTCAATGAAAATTATTGACGCTAGAATAAGCTTGGATGGGAAACAAGTAATTTTTATTTTTACAGCTGACGGAAGAGTGGACTTCAGAAGTTTAGTTAAAAATATATCTAGGGATTTAAAGAAGCTAATTAGGATGCAACAAATTGGCAGTCGTGATGAGGCCAGAAAGCTAGGTGGCTATGGAATTTGCGGTAGAGAATTATGCTGTGTCAAATTTCCGGGTAGTATTCCAAGTATTACTACTGATATGGCTAGGGTGCAACAAATTGCTCATCGTGGATCAGAGAGAATGTCTGGACTTTGCGGGAGGTTAATGTGTTGCTTAGCTTATGAAGCGGAACAATATAAAAAAATGCTAGAAGGAATGCCAGAATTATATAGTATTGTTGATACCAAGGAAGGGAAGGGAACTGTTGTAGAAATTATTGTTCCTACTCAGGAAATCAAAGTAAAAACTCAAAGTGGAAAATACCTAATTCTTAAAAAAGAAGATTTTAAATAGTTTATGCTTTACTCAATTATACCTCCAATCATAGTAGTCTTAAGTTTATTAGGAATAATTCTATTCTTAATGAAAAAAGCTCCAGAAATAGCTCGTTTAGCTGAAGCCCAAAAGAAGATTAATAACACTGAAACATATTATACTCATTCAGTAAAAATGATTGAGAAGCAAAAAATAGTAACCATAATCGGCTTGCTTTTAATTAAAAAAATTCATCAATTAAAAATATTTTTTCAAGAAAATAAAAGATTTTTTATTGATTGGAAAAAGCAACTAAAAATTAAAAAGGCACAGAAAGAAAAATTAGCAGAAAGAAAAGAATTAGAACAGTTAGAAAATTTAGAAAATAAGGAAGGGGATACTTTGATTGATGTGCATAATGAGGAATATCTTAATAAACTAATAGAGGAGAATAGTGAATTACAAAAAAAAGAAGTTACTAAACAGGCTAAGATTATTAGAAAAAGAGAAATTAGAAAAGCTATTAAACCAATAGTTAGTAAAAGAGTAGTAACACCTAAAAAAATTAGAGAGAGAAAAGATATTTTTGAAAAGATATTAATTGATAGAATCGCGGTTAATCCAAAGGATATTGAAGCTTATGAAAGATTGGGAGAATATTATAGTGAGATTGAGAACTGGGAGTATGCTAAAGAATGTTTTAAGCAAGTTATAAGACTTGATAATAAAAATATTAGTGTTAAAATAAAAATGAAAAGATTAGAACGATTGCTGAGCAAATAGTTCTCAGGAAGTGTTTTATTTTTTCGCCAAGAAAGTTAAAAAATCTAAAGGCTAGTTAACTTGGCGAATAAATTTAAAAATGATTTTGCCTGAATAGCTCAGTTGGTTAGAGCAACTGTTTTGTAAACAGTAGGTCGTCGGTTCGAATCCGACTTCAGGCTCAGTAATGATGGAATTTAATTAGGGGTCGGTGGCAGAGTGGTTAAATGCACCTGACTGTAAATCAGGCGACGTAAGTCTACGGCGGTTCAAATCCGTCCCGGCCCACATCAAGATTGTAAAAAGCAGGCTATTATTATAGATAGAGAACGGAGGTTTCTACGCCGAGATAGCTCAGCTGGTAGAGCACGTCCATGGTAAGGACGGGGTCCCGGGTTCAAGTCCCGGTCTCGGCTCAGGGATTATTGAGGAAAAATAGTTTAGTAGGTAATAAAATTAATCGAAATTAAAATTTAACATATTTAATATAATAATTATGACACGAGAAAATTTAGTGAAGATGAAATGCGAAGTTTGTAAAAATATTAATTATTTTACATCCCGAAATAAAAAAACTATCAAAGAAAAATTAGAGTTAAAAAAACATTGTCCAAAATGTCGCAAGCATACTTTACACAAAGAAATGAAATAAGTGGAAGATTTGATAGGTTCTACTTTTGTGAACTTGCGAGTTTGGTTTGTTAGAATACTCTTTGACAAATAAAAGTAAATGCAGATTAATAATAAAGTGAGGATCCCCAAATTTCTTAACGGAAGCTTGATTCTCTTTTATTGTTTTGGAGGTAGTCATTTTTAAAATGGCTGTCTTTGTTTCATCAAAGGCTTTAAATAATAGTAAAGCTTGACTTAGTGCTTATTTTATATTAAACTTATATGTTGAGTAAACTTACTCACAAATTTACAATTGAATAGTTGAATATATGGATAAAAATGAATCTTATTTAAAAAAATTTTACTAAGAAAAAAGGAGGGAGAAGATGAAAATAAGAAGAGTTTGTGAAGATGATAGAAAAGTTCTTAGAGTAATAGCTTTTGGCATACTTGAGCCTTTGTATGGAGATCAGTCAAAAGCTTTGCATGAATGGATTTCTGGAGAAGGTTTTAAATATGCCTTTGCCCTAGTATCAAAAAACAATGAGGTGGCTGGATTTTTGTCTCTCAAAGCTAATCCAGCTAATCTATATCTAAAAATTTCAACACTTCTGATTTTTGATGGACATAAAAAACTTGGATATGGTAAAAAATTACTTGCTAAAGCTATTCACGTAGCAGAAGAACTTGGTTTCAAGAAGATAAAAGTCACAGTGTCTGACAGCAAGCAGGAATCTCTGAATTTTTTTACTCATGCAGATTTTATTATTGTTGATAAAAAGTTGGGTAAATATAGACAAGACGCTACTGAAATAATACTTGAAATGGAGGTTATATAGTGAAAGAGTTAAGATTTAAACGCAAATATTTAATGATGGTTGATTCGGAGAATAAGACTCTGGAATGTAGAGTTAATTATCCATTTATCAGAAACATCAAAAAAGGTAACGTTGTGAAATTTTTTTGGGAGAAAGTATCCTTAATTGTTAAAATTATTGAGATTAGGCGATATAAAACATTTAGGGATATGTTCATGAAAGAGAATGTTAGTAAGCTTGTTCCTGGAATGACACCAGAACAAGCGTTGCGTGAATATGAGTCAATCTATCCGAAATGGAAAGTCCAGAGGTTTGGCGGGCTTATTGTTTTTGAATTTAAACTTATTCACAGGGAAAAGTAAAATTATATTGCAGTATCAATAATAAGGTGGTAGGCTGAAAAAGCAAACCACCTTTTTTATTTTAGAATTATGAAAATTATTTCAATCAACATACAGGAACCATATTATTCATTTATTTTGAATGGAAAAAAGACTATAGAAGGACGTCTAAATAAGGGAAAATTCGCTTCTATAAACATTGGTGATAGCATAGAATTAAAGCCGGAAAAAATCAGGTTTTTGATTGTTGAAAAAAAAATATATAAAAATTTTAAGGAAATGATGAAAATAGAAGGTGTAAAAAATGTTATTCCTGATAAAAATAGCTTAGATGAGGCAGTGAATGTTTATTATAAATTTTATACAAAAGAAGACGAACAAACATTTGGTGTTGTGGCTATTAGAATTAAAAGAGACAATTGAAGAAGTAATTGATGATTTGCTTAAAAGAATAATAGAAGTTAAAATAAATATTAAGGAAGGTAGGAGTTAAATAAGATTAATTCTAGTTATTATCTTTGTAGATACACTTATAATTTTAACTAAACTTTTGATTGGAAATTTCTTTTATTGTTTTAAATTGATTATCTAGTAAAAAAAATTAAATGCAAAAGGAGGAAGGCTAATGAAACAGAGAAAGGAAGTTATGTTAACAGTCTGTTGTGGTTGTCAGGATAGAGGAGCCTTGGGTTGTTATGATAGTCGCAGAGAAGAGGAGAAAAAAATTCTTTATTGTGAATCTTGTGGTGTCATGCATTGCCCGACAACTAATAGTCCAGATAGCTATGGGCTATGTCCAAAGTGTCATCAAGGACTTCTTCAAAAAATAAAGGAATTAGCACTAGCTGAAAAAAATAAAAAAAAATAAAAAGAAGATTGCTCTTTTTTAAGTGGTATTTTTCGTAATTACGAAAAACACCACTTTTTATTAAATAAATTTTAGAGATAAAAATTTTAATAATAAAAAATAAATCAAGCTAATTAAGAATTCTTTTTATAGTGTAAATTTTAAATTGTGATATAATAATAAAAAGTGAGATAAACATTAAAAACTTTTGAAATTATAGGAGATGGGAGATATTAAATAACTGATAAATGTATGAGTATAAAAAAAGAAAAAATAATAATTGCTGTTGACGATTTTGGTGTCAGTAAAAAAGCCAATCAAGCTATTTTAAAATTGGTGAAGGTCGGAAAAATTGACCGAGTAGCGGTAATGATGGGAGGAAAAATTTCCAAAGAAGAGGCACGAGAACTTTTAAATTCAGGCGTGAAACTAGATATACATTTACATCTTTTGGGAAAGAATTTTTTCGCCAAAAGAAAGGATGAACCATCTATTAATATTTTTCAAAGAATAGCTTTTTTTTTAGTGGATATTATGATTGGGAAGTATAGTGTTCCAAAAATTAGAAAAGCTTGGAGAAGGCAGTTGGAAGATTTTAAGGCTTCGTTTGAAAGATATCCTGATGGTATAAATTCTCATGAGCATATGCATTTTTTTCCGACATTCTTTAAGGTTGCCCTGAAGTTAAAAAGAGATTGTAGTATTGGCTATATTAGATTTGGGGAAGAAAAATATAATTTAAAATTTAATTTGGTGGCTTTTATTCTTGATCTCCTAAGAATAGTGAATTTAAAATTTAACAAAGATAAATTTGAAACATCTAAGTATTTAGTCAGTTTTGATTGGATTGAAAATGATGCTAATTTCTTTAAGCATCTTTCTTCGGTTGATAGTACTGAATTGGTTTTTCATCCAGAGCGAGACAATGAATTTGAATTTTTGATAAAAAACTTTTAGACTAAATTATTTTTGAAGAGTAACAAAATTTAGAAGATATATTAGAGTGTGATAATTTTTGTTTCAACGCTATTTTTTATAAAGATAGACATTAGATAATGGATAGTTTTATCGTTAATGATATGTGCAGTGATTTTAGAAAGTTCTTTCACTAGATTTTAAATAAATATAAATTTATTTTTTATTTTTCTAGTGTTTATGACTGTTTTATTTTTGAAATTAAACTTTTGATAGGAATAATCTTGCTCTTTATTTCGTTTCTCTTTTTAAACTCAACGCCACCAGCGTCAATGGATTTTCCACTAATTACGACTCTATACGGAATTCCAATTAAATCTGAGTCGGCAAACTTTTCTCCAGCTCGGACATTACGATCATCATAAAGAGTTTCAATGCTGTTTTTCAATAAATCATCGTAAATTTTTTGTGCTTCCTCATCTTTTCCAAGGCTAATGAGATGAACATTAAAAGGTGCAACAGCTTCTGGCCAAATAATTCCCTTATTATCATTGTAGATTTCGGTGATTGTTCCCATGACGCGTTGCGGACCGATACCGTAACATCCCATGATTACCGACTTTGATTTTCCTTCCTTATCTTTATATTTTAAATCTAGTGCTCTAGAGAATTTATCCATAAGTTTAAAAATATTTCCTACTTCTACGGCTTTTTCTTCGTGCAATTTAGCATTTCCGCACTCAGGGCACTGGTGATTTAAATCTTTGATTATTTCCTTGTTGACGGCGATGTGACACTTATCGCAAACATAAATTAAGTCTTCTCCAGAAGAAGTAATCGTTTGAAATTCATGGGAATATTGGGAAAAAGTCCCACCAGAAGCATAAGTCATATAGGTTTTATCTCCTAATCCTAGTCGATTAAATATTTTAAGATAAGCCTCTTGAGCTTTTTTATAATATACTTCTAAATCTTCTTGATTGGCGTGGAAGGAATAAAGGTCTTTCATAATGAATTCTCTAAGACGCATTATTCCAGATTTGGCACGTTTTTCATTTCTAAATTTAGTTTGAAATTGGTAGACATATTTTGGTAGGTCTTTATAGGAATTGATGTGTTTTTTAATTAAATTGACTAATGGTTCTTCATGAGTTGTTCCTAGTCCAACTTCTCCGCCAGTTTTTATTTTGGTTTTAAACCACACATCCAAAACTTCGTCGTCCCAACGTCCGGTTATTTTCCAGATTTTCGGATTTTGAAGGGCGGTCAAAAGAATTTCTTGTCCTCCTATGGCATTAATTTCTTCGCGAATTATTTCTATTATTTTATTAAGTGTTCTAAGTCCAAGTGGCAAAAAAGAATAAACTCCAGCCATTTCTTTATCAATAAACCCAGCCCTAAGAAGAAGTTGAGCATTTAGACTGACCTCATCTTTGGGGGCTTGCTTTTGGGTTTTGGTAAATAATTGTGATTGTTTCATATTTTTTAATAAAGTTAGGAAAGAATAAATAAAATAGACTAGAGGTAGTTTATTGTAAATTTAGTGCTTTTATAATGGCATAATAAAAAATAAAAATCAACTGAAAAATTTTCCTGACTAATTTCTTAAAACCAAAGAAGGTTTATTTTTCTAGATTAATTATGCTATAATTAGCTTAAAATAATTCTAAAATAATTATTATGAAAAAATATATTTCAAGTGTAGTGAAAGTTGGTCAGTATAGATTAGGAGGAAAAAATCCAGTTCGTATACAATCAATGTGCAACACTGACACACGAGATGTTGCGATGACAGTTAAGCAGATATTAAATTTAGAAAAAGTTGGTTGTGAAATAATTAGAGTAGCGGTTCCTGATCAGGAAGCAGCTAAAGCTTTAGGAAAAATAAAAAAACAAATCCATATTCCTTTAGTAGCGGATATTCATTTTGATTATAAGCTAGCTTTGGAAGCTATGAAACAAGGAGTGGATAAACTAAGAATTAATCCTGGAAATATCGGTTCGGAGGAAAAAATCAAAGCGGTAGTTTTAATGGCTAAAAAGAAAAAAATTCCCATTAGAATTGGTATCAATAGTGGTTCGTTAGAAAAGGATATTTTGAAAAAGTACAAAGGTAAAGCTACTGCCAATGGGATGGTGGAATCAGCTATGAGGCATATTAAAATTTTAGAAAAGTATAAGTTTAAAGATATTTTAATTTCTCTTAAAGCTTCTGATATTAAAAGAACCGTAGAGGCTTATAGAATGTTAGCCGAAAAAGTTAAGTACCCTCTTCATATCGGAGTAACAGAAGCCGGAACATCCTTTAGAGGAACAATAATGTCATCTATTGGTTTAGGAATTTTACTTTATGATGGTATTGGAGCAACAATGAGAGTTTCTTTAACGGCGGACACAACTGAAGAAGTGAAGGTGGCTTGGGAAATTCTGAAATCTTTGAAGCTTCGAAAAAGGGGAATAACTGTTACTAGTTGTCCAACTTGCGGGAGAACAGAAATTGATTTAATTGGATTGGCGAAAAAAGTTGAAGACGCAGTAGCTTTAATTGATAAGGATATTCACGTGGCGGTAATGGGCTGCGTTGTTAACGGTCCGGGGGAAGCACGCGAAGCGGATGTTGGAGTTGCTGGTGGAAAAAAATCGGGAGCTATTTTTGTGCGAGGTAAGATAAAAAAAACTGTTCCAGAAAATAAAATTTTAGAAGCTCTTTTAGAAGAGATTGATAAGTTATAATTAAATAAAAAAGTAATATAAAAATTTTTTATATTTCAAAATAGATTACTAGCTAAAATTTATTTCTGCATTTTTAATTTTATATCAGCTTCTTGAAGAGAAAGAATAATATTGTCTAAATCTCCACTAAGAATACCTTCTAAGTTGCTCCAACTTTTTTTGATACGGTGATCAGTTACTCTATCCTGAGGATAATTATAAGTTCTAATTTTTTCACTTCGGTCGCCAGTTCCAATTTGACTACGACGAGCATCTCCAACTTTATTTTCTCTCTTCTCTTTTTCTATTTGTAGTAATCTGGAACGAAGAACTTTCATTGCTTTATCTTTATTTTTAAGTTGGGATTTTTCATCTTGACAAGAAACTATTAAGTTAGTAGGTAAATGAGTAATCCGAACAGCTGATTTAGTAGTATTGACGGATTGACCTCCTGGACCAGAAGAGCAAAAAGTATCAATCCGAATATCTTTCTCTTCGATAACTAAATCAACTTCTTCGGCTTCTGGTAGAATAGCGACGGTAACGGTAGAAGTATGAATTCGTCCAGATTTTTCGGTTTCTGGAATTCTTTGCACCCTGTGTACTCCTGATTCATATTTCATTTTACTATATACATCAGTACCTTTAATTTCAAAAATTACTTCCTTATAACCACCAATGCCAGTTGTATGAGAATTGAGAAGAGAAATTTGCCAAGTATTCTTTTCAGCGAAATGGGAATACATTCTAAAAAGTTCAGCGGAAAATAAAGCTGATTCGTCACCTCCAGCTCCAGCTCTAATTTCTACAATAATATTTTTATTATCGTTAGGATCCTTAGGAATTAATGCTTGCTCAAGCTTTTTTTTAAGAATTTCTTTTTGAGAAGCTAGCTCAATATTTTCAGACATAGCCATTTCTTTTAATTCTTGATCAGTATCATTATTAGCTATATCAGCATTTTCTTGCATAGTTTTTTCAAGACTTTCTAACTCATTGATTATTTTTATGGTTCCTTCTAATTCAGATTGTCTTTTGCCAAGTTGAGCTAATTTTTGAGTATCAGAAACAACCTCAGGTAAATTGAGTTGCTCTTGTATATTTTGATATTCTTGTTTAATAGCGTCTATTTGGCTTTTCATTAATCCAATCTTAGCTTACTTTAAAAGGTTTGTAAACTAAAGCTTAGGAGTAAAAATTTGCTTTTTACTTATTTTTTATGCTTTAATAAAAGAAATAGTTCCTTATTAGATTATCATTCTATTAATAAAGGAGGATGGGAAAATGGAAAATTATATATTTTTAGTTCTTGGTATATTGGTAGTTGATTTAGTGGCAATATTTATTTTGAAAGAGTTTGATATTTTAGAATATTGCCAAAAGAAATATCAGGACCCAATCGCCTATATAGTAATGACCATGTTGATGTATATGGCGATAATAGGCAGTTGGATTATGCTGCCATTTATTGTCACTCTTTTCTTAGTTGAGAAAATTGGTCAAGCAATTATTATTAGGATAGTTAGTTTGGCATTAATGTTGGTTTTTAATAAAATGATGGGAGAAAAATCTTTTTTGGCGAGTTAACTAACGCCTTAAAACAGAAGGCTATTCTTTTGAAAACGAAAGAATAGCTTTTTTGACCAAAAGGTATTTTTTTAGTAGAATAGATAAGTTAAGTTTTTAAAATTAATAAAATATAAAATATGTCATTTCTTAATAAATTATTTGGTTCCAACGAGAGAGAGGTTGTTAAGTTACATCCGACAGTAGAAAAAATAAATTCTTTAAGTCCTGAAATAGAAAAACTTTCAGATCTTGAATTGCAAGGTAAAACAGAGGAATTTAGAAAAAGAAGTAAAACGGGAGAAAGTCTAAATGATTTATTGCCAGAAGCTTTTGCTGTGGTTAGAGAAACCGCCAAGAGGGTGATTGGCGAACGGCATTACGATGTTCAGTTAATGGGAGGTATAGTTCTTCATCAAGGAAAAATTGCTGAGATGAAAACTGGAGAAGGAAAAACCTTAACCTCTACTTTGCCAATTTATTTAAACGCTATTTCTCAAAAAGGTGTTCATGTAGTGACAGTTAATGACTATTTAGCAAAACGAGATTGTAACTGGATGGGTTCTATTCTTCATTTTTTAGGAATTTCCACTGCTTGCATAATTCACGATACTTCTTATATTTATGGTCCGAAAATTATTGATAACGATGAAGTTAGTGTAGAAATGGAAAATCTAAAACCAGTCAGCCGAAGAGAGGCTTATCAGGCTGATGTTACTTACGGGACTAACAACGAGTTCGGTTTTGATTATTTGAGAGATAATATGGTGCAAAGCTTAGAGGAAATGACTCAAAGAGAGCCTAACTTTGTAATTATTGATGAGGTAGATTCTATTTTAATTGATGAAGCTAGAACACCGTTAATTATTTCGGCTCCAGATAATGAATCAACTAAAATGTATCAACAGTTTGCTTCATTAGTTCCAAGATTAAAAAATGGAGAAGACTATGAAGTGGATGAAAAAATGAAGGCAGTGGCTATTTCTGAAAAGGGAATTTCTAAAATTGAAGCGTGGTTAGGAATAGATAATATTTATGAACAAGGACGGATGAAATATGTTCATCATTTGGAGCAAGCGTTAAAAGCAGAAGCAATTTTTAAAAAAGATCATGATTATGTGGTGAAGGAGGGAGAAGTAATGATTGTAGATGATTTTACAGGACGATTGATGCCTGGTCGTCGTTATAGTGAAGGACTTCATCAAGCGATTGAAGCCAAAGAGGGAGTGATGGTGCAAAAAGAATCTAGAACCTTAGCTACTATTACTTTTCAGAATTACTTTAGAATGTATGAAAAGATTTCTGGTATGACTGGGACAGCTACTACTTCTGCTGAGGAATTTTTTAGAGTATATAAAATGGAAGTCATTGAGATTCCAACTGGGAAAAAACTTATTCGAAAAGATTTGCCGGATATTGTTTATAAATCGGAAAAAGGAAAATTTGATGCGATTGTAAAAAAAATAAAAGAAGTCCACTTAATAGGACAACCAATTTTAGTAGGAACAATTGCTATTGAAAAATCAGAATATTTAAGTGCTCTATTAAAACGATTTGGCATAGAACATGAAGTTCTTAACGCCAAGCAACACGAAAAAGAAGCCACGATAATTACGGATGCTGGTAAGAAAAATGCGGTAACCATTGCTACTAATATGGCGGGACGAGGGACAGATATTAAATTAGGAGAAGGCGTTAAAGAAGTAGGCGGATTGTTCATCTTAGGGACAGAACGACACGAAGCTCGGCGTATTGATAATCAATTAAGAGGTCGTTCTGGAAGACAAGGTGATCCAGGAGTTTCTCAATTTTATGTTTCTCTAGAGGACGAGCTTATGCGAAGGTTTGGCGGAGATAAATTGATTAAGATGATGGATACCTTAAAACTTCCTGAAGACCAGCCAATCCAAAATAGAATTATTTCTAAAACTATTGAAAATGCTCAATCAAAGATTGAAGGATTTAATTTTGATATCAGAAAGCATGTTTTGGACTATGATGATGTAATGAATAAACAAAGAGAAATTGTTTATAAAACACGAAAAGAAGTTTTAAAAGCTAAAGACACTAAAAATGAGATTTTAAAATATATCAACGATGAGGTGGATAGGATTATTTCTTTTCATTGTGCAGGAGAAGAAAATAATTGGAATCTTGAAGAAGTCCTTGAAAATATAAAAAGTATTGTAGCTGTTGATGCAGTAGTTATAAAAAAATTAGAAGCTATTAAAAATGATAAAGTAAAAACTTTAGCTGAAAAAAATGTTGCTATGGCTGAATATCTAGTAGGTATTATCAAAGAGGCTTATAACAAGAAAGAGCAAGAAGTAGGAATAGAAAATTTAAGAATGATTGAACGATCTATTATCTTACAGACAATAGATGCAACTTGGATGGATCATTTAGATGAAATTGATTATCTTCGTGAAGGAATTGGTTTGCGTGGCTATGGACAGAGAGACCCTTTGGTAGAATATAAAAGAGAGGCTTTTATTATGTTTTCTAGTCTTTTGGATAACATTCATTCTACTGTTGTACGGACTATCTTTAAAATTACTATTGCTCCTTCAGAACCAACAGACGAAACTATTACGGCTAATAATTTAAATTATAGCGGAGGAGAAGACACTCACCAATTTGAAAATACTCAGGCAGAATTAACGGCAGAAGGTTCAAAAATAGAAGCGCCGAAGCAAGAACCTATTATTAGTAGCAAAGTTGGGAGAAATGATCCTTGTCCTTGTGGTAGCGGGAAAAAATATAAAAAATGTCACGGAAAGTAAGTATATATTTAATTAGTTAGTCAATACTATACTATTACTATAAATTAAAAAAATTCTTGACTGTTAGCTAACTACAGATTAAGCTTATAATAGTTATTTAAAATAAAGGAGGTTTGAAAATGGATTGGTTAATGAATAATTTTTTAAGATTTCTTTGGCGCAAGCTTCACAGTTTTGCTCGGCCCACTAGTTTGGGTCAACGGGATTACTCCAAGGAAGTAACCTGGAGAAATTATAAGTTAAAAATTAAAAATAATAATCAATAAAACTAGGCTAAGAAGGAGATTGAAAATGAAAAAAGTAGAGTGCAGGAGTATACTTGGAAATACCGTTGTGTTATATTGTTCGGATGAGGCATTGAAGCAGTTTATGATGCCAGATGGAGAACCAGCTAAGCGTGGCGACTGCTGGAATAGTAACTGTGGTCCATTGACAATATATGGAACAATGGACAATCGTTTGTATGCAAAATGGGAAGATCCTGTAGAAGTTGTTGATTCTCTCAATGGAAGTGAGGAGCCATTTTCTGAGGCTGTTCGTAAATATAATCTAACTTTAGTTTCTAAAAATATTAAAGTGGATTGTTCAGATGAGGCATTGAAGCAGTTTATGATGCCAGATGGAGAACCAGCTAAGCGTGGCGACTGCTGGAATAGCAGCTGTGGTCCATTGACAATATATGGAGCAATGGACAATCGTTTATATGCAAAATGGGAAAAAGATGCAGAAATTCTGACTCCTCTTAATGGAAAGGATGAACCATTTTTTCTGGCGGTTCTTAGATATAAATTTTACCCACTAGTTTGAGTCAACGGGATTATTCCAAAGAAGTAACTTAGAAAAGTTCTAGGTTTAAAAAATAGTAGAGATTTTTGATTTTTTAAATCTTAAGCTACAAGGAAATTAAATTTCTTTGTAGCTTTTTTTGTAATTTCAGAACTATTAATAAAAAGAAACTAATACAAAAAAAGAAATATCTTTTGTTTTATTTAAAATAGGTCAGGCTAAGACTAAAAGTTGCATTTTATGGAGAATGATGTAAAATACAAAATATGAATTTAAGGAAAAAACTTTTAATAAAATTTTATTCAGTTATTTTATTAACCCTTATTGTGGGGGTGATTTCTTATCCTAAAATTATTTCTTTTGCCCCGCCAGCTTATAATCTTTTGAATAAAGTGAAAATTCGTTTAGGATTGGATTTGCAAGGAGGTATTCACTTAGAATATAGAGCCGATCTTTCAAAAGTTAGCTTCAATCAAAAGAAAGAAGCTATGCAAGCGTTGCAGGATGTTATTGAAAGGCGAGTTAATGCTTTTGGCGTGGCTGAACCACTTATTTATACCACTAAATCAGGAGATAAAGAACATCTAGTTGTTGAATTAGCAGGAGTTAAAGATATAGATAAAGCGAAAGCAATGATTAAAGAAACTCCATTTTTGGAGTTTAAAAAAGAAAAAGCGGATCAAACAGTTCAAAAAATTCCACCTAAAATTTTGGAAAAAATTAATGCTGAAAAAGAAAAAAGAGCTGAAAAAATTCTTCAAGAAGCTCTAGCGGGAAAAGATTTTAATCAGTTAGCTAAAGAAAATAGTCAAGATTCTGAATCTAAAAACAAGGGTGGTGACCTAGGTTTTATCAAAAAAGGCATGCTATTGCCAGCGGTAGAGAAAGTTGCTTTTGACCCTAATTTTAAAGATGGAACAATTTACCCTAAATTAGTAAAATCTATTTTTGGATGGCATATTATCAAGAAGATTGGTGAGCGGGGTCAAGGAAATTCACGAGAAGTTCATATTGCTCACATTTTAATTATGCTTGAAATGCAACCTCAGGCACAAACTCAATATGTGCCAACTGGTTTAACAGGGAAAGATTTAAAGAGTGCTAAGATGGAAATTCCACAACAAGGATTATCTGGTCCAGAGGTATCTTTAGAATTTAATAATCAAGGTACTAAATTATTTGCAGCGCTTACCAAAGATAATATTGGTAAACGAGTAGCAATTTATTTAGACGGAAAGTTAGTTAGTGCACCTACTGTTCAAGCTGAAATTACTAATGGAAGGGCGGTTATTTCTGGAAATTTTACAATAGCGGGAGCGAAAAAATTAGCTAACAGATTAAACGAAGGTGCTTTACCAGTTCCTATTCACTTAATATCACAACACAGCGTTGATGCTTCTCTAGGAGCAGAATCTTTTATTAAAAGTATTAAAGCTGGAGCAGTTGGTTTAGGTGTAGTAATAATTTTTATGATTTTCTATTATCGCTTTCTAGGTTTGATAGCTTCAATAGCTCTTTTAATTTATACTGCCTTAATGGTTGCAATTTTTAAGCTATCCACCTTAACTCCTTGGTCAATTACTTTTACTCTCTCTGGGATTGCGGGTTTTATTTTGTCTATTGGAATGGCTGTAGATGCTAATGTTTTGATATTTGAAAGAACTAAAGAGGAATTAAAGAAAGGGAGAAATGTCCTAGGTTCTATTGAGGAAGGTTTTAATAGAGCTTGGCCGAGTATTCGGGATGGTAACTATTCTACTATCATTACCTCAATTATTTTAATTGGAGTGGGTACGGGATTTGTCAAAGGTTTTGCTATTATTTTAGTTATTGGAGTTTTAGTATCAATGTTTACCGCGATTATTATAGTAAAAACAATTTTAGAATTTACAGTTGGCGATTGGTTAGAAAAAAGAGTTTGGCTGATTGCTAGGGTTGAAAATAAAACTAACGAAGAAAATAAATGATCTCAATTATTAATAAAAGAAAATATTTTTATGTGGCTTCTAGCACTTTAGTGATAGCTAGTTTAGTAGTTTTATCTGTTTGGGGACTTAAATTAGGTATTGATTTTACTGGTGGAACTCAAATGAAAATTAAATTTGAAAAGTCTGCTCCAACTAGAACTCAAATTCAAAAAGCGGTTAAAAATTTAAAGTTAGATAGCTTTATTGTTAAACCAGTAGGAGGTCAAGAAATTATCTTAAAATATAAAAATTCTAGCGACGCAGTTAATTTAAAAGTTTTTCAGGCGATT
Organism: Parcubacteria group bacterium M10-OD1-1; assembly: GCA_003056145.1. Lineage (GTDB taxonomy): Bacteria > Patescibacteriota > Minisyncoccia > Moranbacterales > UBA2206 > M10-OD1-1. The sequence goes on from LSNL01000003.1 coordinate 226,750, forward strand.
AAAAGCATTAAACCTCAAGCTAAACGATTGAGTGTTGATTTTATTGGCTCTTCAGTTTCTGATCAATTAAAAACTAATGCTATCAAGGCGATTGTTTTATCGGTATTGGGTATTGCTTTATATATTGCTTGGGCGTTTAGAAAGATTTCTTATCCAGTTAAATCTTGGAAATATGGCTTAGGAGCAATTATTGCTTTAGCTCATGATATTATTATTACAGTGGGAGCTTTTGTTTTACTTGGTCATTTCTTTAATATTGAAGTAGGAGTTCCTTTTATTGCGGCTTTACTAACAATTTTAGGTTATAGCGTTAATGATACAATTGTTGTCTATGATCGAACTCGGGAAAATCTGATGAAATCAAACGGTAAGGAAGATTTTGAAAATATAGTCAATCGCTCGCTTAATGAAACTTTGGCTCGGTCTATTAATACTTCATTTACGGTGATTGTAGTTTTAATTGCTATTATCTTTTTCGGTGGAGTAGCGATAAAATATTTTTCTCTAGCTCTTTTAATCGGAGTAGTCTTTGGGACTTATTCTTCAATCTATGTAGCCTCAGCTTTGATGGTAACTATTTATAAATTTCAAGAAGTACAAAATAATAATAAATAATAAATAATAAAACTATGTTTAATCCTTTTAGCAAAAATAAATCAGGAGCTAACGCTGGGAAAATGGGAATGTTACAAAAAATAGCCATGAAAAAATTGGCTAAAATGAGTCCGCAAGAACAGCAAAAGGTTATGCAAGAAGCTATGAAACCAAAAAATAGAGATAAAATGATAGCAGCAATGGAACAAATGAAAAAATCTGGTCAAATTACTGAAGAACAATATAAAATAGCGAAACAAAAAATGGGAATGTAAATTTGAAAAATAGTGGAATAAAAGGCAAAATAAATTTTTTAAAATTGCCTTTTATTTTGACTTTTTAGGCTTTTAAAGCTAAAATAAACTTATGAAAAAAGAAAAAATTAAAAATTTAAGTAATCAATTTTTTCAAGAAATTCAAACTGTTCAGTCCGAAGATCAGCTTTTTCAGTTAGAAAAAAAATATTTAGGACGTAAAAGCGAATTTATTGGATTTTTAAAGAGTTTAAAGAATTTAGCGCCCGAAGAAAGAAAACAATTTGGAAGGTTAGCTAATGAAATTAAAAAAGAGATTACTCAAAAATTAGAAGAGAAAAAGAAAGAATTAATAGAGAAAAGTTTTGACTTTGAAAAAGAAAGCTTAGATGTTACGATGCCTGGAAGAAAAAAGGGAGTTGGTCATTTAAATCCTATTTCAATAGTGCGATATAAAATAGAGGATATTTTTAGTCGAATGGGCTATGAGGTAGCTGATGGATCAGAAATAGAAACAGAATTTTACAATTTTGATGCTTTAAACATTCCAGCACATCATCCAGCTAGAGATATGCAAGATACTTTTTGGCTTCAACAAAAAATTAAAAACCAGCATCCAAAAGTTAAAAGAGAAGAAGAACGTTTGGCAATGCGATCTCAAACTTCAGCGGGACAAGTTAAATATATGGAAAAGCATAAGCCACCATTCAGAATTATTGTTCCTGGAAAATGTTTTAGAAATGAAGCAACTGACACTACTCATGAACATACTTTTTATCAATTTGAGGCTTTGGTAGTGGGAGAGAATATTAATGTGGGTCATCTAAAGTTTACAGCTCAAGAATTTTTTTCTCAATTTTTTAAACAGAAAGTAAAAATTCGTTTAAGACCAAGCTATTTTCCTTTTACCGAGCCAGGTTTTGAATTTGATATCACTTGTACTGTTTGTCATGGAAAAGGTTGTAGCGCTTGCCAAGGTGGTGGTTGGTTAGAGCTTGGTGGAGCAGGAATGGTCAATCAAAATGTTTTTGAGGCATCGGGTTATCCAAGAAATAAATACCAAGGTTTTGCTTGGGGGTTTGGAATAGAAAGATTGGCAATGATGAAATATGGAATTGATGATGTCCGACTTTTTCATTCAGGAGATTTACGATTTATAAAACAGTTTTAAATATTTTAAAGACTATGAAATATAGTTACAATTGGTTAAAAGAATTAGCTAACACACAAAAGACTGCAGAGGAAATGGCAGAACTTTTAACTATGCATTCCTTTGAGCTAGAAGGATTAGAGAAAAAAGAAATTAATTTGACTGGAGTAGTAATAGGAAAAATTTTAGAGATTAAAAAACATCCAGATGCTGATAAGTTACAGCTAACTAAAATAGAGATTGGCAAAAAAAAATTAGAGATAGTTTGTGGAGCGCCAAATATTAAAATTGGTGATAAAGTGCCAGTCGCTTTGGTAGGAGCTCAATTGCCAAACGGAATAAAAATTAGAGAAACAAAAATACGAGGAGTAAAATCCGTGGGAATGTTATGTGCAGAAGATGAATTAGATTTAGGAGAAAATCATAATGGAATTATGATTTTAGATGAGGACGCTCCAGTTGGAATGTCCATAAAAAAATATCTAGAGATTAGAAACGACACCATTTTTGAAATAAAAATTTTACCAGATAGGGCTCACGACGCGATGAGTTATGTTGGAGTAGCTAGGGAGATGGCAATTTTAGATAATCAAAAATTTGATTATGATTTTGCAGGTTTAAAGTTACCAAAAAAGAAATCTCGTAAATTAAAAGTTATAATCAAAGATAAAAAACTATGCCCTCGTTATATTGGTGCTGTAATGGAAGGAGTGATAATTAAAGAGTCTCCTGATTGGCTAAGAGCTCGCCTAGAAGCTTCTGGAATTCGTCCTATCAATAATGTAGTAGATGCAACTAATTATGTGATGTTAGAGCTTGGACAACCCTTACACGCTTTTGATTTTTCTCAAGTTCAAGAAATTTCAAAAAACGAGACGGCTAAAATTATAATTAGAAAAGCTCAGAAAAATGAAAAGATTGAACTTTTAGATGGAGAGGTTTTAAAATTAACGGTTGATAATTTAGTTATTGCTAATAATCAAGAACCGCTAGTCTTAGCTGGAGTAATGGGAGGAAAAAATTCTGAGATTAATAATGATACAAAATCAATAATTTTGGAATCGGCTAATTTTAACGCAATTTCAATTAGAACAACTAGAATAGAACATAAAATTAGAACAGAATCATCAGATAGATTTGAAAAAAATATTGACCCTAATTTAGCAGAAAAAGCAATAAGAAGAGTCATAGAAATCTTAGAGCATACCGCTGAAGCTAAATTAGAAGGGGTAGTAGATATTTATCCGCAAAAAAACAAACCTCAAAAAATAGAGATTAATTTAGACTATATTAATAGTTTATTAGGAGAAGAAATAAAAAAAGCAGAGGTTTTAAAAATTTTGAAATCTCTACAATTCAAGATTATTGGAAAAGAAGAAGAAAAAACTATTTTAGTAGAGGCACCAACTTATAGAGTTGATTTAAAAACTCCAGAAGATGTCATTGAGGATATCGGAAGAATTTGGGGCTATGAAAAAATCAAACCTCAGCCACTAGTGGAACCAATTATTCCAGCTAAAATAAATCAACAATTATTTTTAGAAAGAAAAATTAGACAAAATATAATTGGTTTAGGCTTTGATGAAATTTATAATTATTCTTTTTATGGCGAAGAAGATGTCGTAAATTGTAAATTAAATCAAAAACAACATTTAAGATTAGAGAACCCGATGAACCCTAGTCAGCATTTAGTAAGAGCTAATTTGGTTCCAAATATCTTAAAAAATATTTTTATCAATTTAAAACATTTTGATAGTTTTAAAATATTTAAAATAGGCAGGAATTATTGGTTGGAAAAAGGGACAGTTAAAGAAGAAAGAAAATTAGTGATGGCAAATATTTTAAAGAAAGATCAAGACGGAGAAACTTTTTATGAAATGAAAGGAGCAGTAGAAGATTTATTAGAAATTATTGGCATAGACAAAAAAGCACTTGTTATCTCAAAAATAAAAGAATTAAATAAATATTATATTCATCCAACCAGAAGTGCTGAAATAAAAATCAATGAAAAACTCATCGGCTATGTTGGAGAAATTAATCCTTTAGTGCTTTTAAAATATAAAATTGAAAAAAGAGTAGCTTTGGCTGAGATTGATTTGAGAAAACTTTTGGCTATTACTCAAACAGAAAAAAAATATCAGTCTTTAAAGAAATTTCCTAGCGTTACAAGAGATATTTCAATGCTAGTTAATCACGATGTGCAAGTTTTAGACATTGTAAATTTAATTAAAAGAGCTGGGAAAGTAATTTTGAAGGTTAGCTTATTTGATGTCTTTAAAAAAGATAAAAAAACTAGTTTAGCTTTCCATCTTGAATTTGGAGTAGATGACAGGACTTTAAAAAATAAAGAAATTGATAAGGAAATAGGAAAAATAGTTACAGAGTTGGAAACTAAGTTAAAAGTAGAAGTCCGACAATAGTTTTTAAAATAGTTTATGAAAGAAATTTCAAAAAAATACGAAGCTGGAAAATACGAGGAAAATATTTATAAACTTTGGGAGAAGTCAGGTTTTTTTAATCCTGATAATATTAATTCTAAAAAAAAATATAGTAATATCTTGCCACCACCCAATGCTAATGGTGGTTTACATTTAGGACATGCCAGTGGATACACAGTAATGGATATTTTTGGTCGCTTTGAAAGAATGAAAGGTAAATCTGTTTTACTTTTGCCAGGCAAAGATCACGCTGGAATTCAAACTCAGGTTGTTTACGAAAAAAAATTAGAAGATGAGCAAGGAATAAATAGAAATGATTTAGGAAGAAAAAAGTTTTTTCAATCAATTTATGATTTTTGTCTAGAACGGGCTAATTATATGCGGTCACAAGAGAAAAAAATTGGGGTGAGCGCTGATTGGTCAAGAGAAAAATTTACTTTAGATACTGAAGTTTCAAAAATTGCTATGGAAACTTTCGTTAAAATGCACAAAGACGGAATGATTTATCAGGGTGAAAGAATTATTAATTGGTGTCCACGATGTAAAACAGCTTTATCGGATATTGAAGTGGATCATAAAACAGTTCAAGGAAAAATATACTTTATTAAATATCCTATTCAAAATTCAGAAAAGTTTATTACAGTGGCAACAACTAGACCAGAGACAATGTTAGGGGATAGTGCTGTAGCAGTTAATTCTCAAGACGAAAGATATACAAAATTGGTGGGTTTAAAAGTTATTTTACCCTTAGAAAATAGGATTATTCCGATAATTGCTGATAAAAGAATTGATAAAGAATTTGGAACAGGAGCGGTTAAAATTACTCCTGCTCACGATCTTTTAGATTGGGACATTGGTCAAGATCACCAGCTTCCTATTATTCAAGTTATTAATGAGAAAGCTCAAATAACTAAACAGGGAGGGAAATATCAAGGTCAAGATGTTTTAGTAGCTAGGAAAAATATTTTAGCTGATTTAAAGATGCAGGGTTTTTTTGAAAAAGAAGAGGACTTAGAAATTAATAAATCAATTTGTGAAAGATGCAAGGAAACGATTGAACCCCTTATTTCAAAGCAATGGTTTGTTGCCGTAGATGCTAAAAAATACTCGTTAAAGAAAGAAGCTTTGAAAGCTATTAAAAATGGTGAAATAAAATTTTTTCCAGAAAATTTTCGGAAAACAATGATTCAGTGGCTTTCTAATTTGCATGATTGGTGTATTTCTCGACAAATCTGGTGGGGTCATCAAATCCCAGTTTGGTATTGTGAAAAATGTGGAGAAGAGGAATACATTGTTTCTATTGAAAAACCCTTAGCTTGTCCAAAATGTCAAGGTAAAAAATTAAGACAAGAAACCGATACTTTTGATACTTGGTTTTCCTCTGGTCAATGGGTGCATACTACACTTGGCTATCCTCAAGGAAAAGATTTCAAAGAGTTTTATCCGACAGATATGATGATTATGGGAAGAGATCTCCTCTTTTTTTGGGCTTCCAGAATGATAATGATGAGCTTATATAGAACAGGAGAGGTTCCTTTTAAAAACTTATTTTTTACAGGATTGATTAGAGATAAATTAGGTAAAAAAATGTCTAAATCTAAGGGTAATGGTATTGATCCTTTACAAATGATAGATAAATATGGAGTTGATGCACTAAGACTTAGCTTGGTAATGGATACAACTCCTGGACAAGATTCTCGGTTGTATGAAGAAAAAATTGAAGGTTTTAGAAATTTTATTACTAAACTTTGGAATATTTATCGTTATTCAACTACAGCTAGTCCAGAATTTTTCTTAAAGGAAAAAATTGCTTCTCGAGATGTTAAATCAGTGGCTGACCAATGGATTATAGCTAAGCTAAATGAAACCATAGAAAGTGTAACAATCTTTATGGAGAAAAAGGAAATTTCTTTAGCTCAGGAAAAACTTAAAAAATTTACTTGGGATGATTTAGCGGATTGGTATTTAGAAATTCATAAAATTGAGAAAAATAATCAAGTTTTAGGTTACCTTTTAGATAAAATTTTAAAACTTTGGCACCCATTTACTCCTTTTGTAACCGAAAAAATTTGGCAAGATTTTTGGCAAGGAGAAAAAATGTTGATGATGGAAAAGTGGGTAAAGCCAGAAAAAAAATTAGAAATTAAAAAAGCACAAGAACTTTTTGAAGAAATCAAAGAAGTAATTTCTAAAGTAAGAAATTTAAGAGCTAATTATAGAATAGACCCAGCTAAAATTGTTCAAGCTTACTCAATAAAAATAAAGGAGCAAAAAATTATTGAAAAATTAGCTCGGATAGAAATCATTGAAAAACTAGCTAGCACTAAAAGTATTCAAATAATAACTAAGAATGTAGAGTTGTCTTTAGATATTGCTAACTTAATAGATATTGCTAAAGAAAAAAAACGGACCAAAAAAGAAATTGAACAATTAAATCAATTAATTGTTAAAATAAAAAATTTATTAGCTAATAAAAAATTTAAAGATAGTGCTCCTGAAAAAGTTATTTTGCAAAACCAAAAAAAGTTAAAAGAATATCAAGAAAAAATAAAAACTCAAAAAGAGTTGTTAATGAATATCACTAAATTTTAAGACCTTATTTACAAAAAGTTAATTTTATGGTAAGGTTTCAGGTGGTTTAAAAAGTGAAATTTTAAGAAATAAAGTAGTTCTTTTAATACTTATCAAGGTAAATTGAGTAGTCGCTCCAGTTTTTGGAGAGGAAAGTCCGGACATTCAGCCTAATCTTAATTGGCAAGGGTAGCGGGTAACTCCCGTCTAGAGTAATCTAAGAGGTGCGAGCAGAGACGCTTCCTTCAGAAATGAAGAAGCACCCTTTTGGGGTGAGCTCTAATAGTAATATTAGAGGTGAAACGGCAAAATCCTTACCTGAATGCAAGGTCGTGTTCTATTTTTGAATAAAATATAGAAAGTGCCGCGCGAGGTTTTAAGTAATTAAAACCCAAGATAAATGACTACTCACGACAAAATCCGGCTTATAGATTTACCTTGATAAATATCAAAAGAATTAAAAACTAAATTAAGTAAAATTAGAAATAAGATTATTATGAAAAAATCAGAATTATTTTTTAGTGCTGTTCAGGTCTTAATTGATTTTTTAATGATTATTTTGGCAGCCACTTCTGCTTATTATATTAGAAATGTTCCAGAAATATTAGCTTTAAAATCAAAACTTTATAATTTTTCTTTCCACAATTATATCCAAATTGTGTTAATTGTAGTGCCATTCTTCTTAATCATTTACGCGTTGGAAGGTCTTTACGATATTAGAGCTACTAGAAAATTTTGGCAAGAAGCTGTAAAAATATTTTCGGCTACTTCTATTGGCTTAGTGATAATTATTGTTGCTATATTCTTAAAACGAGAATGGTTTTCTTCCCGTTTCGTTATTTTGGCTGGTTGGATGTTGGTTACTTTTTACGTTGTTTCGGCTAGATATTTTGTGCATCTTATTCAAAAATGGTTATTAAGAAATAAAGGAATTGGTATACACAGGCTTTTATTGATTGGTAGAAACGGGAAAATTAGTACTATTGCTAAATTTATTTTACAAAATCCTAATCTTGGTTATAAAGTTATTGATCAGATTAATACGGCCAGTGTACACTTAATTAAGCAAATAAAGAAGGAAAGGGGAATTGACGATATAATTTTGTGTGAACCTTCAATTACTGATGCGGAACAAGAGAAGTTAATTGATTTCTGCTCCATTCATAATATTAAGTATCAATATATTCCAACTACTCTACAAACTTCTAAATTTGAGATAGGTGTTTTAAATGGAGAGCCGTTAATTGAAGTTAAAAATACTCCCTTAGAAGGTTGGGGAAAAATTTCTAAGAGAATTTTTGATATAGTGATTTCTGCACTAGGAATTATTCTAGCGTCGCCAATAATGTTATTAGTGGCGATAGCTATTAAATTAGATGATGGCGGTCCAATTATCTATAAAAATGAGAGGATTGGTAACGATGGAAAAAAATTCTTAGTCTATAAATTCAGATATTTAAAACAAAATTGTTGTATTTCTAAAGACAATCCAAAGCTAGAAGAAGCCTTAAATTTAGAAAAAAAACTAATCAAGAAGCAAAGTGTTCGGAAAGGACCTCTCTATAAAATTAAAAATGACCCTAGAAAAACTATAACGGGAAACTTTATTGAAAAATATTCCATTGATGAATTACCGCAATTTTTCAATGTTCTCTTTGGATCAATGAGTATGGTTGGTCCACGTCCTCATCAAAAAAGAGAAGTAGAAAAATATATGGAATATCATAGAAGGTTATTAACTATTAAACCAGGAGTAACGGGTATGGCACAAGTTTCTGGACGTTCTGACTTAGATTTTGAAAATGAATATAAATTAGATTTATTTTATATTGAAAATTGGTCGTTAAAACTAGATATTCAGATATGTCTCAAAACTTTTGGAGTGTTATTTAGAAAAAGAAAAAATATTTCTTCTCAATCTTAAACTAATTAAAGATAAGAATAGTTTAGTTTTTTATAAACTTGACCAAAGCTGACAAGAAAGTTAATCTGAATAAGTAGAAATTAACTATGACAATGAAAATTAATAATACAACAATTTGGTTTTTCTTTTATTTGTTCTTTACTGAGCAAGAAGGCCATTTTGTTTTTGCGAAAAAAGATTAAATAAATTTTTTCCTAAAAATAAACTGGTCTGATGACCAGTTTTTTTTGTTCTTTCAATTTAAGAGTATCTTCACTAATTAACAATTAAAACAGGGGGAGAAGGCTATGAATTTAAAACGAGCTAAGAAGATTAAAGAAGAAATTGCTGAAATTGTAGATGATTTTCCTTATGTAGTTTTAGAATTTTTTCTTGACTCGGGAATAAGAGTAAGTGGTAGCTACACTAAATCATTGGAGGGCACGAGTCTTCCGTGGATAATTTTAAATGAAAATTATCCACTTAATTTGAACGAAGTGGCTAGTGTTAAAATAGCAGATGATGACTTCTAATAGGTAGAAGATAATTTTTTAAAATTAATTCCTTACTGTTTCAACGAAATGGCAAGGAATTTTTTAATTAAAAAATAGTTAGTTATTAGAGGGTAATCAAAATAAAAACTAAGAGAAAAGAAAGAAGAATAAATCCGAAACCAATAAAATTTAGGAAATAATGCTTTAGAAACCAAGGCTTGTATTGAGAAATTCTTTGATTGAGTTCTTGAATATTTTGCCATAAATAATAGTTAAGATAGGCTGGACGCATAGCCAGTGATTGATTTACTATAACTTGATTGCCGATTGCTAGATATTTATTTTGAGGCATTGAATTTTTTATAATAAAAAGATAAGCGTGTTTAGATTTTGGTTTGGGATAAAAATGTAAATTTAAACAATAGATCTTTCCTTGGGAATGGTTAATTCTAGAGAAGGCAAAATCAATAGTATCTTTGGATTTTAATGAATGTAATTTTAATTTAGAAGTTCTCAATAAATGAGAACAATCAGTTGAAGAAATCTTTAATTCTAGGGTTCCTCCATGGCTTACACGAGAATTACCGAATAAGATCCTTATCTGAGACAAACCATCATAATCAGCTTGAAATTTTTGTGTAATTCCTTGATCGGGGAGCTTTATCTTAGTTCCCTTCTCTACCGTCCAATGATTATCAGGAAAAGACCATTTTTGGTTAATTCCAGCTAAAATAATTCCAAAAAGAATAAGGAGAGAAATTAAAAAAATATTTTTTTTCAAAAGATAAAACATAAGTTTATAAGTAAAAACGAGGGAGAATAAAATTAAAAATTATATAAAAACAAAAAGAAAACATTAAGATAAATCCAGTAAGAAGAATATTTTTAAAATAGCGCTCCTTTTTCAATAACATGCCCAAGCCAACAAAAACCAAAATAAGATGAGAAGCTAAATTAGGTAAGAAATATCTTCCGGGTGTGCCGAGAGTTAATCGATGGAAACTTATAAAAACTTTCCAATCGTAAGTCCGAATACCTAGCTGTAAGGCAATAATCATTAATAATAAAAAAATAATATATTTTTTATCGGGTAAATAATGAGGTATTTTTTTAGTCCAGAAAAATAAAACTAAACCTAGCACAGATAAGGTTTCTATCCAAAAAATTAAATTAGTAAAATTATGAGTAAGCCAATTACTCTTCCAACTTAAACTACCCCAATAAGTACGAGAAGATAAAGCAAAACGACCCATACTCAAGCTAGTATCAAGATATTTTTGTAAAGAGGAAAAAGTTTGAGTTGGAGTACCTTCGAAAGGCAAAAGTCCTCTTAGATTATACTGAGTGTTAGCTAGAAAAGTGAGAGTGATTAAAAAAACGAAAAAAAGAGATAAATAGTAGCCTAAATGTCGTTGGCGCTTTATTTTTTGATAGCTATGAAAAGCGATTAAAAAAATAAAAGCTATCAAAAGAACAATAGCTGTTCCTTTGGTTAATAAACCTAAGATTAGAGCAATCAGCATTAGAGTAAAATTTTTCCAGTTTAATCCTTGTTTTAAACTTAAAATGCCACCTAAAGTAAAAAGAAAAAAGAGAGGAATGAGTAAAACATCATAATTGATGTTAGTAAAATACATGGTAAATTTAGGCTGGAAAGCTAGTATAGCGCTTAAAATTAGGCTGTAGTCCCTTTTTAAACCGATATTAATAGCAATTAGGTAACTTAGGAAAACAGCCAGAGTACCCAAGAAAACAGAAAAAATTCTGATCAAATAAAATCTTACTAGAATATTACTACTAGAAAAAGTTTTTTCTATCCAAGAGGCGAGTGTATGATAAAGAGTATGGGTAGCGGTATCGGCTGGATAATAATAATTAAGGGGCTTCCATTGAGAAGCGCTGATAGAATTTTCATTTTGACCGATATAGCCAGGGACGAAATTGGCGGTATTATATAAACCTTTGCGAATTATATTAAGGTTGCTAGCTTCTCCAGCGTGGATTATTTCTTGGGAAAAATTATAATTCTCAATCTGTTTATTTTTGTGTCCAATTCGGCGTTTGATTTTTTGAGCAGAAGGAACGCTGGGATAAGAAATGGATTGAATAGTATTATAGTGTCGGGCTTCATCTTGTCCAGTAAAAAGAGGATAAAGTGTAGCCAAAAAAACGCCTTTCAAAAAAAAGACACTTAAAATTAAAAGTAAAATAACTTTTGTTTTTTGGAAAGATTTTAATTTAAATAACCATTTTTGCATAAATTTAGTATACTATATTTGATTAAACCTGTCATTTCAGCATCTCAGGGAGAGTAGCACTAATATAGGAAAAGGATGACAAGTTTAATCTTTACGAATACCTAAATATAAAAAATTGATGCTTTTTAAATCCATTGTTATAATGAAAATATGAAAAAAATAAATGACAATAAAAAAATAGAAAAAGTTTTCTCATCTAATGAATTCTTTTTTGTTTTCTAGGAAAACAGTAAGTTTATGCTATAGATGAGTGATATTTTTGGATAAAAATAAAAAAGTGCTATAATAAATACGTATTTAACTCTGTATTTAAATACAGAGTTATTTTTTAAAAATAAAAAATATGAGTAGAAAATCTTTAGGGCAAAGAAGTGTTAGAAAACTGGGTAAAGTCGGTGGCGGAACATCATATTCTGTTACTTTGCCAATTGAAATTATAAGAGAATTTAGGTGGAAAGAAGGTCAAAAACTTGTAATTAAGAAGTATGGAAAGAATAAAATTGTAATTGAGGATTGGAAAAAGTAAAATACAAGCAACCAATGATTGCTATTAGAATATAAAAAAATGGTAAGCGAATATATTAGAATAGATAAAAAACAATAGAGTATCAGGACAAAAAATTAATATTTACCGAAGCCGAGCCTGCTCAGTATTTGTAGATAGTATATAATTTCAGTAGTAATAATTCAAAAAAGTATTTTATTAACATGAGAAAAAATGATTTTAAAATTTCAATCGTGATTCCAGTTCTCAATGAAGAATTAAATATTGCGGAGCTATTTTCTAAATTGAAGCCATTTTTAGAAACATATTTTAATTACGAAGTAATTTTTGTTGATGATGGGAGTACTGATAATACCCTTAAAATTATTAACGATTTAAGAAATAAAAATGATAAGGTGAAATATCTTTCTTTTTCCAGGAATTTTGGACATCAAAATGCTCTTCGTGCTGGCATGCGATATACAACAGGGGGGTGTGTCATTTCAATGGATGCTGATATACAACATCCACCAGAATTAATCCCAAAAATGATTAAAAAATGGCAAGAAGGATATGAAATTGTTTATACTGTACGTAAGGATAGCAATAAAAATTCTTTTTTCAAGAAAAAAACATCGGATATTTTCTATGGTATACTGTCGAGGCTTTCCGATGTAAGAGTGCCTAAAGGTGCGGCGGATTTTCGTTTATTAGATCGTTCAGTAGTTGATATAATTTCTCAGTTAAAAGAAAATACATTATTCTTGCGTGGAATGATTGCATGGTTAGGGTTTAAACAATATGCTATTGAATATAATCCCGGAGAGCGATTTGCTGGTGAGACTAAATATTCTATAAGAAAAATGGTATCCTTAGCATTAAATGGTATTACATCTTTCAGTATAAGACCACTAAGGTTGGCTACTTATTTAGGATTTACAATTGCCTCGCTATCTTTTTTATATGCGGCTTATGCAGTTTACCTTAAAATTTTTACTGATAAAGTGATTTCTGGTTGGACATCAGTGCTAGTTAGTGTTTTATTCTTATCAGGCATTCAGCTGATAACGTTTGGAATCATGGGTGAATATATAGGAAAGTTATTTATAGAATCAAAAGGTCGTCCTAGCTATATAATAAAAGAAAAGAAGTTATGAATTTTTTTCAATCTAGCAAGAAAAATAAAATAATTTCTCTAATTATTTTTGTTGCTATCTTTTTTGCAATATTTTTTATCAATAATAAAACTCCAATTTATTCTGATGATTGGGCTTTTTATGTTTCTTATCAAAATCAAAGAATACAATCAGTCAACGATGTTTTTTCTTCGATAAAATATTTTTATTTGCATGTCAATGGTAGAAGCGTGGCTAATTTAATCGTTGTCTTATTCGCTTTTTTAGGGAAAAATATATTCAATTTTTTCAATACTTTAATGTTTATCCTCCTGGGTTGGGAAATTTATTTTTTTGCTAGTGACGGAAAAAAAATAAAACCTCTGGGACTACTGGCTGTATTTATTCTACTTTGGTTTTTAAGTCCTTCTCCAAATCAAACTCTTTTTTGGATGTGTGGAGCAGTAGTCTATTTATGGATGGCAGTACTTACTCTTCTATTTTTAATTCCGTTTCGCGGATTTTTTTTGAAAAATAAAAAATTTATAAAAGACAACCAGCTGGGTGTTTTTTTGATGTTTGTTCTTGGAATTTTAGTTGGAAATTCTCATGAAATTATAGTGCCAGCAGTGTTTCTAGTTATATTATTTGCTGGATATATTCTTTTTAAAAAAAGAAAGAAAATTTCAAAGTGGGCAATTAGTGGATTTATCGGGTTTATGATTGGTGCCATTATTCAATTCTTTGCACCAGGTAACTATGTAAAACTTAATCATACACTTGGTAGTAAAGGATTTTTCCAATTATCTTCAGGATTCCATCGGGTTCTAGAAAAAATATCGGCATATCAAATTGTTTTGTGGGAAATAGTTGGGGTGATAGTATTTCTATATGTAATTAATAAAATCTATTTCAAATTTAGAAAGAAAATTATGGATTCATTTATGCTATTATTAATAATAGTTGCTTTTTTTCTGGATGTTTTAGGAATATTTTTCCCCTACTTTCCGCCCAGGGCGTTTTTTTTCAGTAATGTAGCTTTAATAATTTTTATAAGTAGGTTTTTATTGAATAATGAATTTAAATTAGTAAAAACACTAGGTATAATTATTTTAATTCCAGCTTTTATTCTGTCTATGGAAACATCAATGAATAAAGCTAATATTTTATATAAACAGTATCAAAAGAGAGATGAGTCTATATTAAAACAAAAATTTCAAGGTAAACAAAATATAACGGTTAAAAAAATTAAAAGGGTTAAAAATAAAATATTACTCAATGAACCTCTATTACCTCATTCTAAAAATGTTTGGGCTAGTCGATTCTACGGAGTAGATAGTATTAAATTAAATTAAATTTTAAAAATATGCTTAATTACATACTAATTTTATTAGGAATAATAACAAGTGCTTTGGCACAAGTGATGTTAAAAAAATCAAGCGAGTTTTCATTTTTTAAAGAATATAATTTCTTTATTTTCTTTATTTTGGGCGGATTGTTTTATATTATTTCTTTCGGTTTATATGCCTACATTTTAAAAATATTTGATATTAGTAAAATTAGTCCAGTAATGACTATTGGGGTAATGGTAATAGTTGTAGCATCTGGGATATTATTTTTTAAAGAAACTCTCTCATTAATTCAATCAGTTGGTATCATATTAGGTGTAATATCTATAATATTAATTTTAAAATGACATAACAAATGCAAAAAAAACATAAATATATCGCGCTTATAGTATTTATTTCTATTTGGTTCGGAATAGCAGTTTTTAGTGGTTCAGTCTTTTCTGGATATCACTTAACAGATGATCATGAAATAGTTAGAATTAAAAAGGATTTAAGCTCTCAAACAACAATGCAAGTTGCGGGAAAGTGGATGAGACGGGACCAATTTTCTACGCATAGATTTAGACCATTTTATTTTTTACATAGAGTGATTGAAACAAGAATATTCGGTTCTAATTTTGTAATCTGGTCAGTCTATACAATTATTCTAGCTATTGCAACTTCTTTTTTACTATTTTATTTTTTATCGCTTGTTGGTTTTTCTTTTTGGGAGTCTTTTCTATTTTCAGAAATTTCTTTAATTGGTCCACAAGCTCAAATTTGGTGGCGTCTAGGACCTAATGAAACTATTGGAATGTTCATGCTGGCTGTTTCACTGCTCTTTCTTGGTTTATATTATAATTCGCAAAAAAATGAACGGATATTGAAAATACTATTTATAATATTTTCAATCCTAATGGCTTTATCGAAGGAGAGTTTTATTCTTATTCTTCCAGCATTTATTCTGATTTTAACTTATCTTTCAAAGATGAAAAATCAAATTTCTTGGAAAAAAGTGTTTCAAGAAAATTATATAAGCATTAGTATTTTGATGGGTGTATTTATTGGATTTCTTCTGTATATTAAAAATTTAATAGGAATGGCTGGCATAGGATACGCCGGAATTAATGGGTTTCAACCAGAAAAATATATTAAAACTTTTTTAAATTTATCAACTAAAAGTTGGATAGATTATCTTATTTTTATTCAATTAATTTTAATAATATTGTTTATTTTCTTAAAAGGATTAAGTAAACAAAATATTTGGAAAATAGTAAGGAAGTATTTATTGGTAACTACTATTTTTTTAGCTATTGTTATTCCTCAGGTTATTCTTTACACTAAATCCGGATTTAATAAGAGATATTTACTGCCATCAATGTTGGGTTATTCATTCATTTTCGTTTATTTGCTCAAACAGATGAGAAAAAAGACACTTATTATTTGGAGTGGAATAGTTTTTGTAAGTTTATTCTTTCTTCTCGGTAATTTAAGAAGCGATTTCAAAAATGCTCAAGAGTTTACTCAGAGAGGAAAAGCTATCAATGGCGTCTTTAATATTATTAAGATAAAAACATCCCCAACGGACAATATACTTATTGTTGGTGATCCAATAATGTATTATGAATGGTCAGATTCAATAAACTATTACTTAAAAAATGAGTTAAGTAGGAAAAATCTTTTTATATACCCGCTATTTAGAAAAAAACTATCTTCCTATTCTGTTTTTGGTAGAAATTTAATAAAAGGGTTTGGAAAAATTTATGGAAAAAATAGATATGAGAATATTAAGAATGAGAGTATAATTGATACAATTGTGTTATTTCCCAGAATGGAAAAAACTTTCTTGAAGAATTTTTCAGATATTGGTTTGCTGAAGAGTGATTTTACTGAGAAAAGCTCTGGTAGATACGTAATTTATTATAAGAATAAGTAAGTTTTAACCAAAGAATAAATTTCCAAAATTGTTCTCAAATCGGTGTGATAGATTTTGATGGATGAGTGTTAAAATGAAATTACAGAGCTAATTCTGTAGTTAGTGATAAACTAAAAATTATAGTACTAGTCAAGAAAAAAGTTTTAGCGAAAAAGAAAAAACAGTGAAAAAATATGGAAAAGAGAAAAGGATAATAATTAAGGATTGGAAAGAATAAAATAATGGTTGCTCTATTTAAAGAAAAATCAATGTTTTTAGCACAAGTATTGGCAGAAAGAATTTTGGGCTCTGGAGAATTTAATGAATACACTATAGCCATTGCTATTTCCTGAATGGTGGTAATTTTTTCGGTTTTTGGTATGGATACAGGGATGGTAAAAAGTCAAAGTTTATGATGATGTCAAAAAAATATTGAGACAAGACTGCTAGAAGTCCTTTTATTTGAATCGAAATGCTATAGGTGTTAGAATAAATAATGTAAAAAAGACAAGTGAAGTTTCGAATTAGTAGGTATAATTTTAAATAAAAAAGTAAATTCTTAATAATATATAAACTATGAAGAAAAAAGCGCTCATTACAGGAATTTTAGGTCAAGATGGTCCGTATCTTGCCAAATTACTATTAGGGAAGGACTATGAAGTTTATGGACTTATAAGGCGCTATGCCAATCCAAATTTTAGTAACACTGATTATCTTGGGATTACGGATAAAATAAATTTTATATCAGGAGATATGACAGATGAGGCATCAATAATTAACATTATAAAAGCTATCCATCCAGATGAGGTATATAATTTAGCTGCGCAATCTTTCGTGGGCGTATCATGGGATCAATCGAAAGTCACGACTGAAATAAATGCACTTGGAGTTCTTTATTTACTTAACGCAATTAAATATTTTTCTCCGACAACAAAATTTTATCAGGCATCAACTAGCGAGATGTTTGGAAATAGTCATATCGAGGGGTTGCAAACAGAAGAAACTCCCTTTTATCCAAGAAGTCCATATGCCATTGCCAAGCTCTATGCCTATTGGATAGTGATTAATTTCAAGGAAAGCTATGGAATGTATTGTGCTAATGGGATTCTTTTTAATCATGAATCTCCCATTAGAGGAATGGAATTTGTTACAAGGAAAATAACAGATGGCGTAGCTAGGATAAAATTAGGACTGTCTAAAGAAATATATCTTGGAAATCTTGATAGCAAGCGAGATTGGGGGTTTGCCGGAGATTACGTAGAAGCGATGTGGCTTATGCTACAGCAAGAAAAACCAGACAACTATATTATTTCTACGGGAGAGACTCATTCAGTCAGAGATTTTTTAGACATCGCTTTTAAATATGCTGGTATTGATAATTGGGAGAAATATGTAAAACTAGACCCTCGGTTTAGAAGACCAGCCGAATTGTTTTCGCTACACGGAAAGAATGATAAGGCAAGGGAAGTTTTAGCGTGGGAGCCAAAAGTTAAATTTAATGAGTTGGTTAAAATGATGATGGAAGCAGATTTAAAAAGGTTGTCAGTAAAGTAGCAAATTATAATTTGTGGAACATCATATTTTATTACTTTGTCAGCTGACATTATTCGTGAGTTTGATTGGCGTGAAGGGCAGAAATTAGTAGTGAAAAAATATGGAAAAGAGAAAGGGATAATAATTAAGGATTGGAAAGAGTAGGCCATCTGATTTTTTTTATGGAAAAGTATATAAAAATTTTTATTCCAGAGATTATCTGGAATAAGATTGATAAAAATCCAGAGCTTAAAAAAATATTAGCCAATCTTAATTGGCTATTTCTTGATAAAGCAATTCAGCTAGTGATAGCTTTTTTTGTAGGAATCTGGGTTATTCGGTATTTGGGTCCAGAGCGATACGGAATGCTGAGCTATGCAGTAGCATTTGTTTCATTGTTTGGTTTTATTGCATCGATGGGAATAAATGGAATTGCTGTTCGTGAATTCGTAAAAAATAAAAATAGAGAAGATGAACTCTTTGGGACACTATTCTTTCTTAAGCTAACGGCTGGATTTTTAGCATTTATTAGCTCATGGGTTGTTATTTTTTTTGTAAAACCTGGTAATAGTTTAATTTTTTGGTTAGCTTTTATTATTGCCTTAGGTTTCATTTTTAAGGTATCGGATATCTTTGATTTTTGGTTTCAATCTAAAGTGATCTCAAAATATACGGTATATGTAAAAAGTTCAATCAGTATTATCATTGGAGCAATAAAAGTAGTTTTAATTTTAGAAAGAGCTTCTTTAATTGCTTTTGCCTGGGTTATTTTATTAGAATCTGTAGTAACTCTCATTGGATTTATTTATATATATATTAAAAAGAAAGGAAATCTTACTATTCTAAAAATAAGCGTTCCTATTGGAAAAAAAATCTTATCAGATAGTTGGCCATTAATGTTATCAAGTATAGCAGTTACTGTGTATATGAAAATTGATCAAGTTATGATTGGTAATATGCTTGGTAATAAATCGCTTGGAATTTATTCTGCTGCTGTTTCATTGAGTGAAGTATGGTTTTTTATACCAATAATAATAACAACTTCTGTATTTCCAGCAATAATTTATGCGAAAAAAAAGAGTATAGATATATATAAAAATAGGTGGCAATCTCTTTATGATATCATGGTTTGGTTATCGATTATAATTATTTTACCAATAAGTTTATTTTCAAAAGATATAGTCAATATATTGTTTGGAATAAAGTATGTTCAATCATCTAGCGTCTTATCTATTTATATATGGTCATCTATTTTGGTATTTTCTGGTGTGGTAGGAGAAAAATTTTTAGTTGCTGAAAATATAGCGAAAATATCTCTTCTGAAAAATATTATGGGCGGGATAATTAATATAATACTTAATTTGTGGTTAATTCCTAAATATGGGATAATTGGAGCAGCATGGGCTACTGTAATTTCTTATATGGTTTCTTTTGCTGGTCTTGTCATTTGGAAAAGAACAAGAATAAATATTAAATTATTTTTAAATGCATTTAATTTAATTAGAATATATAAGGATAATAAAAAATTAATAATTTGAATAAAATAAATAAAAACGAATTAGTGAATAATTATTTAAATACAGCTCCTATTGGTCAAATGGGTGGTATTTCTAATGTAAAGATAGAATGGATAAAATATAACTTCTCAAAATTTTTCAAAGGTAAAAATGCTACTTATTTAGACATAGGACCAGGGCAAGGAGAAGTATTGATTTTGTGGAAAAAAATGGGATTTAAAAATATTAATAGTGTCGATATTTCCAGTGGAGTATATGAACACATTAAAAAACTTGGTTTTAATTGCATTCTAGTCGATAATACCGAGGCATATCTTAAAAATAATAAAGAAAAATTTGATTTTATAATGCTTAATGATGTTATAGAACATATTCCTAAAAATGAACTAGTTTCTTTTATGCAAAATGTTTATTTAAGTTTAAAAATTAATGGTAGAGTTATCATAAAAGTTCCCAATGCTCAATCACCTCATTTTTCTATTGGTAGATATGATGACTTGACTCATGTACAGTCGTTTACTGAGAAATCTCTTTATCAATTATTAAAAGTAGCTAAATTTAAAAAAGTAAATATTTATCCAGAGAAGTTTATTGTTAGAAATTTTAAAGATAGCTTAGTTAAATACTTTACTATGCCAATTTATTTTTGGTGGATTCGTAAAATTAGAGGTGCTAGTGGACATTTTAGTCCAAAAATATTGACACAAGCTATAATAGCAATTGTTCATAAATAATTTATATGGCAATGATAAAAATAATAATAACGAGTATTTTAGATATTATTAATCCAAAAAGAATTTATATAGGTAACTTATATAAAAGTAATTTTTCTAAAAATGTCTTAATATCATATATAACATATCCATTTTTTAAGGGTTTATCTGGACATAGCAATACGCAAGAGGTATTAGAAATTGCTAGAATCTTTAATGAATTAGAATATAATGTAGATATTATAAATTATAGTACTAATATTAAAAAAATTAAATTTTTAAAAAAAGAATATAGTATTGTATTTGGGTTAGAGCCAAACTTTATAAAGTTAATAAAAAAGTTTAATCCTCAAAAATCAATATATTATGCAACTGGATCACATTTTTATTTTCAAAATAAAGCTGAACAAAAACGAATAGAAAGTTTAAACTATCGAAAAAAATCGGAGCTTTCTTCGGTTAGATATGTAAAACCTCACGATTCATCTTTAATGGCTGATGCAGTAATTTGTATCGGAAATAGACAAACTAAAGAGACATATAGAAATAGATGCAATCAAATTGAATGTATTAGAGTTTCTGCATATTCATATTTTCCTTTTCAGTCTATTATAAATAATAAAAATTGGAATTTAGCAAAGAAAAATTTTTTATGGTTTGGAAGTAGCGGTGCAGTGCACAAAGGCTTAGATATTCTTTTGGATATTTTTAAAGAAACTCCAAATATTAATTTATTTATTGCAGGAAATATTAAAAAAGAAAAATCTTTTATGAGCCTCTATTCAAAAGAACTTTTCAATTTACCTAATATTTTTTTTAAAGGATTTATTAATCCTCACTCAGAGAGCTTTAAAAAGTTGATGAACACATGCGGATTTGTAGTAATGCCATCTTGTAGTGAAGGTATGAGTAGTTCAGTAGCTACATGTATGCATGCTGGTTTAATCCCAATAATTAGCAAGGAAACAGGAATAGGAGAAAATGATATAGGTATAATTTTGAAGAAAAATAGTCATGAAATAATTAAAAATGAAATGTTAAAAAGTACAAAAAAAGAAGCTAAATGGATAGAAAATGAGTCTAAAAAGTCTTATGATTATGCAAAAAATAATTTTACAATTAAAATATTTTCTAATGATTTTAAAAAAGCATTAATAAAAATATTATGAAATCAAAATTAGCGTATATTGATCATTCATTTCATAAAAAAACAAAATCAACTTATTTCTTAAGGGATATTTTAAAAAAGGAATTTGAAATAATTAATATTTGGGATGAATCATGGAAAAGTGGAAAAAAAATAAATATAGCTAACATTAATTCCCAAAATTTTGAATATGTTTTATTTTTTCAATCGCTACCATCTATAAAAGAGCTCCAAGAGATCAAAAGTAAGATAATTTGGGTTCCTATGTATGACGGGATTGTTGGTAGTAGTTGGAGTTTTTGGAAAGAGCTGTCGTCATTACAAATTAAAATAATTTCTTTTAGTGAAACATTGACGAATAAATTGAAGAATTTTAAGATGGATGTTTTGAACGTACGGTATTTTTTTAATCCAAAGGAATTCAATGAAGCGAAAAAAAGCCAAAAGAGAAGAATTCTTTTTTGGCAACGTACAACATTTTCTTTTAATGATGTAAAAAAAATTATTGGGAATCAGCAGATTGATAGATTTATTTTAAAATTAGATTCAGATCCTGGCTATGAACCTATAGAACCAACAATAAAAGATATAAAAAAATATAATATTAAGGTGATAAGAGGCACAATTCAAAAACAGGACTATTTAAATTTATTAGAAAATAGTAATATATTTATATCACCAAGAAAATTTGAGGGTATTGGCATGAGTTTTATCGAAGCTATGTCTATGGGAATGGCTGTGGTTGTGTTTGATAATCCTACTATGAACGAATATGTAAAGCATAATAATAATGGATATATTATAAATTCAAAACGGATAAAAAAAATTAATTTTGATAATTTTGCAGATATGGGTAAAAATGCAAGAGAATATTGTAATTACGGATTTAAAAAATGGAGAAAAGATAAACTGGCAATAATTGAATTTTTACATTCAGAATACGAATCAGCTGTTGAATTAAATATGGCTACAAAGTATTGTATCAAATTGTTTAAAATAATTTATAAGTTTGCTCTAAAAGTAAGGTCTTACTATAAATAGTCATAATATACATGAATTTAATCAGTATTTTTTTTATTTTTTTACTTCCAGCAAACGTAATCTTGCTTTTGTTGTTTAATTTTAACAAATATTTTAAGTTAAAATATTATATTCAATTTATTTTTTCTTATGGAGTGGCTCCTTTGTCTAGTGCGTTAATTTTTCGTTATCTAATACTATTATTTCCAGAGAAAAGTAGCTTGTTTTATACCCTAATAATTGGTTCTTTTTGGATAATTTTATTGATCTTGTTTTTCAAAAATGTAAATAAATTAAAGATAGCTTATAGAAAGTTATATTTTTTTACAAAAAGGATTATTTCTTTTAGAAATTTTTTGATTTATTTTCCAATTATTTTTATGCTAATCATTTTTACTTTTCAAGCACTGGTTTACCCTATTGTTGATGGAGATGGAGCACGGTATATAAATCAAAGTAAAGCTATTTATACTTATAAAAATATTCAATGGGAAAAAAGAGCGGCGGTAATTATTGCTAGTAATAATGAATACAGGTTTAATCCAATGATTAGGCCAGCTATTCCATATTTCGTAGCTTTAACTTTTATGATTGATGGAAATAGTAGAAGTTACTTTATGTATAAATTTTTAGCTTATTATTATTACTTATTACTTTATTTAATTTTTATAGTTTTGGTTTATACATTAGCAGACAAACTCAAAAAAAATAAGAAACTTGCTATTTTTTTTGGAATGTTATTTTTTACTTTTTCTTGGGCATTGACTAGAACAATGATTTTTAGTAGTAAAGAATCAATTATTTATTTTTTTACTTTACTGGGAATTTATTTTGTATATCAACTTATTAACCATAAAAAAAGAAATGCTTATCTAGAAATTTTACTAGGTATTATTCTAGGGATTAACTCTTTTGTTAACCTCCATGGTATTATAATTGGATTGATTCTACTTTTTTTACTTCTAATATTTTCTAGCCTCAGCTTCTGGGAAAGGTTAAAACAATCTCTCGTTGTTTTTTCTCTGTATCTATTTTTTGGAGCATTTGAATTTATACTTAATTTTAAAGGTGTGTTTCCTTTTGTCTCAGCTAAAATTAGCAACTTTATTCTGAAAATATTTCCAGTCAAAGAATTAAAACAATCTTATGAAGATAATCTAGCCAGTATAAAAATAGACAGCCTTTTCTCAAAAGGAAGAGAAGGTGTTAGGCATATTATTTCAAGTAATAAAGAAATAAAGACTATTAAGGAAAGTAATCTTGGCTTATACCAAGTGAATAATGGTTGGGGTATATATCTTAAAGGAAAATTGCAAATATTGACCAAGATAGGTGTTTTTGGTTTTTACTTTTGGTTTTTTTTAATAATAGTTGTAAATAATTTTAAAAAAATAGTATTTAGTCGGGTAGGAAAATTAATTGTAGCCTTTATAATTGTTTATTTTTTCTTATTTATGGACCCGTTTAATATAGATAAAAGTCCATTAGCTATTGTTTTATGGGGGAGTACTAAATATGCAGAACTAGTTCTATTAATGAGTTTAGTTATTGTATCTGTGTATTTCTATGATTTTGCAAAAGGAATTTTTAGTTATTTAAATAAATATAAATATAAAATGTTAATCTCATTAAGCTTTATAGTATTGATTCTGATTATTTTTAAAAATTTAATTAATGAAGTAGCTTTAAAAATGTTATTTGTAACAATTCCAATCTATAAGAATATTTTATTTTATAAAGATAAAATTTCTTTTTTCTATTTTTCCATGTTTCTATTTTTAATAGTAATAATATTATCATTGATAGTAAATTCATTTAAGAAAAAGCAAATAGCATTTTATATATTCTTAACTACCTGTATTTTATTTTTCATAGGAGTACCATTTTTTATTACAAATATTGGTAAGGTTCCATTAGATAAAACTATCAGTGACTTATTTTTAGATCGTAAATTAAAATTAGAGGCAACAGTTAATAATAATGCTATATATGATGTATATTTTTATGCTAAAAAAATATTGCCAAAAAATACAATAATAACGACAAATTTTTCGGAATTATATATATATAATGATTACTTTAAATTAACAAAAACAAGGTATGTTGGGGTGGATTATCTAATAACAAAATCAGATTGTAGCGATAAATGGAGTAATATTTATTCCAATCAAGATGTAAATTTGTGCAAGAAAGTTAATGGAATAGACTTCTTTTCTGATTGAGTATATATAGAAAAATTAAAAATTTTAAAATGAAGTAATTCTTTATGTATGTATTATATATGTCAATATGCTCGTTGTTGTATTTTCCAATTGAGCTTTGTGAATTTTTTCTAACTGAAAAGTTGCAAATTACTAAATCAATAAAAAGTGCGTTAATCTTTTTGCTAGTGAGCCTAATCCAAAGCTCATAATCCATTGAATTTTTATATTTTTGATTAAACAAACCATATTTTTCGAATACAGATTTTTTTAAGAAAACGGTTTGATGAGGGATATAGTTGGTTAGGAGTAACAGCCAAAAATAAGTTTTTTGATAGATTTTGCGATGGGGTATTATCCGAAAGTTTTTTGTGTTGATATTTATGAATTTGGCTTTGCCATAAATCCAATCGGGATTATTTTTTTTTGTGATAAAATTAGATACATTCTCCAGCACGTTATTATCAAAGAAACTATCATCTGAATGAAGATGGATAATATATTTTCCTAAAGACTTATTAATACCTTTGTTCATTGCATTACCAATGCCTTTAGCTGGAAACTGAAAAAACTTTACTTTATCTGGAAATTCTTGGCGATATTTTTTAATCATTTTAACTGTGCCGTCAGTTGAAAATCCGTCAATAAAGACATGCTCAAAATCACGAAAAGTCTGATTCTTGACCGAGTTGATATTTTGTTGTAAGTATTCTTCGCTGTTATATGTGCAGGTGATGATAGAAAATTTCATAAAAATATAATACTTATCTTGTTAATCATATTTGGAATGTCTGTTTTTTTGAGAATTTCTTTGGAATTATTTCTAATATAAAGTTTATTTTCAAAAACTTTTCCAATGGCTAAAGTAATTTCTTTTGGGTTATTTGGTTTTATTATGTATCCATTTTTTCCTTCTTCAACTAAATCAGCACCAGCGCCTGCAACTATAGTGGTTATGACTGGCAAACCGCAGGCTAGAGCTTCATTGATAACTAAACCCCAAACTTCTTCGCGTGAGGGCGTTATTAATAAATCTGAAATTGAATAGTATTTATAAAGTTCATCGTACTGAATAAAATCAGTAAAAAAAACATTTTGGATATTCTGTTCTTTAATTATTTCTTTAATTCTTTCTTTTTCTTGCCCTTTGCCAAGAATAAGTAGGGAGATATCAGCGTTTGTTTTTTGATAACCCTGAAATCCTTCCAAGAGCTCAAAAATTCCTTTTCTCTCAATAATTTGTCCGCTAAATAAGATTATCTTAGAAGTTTTAATTTTTAGTTTCTGTTTGAGGAGTCTCTTTTTTTCTTCGGAAAAATTTTCCGATTTATTTTTGAAATAATCAATGTTAACTGCATTGTAGAATATTTGAATTTTTTTTGGATTAGCACCGAGAGAAATTAAATATTCTTTAGCTCGAGTTCCATAGGCAATAAAATTATTTGAATTTCGAATAATGTATTTAACTAAAGGATTGAAAACTGTTCTACGCCAACTTTTTTCGAATTTTGTGCTACCAGACCAAAGAGTAAAAACTTTTTTATTTTTTTTACACCAGTAAGCGGCTATATAAGCAGCCCAATTATCCCAGCCGAAAGAAATAATGCGATCAGGATTTTCTTGTTGGATTTTTTTATAAATGCCAGGGTTGATAAAAAAAGTATTAAGATCTTTTCCAGCGATTCTAATAGAAAAATTATCTAATATTTCATAGCTAAAATTCATTTTATAATTAATTTTCCAGTTACGATTTTTATCACTGACACTTAAAAAAATAACTTTAAATTTAATCTCTTTTTTCTTGTAGTATTTATCTAATTCGTTAAATAGAAAGATTCTAATTGGGCTTATAATATTATGTAAAACTATTATTTTTTTCATATAGCTATAGTTTATAGATATTTTCAACTTTTTTGAGTGTAATTTTTAAATCAAAATAATTTCTAACTACATTATTCGCATTTCTTGAAAATTTTTGATGCAAAACCGGATCGTTTAATAGCGATAATATTTTTTCTGTTATTTTATTTTCTTCGGTTAGATTAAATTCAAAACCGCCGCCATATTTTTCAATTTCTGGCACATGGCATTCTCGAGAAATAATTTGGGGCACTCCTAAAGCAGCAATTTCCAAAACAGTCATTGGAAGACCTTCATTTCTGGAAGTAAAAAGAAAAAGGTCGCAAGATTTTATTGTCTCGAGCTTTTCTTTTCCTTCTAATATTCCAGTAAAAAGAACATTTTTTTTCAATTTCAGTTTTTCAATTTTATCTTCTAGTTTTGTTTTTTCGCCTTCATCCGGACCGATGATTAAATATGTAAGACTTATTTCATTTTTTAATTTAGCAAGAATCTCAAGTGCTATATCTATTCCTTTGATATATTGAATCCGGCCAATATAGCCAATAATTTTATTCTCTTTTGGGAGGTTATATTTTTCATGTAAATCAATTTTTCCTATATTTTTAAATTCTTCTAGTTTTATTCCATTAGGAATAATTGCTATTTTGTTTTCTAATTTATTGTCAATGGAAATTATTTCAGTTTTTTCGTTTTCAGTGAGAGCTATAATATTTTTTGAATTTTGCAAAACATCTAGGAATAATTTTAAAAATATTTTTTTAATTGTTTTAAATCTTGCTTTTTGGCGGACGGGAGAGAGGGTACCATGGGGTTGCACAATAAATGGAACTTTATATTTTTTGCAAAAGTGTGAGACAACGATATTTTGCAGAGTGAAAAAATCATGACAATGGATCGCATCAAAATTTTTAATATTGTTTTTTGCCCAACTATAAAAACCAATCGGCAAATACCCATTATAATTTTTTGCCAGCCAATTGCTGACATTCTTAAAACGGATTACCTTTATGCCATTTATTTCTTCTTTCAGCGTTGCTATTCTATTCTTACTGTCTAGCGTATCAGTGGTCGTTACTGTTATGTCGTGTCCACGTTTGGTTAATTCCTGAGAAATGTCTAAGCAAACCTTGATTGGTCCACCATAGCTGTAGGCTGGGACGAAATAGGGTATGACTTGGAGAATTTTCATTTTAATTTTATAAACGAGTATTCTTCTCGAGAGGAAGATATGGAGAATATTTTATAGCCCGCTTTGTTTAATTTTTTTATAGCTCTTTTTGTTCTCTGAGGAGAAATCTGAGAAAATCTGTGGTGAAACTCTACGAGTATTTGATCTATTTCCAAGTTACTTTTTAATATATCATTTATGACATCATATTCTGAGCCTTCAATGTCCATTTTTAATATGGAAATTCTATTGTGTCCTAAATTGTGCATAATAGTTTTAAGTTTTGCGATTTTTGCTTTGATAGAATTCTGCGAATCCTTTTGAAAGATACTATGGGAAATATGATTTGGATTTATTGGTGGGAAAAGTTGAATAAACCCATCCGTTGCTCCTATTCCATATTTAAAGTATGAAAATTTTTTTGGTAGAGTTTGTTTTTTTAGCCAGGTTATTGATTTTGGCGTAGGATCAAAAGCGAAAACATTGCAATTAAACTTTCTAATTATATCTAAATCAAAAGAAACATCCTCTCCTACGCCAAAAGAATATATAATACTATTTTTGTTAATCTTATCTGGACAAATAAACCAACCGCCATACTTTTGAGACCCAAGATATTTTTTATTTATATTTCTGCTTTGGATAGGAAAATAAATTTCATTGCCTGTAATGGTTTTTATTAAAAACATAAATTTTCTATATAGTAATCTTAGCATAGTCTCTATTTTTGAATAAATTTTATTAAACATATTTAAAATTTTATAAATCCCAGTTATTTTATAATAGTTAATTTGATGTAAAAAAATTGATAGGGGATAGGCGGTGCCATATTTTTTGGCTAATCGGAGTTCATCTTGAAATTGTTTTTTATTCACGCTACCAGATTTTGAATTAATGTAGTAGCGGAAATTTGCTAGATAACTATTAATTATTCCGGCTGGATATTTTTGCCCTATTCTGAGCCAAAATTCATAGTCCATGCAGAAATTTTCTGTTGTATTAAAATTACCAATTTCATTAAGTATTTCTTTTTTCCAAAAGGTAGCTGGTTGAGAAATGAAATTCTCGGTCAGTAATTTTTTGTAGGAATAATTTTTAAGCAATAAATTTTTATACCAAGTAATTGGTTTACGAATTTCTTGATCTTTTTCATTGATAATTTTACATTTTCCATAAACCCATTTTTTAGTTAGATTTTTTTGAAAAAAATCAGTAACTTTTCTAAGTGTTTCTGATTCATAAGTATCATCTGAATTAAGATAGGCGATAATATCTCCAGTTGCAATCTTAAATCCTTTGTTAATAGCATCTGATTGCCCGTTATCTTTTTCAGATTTCCAAATTATTTTGTCGGAATATTTTTTTAAAATTTCAATTGTGCCATCAGTTGACCCACCGTCTATAACAATATATTCCAAATTGGGATGGTTCTGACTAAGAACACTTAAGATTGTTCGTTCAATAAATTTTGCTTGATTGTATGACGGAGTAATAATAGAAATCTTCATTTCTTATTGCTTATTTCTTTTAGAGAATCTTTGCGAGTAAGCTCAGAAATATTTTGTTCCAATTTTTCAATAGCGGATAAGAGTTTAAAAATCATGAGGAAGATAAGAATGAACCCAGTTAAAATTACAGCGTTAATATTTCCTTCAATGCCAATGATGTGAGCGAGAAAAACAGTAAATTTTGGAAAAACAGCTATAAGTGCCATACTTCCCCAAACTGCAATTCGTACAGAGAGCTTTAAAAAGGTTTGTCCTTTCTTTCTTTGAATGTATTTTTTAATGCCTTGGTAGATCATTGCAAAGGCAATTAAACTAACGAGAATTTGGTAAAGGTGAAAAGTCATATTTCAATAAAAAGTATTTTATTTAGCACTTGTTTAATTGTAGCAAAATCAAAAGGAAAGAGCAAAATGTTGAAAAAGTTAAAGGATAATTTAAAAAACTCTCTGAAAATAGATTGAAAATATTATTCAAATACTAAAATCAAAGTAAAATTAGGAGTAGCTAGTAAAGTAGTTTGAGGTTATTAACTAATTAAATTCCAAATCATTTTATAAACAGTCTGAACTCCATTAAAAAATCCTTGTTTTTGAATTTTTCCCATTGAGTATTTTGTGTAGCGGACTTGAATAGGTATTTCTTTGTATCTTAGCTTATATTTATACACCTCGTGGATTACTTCACTGTCATATTCATAACGGTCTCCTAATGTATTGATAAGGGTAAAAGCTTTTTTGGAATAAGCACGAAAACCAGATTGACTATCTGTTACCCAAAGACCATATAAATACCAAGTGATTAAATTTCCTATTTTATTGTGAAGAATTTTATACCAAGGCATTCCTTTGGGATTTATTAAGCGAGAGCCTAAAACAACATCACACTTGTTTTCAATGAGTGGTTTAATTAATTTAATGATGTCTTGGGGATTATGCTGTCCATCGGCATCCATAGTTACAATAATGTCTGCACTGAGTAATTTAGATGCTTCAATTCCAGTTTTAGTAGTCGCTCCTTTTCCACGATTAATTTTATGACGAAAAACTAAAACACCAGTTTTTTTGGCTACTTTAAAAGTTTGGTCTGAACTGCCATCGTCAACTAGGATTATATTTTGATAGCCAACTTTCTGAATTTCTGTAATAACTTCTGTAATAACTTTTTCTTCGTTATAGGCAGGAAGGATAATATAGATTTTTTTATTCTGTTTTTCCATAATTTATTTATTATTTGAAGGCTTTTTTCCAAGTATAGACTTCGGAAATTTTTTGCATTTGATTGGTTATTTCTTTCTGTGATCTTTTCTGCCGAAGGGCTTTAGCTACATTTTTTTTAGGTTTCCAATAATCAACAGTCAAAGAACCAAATACTTTTCTAGCTTGAAGTCTAAAATGTTTGCCAGGCTTTTTCTTCTTAATAGATTGATAAATCATAAAATAGTTACCTTTTTGATAAATAAGTTGACTGTTTATGGGTGCGTAATAATCAATGCCTCGTTTTCTTAAATGATACCAAAAAGCAGGAGCATATTCATGGAGAGTTTTTAAATAAACTGGATAATGATTTTTTTCGTATTTGGACTGAATATAATCAACAATTTCTAATTGTTGCTTGAGGGTTAAACGATTAGTATTGGGAAAAACATCTTCAGTTTCTAATTTCATTGGTTGAGTTTGAGCACGAGAGTAGTTTTTAAAAATTTTAGAAAGCTCTGTTAAATTTAAAAGGACTAGTGTTAAAGAAATTAAAATAATAATAACAAGCTGGCGACGGTCTTTTTTGGGATAAATACTTTCAAATACTAAGCCAAGGAGAATGAAGGCTAAAGGAGTATTAAGTAGAAAAAAGCGAGGATAAAATCGGTAACCGCTATGCAAAAGAGCGAGATAATAGAAAAAAGAGAAACCAAGCCAGATGGAAATTAGCTGAAGAAATGATTTTTTATTTTCATTTTTTTCAAAATAAGTCTTTCTAAAAAGAAGGTAAATTGCTAAAAAGAAGATTAGAATACTTAGAATTTGGAGAATTCTTCCATTGATTAATAAATCTTTTAAATGATTTATTTGATTTCTAGCTTGGGCTTTTCCATTAATTTCATCTTGACCAGTCAGAACAAGTAAGCTTTCTAAAGCATTGAAACGAATATCACGAACCAAGATTTTTCCTAAATGTTTATTTACTCTTGTTGTTCGAGTAAATTTTTTTTCAAAAAACTTAAGGTTTTCTCCATTGGTTTTTAGGTCATTAACAATCATGGGAGAATAAATAATCAAGAAAATAGCGATAGCTCCAAGCCAAGTTTTAATCTTGAATTTTGGTTTTTTTAAAATAAGAAAAAATACTACAATTGGAGGAACTACAAAAAAAGCATTAAAGTGAATTTGGGTAATTATAGCAATAGAAAGTACAGAAGCTAAAAACCACCAATCTCGTTTTTTTTCGTTTCGATTGATACTTTTTAACAAGAAGTAAAAGGAAAGGATGATAAAAAAAGGTAGGATATTGGGACTCCAAGAAAAACGAGAATAAAGCACTAGATAGGTAGAAGAAGAAAAAATAGTTAATAGTAGAAGCGAGATAGTAGTAGAAAAGTATTTTTTCAAAAATAAATAGAAAAGAGGAATAGCTAATAAAGAAGTGATAAGGATTAGCATTGCGTGTCCAGTAGGAGTATTGCCAAAAATCCTAGCACTTAAATATTCTAGATAATAAAAAGCTGGACCAAGACGCAAAGCACGTCCTCCGCCAGCTGTTGGTCCCAAGAGAGGAAGATTGGCGATGCCTTTTTCTATTCCTTGAGAAACTAGGATGGTGTCATAAGTTTGATCAATCTCAAAATGAAGCCAATCGGAAAAATGGTATGTTCTTAGGAAAAATCCTAGCGTAAAAATTAAAACTAGAAAAATTATTTTCCCTTGGGAAAGTTTTATTTTTTGAAAAATATTCATAATTTTATTTTAGCACAATTAGTAGGAAACAAAAAAAGAAAGGTAAATGTTTGTTAAGAGGGATAAAAAAATCAAAATTTAGAAAATGTGTTATAATAAAAATAATTAAAATAAAAAATTTCCACTCAGGCAAAATTTTTGCAGGAGTTAGGGAAGAAAAAAAATATGATAAATGATATTGGAATTGGAAGTGTTAAAAATGAGTGGATACTAAACACCTTTTTTCTTACGTTTGCTCTAGCTCTTTCTATTTATATATGGAAAAGAAGAAAAAATCTGCTCATGGGAATTTTAATTTTTTCCTTACTAGGGAATTTGGTATTTTATACTGACTCAGGATCTCTTTTTTACAGCATATATCATCTTAAATGGATTGTTAAATTTACTCTATGGTATTGGCCTTGGATAAATCTAGTTTTATTAATTTTTATAATTATAAATTTTATCAAAAACAAATATGTTAAAACAAAATAAAATCAAGAAAGTAACTATTATTATATCAATAATAGTTTTTATTTTTTTTCTCTTTAATTTTAGCAATCTCAGCTTTCTAAAAATAAAAAATATCGCCGATGCTGAAGAATTTAATAATTTTCCATATAGAGATAATTCTGGATCTATCAGCATCATAGGAAATGCGATTTGGACAAAAGATACTCCAGATTTAGTTTTTGATGAGCCAGTATATATAGAGAATGGAGCTACTCTTACTATTAAAAAAGGCACGGTAATTAAATTTAAAAAAGCTATTGAATCTAATGCTCCTCCTGGAATTTTTGTTACTAACGGAAAAATTATAGCCAATGGAACTCAGGGCGAACATATTAAATTTACTTCTGATCAGGATGATAGCGGTTTCGTTTTAAACTTTTATGACCGAGGAGAAAGAACTTCATTTTTACGTTATGTTGAAATTTCTAAAGGCGGTAATACGGAAAAACCAATTCTTTTAGGACATTTAAAATCATCAGGCTTTTTTATTAACACAGTATATGCTTATGACAGTTCACATCCTGTGCCAGAAACAGGAGAAACTGTATTAATAGGGGCTGGGAAAGTACATATTGAAAATTCCTTTTTTCATAATAATAAAACTACAGATATTCTTATTCGAGACAGTGCAAAATATGACAATGATTATAACCAAATAGGCACATATTCTCCTGAGGTTGAGGTGATAAATTCTAATTTTTCCAAAAAGAGTTCAATTTATTCTAATATAGCTTGCTCTAAAAATAATAATGGTAATCCTGACAAACAATGCGCTAAAAGAGTTTACTTAAAAGATAATTGGTATGGTGACTCAGCTGGTCCGACAGAAAAACAGGATAGCCGTTACAAAGGAGCATTCATTGGTGGAATTTATACGCTAGATTCTTTTCGAAAAAATAAGTTAGTAGTTGATCCAGTAATCATTATTCCAGGAATCATGGGATCAGCTAGAGTTTTCGATAAATGGAAGTTAGACCCAATTTTACATACATATGATAATTTAGTTGAATCATTAAAAGAGAATAGTTACGAAGAAAACAAAAATCTTTTTGAATTTCCGTATGAATGGCGGGACAGCAATATAGTAACAGCTGGTTTATTGAAAAATAAGATTCAGGAAGTTAAATCTAAAACTAAAATTTCTAAAGTTGATTTAGTGGCACATTCTATGGGCGGGTTAGTTGCTCGTTATTACATTGAGAGTTCAAATTATCAAAATGATGTTGAAAAACTAATAACCTTAGGAACTCCTCAGTATGGAGCACCAGAAAGCTATCTTGAGTGGGAAGCAGGAGAAGGATTTTTTACTAGAGAAGAAAAAATAGGTAAATTTATTTTTACTGTTGAAGCACATGAAGCAGGCTACAACAGTCTTAAAAAATATATACAATCGCGTATAAAATCAGTCGGGGAGCTTTTGCCTGACTATAATTATCTCAAAGAAGCTTCAACTGGAAAGATGCGATCGTATCCAAATAACTATCCTAAAAATATTTTCTTAGATTTTCTAAATAAGCAAAGTAATCTTAAAAATTTAAAAAGCGTAAACTTTTTTAATATTATTGGAAAGATTAATTCAGAAAGAACTATTAAATCTTTTGATGTTGTTGATAGCACTAAAGATGGCAAATGGGAAAATGGTATGCCCAAAAATTATTATGATGTTACTACAAATCAAGGTATTGAGTATGGCAAAGGTGATGGTACTGTTCCACTGGAAAGTGCTGAGGGAATTGCGTCTACGGAGAAAGAAATGCTAAGTTCATCTCATATAGATCTTCCTACTGAAGCTCAATGCGATGTTATCATCAAATTAACTGGACGAACGAATTGTAATTATATCAATACTGTAAAACGAGTTATACATATTTTAATATTTGGAGTTTTTTCTCCCATTGACATTCAAGTTGTGGCACCGGATGGAAAGAGGGTGGGCAAGGATTTTGATAATCTCGGAAAGACCCTGAATGAAATTTCCGGAGCATATTACACAGGATATGAAACTGACAATGAATTCTTGACTATTCCTAACCCTCAAGACGGAGAATATAAGGTTATTACTCAAGGAACAGGGGCAGGGGATTACAAAGTAGCAATAGCTAATATTTCCGAAGATAGAAACAATCCTGGGCAAGCCACAGAAGTAACTGCGGAAATTACTGGAACAACAGAAGAGGGAAAAATTGAAACAACTCCAGCAGAAATAACTGAAAACAAGATAACCGTAGCATCTCAAGACACCATTCCGCCTACCATAAAAATAACTTCTCCAAAAAATAAAACTTATCTAAATAATCAAAGCTTAAAAATAATTTATACTGCTAATGATAATTTAACCATTCCTGATAAAATTAAAACAACTTTAATTTATGATAATCAGCTGTTAACTTCAAAAAAAATTGATTTATCCTTAGAACATCTAGGAAGGCATCATTTAAAAATTATAGCCCAAGATGAAGCTAAAAATAAAATAGCAAGAAAAGTTAACTTTAAGATAGCAACTAATTTAAAAGCTATTGGTCAGAATATTTATCATTATCGAAAACTGAAACTTATTAAAAATCAAATGGCAGCTACTATCTTAGAAGAAAGAATAAGCCATATTCAAAGAATAGAAGAGCTGTCGCGACGTTTAGAAAAAAAATGGTTTCCTGCTTGGTGGAAGAAAAGAATTAATCGTCATTTTCAATTACAAAAGGATCAGCAGATTAAATTTTTAATTAAAATGATTATTAAAAGTCACTATTTACAAAAAAATATTACTAAATCAGTGAGAATTATTTTAGTAGAAGATTTGAGAGACTTAGAAAAAATATAAATTACTTAAAAATATTTAATGCATAAAGATTAAGTTGCTGTTTTTCTGAAAATAGCTTATTATTTAAATAGAAAAAATAGAAATTTTCTCAAGTAATAAAATTCTAAAATTAAATAAATGGAACAAAAACCATACCTGTCTATCGTGGTACCTCTATATAATGAAGAGGATAATGTTAAAGAATTACATTCAAAAATTTTACAAGCCTGTCGAAAATTAAATAAGGATTTTGAAATTATTTTTATTGATGATGGCTCTAGTGACGAAACGGTTAAAAATTGTCAAAAACTTTCGCCTCTTAAATTAATTAAATTTCGTCGTAATTTTGGACAAACTGCTGCTTTTGACGCAGGAATTAAAGAAGCTAAAGGAGAGATTGTTATTACGATGGACGGAGATTTACAAAATGATCCAGCTGATATTCAGTTACTTTTAGATGAGATGAAAAAAGGTTATGATGTGGTTTCAGGTTGGCGATGGCAAAGAAAAGATAGTTTTACTAAGAAGTTTTTTTCTCGTGGAGCTAATTTGTTGCGGAAAATCTTAATTCACGATCATATCCATGATAGCGGATGTAGCTTGAAAGCTTACAAACGAAAGTGTTTTCAAGGAATTGACCTCTTTGGTGAGATGCATAGATTTATTCCAGCTATTTTAGAATTAGAAGGTTACAAAGTAGGAGAAACTAAAGTTTCCCATTACCCACGAGTTAGTGGAGTAACGAAATATAGTTGGAATAGAGCCATCAAGGGTTTTGTTGATATGATTGCAGTTTGGTTTTGGAGAAAATATTCCAATCGTCCTATTCATCTTTTTGGAGGTGCAGGAATAATTTTTTCTTTAACGGGAATTATAATTTTAATTTGGATGGTGACTGAAAAAATATTTTTTGGTGCATCTCTGGCTGAACGAATATGGCCACTTATCGGAGTCTTTTTAATTCTTGTCGGAATCCAACTTTTTGTGTCTGGTTTATTGGCGGATATTATAGTAAAGAATTACTATAAGAATCAACATCGGATGAATTATACTATTAGCGAAATAATTACCAGAGAAGACTAGTTGATAATTAAATTTTTTAAAGGCTGAACTTTTTCACGAATATCTAAATCTTATTTTTTCTGGTCTATTTTTACAATAAGTTTTTCCAACCTTTAAAAGATTTTGGCCTAAATTTTTCTTTATTATTCTTAATTTGATTAAGTCTTTATTAAAAGAATTTCAAGAGCTTATAAAGGCTATTAGTTGACAAAGATTAAATTTAAATTATACTAAAATACTAGTACTTTAAATTTTTTAGTGTTTTCGGTTGGACTGATTTTGGTCTATTTGTAAATATTAACAATACAATATAAGGAGATAAAAGATGAGAATTGCAATTATTGGTACTGGATATGTGGGCTCTGTAACAGGAGTTTGTTTAGCGGAAATGGGAAATATGGTTGTTTGTGTAGATAATAATAAAGAAAAAATTGCCCAATTTCGTAAAGGCGAAGCCCCTTTTTCAGAAAAGGGATTAGATGAATTGATCAAAAGAAATTTGAAAAATCAAACGCTTCTTTATACGACTGATTTTAAACAGGCGGTGAAAAAAAGTGATATGGTTTTTATTGCAGTGGGAACGCCTTCAGGAGAAGATGGAAGTGCAGATCTGAGTTACGTTATTGCAGTGGCTCAGTCTATTGGACAAGTAATTGATCATCAACTAATTATTGTTGATAAATCAACGGTGCCAGTGGGAACGGCTGAGTTAGTAAAAAAAACTATTTTTGCAGAGCAGAAGAAACGGGGAGTTAATTTCCCTTTTACGGTAGTTAGTAATCCTGAATTTTTGGCTCAAGGAACGGCGGTTAAGGATTTTATGGAGCCTAGCCGAGTAGTAGTAGGGGCGGATAATCCTGAAGATATTGAAATAATGAGGGAACTTTATGCTCCGTTTATGCGGAGAGAAGGGCGTTTTTATTCTATGAATCCTCAAACGGCGGAAATGGTGAAGTATGCAGCTAATAGTTTCTTAGCGGCTAAAATTTCTATTAATAATGAATTGGCCAACATCTGTGCTTTAATGGGAGCTGATTTTGATCAAGTGCGAAGAGCAATGGGAGCTGATCCAAGGATTGGTGAGGCGTTTATGTACGCCGGGCCTGGTTTTGGAGGGAGTTGTTTCCCTAAAGATGTCAGAGCTTTGATTAAGATGGCTCAAGAGAGAAATTATGAAGCGGAGATGTTTTTGCAGACTTTGAAAACTAATGAAGAGCAGAAGCATCTTTTAGCTAAAATAGTTCAAAGGTACTTTCAGTATTTTAATCAAAGCTTAAAAGAGAAGGTTTTGGCTGTCTGGGGCTTAGCTTTTAAAGCAGGGACAGATGATATGCGGGAATCATCGGCTTTAACTGTTGTCCAAGATTTAATTGAAGCTGGGGCTAAAATTCAAGTCTATGATCCTGAGGCTATGAAAACAGCTCAACTCCCAGAGTATTTTGGTGATAATCCAGCTATTAAATACTGCAATAATAAGTACGAGGCTTTGGAAAAAGCGGAGACCTTATTAATTGTTACGGAATGGAAAGAATTCCGGACGCCGGATTTTGAGGAAATGAAGAAAAGATTGAGGCATCCGGTAGTAGTAGATGGTCGGTTATTGTATAATCCCGATAAAATGAAGAATAGAGGATTTGTCTATTACTCTGTTGGACGTCCTTAATTAAAGACAAACAGAGCTTAAACTTAGCAAGCCACAAGAAAATTCTCTTGTGGCTTTTTTTATTGTTTTTAATTTTTATTTTTGCTACTATAAAATAGATGAGAATTTTATTTTTTAATTACGAATATCCACCCTTAGGGGGCGGAGCAGCTAACGCTACCGCTTATCTTTTGCGTGAATATGCTAAAATTAAAGATCTTAAAATTGATTTAGTAACTTCTTCAACAAATAGCCAGTACCAACAAGAAAAAATAGGTGAAAATATTATTATCCATAAATTACCTATTGGAAAAAATAAAGAAAATCTTCATTTTCAATCGCAAAAAGAATTATTAGTTTATTCTTACAAGGCTTATTTTTTTTCTAAAAAATTGATTAAAAAAAACCAATATTATTTAACTCATTCTTTTTTCTCAATTCCTTGTGGACTGCTATCTTTATTGTTTAAGTGGCAATTTGATATTCCTTTTATTATCTCTCTTCGTGGGGCAGACGTACCAGGTTACGCGGAAAGATTTACTTGGATTTATAAAATTTTAACTCCGCTAATAAAATTTATTTGGAAAAAAGCTGATAAAGTAGTAGCTAACTCTCAAGGATTAAAAGATTTAGCTTTAAAAACTAATCCACAACAAAAAATAGAAATTATTTATAACGGTATTGATACGGAGAAGTTTCAACCTTTAGAGCTTTCTAAAATTTCTAACGATATTCAAGAAAAATTTATTATTACCTCTGGAGCTTCTAGAATAACTTCCAGAAAAGGTCTTAAATACTTACTCCAATCGGTTCAAATATTGTCTCAAAAATATCCGCGAGTTTATTTAGAAATTATGGGAGATGGAGATCAAAAAAGCGAATTGGAAAAATTAGCGCAAGATTTAAAAATTAATGAGCGCGTAAAGTTCTTCGGTCGGATTCCGCGGGAAAAAACTGTTCAATATTATCAGAGAGCCAGTGTATTTGTTTTGCCTTCGTTTAATGAAGGAATGTCTAACGCTATGTTAGAGGCTTTAGCCACTGGTTTGCCGATTATAGCCACTAAAACTGGAGGAGCAGAGGAGCTCATTATGGAGGGAAAAAATGGATTTATAATTAAAATGAAAAATGCTAAAGATATTGCTCAAAAATTAGAAAAAATAATCAGGGATAATCATTTACAAAAAACAATGAGGGAAAATAGTCGATCCCAAGCTTTAAGTTTGAGCTGGAAAGAAGTAGCTCGAAAATATACAATTATTTATAAAAATATTATTTAATTATTTATGAAAAAAAAGATTTTCAAATTTGCCTTAAAATTTCTCGTTAGTCTCCTGTTTCTTTTCTATGTAATTTTTAAAGTGCAATGGAAAAGTGTTTTAAGCGATGTTCGGGAGATAGAAGTCGGAATGGTTTTTTTATATGTAATAGTTGTAATCTTTGGAATGCTGATTTCTTCTTACAAATGGAAGGTTTTAGCTAATTTTAAGAATATTCATCAAAAACTGTATGTTTTTTTTAAATTTTATTTAACTGGAACTTTTATCAATAATTTTATGCCTTCTTTTATTGGAGGTGATACTTATAAAGCCTATCAGATTGGAAAACCAGAAAAGCGTTATATTGAAGCTGGTTCAACAGTAATGATGGATAGAATTACTGGACTTTTTGGAGCAACTATTCTAGCTCTCTTTTTTACTTTGCTAAATATTAAAACAGTTGTTCATAGTAGAGTATTAATCATTATTAATATCATTGTTTTAATTTCTTTTATTTTAGATATTTTATTAGCTAAAGTGCGTAATTATTCTTTTTGGAGTAGGTTTGCTAAATATTTTCCTAAAAAATTGGTAGAATTTTTAAGTGATTTAAAAACTTATAATAATAATTCACAAATTATTTTTAAAGCTATTGGTATTGCTTTTCTTTTTAATGTTATTGGAGTAGCCTTAGCTAACTATATCCTTTTTTTATCTTTAGGCATTCATATCGGATTATTAAATTATCTTTCAGTTATTTTTTTAATCAGTGTTATTTCTTCCGTACCG
Source organism: Parcubacteria group bacterium M10-OD1-1 (assembly GCA_003056145.1). Lineage (GTDB taxonomy): Bacteria > Patescibacteriota > Minisyncoccia > Moranbacterales > UBA2206 > M10-OD1-1. Next base: position 266,913 of record LSNL01000003.1, read on the forward strand.
ATTAGTATCAATAACGTAGGAATTAAAGAATGGGCTTATATTACGCTTTTTGGAGTCTTTGGATTAGCCCCAGCTCAAGTAGTAACGGTGGCTATTATTAGTCGATTTATTCAAATGTTTATTAGTTTCTTTGCCTTACCAGCTTATTTGAAAAGAAACAAAAAATAATTTTTTTATTGAATTTTTATTTCACTCTTCTGAACTTCATCACTAATATTTATTTTTTTATTTTGATAATCAAAGGTATTGTTAACTAATTTAATAGCTTGGTTGTTGGTACCTGTTATAGAAAGACAAGATTTTTTAGTTGAGGGACAAGTAGAATTAGAGATGGTAATATTATGGGAGTTAGTAATATTAAAAGTAGCTTGATGCTTAGAAGTAATTTTTATTTTGTCTAACAAAATATTATCAGCCTCGTTCATTTTTAAACCATTTCTAGCATAAAGAATTTTAATATTTTTCAAGGTTATATTATTAATGGTTTTTTCATTTTTTAACCCAAGCAAATCAATAGAATCATTGCTTCCTCGGCAAGTAAAATTACTTAGATGAATATTTTGAAAAAGCGGTGGTTTTAGACGGTATTGAATATTTCCTCTTTCATAATTAGTATTAAATTTAATAACTGCCTGAGAGAGAGAATTTATCTGAAAATTTTTAACCCAAATATTTTCGGCTATTCCTCCTCGTTGAATATTAGATTTAACTCTGAACCCATATTGAGCTTTTTTAACGGTAAAATTTTTGGCCAAGATATTACGAACATTTCCAGACATTTCACTCCCAATAGCCAAGGCTCCATGAGCATCATTGACAATAATGTTTTGTAATACAATATTTTCGGATGGGCGATGGACTCTCCGTCCATCGTTATCTCGTCCAGATTTAATAACAATAGCATCGTCTCCAGTAGCAAAAGTAGAATCTTCCACTAAAACATTGTGAGAAGAATCAATTACTATTCCGTCAGTACTTTGCCCAGCCACAGTTTCTACATTAACATTTCTAACAATTATATCTTGACTATAAATTGGATGAATGGTCCACATTGGACCATTATCAATAGTTATATCAGCTAAAAGTATTTTTTGGCAATGAACAAAGTCTAAAAAGGCAGGGCGTAATCTCCTTTTTTTCATTACCCCAAAGATTCGCTGATCAACTGGAATATTTTTATCACCCATTTGATAAAGATTTTTTACGGAAGAGTAAGATAAAAATTTCCACCAAAACACTGCTCCTTGTCCGTCAATTTTACCTGGTCCGGTAATAGCAATATTATGAGCGTGATTAGCATGAATAGGAGGGGCAAAATTAAAATATTCAATCCCTTCAAAACGAGCAAAGGTCAAAGGATAATAATCTTTAATATGAACACTAAATTTTAAGAGAGCATTTTTTTCTAGATGTAAATTAATGTTACTCTCTAGTTTAATGGGTCCAGTAAGCCAAGTGCCAGCTGGAACTAAAACTTCTCCGCCTCCAGTTTTAGCACAATCGTTAATAGCTTTTCTGAACGCTTCAGTGTTTATCGTTTGGTTATCACTGGTTGCTCCGTAATTGGTAATATTACAAACCTTTTTTGGAAAAGAAGTTTGAGCTATTCTAAGTTTTGAGTTAAAGGGAGTATTAAGCACTAAATCAGGTTGAAAATTGAAAAGAACAGATTTCTTAGTCAAAGTAGTTTCTTTCTTTAATTGAAAAAGTAATTCTGAGATAAGTAAGATTAAGATTAAACCTAAAAAAAATTTAGTTTTTAAGTTTTCTTGAGGAGAGTTAGGTGGAATAGTCATTTTTTCATAAATAAAAAATTTATTTAGCAATTTCTTTATTAACGGAAACTATTTTAACAAAATTATTTGGTCTTCCGCCGAGAATAATCATTTTGTAACCAGGAAAGCTAGAAGAATAAATTTTTGCAAAATTAAATTGTTGATGCAGGAGCGAATGAGATTTCAACGATTTAGATTTACGACCAGTAGAAACAATTAAATAATTAAAATGAACTCCAGCTAAATCATTTTTATGAAAACCAGTAATGCAACGACCTATAAATGATTCACAAACAGCACCTTTATCTGACCAAATGATTAATTTTTGAGCCTGAGGTAATTTATTTAACTCTTGAGCTATTTGAAAACTTCCATCGCCCATATCTTTAAAATTAAGAATGTATCGAGATGGAAGAATGCTAGAAGCATAAGTTAAGTAGAAAGGTTTAACTGAATAAAGACTGAAAAATGAAAGAGCTATAATGATTAGATAAGCACTATAAAAACGCAAATATTTTTTAATGAAAGGCGTTTCGATAAATTGGTAAAAACCAATAGCGGCAATAATGGAAGCTAGTGGATAGAGAACTATCTGGTAGCGAACAGTATCAGTTACATGATTAATTGTAGAGGCAATATAGTAAAGAAGAATAAAAAGAAGAAAATATAAAACTGAAGGAAATTTTTCTTTTTTGGAATTTTTTAAAAAAGAATTTTTAAAAATAGAATAAATGAAAAAAATAAAAACTAATGGAGTTAAGCCAAAGATGAGAGCATAAAGATCGGCAATAACTTTAGAAATAAAATCCATCAAAGCAAAACCACTACCTCCTTTGGGCGAAGCCATTATTGCCTCAAAATTCCAAATCGTCATACCAGTAAAAATATTATAAAAAATAAAACCAGTTATTATTAAAATAAGTCCTCCAATTATTTTTTGAAAAAGATCTCTATATCTAGTTAAAAAATTCATTACTAGAGAACTAAGACGACTTTTATTAATTCCTAAATCAGCTAAAAGTAAAGCAAAAAAACCGATAAAAATTGGCCAAGTAGATTTGAAGGCTTTGCTGAATAGCGTTCCTTTTAATAATATCTCAGAATGTTTCCAAGTAGCTGGGAACAGGAGAAAGAAAACAGCCATAGAGATAGCAATGATAAAACTAAAATCTAAAAGAGCTTTCTTTAGATAATTAAAGAAAGGCTTTTTTTTCTGAAAATAATAGATGTATTCTAAAAAAATAAGACCCAGAAAATAAACATAAAGAATATTGGCAACATATTTTGTTAAAAGCGCTAACCCTAAAAATATTCCGGTTAAGTAAAGATATTTTTTAGATTGTTTTTCTTTTTGGTGGATTAGATAGCTTAGAATAGAAAGCGGAAGGAATCCCCAAAGGAGAGAATCAGGATTAATGATTAAGCTCATTCCTAAAATGATTGGGGAGAGCCCAATGAAAGTAAGTGCAGTTAAAGCGACAGAAGTGTTGAAAAGTTTTTGAAGTAATAAAAAGAAAATTAGTAGAAAAATAATAGTAGCCAAATAAATTGGTAGGCGAAGAGAAAAATTTATCTTAGAGAAATAATTTGTTTGAGTAGGAGTTTTTACTTCTTGACGCAACGATTTATAGGGAAGTGGATTAACAGAGAACAGACCAATTCCGGAGATTAGAGCTACGGTAATACCAGGTTTGTCATTGATATTAGTGTGCCTCCATTTCTGTTCTTTAATAGCTTTCCAGTATTTGGGAATTCTTTTATAAATCCAATAAGGCTCATCAACGGCCGAATAATGAGAAAGCCTAGTTAATCCTAGGCTCAAATTAAGAATTAAAACTAATAAAATAAAAAACGCAATAACTATTTTTTTTTGTTTCATGAAATAGATAATTAATTTAATCAGGCCTTTAAATTATATAATAAATAAATAAAAAAGTCTAAAATTAGAAATAAATTATTATTGTTTCCTATTTTCAATAGTTCTGATAGAATAAGAGTAAAATATATTTGTTATAATAAATAAATAAAATTTATGGAAAAATTCTTTCAAAAAAAATATATTACCGTGATAACGATTATTATCATTATGTTTGGTGCTTTTGCAATACGTTTTTATCATTTTCATGATTGGTTATATTTTAAAATGGATCAATCACGAGATGCTTTTATGATTGCTAATGCTGTTCAGAACGGCCCGCAGGATTTACCACTCTTAGGTGCTCGTGCTGGAGCCACTAAAGTTAAGTATGGTTTTCTACATCTAGGTCCAGTTTTTTATTATTTCCAGTATTTATCAGGAGTTATTTTTCATTCAACTGTGCCTGATGTGTTTGCTTATCCTGATTTATTTTTTGGGATAATGATACTGCCATTATTATATATTTTTTCAAGGATTTATTTTAAACGCTACATCTCTTTGCTGATTATTTTAATGTACGCTTTTTCTTTTTTAATTATTGAATATTCTCGCTTTGCTTGGAATCCTAATTCTCTTCCATTTTTTACTATTTTAAGTTTTTTAGCTCTTTTGAAATTTCTTAATACAGACAGTGAAAAAAAGCGTGCTTTATGGGTGGCAGTTTGGGCGATTGGAATGGCAGTCGGGTCGCAACTTCACTTTGTGGGCTTTTTTTGTTTGATTGGAGTTTCTGGTTTATTAATAGTTTATCATTATAAATTGTGGAGAAAACAAATTTTTAAACAAATTTTTCAAAAACAAATCTTTAAAAAAATTATTATTTCAATTGGAATTGCTTTCGCAGTTTTCTTAGTTTTTTATACGCCAGTTATTATTAGTGATACAATAAAACACGGAGAAAATACTAAAGATTTTATTGAAGCACTTAGCTCCAAACCAGCTAAAAAGCCTCTTTTAGATAAATTAAAAAAGAATATTAATAAGCAAGTTAGAAATTATACTTTAATTACAACTTCTTATATTTATCCTAAAAAGGCTAATGTCTCTAAGATTATAGCTATTCTTTTCACCTTGAGTATTTTGTTAGGAGGAATTTATCTTAGCTTCAAAAAAATAATAGAAGGAACATTAAAACAGGAGAAAAAAGATTTTTTAACTCTTATTTTACTTTGGATAGGAGTTTTCTTTATTTTATGTATTCCTTTAGCTTATCAAATTCGTCCTAGATTTTTTATTTTTACTTTTGGAGCTCCATTTATTCTTTTGGGTATAATTTTTGAATTTTTGAAAGAAAAGAAAGTGAAATTGTATCAATATTTAATTATTCTTTTAACGGCGATAGTTTTATTTTCTAATGCTTACGGAACAATGTCCTGGTTCCAAGAACAAGCTCAGTCACAAAAAACTCATTTTAAGGTTAAACGAACATTGATTCTAAAAGTTAAAGATGGAGTAACTTTAGGTCAATTAGAAAAAGTAGCCAATTATATTTACAATCATCACAAGCCTGGCTATACAGTTTATTTTTATAGCAAGCCTGAGCATATTCGTCCGCTAGAATATTTGTTTTGGGAAAAGAATGATCCTAATTTTACTTATACTACTTTAAAATTAGATCAAAACCCTAAAGCTCAATATTTTGCCGTAGTTCCAGCTAAAAAAGATGCTGTTAATAAAATAACTAAAAAATACGGACATAACTTTATTGTTTTGCATTCACAAAAATTTGGACAGCTAGAAATTTTTGAAATTAATTTTACTAATCGTAAAATTTTTAATAGCTTCCGCTTTAATAAGAAAAACGGAAAAACAGATCGAGTTTTTTGGAAAGATGTTTTTGGAATGAAAGAAACTTTTAAATCGGATATTAAAATTGATAGTGCCGAATAAACAAAAAAGTTAACGGCGAGGAAAAGCCTTTCTGTTAATTAATAAAAAATAATTTGTTATTTTTAATTAAATGCGATTTGTTTATCAACTACAAAATTGGTTACAAAAAAAACTAAGAGAAAAAACTACCGTAGCCCTATTTTTAGGACTTATTATTATAGCGGGTGTCTTTTTGCGAACTTATCAACATAAAAATTGGCTTTATTTTGATGATGATCAAGCTAATGACGCTATTGTGGTAAGTAATGTTATAGAAGGACATAATACTTGGCCACTTTTGGGTCCAAATATGGGTAACACTAAATTTCACTTAGGGCCAATATTTTATTATTTTCAAATAACTTCTGCCAAAGTTTTTGGTAATAATCCTAACGCCTTGGCTTATCCTGATTTATTTTTTTCTCTTTTAGCTATCCCTTTGTTTTATTATTTTTTGAGAAAATATTTTTCGGTGGCTTTAGCTTTGCCTCTGACTGGGCTGTATACTATTTCTTATTTTGCAATAAAGTTTTCTCGTTTTGCTTGGAATACCAATTCTATGCCCTTTTTTATTTTGCTTTTTTTGCTAGCTTTGACAGATTTTTTAGCTAAGAGAGAAAAAATTAAATGGTTTTGGGCAATAATGCTGGGTATCGCTATTGGAATAGGCACCCAATTACACGCTATGCTATTAGTGGCGATGCCGATAATGACAGTAGTCATTTTTTTGATAGTAGTCATTAAAAATCCTAAAACTTTTTTAAAATGGTTGGTGGTAATTTTAATCGCTTTATTTTTAAATACTGGGCAAATTATTCATGAACTGAATACAGGTTTTAAAAATACACACTATTTTTTTAAAAATGCTACTGAGCGTTCCAATAGTGGAAGTAACCATTTTTTAAAAACTTTAGCTTTAGACACAGCTTGCCATATTCAGGCTAATACTTATATTTTAACGACTTTGGGGAACAAAGATAATTGTGATTTTTTAAAAACAAGAAAGAAAAACTCAGTTAGCTTTTGGCAACAGCCTAAACAAATCATCTTAAATCGCTTAGTCTATTTTGGTATTATTTTACTAAGTGTAGCTTTTTCTTTATTAGGATATTTTTTGTTAATAAAAAAAGTTAAAAAGGAAAAAGATAATGAAAAAGAATATTTTTTGAGAGTAATTATTTTTTATTTAATTTTATTTTTTGTAATAATGTTTCCTTCTATTAAAGAGGCTCCTTTGCGTTATTTTCTGCCGATATTTTTTCTGCCGTATTTATTTCTAGGATTTATAGCTCAAATGTTTCAAAAAAGATATTCGTCAAAATATTTTATTCTAATCGGAATGATCTTTGTTTTAATTGCTGACACAGTGCGTGGTCGG
>LSNL01000004.1 GCA_003056145.1 Parcubacteria group bacterium M10-OD1-1
CAAATTCTTTTTGCAGTTGTTTAAATTCTTCTATTTTTTCTCTTGCTTCTTGGCAGTTTATTTTTAAGTTTTCTTGGAGCATACATTTTGGTAATTATTACTACTATATTCTAATGTTTTTTAATTCACTAATTTCATTTTTTCATTCCAGATTTTGGCGTTACTGTCCTTCCTTTCAAAAACAATTCAAATTAAATACTTAATCTAACAATCTTTCCCATAACTACAGAGTAAAGAGTTCCTTCTGTTGTGACTCGGCCATTTAATTGGTTATTGATGTTGTGGATATTGTTACAATCTTGAATAGCCTCACCATCTATTTCTTTGATGACTTTGCCGTTGATGATGGGATAATTAATTCCTTCTATTTTGACTCGGCCATTTAATTGGTTATTGATGTTGTGGATATTGTTACAATCTTGAATAGCCTCACCCTCTATTTCTTTGATGACTTTGCCGTTAATGACGGGGTAAAAGATGATGGGGTAAAAAGATTCTTCTATTTGGATTCGGCCATTTAATTGATTGTTGATGTTGTGGATATTATCACAATCTTGAATAGCCTCACCCTCTATTTCTTTGATGACTTTGCCGTTAATGACGGGGTAAACAATTCCTTCTATTTTGACTTGACCATTTAATTGATTGTTGATGTTATAGATATTGTAACAATTTTGAATAATCTTACCCTCTATTTCTTTGATGACTTTGCCGTTAATGACGGGGTAAAGAGTTCCTTCTATGTTAATTTCCCCATTTAATTGATTATTAATGTTATAGATATTGTAACAACTTTGAATAGCCTCACCCTCTATTTCTTTGATGACTTTGCCATTAATGATGGGGTAAAGAGTTCCTTCTATTTGGACTCGGCCATTTAATTGGTTATCAGTTAATGTATATTCTTCCCAATTATATAAATAAGTTACTTTTTCTCCTTTTTCTTCTAATTCATTTAAAAAATCTTCAATTATTTTACCTGCTACTAATTCTTTGTTATTTAAAAGCTTTTCCTTTACTTCCTTAAACAACTCATTCAATTCTTTTTTCTTTTCTTCAATTCTTTTTTCAATTTCAAAAATATGACCGGCTTGACCATCTTTTTTTATTCTTTCCAGTTCAGAAGCAAATTCTTTTTGCAGTTGTTTAAATTCTTCTATTTTTTCTCTTGCTTCTTGGCAGTTTATTTTTAAGTTTTCTTGGAGCATACAAATATTTTCAAATTAAAAATTAAGTGGGCTCACAATATCCTTTTTCTTCAGTAAATCCTAACATAGATTCATATTCTCCTGTTTCTCGCTCTAAATCTTCTGATTTCTTCATAAATTCCACAATTTTCTCAGCGTCAATTTTTTCTTCATTTTCCAAAGTTATATCAGGATATTTTGTTCGTTCTGGTCCATCACCATATACAATACCAACAGCCTCTCTCGCTGAAATAAATTCTTGCTCTTTCGGAATATATTTATAATCATCTTTTGTGATAAAATTTTCTGTTAGCTTACCAGCTTCATCAAAACCACCAACAAAGTTATTATATCCATCACTTTCATCAAAAAAACCAAAAGTATTTTGTGCTATTTTGAAAAGCACTACTTTATCACTTGATATATCCGCCTGAGAAATGAAACCTTTCCAAATAGCCATGTCTAAATCCATTTTTCTGCCTCTCCCCCATTCTTCCAAAATGTCTTCCAGACCACGAATAGACAAGACAGATTTCTGTAATTCTGGCATTATTCCACCTACCTCTTCAACTTTACTTTCCTGCCATCTCCCAGAAAATATTTTCTGAACTGATGAAGCATATTGGACCAAACGATATAATTTTTCCAAATCTCCTTCTGGTAATTTCATATTACCATTTTTATCAATTGTTTTTGCCACTAAAATTTGAAATAGCTCGTTATCTCCATCACCAACATTTTCTAATTTTCCGTCTACTCTTTGCGGAACATAATCATATTCAATTTGTTTTAGACGAGAAAGAAAAGCCGGGTTAAGCTCATTAATTCCTTGATATTGTGCCAAATTCTCAACATTTTTATTTCCAGTAAAAATCGGCACAAACCCTTCTTTTATAATTACTTTACCAACTCCAGGTATAAAAGCTATATTTTTATCAGTCGGTTCAGCTCCTTCCGACACTGGTTCTTTGGTTAAAAGATCATTCATACTCAAAAGCACTTCCATCGGAACGGCATTCACTTCGTCAAAAACAAAGGGTTTCCCTTCTTCCACAGCATTATAAAGTTCTTTTTTTATGGTTTCTACTACTGTTCCAAATCCTTCGTTTTTAGTTTTATGAATTTCCATAGCTTTTTGAAAAGCTTCTTTCATTTTTTCTTTTTTATCTTCATCTGATATTTTATCAAAACCTATATTATCATCTTTAATTATCTGCTGACGAATTTCTTCAATTTCTTTATTATGTTCTTCGTAAGTTTTCCCATTTACTTTTTCCAATCCTAGCGTTTTTTCTGTATATAAATCGGCAATGGAAGTTTCTTTAGAACCAGGGATAGCATAAAAATCAAGCTTTTTTCGTGTTTCATCCGAAGTATCTGTTTCATAAAATTTACGAATTTCTTTTAATTTTTTAATTTCTTCCTCTTCAGAAAGTTTGCTGCCATTATTTTCTTGTCTTTGTTCTATTTGTTCTTCCCTCCACTTCTCAAAATCCTGCCGAGTGTTTAAATCAATCAAAAAATCCTTTGACGCTGAATATGATAACTGTGATTTCCCAGCACCGAAATGACCATGCAAAAAAATAGGTTTACCTATTTCCATTTTTTCCAACATTTCTCCTTTAATTTTTTTGACATAAGGAGTTTCTACTAACCGTCCCTGATCCAAAGATTGACGATATTCTTTCAATTCTCTTAAATGAAGAGCTGTAAAGCTTTCCGGATTTTCTTGATATAATTGTTCTAATTCTTTTTCCTTTTTTCTAATATCCTCATCTAAATCATCAATATAATCATTTCTAATCAATGTATCTCCACTATGTTTTTTTCTTTCATCTTGTATAGCTTCTTGTAAATCAACCTGCAATAAAGAAATTTCATCCTTAATCGCCTGAGATTCACGAATAGCTTGAGCTACATTTTTAAATTTAAAAGAAATTACTTCTTTTTCTTGTTTAGGTCTTTCATCCTCTATTGATGAATTTTCTCCCCTTTCTTGAATTTTTTTAAGAAACCCCTTAAACTTTCTTTCCACCCTACGATCAGATAAATCACATTCAAAATTATTTTCCTTTAATTCTTCATAAGGAATTCCTGTTAATTCATATAATTGAGTTTTATAAGAAACCAACTCTTTGTTTATTTTTTCTTGCTCTTGTAAAGAACTATTAATATTTTCAAATTGTTCTCGTTTCATAAAATATTTTATTAATTATTAAGACTTACTTAAATACTTTGAACTATAAAATATAGTATAGTCTACAGTTAAAATTATAGTTTAATCATTACCAAATTACAAATCAAAATTAAATTCTTAATATTAAGCCGATAAAACTTTATGTTTGACCTTTTAAACCTTTTTACCAAGTTGTCTTCGTCTAATTAGAAGCAGGCTGAGTAAGATTATGTTTGATGTCACAAGAGTTATCAGATAAGTCATAGTCAATAAATTATATTCCTTACTTGCCATTATAGTCATAGCACCGGCTCCAATCATTATAAACCAAAATGCCAACGACTCAGTCCACGGATTCGCAAAAGATTTTCTATATGTAGGAACGTATCCAATGCCATCAATTGCAGACACCATTAATACCGCAAGTAAAAGACTGCTTAATTGCCACCAAACTAAAATAGCCGCCAATGCGAAAATAAGAACAACGGTATCGCTTGTTTTTATATTAGTTGTTCCATATTTTAGAGATAAAATAAATACAAAAGCACTAACCAAAACACCTATGGATAAACTTATTGCTCCAAAACCTCCACCACCATACCAAAGAGCTACAACAGCAGTGCTTTGTGTGATAGACCAAATCAACCAAGTGTATGCGTGTGGTTTTGTTTTTCGTAAAAAAATATCTCTGATGTATGGGAAAAATGCAATTACATCTAAAACCGATGCTGTGATGGCTAACCAAAATTTAATATCAAAAGTGTTTTCCATTTATGTTTCAAGACGATATTAGTTGTATTATACCCCCCCTATTAGTTCCATAATAATGTTGATGTTAAAAGTTTAATAAACTTTCCTCTTTTAAGTTTACAACAAACTCTTTATTTAGAGAAATTAAACTTCGGCAAAATGTCTTTGTTTGAAAAAAAGTAAGTACATGTGCTAGTCTATATTATAAATGTATAATCCTTATTAAACTACTGAAACAGGAGGTGCGTAATGATTTTATCACATGAGCTAATACGGTTTATAGAAATTGGTCTTTTTTGCATTTTTCTTTTTATAGTGATTATACTTAGAGAAATTAAAACTCGAAAAACTCAGTTCCTTTCAAAAACAATTCAAAAAACATGGACTACAAAAAGAGTTTATGTTGATGAAGAACGTGGAGGAGAAAACTTATTTGGCGGAAAGAATTGGTTTGTTGATCCCATAGAAAACCGAAGGATTTATTACGACCGAATAAACTGCTTTAATAATGGACACACTGCACCAGCCCATGTTGAAACTATCCTGGATGTAAGAACCGATAAGATTAGAAAAACAAGAACCGCGTATATAAGTTACGCGGCTTACAGAAAAAAAGTAAATGAGAACTTCAAGAAAGTATAATCCTCTCTCAACGACCCTCCAAAAGCGCACGTACTTTGGGAGGGTCTTATTATTTTGTAAAAATAAATGCTTAAAACGCATCTCGGTTTATAAAAAATAATTGGAAAGCTTATTAAGTCCGACGCAAATCTATTTACTCCAAGCCTACAGTATCAATTAGCTAATACGCTACTTGCAAAATGTTCAAACATAATAGGCACTAATAGCGCTATCAAAGATTGAAATATTAAACATTCTTTCCGTAAAATCGTTTATTTCTATATTCTAGTTCTCCTCAATAACCCCATCTCGCAACCAGATTATTCTATCTGCATATTTTGCATCTTCTGGTTCATGAGTAACCATAATAATAGTTTGACCAATATTTTGATTTAATTTTCTAAATAATTTTAAAACAGTTAAAGAAGATTCTCTATCTAAATTAGCTGTAGGTTCATCAGCGAATAAAATGAGAGGATCATTAACTAAAGCTCTAGCAATGGCTATCCTTTGCTGTTCTCCTCCAGATAATTCTTGAGGCAAATGATTTAATTTGTTTCCTAAACCAACGTTTATTAACATATCAGCTGCTTTTTCTTTGTATTCTTTTTTAGGAATATCATCTAACATTAAGGGTAAAAAAACTGACTCTAAGACAGTTAGTTCTGGCAACAAGGCATAGGACTGAAAAACATAACCAAGTTTTTTTAATCTAAATTGAGATTTTTGTTTTTCAGTAAGAGATACTAAATTAATATTTTCAATAATAATTTCCCCAGCAGTAGGTGTATCCAATAATCCAAGCTGATGCAATAAAGTAGATTTTCCAGACCCACTTCTTCCCATTAAAGCTACAAACTCACCTTTTTTTATTCCAAAATTAATATTTTTTAAAACTTTAACTGGGACTGTTCCTTCATAAGTTTTTTTTAAGTTTTTAACTTGAATAATCATAATTTTAGATAATTAATTAACCCCAAAGGGAATTTAAAATACTCTCTTTAGCGCCACGATAAGCTGGAAAAAATCCACCAATCAAAGCAGCTCCGATTAAACTTAAATTACTTATACGAATAATATTAAAGGTTATTTTTAGTGATACCCAACCAACAGGAAAGCTTAGTGGATTAGCTATAAAAAACGGACGAATAACAAATAAAATTAGCGATATGCCAAATAAAACCCCTACTATTCCATAAAATAAAGCTTGGATAACAAAATATAAAACAATAGTTCCTTCTCTCATTCCAATAGCTTTGAGAATACCAATTTGCTTTCTTTTATTGACTACACTAACAAAAATAATAATAAAAATAGTAATACCAGCTACAATAGTACCAATTACACCCAAAATAATACTAATCATATCAAAACTTTTGCTAGCACCTGCAGTAAATCCCATTAAATCACTCCATTTTTTTATATCTTCATTTTTAAATCCTGTTTGTCTAATTTCTTTGATATATTTATTTTCGTTGCCAGTAGTAGCTATTTTTACTAATATTTCTGATGACCAATTATGCACGTGTAACACAGATTCCATTTCTTTTTTAGTTATAAAAGCACTTTGATTTACTTGAGTACTTTTAGTACTAAAAATTCCTTTCACTATATAAGTTCTTTTGATGCCATTGCTAAAATGTACATCTACTTGATCACCAACTTTAACTCCTAAGCTTAAATATCCTAAGTCTCCACCATAGCCACCAGCAATTTCTTTACCTAAAATAATTTGATCTCGATCAGTAGCCTTTAAATAAGAACCAGCTACTATTGATTTATAAATATTAGTTACTTTTTCTTCCTCCTGAGGAACTATTGATTTTAAGGTCCAGCGTCCTTTTTCAATATTTTCACCAGTACTATTTTTATCAAATTCTATAACTGGATCATCTACATAATGAGTAGCCACACCAGTAATACCAGGTATAGCTAGCAAGTACTGCCTGGCGTGACTTTTTTTAATATAAGTATCATTAATATTAGGAGTTATGACAATATTACTATATTGATTATTAATAGCTTGACTATTAATAGCTTGCACTATACCGCCAAAAATAGAGGAAATAAAAACTAAATTAACATAAGCTAAAGTCATAATTAAAATAGTCATAGCTAGCGTTCCTTTATTACCTCTTTTAATTGATGTAATAGCTAAAAACAGAGCTGTTTTTACGTTCATTTTAGTATGTGAAATAAAAAATATTATTTAATATTGCTTAAAACGGCATCTACTTCTTCATCTGATACAAACGCCTTGGTAACCTGTTCTCCTTGAACTTTATCAAAAACTTTTACTATGACATAAATTCCTGTTGTTTTGTTATTACCTAAGGTGTATTCGGTTATTACACATCTGCCATAAGCATTCCAATTTTCGTCACGTAAATCCATTGGAACTTTAATTTGATAAAGTCTATGCCCGTTTTTGTTAAAATTATATTTTTTACCAATCTTGAGTGGAACAGGAATGTCTTTTTTATCCATTCTGAGACAGGCTTGTAATTTAAATGGGTTTCCCATATATTTTTGTGTCAGTTAAAGATATTAAAATAATACCTTTCTTCGACGTAATCAACACTATTTTAAGCATGAATAAGTTTTTAGAGAAAATTGACCAGCAGAGTAAGAAGTGCAACATTCCCTTAAATTATTAAGTCTTTTCCTTTAATTTTGGATTATTTTTATGTCTTTCTCCATTACGTTTTGTTTTTTTAACAAGATTTTTCTGCAATGCTTCCGTAAGATCAACTCCTGTTTGGTTAACAATACAAATCAAAACAAACAATACATCAGCTAGCTCATCACCTAAATCGAGTCTGAATTTTTTGATTCTTTTTACTATTATACCTCATAAAGAAAAAAGGACAAAAATTTACGAAAATTACAGGCTGGGTAATTTTCCATATTTACTCTATAGGCTAAAATCTTGATTTTTTCCTCAATATAACATAGCAAGAAAAGAAAAAATCAAAATCATGGCGTGACTTGAATTTTTATGTCAGAGCTATAACAGTAAATGCAATTACCGCCAATGTAATTCCAATATATTCGCCAGGAGATAAAACTTCTTTTAAAACGAGAACCCCCCAATAAATTGGCTAATATAATTGATGTCGCGCCAAAAAGTGCCATTGTTTTTCCTAACTCAATTGCTGTAAAAACATAAAGTTGACTAAACATAGCAATTATTCTAATTGAAAAATACACCAAAAACCATCCACTAAAAAATGTTGCTAAAACAAATCCTTGTTTTAGCATGAAAGTTCTTGCTAAAAGATCGCTTGTTGTAAAAAGCAATTGAGTCACTACAATAATAACGATTGGCCAATTTATATTTAACTAGTTTTAAAAAAAAATTAATAAAGACTGCAATTGTTTGGGTATATTTTTTTTGTAAAACATTGACGATATACGAAGTTTTTTGTATAGCAATAGTGAGATAGAAAAAGTGGAAGAAGTTTTCGATTTCTTATTAAGATTATAGCGAAAAATTCTTGAACTGCATACCTTGTTATGTGATGTTTCACTCCCCTTGTTTATCTTACCAAATATTTATCATATCCCAGATTAACGAGTTGTTTATATATTTTTCATATGTCATTTGGTATTTTTTGAAAATTATTTTAAATAAGTTGTATATGTGTGATGTTTTGCGTTTGACTTGACATAAACGATAATAAATACTATCCTGCAGTATCAATAGTTGATGAAATCGTTTTTTAACCCAAAGGCAGTTTCTCCACTATTGTGAGAAGTTGCTCTTTAAGGAGGTGCAAAATGTCAGACTTTATGCAAGTCGTGATAATGGCAGCAGTATTAGTATTAATTGCTACTATCACATCGGGTTTTTATTATGTCAGGTCTCTCAAACTGCTTGAAGCTTGTAGGTACGTGGACGCCTATAAGTCAAGAAATCGTGCCTTTATAGCATTATTATCAATACCCGTTGCTTATTTATTAGTTCTTCTTTTCTAAAAGGATGGTAGGTAAACAGTCTCAAACTCAAGGCGTTGACTGTACCAGTTAACGCCTTTTTTATTTATTTAATTGTTTTGAAATTACTCCCAAATTCTTTTTCGTTAAAAACAGCCCATTCTCCCTCGCTGATTATTTCAATTTTATCATCAACAATCTTCAATGCAGATTCATCATCAAGCGCATAAATTGTCCTATTTATTCCTTTAGTGACTTTTTCTATATCTTCTTTTGTCCTTCTTTTAAACCATTCTGAATTTAAATGTGGTATAAAATAGAAGTCAATGAAATCCAAACCCTTCGTTTCTTCAGTTTCCATTATATCTTCTTCATAAATAAGTTGAGATAACTTTAATGACAAGTCCGAACTAGCGACAATACTTCCGGCGCTTGCACCGACATAAACTTTGTCTTCCAGTAGCTCTGGCAATAGTTTTGTCAGTCCACTTTTGTTTAGCCACTTCATAAGGTGATAAGTATTTCCCCCTTCAAAAAACAAAACATCTGCTCTTTCAAAACTAGGTCTCCAGATTTTCTCATCAACGGCTGAAATATCGGTTATTTCAATTGATTTAAAATTCTGTTTTTTTAAATTTAACAAATCATTGATAAGCCAATCTTTATCCCCTGCCTCGACATTACTCGCGGTTGGCACAAAAACAACGGTGGTGTCCTCGGGAGGCTTGCCCACCAAATCAAATAAGGCGTTGGCTATTGAATCATTTGCAAGTCCGCCCGATGTTAAAAGTAGTTTCATTTTTTTTGGTTTATTAAATTAATTATTTAACTTGATTGATTACCATTTAAACTTTTATTAAAATACCATAAACATGGCGTAGATGAGAGCGAGCGAAATGGAGTGTGGTGAAAGTTTGCAAGTCGCGGATCAAGGAATTTTAGTCTTTCGAAGAAATAGAATAAAAGAGAGTTATACTAACCTTACCAAATAATCTTTAATGTGATTAAAAATCTTCTCATGACCTTCACTGTTAGGATGCAATCCATCGGAGAGTTCAGTTTCATTAATCAAATTAAATAGGGGAATGAAATTAATTTGGTTCTCTTTGCATTTCCTTTCAATGATATTATTGTAATTTTGAATATCTTTGTTTTCCCAAAATTCATTTTCTTTCAATGGTTGGGTTAAATTATCATTAACTTTCATTAGTCCTGTAAAAATTATTTTCTCCGAATGTTTTTTTGCAATATTAATTATTTTTTGTAGATTTTCTTCAAATTCTTTTTGAGGCACAAATACATTATTTCTTTCATTAATATACCTAGGATCATTAGATCCGATGGAAAATAATAAGATATAATCTGCTGATTCAATTTTATCTATTTTATTAATATCTGCTTCTAAAAATTCTAAAACCCCTCTTGTGTCATTTGACGAAACCGCAAGATTATATACTCCGACTCCTTTTTTAGAATAGTTTTGCAGAAAAAATGTTTTTAACCTTTCAACCCAACCACCTCGTTTAAGGTCGAAGGCGCCCCAAGCAATACTATCCCCAAATACTAAAATTTTAACCATATTCATTCAATTTAATTGTTTCTTTATATATTTAGCTCTTTTCTAAATTGAAACTAATATTGGGGATTATGAAGTTTTTGATTTATCCTCTTAATTTTCATATTCAATCAAAAACTTAGGAAAAGGACTTTTTTCAATCCTTATTAATATTATAGAGGAAAATTCCCGAACCGTATATACTTTGTTATCGAATGTAAAAATATTTTTTTAACGACTTTTTAATCTAATACTTAAAATAAAATTACAACATTAGCAAGAAACATCATTCCTGATACAAATCTGAAAAACCAGTCTGGTAATATAAGTAAGCTGTATAAAAAACCAATTCCTGTGGTTATTGTCCAAAGTATATATGATTGAATATTGGCACTGGGTTTTTTGAGAAACCACAAATCTTTTATTGTTGGCCAATAAGCAATTGTATCTATTATACCTGTCGCCCCATAGCTGATAATTAGAATTTTTAGCAAGGTTTCTTCCATATTATAGTTGGTAGTTAAAAAATAATTATTTCATTTAACGCTAGGATATAAAGAATGATTGTAGGCAATTCAGGAAAATTCAGCAAGAATTTCTCTCATAATACTTGTTATGCATTTTTCTTGCAAGAAAAAATCGCAGAGTGAAATAAGTTACAGTATGACAAAATACAGTAATATCAGAGGAGTAGCTTAATATCATTAAATAGTTCTTCAAATTCTAAATATCCTGCTTTCTCATTAAAATGTCCAGCATTTTTAATAATTTTTGGTTTTATGTTAAGTTTATTTGCTAATTCATTAGCACACCCTATCGGAACATAAGGATCATTATTTGAATGATAAATAAAAAATTGTTTACAATTTTGTTTTATCTTTTGCCAATCAAAGATTTTATCAACAAAAGTTTTATTGATAGAATCAAATGTTTCATTTCCTAATAATTTTAAAAATCCAGAAATAAAAAATGAACCTTTAATTACTACATCAATTCGTTCCAATACACTTAGTAAAAATGCAGAGGCTAAGCTATGACCTACAAAAATTGTGTTTTCATCAATTTGATTTTCATATTCAGCAAAAATTTTATTCCAATTTTCAAGTGATTGGTTTTCAGGAGTTGGAAAAGTAGGAATAATTACTTTACAATTTAATTCTTCTAATCTTTGTTTTAACCATGGAAACCAATTTTCTTCTGGATTTCCAAAAGCACCATGGATAAGGAAAATTTTTATCATAATAATATTAGAGAAAGTAAGATTTTATAGAATTTGTGATTGAGCTATTATCTGAGTAATATTGCGTATAATATTTAAGTCCATAAGAAGTTTCGCCAACTTTCTTTTTAATTGCAACATAAAAGACGGCAAAATTCAGACGGAAGAAAAAGTAACTCCTTAATTTTTACAAATTTTCTTTTTCCCAAACCTCATATAATTTGTTATCTAATGTAAATTTTAGCCGTCCCCTAATTACTCCCAAACTCTCTTTTTGTTAATTTCTTCTTTATCACGAAAAGCTTTTTCTAAATCAACTTTAAAATAATTACAAATATCTAGGAGATACATAAATACGTCCGCAATTTCCAACTCAAGATTTGGTTTGCGCGAATTATTGTCTGTTTTTAATCCAGCACATTTACGAGCAGCTTTCGCCATCTCACCAATTTCTTCGCTTAGAAGCATAAAAATTTCTGATATGCTTTCTTCTTGAAAACCACGTTCCTTAACTAAATCGCGAACATATTGTTGAAATTCTCGTAATGTTGGTTGCTCTTTTAGGAAAAGATTGCTTTGTTTTTTATCCATAGACTAAAATTTATTTTGTATAATATAATAACTGGCTTTAACTAATTTACTTCTCCTTACTTTAGTATATCACCAAATAATTAGCCGTCTAGTTTATATTTATGTTTTGTCTAAAACCGCAGTGAAGCGAAGGTTTTTGAGTATGCGAAATCAGCTTTTCAGATTTACTAATTATTCTTTAAATTAACTAATCATTATTTTAGCTCATTTTTGTTGAAATTATCACTGAATAGAGAAAAATAAATTTAGAGAAAATGCACACCGAAATTTTTTCCTCACAATCCTCGTTATGTCTCCCGAACAAAATTCAGTGAAGTGAGAATGTAACGTGACCGAAACATAGTGGAAAAGTTTCAAATTTGCCGTGGTTATTTATCCACCTTAAACATCTTTCCATGACCTGGAATTATATAATCAGCAATTTTTAAAAGTTTTTGCCTGCTTTCAACTAATTGTCTCATATCCATATCTATTGCTTGACTATGATCCTTTTGATTTATATCTATAATTTGATCCTCCTTATCAAGCCACCAAATTACATCACCTGCAACCGCAACTTTACCATCAGTAGTATCCACAATAAGAGAAAGATGTTCTGATACATGCCCAGGAGTATCTATTATTTCAATATCTTTCCCTAATATATTTTTGTCATATTCCAATATAATGTCTTTATCGTAAATTAAATGGTCATCAAAAGTTACGTATTTTGCTTTTTCAAAAAGACAAGTAAGCAAAACATGATCTGGATGACGATGAGATAAAAAAACATAATCAATATCATCCGTTGTTAAACCTTCTCTACTTAAAGCATTTAATAATAGCTCACGATTACAGCCAGGATCTGTTATGATTTTTTTATCATTAGTTGTAATTAAGCATGCGGTTGAACTAGCTTTCCAACCATTATCAAATTGCTTAGCATATCCTTCAATTAAAACTTTTATTTTAGCCATAATATTAAAAAATTTTAAAAAAATATAATTTTTTGCATTAGATAAATTTAGAATTGAGTATAATATTAAGAATATCTGAGGTTTTTATTTCTTTTTGTTATCATATCATAAACAAGAGATAAATAAAAAATTTGAATAGAGTAAAAAAGAAAAATTAAATAATCTATTCTATATTAAAACTCTTACTTTTTTACATTTAACATTCTTGCATTAATTGCAACAATAACCGTGCTTAATGACATTAGTGCAGCACCAATAGCAGGAGAAATTAAAATCCCATAACCAATCAAAACACCAGCGGCTAAAGGTATTGCGAAAGCATTGTAGCCAGTCGCCCAAAATAAATTTTGCACCATTTTTTTGTAAGTTGCTTTACCAAAAAGAATTAGTGAAACAACATCTTTAGGATTACTGTTTACCAAAATTATATCTGCAGTCTCAGCAGCCACATCTGTTCCAGAGCCAATTGCTATCCCTATATCAGCTAACGCCAATGCGGGAGCATCATTAATGCCGTCACCAGTCATAGCTACAAATTCACCTTTGTTTTGAAGCTCCCGAATTTTTTCTTGTTTTTCGTGTGGTAATACTTCAGCAAAAAATCCATCAAGTTGTAATTTTTTTGAAACACTTTCAGCAATTTTTTTGTTATCTCCTGTGAGCATAAAACATTTTATACCTTGATCCTTTAACTTACTTATTGCCTCAAAAGATTCTTTTCTAATTTGATCTTCAAGTGTGATAAGTCCAACGAGTTGTTGATCTACTACTACGAAAACAAGTGTAGCTATATCACTTATATTAATATCTCTAGGTAACTTTAATTTTCTTTTTGTAAGTGCACTTTTGCTTATTAGTTGAATTCCTTTGTTATCTATTGTTCCTTCAATACCTTCTCCTTTTAAAACTTTAACATTAGAAACATTCATTAATTTTAGTCCCGAAGTTTTGGCTTTTTGAATAATTCCCCTTGCAATTGGATGTTCAGAACTTTTTTCAAGAGATGCCGTAAATTGTAAAATTTGTTTTTTATCAAATTTCTTATCAAATATTACAATTGAGCTAACACCAAAATTACCTTCCGTTAATGTGCCTGTTTTATCAAAAACTACTGTCGTTATTTTTCTAGCATTTTCAAACGCAGTTCTATTCCTTATTAGAAGACCCCTTTTAGCGGATTTTGAAGTTGAAACCGCGTTCACTAAAGGTATGGCTAGTCCTAATGCATGAGGACAGGCTATAACCATAACTGTTGCTAGTCTTTCAATCGCAAAAGCTAAATCAGGACCATAAATAAACCAATATGTAAATGTTCCAGCTCCAGCTATTATTGCGATAACAGTCAGCCATCTAGCAGCAATATCAGCAAATTTTTCAGTCTTAGATTTTGTTTTTTGAGCTTGCTCTACTAAATCAATAACTTTTGCAAGATAAGAATCCCCACCAATTCCAGTAACTTTGATTTCTAATATTTCATCACCATTTATTGAGCCACCAATAACATTGTGTCCGATCTCTTTTTTAACAGGCTTGGATTCCCCTGTTAACATAGACTCATCAATGTAACTTGTCCCTTTTATTATTATCCCATCAGCAGGAATTTTTTCTCCTACTTTAACAAGCACATTATCGTCTTTTTTTAAATCAGCTATTTTCACTTCCACAACATCATTTTTTTTGATGAGGTGAGCACTATCTGGCATAAGTTCCGCAAGTTTCTCAAGTGCTTTGGAAGCACCGAGCACTGATTTCATTTCAATCCAGTGTCCAAGGAGCATAACATCAATTAACGTAGCTAGTTCCCAGAAGAAAAATTTACCTTTTAGACCAAAAATAACCGCAGTACTATAAAAATAGGCGACTGAAATTGCTAAAGCAATTAGAGTCATCATACCAGGACGTTTTTGCTTTAATTCGCTATAGATACCTTTTAAAAAAGGTAAACCGCCCCAAAAGAATATAAAACTTGATAGTATAAACAAGAAATATTTATCACCTACAAAAGTAAAAGAAAAATTCAACAGATTTTGAATTAATGGAGATAAGACGAGTATTGGAATTGTAATTATTGCAGAGATTACAAATCTTCTCTTAAAATCCTCCATCATCATTTTATGATGATTGTGATGATTATGTTTTTCTTCATGTTTCTCGCTATAATTACGCTTTGTTTTAATTTCAAAAAGTACTGCACCATCCATACTGCATTTTCCTGGTTTATCATATTCCATTCCACATTTTGGACACTTATATTTTTTCATCATATATCTCTTAGCTAATAATTATTGTAATAATTTTATTCCGTGATGATTTTTTTAAGTCTAAATATACTTTTCTTCCTTTTTTGTTATTCCTGCTCCATCTATTAGCACAGATTGATTTTTTAAAAGCAACTCTTTGATTAACTCTTTTCTTTTATAAATTGTTTTCGTAATGAAGTGAAGAAAAAATTCAGGTAAAGGAATTTTTTACTCCTTATTAATATTATGTAATGTAAAATCTTCTTAAGACAGCTTTAGAGGATTATAATTTCTTTTCTGCAAATTCTGAATAGGAATAAAGAGTGGTTGAGGCAAATTATTCCACTCAAACCAGTCCCATTGTTCACATTTTTCAGGCTCCATTATTTTAACTTCGCCTGATCCATAGTCAGCTAGCATAAAAATGGTGACATAATGTTTTCCTTCAGCCTGAAAAATATCATTGGTTGCTGTGTCAAAACGAATATTTTTAATTGTGATACCAGTTTCTTCTATAGTTTCGCGTAAAGCACAATCTTCCCATGATTCATTAAATTCTAAATGTCCTCCAGGAAAACTCCAAGACCCTTCTCCGTGAGAATTTTTTCTTTTGCCAAGGAGAATTTTTTCATCTTTGATAATGATAACTCCAACTCCAACTTTTGGTCTTTTATTTTCCATATTTATAATCTTAAAAAAGAATTATTTTTTAATTATAATTATGATTTAAATATAGACTATCAGAAAAATAAATAAGATTTGATGAAGTGTTACTTTTTATGGCTGAGTTGTAATAATTGTATTTTCTTATATGTGCATAGATGCCATTTTTAAGGGGATTATGCGTCATTCTGAATCTCATTAGCCTATATATTATCACGCGCAAGCAAGCACACAGAAAGTATTTTTGCGCACACAGGTATCTATTTGTCAGACCACACAGCAAATTCATTGCCGCTAGGATCGGTAAAGTGAAAACGGCGACCACCCGGAAATGAAAAAATATCTTTTATGATTGAACCACCGCATTTCTGTATTTTTGAAAGTGTCGCTTGTAGTTCTGAGCTGTAAAACACTACCAATGCACTACCTGCTTGGCTTGAAACCGTTAATTCGGATTTAAAAAAACCACCATCAATGCCCTCGTTTGAAAAGGCACTGTATTCAGGGCCGTAATCAATAAATGTCCAATTAAATACCGCTTCAAAAAAAGATTTGCTAGCGTTTATATCTTTTGTTGGAAATTCAATGTAATTTATTTTTTCATGAATGTTCAATATATCTCTCCCGTTATTTATATTATAGTGATTTTATTTTATTATTAATTTCTTTTGTGTTAGCCCCATAAAACCATCATCTTTTATTTTTCTATTTGCACTATAATTAATAATCAAAAGTACAATTAAATTAATAAGTGGAATTATACTTAAAATAATTAGCGGCGCGGCAACCATTGATGAGTAAAGCAGCCAACTAAGTCGTGCTGTAGAAACCGCGATGGCTAAAAATATAGGAATAATGAGAAATTGAAAATATATTTTATACTCAGGACTAATTTGTGTGGTGATAGCTGCTAGAATTAAATAGCTTAGAAAGCTATAGATTAATGCTTTTTGTCTTGTGGCGATGCGCAGTGTTAACTGTAACTCATTTTTTGTTTTGGTTATTTCTAATGTTGAATTTGGAACTTTATAAACATCATTATTCATGAGTTTTCCTTTGTTATTTGTGTTATTAGTATACGTATATTCGACAGTTATGTTCAATGAGTCATTATGAAAAATTTTAAGAATGTATTAGTTAAACAAAAATTTAATTCTTATCCTACTAAAGTGAAACAAAACTTAATGTTGATAAGAAAAATTATTTTTGAAGTAGCCGGTGAAGATGAAAATATTGGAGAGTTACAAGAAACGTTAAAATGGAACCAGCCAAGTTATATTACAAGCACACCTAAAAGTGGCACAACGATTCGTTTAGATTGTATCAACTCATCTGAATATGCGATTTATGTTCATTGCCAAACAACGCTTATTGCAGAATTTAAAGAAATTTATCCTGATTATAAATACGAAGGTAATCGAGCCATTATTTTTAATGTTGCGAATAAACCACCATTAAAAATAGTAAAACATTTTATTTATTTGGCATTAAGCTATCATTATAGAAAAAATTTAGATATTGGGTTTTTCATGATTTATGTTGCACTAGTTTTACCCCATTTCACAAATAAATACAAGTCCTTTGTTTGTCGGAAGTCTCCAGTCGTGCACGGGCAGATGCTGTAAAATCAAACCAACAAATCAAATTCGGGTGTGTGTGTTTCTTATCAAATTATTCTAATTCTTGCTTATGTTATATTTAATATTGCCATATTTTGGACCAAGAAACACAGACATATGAAATGATCTAAAACAATTTTTTTGTTTGTTCTCTTCTTTGGGGATGGCCAGGTAGACAGCACATTATGTGCTATGGCCATTCCCCATGAGCAATAATAATTTGTGTTACTGTTGATAACTCTTCGTTGAAACATATGTACTGTTATTGTTTGTGAAATAAATTTGTCTTTTCTTCAAATTGGCGATTTTGACGATCTGGACAAGATGGCGACGTTTTAATTTGGCAAATTTGTTGTTCAAAATAAGGAAATTTCGAAACATTGTATGTTTTACAGTGAAACAGAAAAATGATGGCGTCGTTTT
>LSNL01000005.1 GCA_003056145.1 Parcubacteria group bacterium M10-OD1-1
GACTACGTACGGCGGATTCCAACAGATAAAGGATACCGATTCTTTGTAGAAAAAATCATGGAGGATCAAGAGCTTACTAGAACAGAGCAAAGAAAATTACAGACTGAAATATTAAAATTGCGTGCTCAAAATAATCGATTAAGCAGAACAACGGTTAAATTATTATCATCGTTTAGTGGTGGACTAGCTATTGGCAGATTTAAAGAGGAACTGCAAGATTTTGGGATTAGTGAACTTTTAGAAAATCCTGAATTTCAAGATATTGACGAGTTTTGTCGAGTTGCTGAAGCTTTAGATTATATTGATGAGAGTATGGACGTTATTCTTAAAAAAGTTAAAGATGGAGAAACTAGAATTTTCATTGGTAAAGAGAATCCAATTAAAGAAATATCGCACTGTTCAATGTTGGTTAGTCCTTATACCAATAAAGAAGGAGAGAGAGGAGTATTAGCCATTATTGGACCTAAAAGGATGAAATATGCTAAAAATAAATCATTATTGAATTATTTTAAAAAATTAATAAATGGTTCATTAATTGTAATTATATTTGTTGGTGTTAATTCGCAAATTTTATTTAAATAATTTTTAAGTACTATTATGGAAAAAGAAAAAAATAAAAAAATAAAAAGTCAATTACTTAAGAAAACGATACTTAAAAAAAATCAAGAGCAAGAGTTTCTAGAAGGATGGAAACGGTGTCAGGCTGATTTTGAAAATTATAAGAAACGACAAGAAAAAGAAAAAAAAGAAATAGTGTTATTTTCTAATTTAAATTTAATTGGTCAATTGCTTCCAGTAGTAGATAATTTTAATGCTTCTACTGCTCATATTCCTGAAGATCAAAAGGATAATGCTTGGGTGACGGGAATTATGTATATTCAAAAGCAACTAGAGACAGTATTAGCTGATTTTGGAGTAACTGATCTTGAGGTTAAAGTAGGTGATAAATTTAATCCTGAAATTCATGAAGCCGTAAAAGAAAAAGAGGATAATTTAGAAAAAAATAAAAAGAAGAAAAAGAAGGAAAGAAATAGAAGAAAAAAATGTAATTAAAAAAGTTTTGCAAAAAGGTTATAAGATAGAAGATAGAATTATTAGACCAGCCAAAGTAATTGTAGTATAATTTCCTAAAAAATATTGATCAACGATTGTTTAATATAAAAAGTTAAACTAGAAGGAGGTGAATATTATGACAAGAGGATTAATACATTGGGGAGGATTATCTCCTATGCAAGATTTCGAAAAACTTTTCAATGACAGCTTTTGGGAAGGAACTGATTTTACTCCATCAATAGATATTTATCAAGATAAAGATAATGTTATCGTGGAGACTCCCTTAATTGGAGTAGACCCAGAAAAAGTTGATATTTCTATTGAAAATGATGTTTTAACAATTTCTGGAAAAACCGAGGAGAAAAAAGAAGTTAAACGTGAAGATTATTACCGAAAAGAAGTTAGAGAGGGAAGTTTCTCAAGATCAGTAATTCTTCCGATGAGGGTAAGAGCTGAACAAGCTGAAGCTCATAGCGGAAAAGGTCTTTTGAAAATTGTTCTTCCAAAAGAGGAAGAGACAAAACCTAAGAAGATAAATGTTAAAATTAAATAGTATTTTCTTACGCCGCTTGATAATTCAAGCGGTCAAAAGAGGATATTATTAAATAATAATTTAGTTATTTTCCAGCTTTTAAGAAAGAATGATTTTAAAAGCTGAAATTTAAAAAAATTAAAAAATAAAATCAGGTTGAACAATATTTTAAAAAATTGGGCAATTTTGGTTAATAAAAAAGTATGGCTAAAATATTAGGAATTGACCTAGGGACAACTAATTCTGCTATGGCGGTGGTAGAAGGTGGCAGTCCAACAATTATTGAGAATAAGGAAGGAGTAAGAACCACTCCTTCTATGGTAGCTGTCTCTAAAACTGGAGAACGGCTAGTTGGTCTTTTAGCTAAAAGACAAGCAGTTACTAATCCAGAAAATACTCTTTTTTCAATTAAGCGTCTCATTGGAAGATCTTTTGATGATGAAGAAGTACAAAGAGATTTGAAACTTTTGCCGTACAAGCTTGTTAAGGCTAGTAATGGAACAAAAATAAAAATGGGAGATAAGGAATATACACCTCAAGAAATCTCAGCAATGGTTCTCTCAAAATTAAAAGCTGATGCAGAAGAAAAAGTAGGAGAAACAATTTCTGAGGCGGTTATCACCGTTCCAGCCTATTTTGATGATGCGCAGAGAAAAGCTACTAAAGAAGCTGGAGAAATTGCTGGTTTAAAAGTAATGAGAATTATTAATGAACCAACAGCGGCTGCTTTAGCCTATGGTTTTAATAAAAAGAAAGATGAAAAAATTGTAGTTTATGATTTGGGAGGAGGAACCTTTGATATTTCAATTTTGGAAGTTGGTGACGATACAGTAGAAGTAAAGTCAACTAATGGAGACACTCATTTAGGGGGAGACGATTTTGATCAGGTGATTATTAATTGGATAATTGATGAATTTAAAAAACAAGAAGGAATTGATCTTTCTAATGATCCGTTAGCTTTACAAAGAATTAAAGAGGCAGCTGAAAAAGCTAAAATTGAACTTTCTACTGCTCAGGATACTGAAATCAATCAGCCGTTTGTTACAACTGATGCCAATGGACCAAAACATTTAGTAATGAAGCTAACTAGAGCTAAACTAGAAGAATTAGTTGGTGATTTAGTACAGAGAACTTTGGAACCAACCAAAAAAGCTTTAGTTGATGCTAAAATAGAAGCTAAGGATATTAATGAGATTATCATGGTAGGGGGAATGACTAGAATGCCATTGGTAGTTAAAGTGGTAGAAGAATTCTTTAGTAAAAAACCAAATCTTTCTGTTAATCCTGATGAAGTAGTAGCCTTAGGTGCAGCTATTCAAGGAGGAGTTTTACAGGGAGATGTTAAAGATGTATTACTTCTTGATGTAACTCCTTTAACTTTAGGAATTGAAACTATGGGAGGAGTTAGATCGCCTCTTATTGAGAGAAATACTACTATTCCTGCTTCTAAAACACAAGTCTTTTCTACTGCTGCTGAAAATCAACCTTCAGTAGAAATTCATGTTTTACAGGGGGAGAGAGAAATGGCAGCTGATAATAAAACTCTAGGTCGATTTATCTTAGATGGTATTCCACCAGCTCCAAGAGGAATCCCTCAAATTGAAGTTTCTTTTGATATTGATGCTAATGGAATTTTAAGTGTTAAGGCTAAAGATAAGGCTACAGGCAAAGAACAATCCATTAAAATAGAGGCTTCTACGGGACTTTCTAAAGAAGAAATTGAAAAAATGAAGAAAGATGCTGAACTTCACGCCGATGAAGATAAAAAGAAAAAAGAAAGTGTAGAAGCAAAAAATATGGCTGATACTTTAATCTTTACTACAGAGAAAGCCTTAAAAGACGCTGGTGATAAGATTACTGCTGAAGAGAAAAAACCAGTAGAAGAAAAAATTAAAGCCTTGAAAAAAGTAAAAGACGAAGATAATTTAGAAGCTATTAAAAAAGCAACTGAAGAATTATCTCAAGTGGCTCAGAAGATTGGAGAAAAACTTTATCAAGCTTCTCAAGCTGAGCAAAAAGCTCAAGGCACAACTGGAGCTAATCAAACTCAGAATTCAACTGCTAACAATCAGGCTAAAGAAGAAAAAATTAAAGACGCTAAAACAGAAGAAAAAAAAGATAAATAAGTCTGCAGGTAGAAGAGGGAAATAGGGATAACGCCTTATTTCCCTCTTAAAATTAGTTAAGAAAGGAAAAATTGATTTAGTAGCACTCTAAGAGAGAGATTGCTAATAATAAAGGTTTGTGATAAAATAATCAAACAAACAAAATTAAATATTATTAAGAATAGTTGTTAAAAAACGTATTTTATTATGGCAGATTATTATGAAATTTTAGGTGTTTCTAAAGAAGCTACTGGTGATGAAATTAAAAAGGCTTATCGTAAGTTAGCTCATAAGCATCACCCAGATAAAACCGGAGGAGACGATAAGAAATTTAAAGAAATTAACGAAGCCTATCAAACTCTTTCTGATGAAACTAAAAGATCTCAGTATGATCAGTTTGGGAAAGATTTTAATCAGAATGGAGGAGCTCAAGGAGGAGCTGGTGGTGGTTTTGATTTTTCTGGTTTTTCCTCACAAGGAACTGGTGGTGGTTTTGATTTTGGTGGTGGAGATTTTGAAGATATTTTTTCTAATATTTTTGGTGGAGGTGGAAGAGGCAGGTCTAAAAGTAGGAAGAGAGGTCAAGATATTCAAGTAGATATGGAAATCACTTTTGAGGAAATGATCACTGGAGTGAGAAAAAAAATTAATCTTTATAAAAGAGTAGATTGTGACCGATGCAATGGAACAGGAGGAGAACCAGGCTCTCAAATAAAGACTTGTCCGAGTTGTCACGGAACTGGACAAATCCAAAAAATTACTAAAAGTTTTTTTGGTTCTTTTTCTCAGATGGGAATTTGTTCAAATTGCCAAGGAGAAGGTAAAACTTATGATAAAAAATGTTCTAAATGCGGGGGTGATGGTAGAGTTAAAGAACAACAAGAAATAGAAATTAATATTCCAGCTGGTATTGATGATGGACAAACACTTTCTTTACAAGGGGTTGGAGAAGCTGGAGAGAAAGGATCTATGGCAGGTGATTTATATGTTATTGTCCATATTATTCCTCATAAAAAATTTGAAAGAAAAGGTCAAGATATTATTAGTACTGAGGAGATTTCTTTATCCACGGCTATTTTAGGAGATAAAATAGAAATAGAAACTTTGTATGGAAAATTAATCTTAAGTATTCCAGCTGGAACTCAATCAGGCGAAATATTTAGAATAAAGAATAAAGGAGTGCCAGAAATTAATGGTGGAGGTCAAGGCAATCAATTAGTCAAAGTCATTGTTCGAATTCCTAAGAAAATATCTAGAGCTCAAAAAAAATTAGTAGAAAAGATTAGGGATTTAGGTGAATAAATCAGTATTTTATTTTTGAGAAAATTTGTGCTATTATTTTATTAGACAAAAATAAAAATAAGCCAATGAATCTCAATTTAATATTTTCTCAGGTAGGAATTCCTTCTGATTTAGCACAGGATACTATTCTTTTAATAGCAGTGCTTCTATTTAGCTTTATTTTTGGAATGTTTATCGGGCGTTATAAATTAGTTACTATCTTAATTAATATCTATATTTCGTTAGCTCTTTTAGTAATTGTTCCTCAGGGTTATCTAATAGATTATTCTTATAAAATCCTATTCTTTTTAATTTCTTTGGTCATTTTGACTCTATTTAGTAAGCGATTGTTTGATATTTCTATTTCTGGAGCTGGATCAGGTTTTTTGTTGAGAGTTTTTGTTATGAGTTTTTTAGAGGTAATGTTATTAATTAGTAGTATTTTATATTTAATGCCAAAAAAAGAGGCATTAGGTTATATTTCAAAAACTTCTTATTACTATTTAGTCAGTCCTAATTTTCACTTTTTTTGGGCAATAGCTCCATTGATTTTTATTTTTATGATTTATAAAAGATTAAATCGTTAAGAGAATTAAAAATTAAAAAGCTAAGTTAAAAACTTTTAAAAAAATATTTTATTTTTCCAGTTTATTTTCTCGGTACTCTAGAAATTTATAGCCAGCAACTTTTAAGAAATCTGTAATTACGAAAGCAATTAAAGCATAGCCCCAAACAAAAATAGCCAGTTTCCAACCGATTGGCGATACCCACCAACCATAGACAACTAGTAAAGTAGCTAATAGTTTAGTAATTACGGCTGACCAAAATAAAGCCCGACTAGGTCTGATAGACCAAAAATGTCCATGAGTACGAGTGATAAAGATAGTTAAATGTCCAGCAACGGCTAATTTAAGAAAAATAAATGATCGCATAATATCAGTTGGTAAATGTAAGACTTCTTGAGCAATATAGAATATTCCAAAGGAAGAAATAACACCTAGTATTCCCAAGAAAGTAGATATGCTCAAAACATTACCCATATTCCATCGTTCAGGTTTATTGGAATAATGAACATTATCATATGCGATGGCCATAATTGGTGCATCATTAAATAAGGCCAATAAGACAATCATAACGGCTGTAACAGGATAAAAATTAAAAACTAAAATAGAAGCTGTGATGAAAAATAAAACTCGAATAGTTTCAGCTATACGGTAAATAGCATAACTATTCATTCGTTGGAATATTTTACGACTTTCTTTAAGAGCATTGATAATAACCGAAAGACCAGGCAGAGTAAGGACAATAGCAGCTGCTGATTTGGCGGCATCGGTAGCTCCTGCGACAGCAATTCCTGTGTCAGCCTTTTTTAAAGCAGGAGCATCATTAACTCCATCGCCAGTCATTCCGACAATATGATCTTTTCTTTGCAGTAATTCTACTATGCGATATTTATGTTCGGGAAAAACCTGAGCAAAACCATCTGCTTTTTCTACTATAATTTCTGCTTTTTCATCAGATTTATTTGAGAAAGAATCAGCGGACATAATATTAGTAGCTAGATTTACTTTCTTAGCAATCTCTTTGGCAATTGCTATGTGATCACCAGTAATCATTTTAACTGCTACACCCATAGATTCTGCCATCGCAATAGTTTTGGCCGAATCTTCTCTAGGAGGATCAAAAAAAGGAATGATTCCTACAAATTGCCAGTTATTTTTTTCATCAGTTTTGGCAACACCGAGAGTCCTATATCCTTTCTTAGCTAGAGAAGTAACTAGTTTTTCTACTTCTGTTTCAATCTCATCTTTGTTCTTAACTAGAGATAAAATAATTTGAGGAGCTCCTTTGGTTACTTTAAAGTTATTATGCTGAATGTCTGTAATAGTTGCTTCTGTTCGTTTACTAGTAGGATCAAAAGGTACAAATTTTTTGATACTAAAATTTTTAAAAGTAGAAAAAATTGCTAGAGTTTCAGTTTTATTAATAATAGCGTTATCAATCGGGTCTTGATCTTCTTTTCTAGAAGCAAGACTAGCCAGAAATAAAACTTCTTCATCTTTAAAACCATCAAAAGAAGTTACTCTATCTAAAGTTAATTCATTTTTTGTGATAGTTCCGGTTTTATCAGTACATAAAATATCCATTCCAGCCATCTCTTCAATAGCTGAAAGTTTACTTACAATAGCTTTCTTTTTAGCTAGAGCTATAGCCCCAACTGCCATAGTGACTGTTAAAACAGCTGGAAGAGCGACTGGAATAGCTGCAATAGTTAAAACTAAAGTAAATTGTAAGGTCTCTAAAACTCCTTCGTGTCGGAAAATAGCGACTACAAAAATAAGCGCTACTAAAACAATAGCTAAAACAATTAAGTAGTTGCCTATTTTAATAACGGCTTTTTGAAAATGACTTTGAGTTTTAGCTTGAGCGACTAGTCTAGCTGTTTTACCAAAAAAAGTATTCATTGCTGTGGCAACAACTAAAGCATCCATTTCACCTTGACGAACGATAGAACCAGCATAACAAATATCAG
Source organism: Parcubacteria group bacterium M10-OD1-1 (assembly GCA_003056145.1). Classification (GTDB taxonomy): domain Bacteria; phylum Patescibacteriota; class Minisyncoccia; order Moranbacterales; family UBA2206; genus M10-OD1-1. Next base: position 7,505 of record LSNL01000005.1, read on the forward strand.
CTACTTTTTTTTCTACTGGCAAAGATTCACCCGTTAAGGTAGATTCGTCAATGGATAAATAATCCCCGTTAACAAGTTTAAGATCGGCAGGGACAATGTCTCCTAAGCGAACTCGCACAATATCTCCAGGAACGAGTTCTCGGGCAAATATCTCAAGCCACTTTCCATTGCGTAATACTTTAGATTTCAGAGCTAACTTTTGTTTTAATAATTCAATAGCGTTATCTGCTTTATACTCTTGCCAAAATCCGACAACAGCATTGAGTAAAAGTAAAGTGAAAATAATCCAAAAATCTTCCCAATGATGAATAATAGCAGATAAAAGAGAGGCAACCTCAATCATCCATGGAATTGGTCCCCAAAAGTAACCAAGAAATTTCATTAAGGGTCTAACTTTTTTTTCAAAAATTTCGTTATAACCATATTTTTTAAGTCGCTCTTGAATTTCCGAAGAAGAAAGTCCTCCTTCATTAGAGGAGAATTTTTCAAATAAATCTTTCAAAGAACTTTTTTTTAAATAGTCTAAAGTTGAAGTTGATTTATTCATAAATTTTTTTGTATTTAATTTTATAAGTAGATGTTTTTTACTTTTTAATTATAGAGCAAGAAGAGAAAAGAGGCAAAATAGGTAATTCATTTGATATAAGAGTTTGACTAATTAAAGAGGGGTGTTATAATAGCAAAGTTATTTGATTTTTATTGAATAACTTTTTAAAGTAAAAATAAATGCGCCTATAGCTCAGTTGGTAGAGCAGTTGCCTTTTAAGCAAACGGTCCCAGGTTCGAGTCCTGGTGGGCGCACTAGAATGAAAAGTCGGACTAATTCTGACTTTTTTTTGGAATTTAGGAGAGATATGATATAATTATTCTATGATTATCGGTAGAAGAATTTTAATGACAATTATATTAGGGGCTGGAACTTTAATTTATTCTGGTTGTTCTTTGGCGCCTACTAATCAAAGTAATAATCAAACAGCTAAAATAACTTTATCTAAAAGTATCTGGAAATCTCAAGATGGCGGAAAAAAATGGCAAGTCAAAAATCAAGGAGAAGGAAAAATTAATTTTCAAGATTTAGATGTTCTTAGTTTAGCTACTAATTCTAATGATGAAGATAATGTTTATGTGGGACTTAAGAAAGGAGGAATTCTAGAAACCGACAACGGAGGAGAAACTTGGCAGTCTTTAAATTTTCAATCTACTAAAGTCTATGGCTTAGCCTTAAATCCAATTAATGGAAAAACTTTATATGCTAGTGGTGTTTGGCAAAAAACTGGTAAGATTTTTAAAACAGACGATGGTGGAAAAAAATGGAAAGAAATATATACTAGTCCATCAGCTGGACCACTTGTAATTTCTATAACGATTGATAAAAAAAATCCTCGAATTATTTATGCAACAACTAGTGATAACGAAGCTATCAAAAGTTTAGACGAAGGAGAAACTTGGAAAAATATTTATCAAGCTAAATCGCCAATTTTAAAAATTAAGGTAGATGCAATAAATGACCAACTTATTTATTTCATAACTGATCGGGGAAGTCTTTTTAGAAGCTATGATGCTGGCAAAAGTTTTAAAAATATAACTAAGCAAATCAATAAAATTTTTACTAACTTTACTAATAATCGTTTCAATATTTTAGTAGTTAGTGCCTCTCAAGCAAAACATCTTTATATCGCTGGTCACGGAGGTATCTTAGTTAGTAGTGATGCTGGTGAAAGCTGGAGTAAAATTCCTATTCTTACTAACGCCCAAGATTTTACAGTGAAAGCCTTAGCTATTAATCCTCATAATCCTCAAGAAATTATTTATGCAGCTTCCCGAGCTACTTATAAATCAACTGACGGAGGTAATAGTTGGTCAACTTTTCAATTTGATGTTAATAAATCAATTAATGTATTACAATATAGTCCGGCTAATCCTCAAATAGTATTTTTGGGTTTAGCTAAAAAATAAATAATTATTATAAATAATAAAAACAATGATCGATGAAGTTATAAAGCAACAAAAAGAAAATTTTGAAAAAGTTATTACTTATTATAAAGAAGAATTAAATAAAATAAGAACTGGACGAGCTTCGGTAAATTTGGTAGAAGATATTTCAGTTGATTACTATGGTTCAAAATCACCATTGAAACAAGTTTCTAGTATTTCCATTCCAGAAGCTAGAGTTATTTTAATTACTCCTTGGAGTAAGGACGATTTAGCTAATATTGAAAAAGCTATTAATGAATCTCAGCTTAATTTAAATCCTCTTAATGATGGGCAAGTTATTAGAATTAATTTACCCGCCTTAAACGAAGAGAGAAGAAGAGAATTAGTTAAGGTATTAAATCAAAAAACTGAAGAGGCTAGAGTCGTAGTGAGGAAGGTTAGAGAAACTGTTTTAGATAAAATTCAGAAAATGGAAAAAGAAGGAGAGATTTCTGAGGACGATAAATTTTCAGGTAAAGAAAAAATTCAAAAAGTAGTAGATGGATATAATCAGAAAATTGAAGAGATAAGAGAGAAAAAAGAGGAAGAAATTATGATAGTTTAAATTATTAAATAAATTACTAAATAAATTATGTTTCTAGCCATCATTGTTTTTATTATTATTTTGGGAGTTTTGGTTTTTGTACATGAACTAGGTCATTTTATAACAGCCAGAAGGAATGGTATTAAAGCGGAGGAATTTGGCTTTGGCTTTCCTCCTAGAATTTTTGGTTTTATTAAAGACGAAAAAACAGGAAAATATAAGTTTGTGCCTGGCAATAAAGAAATAAAATCACAACAAACCGTTTATTCAATTAATTGGATTCCTTTAGGAGGCTTTGTGAGAATAAAAGGTGAGAATGGAGGAAATAAAGAAGAGAAAGATAGTTTTGCTGGAAAATCTGCGTGGATTAGAATTAAGGTTTTAGCAGCTGGAGTAACAATGAATTTTATTTTAGCTTGGATTTTAATTTCAATCGTCTTTATGATTGGAGCGCCAGAAACAGTCGGCTTGGGAAGTGGCTCAACTAATTTAAAAATTCAAATTGCTAGTGTAGCTAATAATTCTCCAGCTAGTCTAGCTAAATTAGAAGTAGGAGATGAAATCTTTAAAACTCAAAAAAATTTAGCAGGAAAAAAAATAGATATTAAAGATATTAAAGATTTACAGAAATATATCAATACAAACAAAGGAAGGAAGATTGCTTTAACTATTAAAAGAGGAAATGAAAAAATGCAATTTGCTATAGTCCCGAGAATTAAGACACCTAAAAATCAAGGTTCGTTAGGGATTAGCTTGGTAGAAACTTCTTTAGTGAAATATTCTTGGTATAACGCTATCTGGACGGGATTAAAAACTACAGGAGAAATAACTTGGGCGATTTTAATAGCTTTTGGGGGAATAATTAAAGGTTTATTTTTAGGACAAGGAGTGGGGGCTGATGTAGCGGGGCCAGTTGGCATAGCGGTAATGACTAAGCAGGTGACTGAAATGGGAATTAGTTATATTTTACAGTTCGCGGCGTTGTTAAGTATCAATTTGGGAATTATTAATATTTTGCCGATCCCAGCCTTAGATGGAGGAAGAATTTTATTTATTCTAATTGAAAAGATTAAAGGTAGTCCAGTCAATCAGAAATTAGAACAAACTTTTCATACAGTTGGATTCTTAATTCTGATTCTTCTCTTAATAGTAGTTTCTTTTCGTGATGTCCTTCATATTATTCACTAAAATTTTTATTGATTAAAAATTAATAAAAAAGAATTGTAAAATTTATTTATTGTTTTCGCAGTATTATTTTTGGTCTCATAAGAATTTATTAAAGGAATTGAAAAATAGCTTCTTAAAACTAGTTTTTGACAAGCAGAAGGTCTTAAAGTAGAATATAGAAATACAGTCAAGCTATCAAAAATAGTTTAAGTTAGTAATGACTTAAAATTTTTGACTTAAAATTGAATAATAAAAGTAAGATACAATTAAGGACATTAACTAAGTAAAGATGTTGTTTTTTGTTTAAAATAGAATGAAAAAAATTAAAAAAACTTTCAGAAAAGTAATAAAATTTTTTTTTGGTAATTTATCCAAAGATATTGGAATTGATTTAGGAACAGCTAATACATTAGTTTATGTTAAGGACGGTGGCATAATTATTAACGAACCGTCAGTAGTAGCTATTAATAAAAAAACGGGACAAGTTTTAGCTATTGGAAAAGAAGCAAAACGAATGGTAGGGAAAACGCCAGGGCATATTGTAGCGATTAGACCGTTAGTGGATGGAGTAGTGAGCGATTTCGAGATTACAGAGCAAATGTTAAAATATTTTATTGATAAAGTATATAAAGATAGTTTTACTTTCTTCCCTAGGCCAAGGGTGGTAGTAGGTATTCCTTCTGATGTAACTGAGGTAGAGAAAAGAGCGGTTATTGAAGCAACTATTAATTCTGGAGCAAAAGAAGCTTATCTAATTGATGAGCCAATGGCAGCTGCTATTGGTGCGCGCCTACCAGTACAAGAAGCGGCTGGTAATATGGTGGTAGATATTGGAGGAGGAACCACCGATATTGCTGTTATTTCTTTAGGGGGAATAGTAGTCTCTCGGAACTTAAGGATTGCTGGTGATGAAATGAATGAAGACATTATTAAATATTGTCGGGATGAATTCAATTTGCTTATCGGAGAAAAAACTGCTGAAGATGTGAAAATTGCGATTGGAAGTGCTTGTTTTCAAGAAGAAAAATTAAAAAGGACAGTTAGAGGACGGGATTTAGTGTCTGGACTGCCAAAGGAAATTACTATCACTGATGAACAAGTTCGAGAAGCTCTTTCTAGATCAATTAGGATTATCATTACTAATATTAAAACGGCCATTGAGGAAACACCACCAGAATTAATATCAGATATTATGCAAAAGGGAATTATTCTAGCAGGAGGAGGAAGTTTAATTAGAGGTATTGACCGTTTAGTAGCCGACCAAACTGAAATGCCAGTAAGAATGATGGAGGATCCTTTAACGGCCGTAGTTCGTGGAACAGGAGTTGTTTTAGAGGACATTGAATCTCTAAAGGAGGTATTAGTTGAAAATCAGCATGAAAAATATTTACGTTAAATTGATATTTATTCTGGAGGCTAATTTATATTAATTTTCTATGCTAAAAAAATATTTTATTCTTAAGATTATAAAAATAAGTGGAATAGTAGCTATTTGCTTATTTTTAATTTTTTTAAATCCCCGTGGATTTTTTAAACCAGTTCGTCAAATATTTTTAGAGATAGCTTATCCTTTTCAAAAAACTTTTTATCTTGCTAGCGAAAAAGTGGGTCATACTTTTGAATTTTTAAGTTCTATTTCTGATTTAAAACAAGAAAATGAAAGTTTAACAGCAAGAAATAACCAACTAACTTATCAAGTTACTCAATTAATTAATGAGAAGAAAGAAAACGAAACTTTACGAGAGCAATTAAAATTAGCTCCTAGAAAACAACATAATTTAAAATCAGCTTGGGTTATTGCTCAAGCTTCTCAGGGAAGTGGTAGCTGGATTTTAATTGATACTGGAGCTAATGATGGTATTCAGATTGGCATGCCTGTCATCGTTTCAGACGGAATTTTAGTAGGAAAAATTACAGCTGTAGAAAAAAATTCTTCCAAAGTCAGATTACTGACAGATTCTTTAAATGCAGTTAATGTTATTGATGCTGAAACTCAAGCCAAAGGACTTTTAAAAGGTCGGTATGGACTAGGTTTAATTGTGGGAATGGTGGAACAAACGGATGTTTTGAAAGTAGGAGATAATATTATAACTTCTGGATTAGGAGGAGGAATGCCAAAAGGTTTATTAATTGGAAAAATTCAACAAGTTTCTAATACTGCTGATAAGCTTTTTCAGCAAGCCGTTATTATTCCTAAAGTTAAATATTCCAAACTAACAGTAGTTTTTGTTATTAAAAAGTAAAAGACTAAAAATATTTTAATCATGTACCAAAAAATATTATTAGTGATAATTTTTATATTGCTAGCTGTAATGCAAGTTTCTTTATTTCCTAATTTATTGCCTTATCAGATTACTCCTGATTTAGTTTTAATTGTTATAATAATCTGGGTAGCTAAACAGGGATTAAAAAAGGTTTGGCTTTGGTCAATAATAGCTGGTTTTATTTTAGATATTTTTACTTTTAGGCTTATTGGGATCAATATATTGGCTTTATTTATAATCGCTTGCGGTGTTGGATCATTAGCAAAACGATTTTTAACTGCTCAAAAAACGACGGCCTTTTTAGTAATTTTAGGTTTTGTAGAAGTAGGAACAATAGTTAATTTTTTTCTACTAAATATCTTCACTCTAAAAAATAGTTTTTTTTCGCTAAATAATTTTTTGGAGAGTTTATTCAACCCAACTATTCTAGCTTGGAAACTTTTATATAACGCGGGATTATTTATAATCATTTTTTGGTTAATAAATAAAATAGAAAAAACCTTTCATTTAAATAGTGGTAAGTTATTAATCAAATAAAAATAGTCATAGTTAAAATGTGGAAAAAATTTTTTAATAAAAGAAGAGCTAATAAGGGTATTGAAATAGAAGACTCAATTATGACAGTGATGGAAGAGGAAAAGGCAGTGATAGAAAAACCTTTTAAAAGAAGAGGAGCTTCTTTAATGTGGTATGGTATAATTTTAACTATTTTAATTTTAGCAGGGAGGGTCTTTTATTTAGATTTTTTTCAAGGAAATCATTATCAAAAAATAGCAAAAGGCAACAGGATAAAATCAGTCATTATTAAGGCTCCTAGAGGAATGATTTTAGATAAGTATGGGAAAGTATTAGCTACTAATATTCCAAGTTTAGATGCTATTATTATTCCTAGCGAGTTACCTAAAAATTATCAGAAGAGAAAAAAAATGGCTGCTAAATTATCCGAAATTTTAGGAATGAATTCTGGTAATGTAGAAATTATTTTTTCTGAAGAAAATCAGAAATCATTGAAACCGGTTCTGTTAAAAGAAAATATTGCCCAAGATCAAGCCTTGATAATTACTGCACAAGCGAATCAATTTCCTGGAGTTTTTATTGATAAAACAGCTATGCGATCTTATAATGATGGAATGATTTTTTCTACTTTTATTGGTTATGATGGAAAGATAACTAACCAAGAATTAAAAAATCATCCTAATTATATGATGACTGATTATATTGGAAAGGCAGGTTTAGAAAAAAGTTATGAAAAAGAATTGAGAGGAATCTATGGAGCTCATCAAATAGAAATAGATTCTTTAGGTAATATTCAAAAGAATTTAGGTATTATTAATCCAATTCCTGGTGATGATTTAATTTTAAATATTGATGAAAAACTACAAAAAAAGATTTACGACAGTTTAACTAATATTCTAAAAAAAAGTGGTACTAAAATAGCAGCTGCTGTAGCCATAGATCCTCGTAATGGAGGAGTTTTGGCGATGGTAAGTTTACCTAGCTATAATAATAATTGGTTTGCTCGAGGAATAACCAACCAAGAATATAGTTCTTTGATCACAGATAAAAGTTTGCCTTTATTAAATCGTTGTATCGCCGGTGAATATCCTCCAGGTTCTACTATTAAGCCAGGTATGGCAGCTGCTGCTCTTTCTGAGGGTATTATTACTCCATCTACAATTATTAGTGGATTAGGTGGAATGTTAAGAATTGGTCGATATCATTTTGGTGATTGGAGAGTTCATGGTCCTAGCGATGTCCGTTCAGCAATTGCTCAAAGTAATGATATCTTTTTTTATACAGTTGGAGGAGGCTATGGGAAGATTCAAGGGCTAGGAATGAATAAAATGAAAAAGTATGATAACCTTTTTGGTTTTGGGCAATTAACTGGTATTGATATTCCAGGTGAAGCTAAAGGATTTATTCCTGATGAAAAATGGAAAAAAGAAAAATTTGGTGAGCGTTGGTATATTGGGGATAGTTATCATTCAGTTATTGGTCAAGGTTATATTACTACAACACCTCTTCAGTTGGCTAATTATACAGCGACTTTAGCCAATGGGGGAACTTTATATTCACCTAAAATTGTCAGTAGAATTAGAAAAAGTAATGGACAGGAAGAAATAATTAGCCCAAAAATTTTAAGAAGTAATTTTATTAAACCAAATATTATGAAAGTTGTGAGAGAAGGGATGAGAATGACAGTGACAGAAGGAACAGCGAGATCTCTTCAATCAGTGCCAGTTTCAGTGGCTGGTAAAACAGGAACAGCTCAGTTTGGGTCTCAAGGAAAAACCCACGCTTGGTTTATTTCATTTGCTCCTTATCAGCATCCAGTTATTGCAATGGCTGTTTTAGTAGCGGGAGTTGGTGAAGGAGCTTCTTATTCAGTACCAGTCACTAAAGAAGTTTATGACTGGTATTTTTCCTCTAAAAATCATCAATAAAAATGGGGTTATTTGACATTTAATTTTTTTCTGTTAAACTTGTCATAATACTTAAAACCTAAAAAATTAAACGATAGATTGTATATTTTAGTAGAACTTTTTAACTAAATGTTAAGCTAAAATATTTTTATTTAATTAAAAAAATATGACAAAATTTATAACGGAAGAAGGTTTAAAGAAAATTCAAACTGAGCTAGAAAATAGAAAAGTGAAAATGCGTCAATCAATTGCTAGTGCTATCAAAGAAGCAAAAGAACAAGGAGATCTCAGTGAAAATGCTGAATATAGTGAGGCTAAAAGACAACAAGCTGAAAACGAAGCTCGCATCGCTGAATTAGAATTTATGTTAAAAAAGTCGGTAGTAGTAAAATATCAAAAATCTAATGAGAAGGTACAATTAGGTTCAAAAGTCAAAGTAGAATTTAATGGGGCAGAAATGGAATTTCAAATCGTTGGTTCTAATGAATCTGACCCAGCTAAGCAAAAAATTTCTAATGAATCGCCAATCGGTAAAGCTTTTATGAATAAAAATAAAGGTGATCAAATAAAAGTTGAAACTCCAGGAGGTAAAAATAGATATAAAATCTTAGAAGTAAGGTAATTTTTTCTTAACTTGTTTAATAGCTAAACAGCCAGACAATAAAAAAGGAGGCTGTTTTTTTTTATTGCTAATATTAAAATAATCTATTATAGTAAAGATATTAAGTGAATAAAATCTAATTATGCGTGAAGATATTATTGAAGTTAAGTTAGAAAAACTCAAAAAAATAAAAGAGTTTGGAATGAATCCTTATCCTGAAAAAACTCAAAGAAATTTAAAAAATCAAGAAGCCTTAGAACAATTTGAAGATATTAAAGAAGTAATATCTTTAGTAGGAAGAGTTCGATCAATGCGTTCTATGGGAAATATTATCTTTGCTCATATTGAAGATGAAAGTGGTAAAATCCAACTCTTTTTAAATAAGAAAAAAGTAGGTTTAGAAAAATTTGAACTTTTTTCTAAAGGCGTGGAGATTGGTGATTTCATAGAAGTGCGGGGTTTACTTTTTAAAACTAAACAAGAAGAAAAAACCTTGGAAGTTACTAGCTGGAAAATGTTATCCAAAAGCATTCGTCCAATTCCTACTGAGCATTTTGGAATTAAAAATCAGGAAACCTTGCTAAGGAAAAGATATCTAGATTTAATGATTAATCCGCTTACGCGGGAAATTTTTAGAAAAAAAAATATTTTTTGGCAGACGACGAGAAATATTTTATCTAAAGCAGGTTTTTTGGAAGTTCAAAATTCAGTTTTAGAGCTTATTCCTGGAGGAGCAGATGCACAGCCCTTTGTAACACATCACAATGCTCTTGATCAAGATTTTTATATGCGTATCTCTTTAGAGCTTCCGCTTAAAAGACTTCTGGTTGGTGGATATGAAAAGATTTTTGAAATTGGAAGAGTTTTTAGAAATGAAGGAATGGATAGAGAGCACCTTCAAGAGTTTGATCATATAGAATTCTATGCGGCTTATTGGGATTTAGAAAAAGGAATGGAATTTATTGAGTCAATGTATAAACAAATTGTTTTAGCAGTTACTGGTGAATATACTCACAATTTTGAAGATCAAAAAATTGATTGGAAGAAAAAATTTCCAATTATTGACTATTTTTCTGAGTTTAAAAAAGAAACCGGGATTGATTTAGGTGATGCCAGTGTTACAGTCGAGAAACTGAAAGCAAAAGCAAATGAATTAGGGATTAAATATGAAAATGAATATCGAAAAGGTAGGATGATTGATACTATCTATAAGAAAACAGTACGACAGAAATTAATTCAGCCATGTTTTTTAGTTGGTCATCCAATAGAAGTTTCACCACTTGCTAAAGTTGATCCAAATAATTCTAATAAAGTTTTACGTGTTCAAATAGTGGCAGGGAAAAGCGAACTTTGCAATGCTTTTTCAGAACTTAATGATCCGATTGATCAAAGAAAAAGGTTTGAAAATCAGATGAAACTTCGAGAAGCTGGAGATGCAGAAGCGCAAATGCTTGATGAAGATTTCGTTGAAGCTTTGGAATATGGAATGCCACCAGCTTTTGGTTTCGGTATGAGTGAAAGATTTTTTTCCTTTATAGAAAACAAACCTGTTCGTGAAACAATAATCTTTGCTCCAATAAAAGAGAAATAAATCCTGAATGATTATAAAATAGATAAAAATATTTGTAATAAAAAAATAAGAAAATATTTAACTCTGATAAAATAATTAAAAAAAGTAGCTTAGGTATTTTAGCAATCCAGAGTTTCTTATGTAATAGAAATATTAAATGTATGTTCGTATTAAATATATGAAAAAAATAATGGTTTTTGGGACATTTGACATTTTTCATCTAGGACATCAGAGTTTTTTGCAACAAGCTAAAAAATATGGAGATTATTTAATTGCAGTTGTCGCCCGTGATATGACTGTTAAGCAAGTTAAAAATAAAAAACCGAAAAATAATGAGCAAGAAAGATTAAATGAAATTCAAAGAAGTGGTTTAGTGAACGAAGTCATTCTAGGAAGTCTTAAAGATAAATATAAAGCAATCAAAAAATATAGACCAGATGTGATATGCCTTGGATATGACCAAAAATTTTTTGTAGAAAAACTCACAGAAGAATTAGAGTATCTAGGTTTAAATAAAACAAAAATTGTTCGTCTGGAATCTTTTAAACCAGAGAAATACAAATCTTCAATAATTGCCAAAAAGAGTGTTATTTAGTAGTATAAGTGTATTAAATTGAATATAATAATAGAAAATTTAAAATTATGTTAGATATAAAATTTATTAGAGAAAACAGAGAGGAGTTGAAAAAGGTAATTAAAGATAAAAATGCAAATCTAGATGTAGAGCAACTTTTAGAACTGGATAGAAAAAGGGTGAAAATACTTAGAGAAATTGAAGAACTTAAATCGATGAAAAATTCAATTAATGATTTAATTATGTCTGCAAAGGATCAGACTGAAAGAAAAGAAATAATTGAAAAAGGAAAAGAGATAAAAAGTAAACTTGAAATTAAAGATCCTGAGTTTAAAAAAATTCAAAAAGCATTTGATGATATGATGGTGCAAGTTCCCAATATCATTTCTTCTGATACACCAATTGGAAGTAGTGAAGAAGATAACGTTGAAGTTGAAAAAAATGGTAAAATTCCGAAATTTGATTTTGAGCCAAATGATCATATCCAAATCGGAAAAGATTTAGATATTTTAGATTTAGAAAAAGGAGCTGAAGTTTCTGGATATCGCGGATACTATGTAAAAAATGAAGGCGTTTCTTTGATGATGGCTTTAATGATGTATGCAATTAATAAGATGATTGAAAAAGGATTTTCGCCGATGATTCCTCCAACCCTAGTAAAAGGAGCTGTACTTTTTGGAACAGGATATTTTAAAAGCAAAGAATACAATGAGAGTGTTGATGAGATATATCAAGTTGCTTCAGGAGATAAAGAGTCCGACGGAAGTTCAAGTAAAGAAAAAAAATTTTTAGTAGGAACGGCTGAGCCTTCTCTTTTGGCATATTATTCTAATGAAGTATTGAAGGAAAAAGATTTGCCAATTAAGCTGTGTGGATATTCTCAATGTTATCGCAGTGAAATTGGGTCTTATGGAAAAGATACAAAAGGACTTTATCGAGTGCATGAATTTATGAAGGTTGAACAAGTTATTTTGGCAAAAGCTGACATCAATGAATCAATAAAATTACAAGATGAAATGGTGGCAATTACTAAAGAAATTCACGAAGAGCTTGGGCTTCCGTATCGCGTACTTCAGATTTGTACGGGTGATATGGGATTAGGAAAATATCGAATGTTTGATCTTGAAGCGTGGATGCCTTCTCGAAATGGATATGGTGAAACAGGCTCAGCTTCAAACTTTTTAGATTGGCAAGCCAGAAGACTAAATGTAAAATATGTTGATAAAAATGGAAATAAGAAGCATGTTTATATGCTCAATAACACCGTCCTTCCGTCTCCACGTCCGTTTATTGCGATTTTGGAAAACCATCAGCAAGCTGATGGTAGCGTTATAATACCCGAAGTTCTTCGTAAATGGATGCCAAGTAATTTAGATAAAATTAGCAAGAAATAACTTTTTTAAATTATGTTGTATTTTCTGGATCTTTTTGGGACATTTGCTTTTGCAATAACAGGAGCATATAAAGCCAAAGGCTCCAAGCTTCATATTTTTGGTGTGATTTTTTTAGGGATTATTACAGCAGTTGGTGGAGGAACTTTTCGGGACATAGTAATTGGTCGAACCCCACTTTTTTATCTTAAAGATCCGAATTATCTCTTAGTAGCGATTATGGCTGGATTGATTATCTATTTTATTCCGACTTTTTTTAAAAAAAGATATTCATTCTTTCGTTTTATTGATTCAATTGGCTTAGCTTCCTTTGTTATTATTGGAGTTTCAGTTGCTAATACATTTTTATTTGGTGGTAACCATTTTTCTTTAAACTCTCTTTTGGTTTCTGTTTTTCTTGGAATGTTGACTGGATTTGGAGGTGGAATTGTTCGTGATGCAATTATGGGTGATGTTCCATATTTACTCAAACATGGCTCAAATTATGTTTTAACTGCTTTTTGGGGGTCTTTAATTTTTTATTTACTGAGTTTTATTAATGTGAATTTAGCAATGATTGTTTCATTTATAACAACTTTATATTTGCGTGAAGTTGCTTCAAAATTTGGATTATATAATAAAGTTATTAAAAAACAATAAGAATGAAAAATAAAAAACTAAAACTTTCAAATGAACTTGTCCAGAAAAATGCGGATGGTTTCAACGAAAGTAATAACCCAGAATCAAAAAAGTTAATTTTTCCTTCAGGATTTTTATGGGGGGCTTCTACTGCAGCTCACCAGGTAGAGGGGAATATGAAAAATAATTGGACCAAGTGGGAAAAAGAAAATGCAGAGAGATTAGTAAAAGAAGCAAAGACAAAATGGCAACCATGGCAACAAAAAAAATTTCCAGAAATGTTTGAACCAAAGAACTATATCTCTGGTCAAGCTTGTGATCAATATCATCGCTATGAAGAAGATTTTGATATTGTTAAAAAACTTAATCATAATGCTCATCGTTTTTCTATTGAGTGGTCAAGAATTGAACCAGAAGAGGGAAGATTTGATGAAAAAGAAATTAAACATTACAGGAAAGTGATTCAGGCTTTACGTGCGCGTGGAATTGAACCTTTTGTAACACTTTGGCATTGGACTAATCCACAGTGGATTGAGGAGATGGGAGGTCCAACCAATAAAAAATTCATTTTTTATTTTGCTCGATTTGCTGAACTAATGGCGAGAGAATTTTTTGGATTAGTTAATTTTTGGCTAACGATAAATGAACCGACTTCAGTTATTTCAGCTTCTTATATTTCTGGAATTTGGCCACCACAAAAAAGGAACCCCCTCATTGCATTAAAAGTTTATAAAATATTATCGCAGGCTCATAATCAGGCATACGAAACCATTCATTCAGTATCTCAAAATGTGCAAGTTGGCTTTGCTAATGTTTTAGTTTATTTGAATCCAGTTAATAAGTCATCTATCTTAGATAGACTAACTGTAAAAATTGGAAACTATTTTGCAAACAGAAAATTTCTTAATATGACTGATGGGTACAATGATTTTTTAACACTGCAATACTATTTTCATTTTGATGTTGCTTTTTTAGCAACCAATAATAACAAAAATGAAGTTGTTTCAGATTTGGGTTGGGAAGTTTATCCTGAGGGAATTTATCATTTACTCAAGAACCTGGGAAAATATAACTTGCCTATTTATATTACAGAAAATGGACTAGCAGATGCAGAAGATGAGAAACGAGAAAAATTTATTAAGGATAGCTTACTATGGACACACAGAGCCATTAATGAAGGTATTGATGTTCGTGGATATTTTTACTGGTCTCTTATTGATAATTTTGAATGGGATAAGGGTTTTTGGCCACGGTTTGGTCTAGTAGAAATTAACTACAAGACACAAGAGCGTAAAATTCGTTCTAGTGCGCTAGAATATGCCAAAATTTGCCAAGAAAATACGGTTAAAATTTGATTTAAGAAAATTTTAAAATAGGTAGTTGACGAATTTCGTAGTTGTGATAAACTAATTAAGTTGTTTAAATAAATTAAATATAGCATTACTGTTTTAAAGAGCTTAAGAAGATTTTTTAAACACTTGACAGATAATTTATATTTGCTAAAATAGTTAATACGAGTTGCATTTAAGTCTTAATTTCAAAAAAGGAAACTAAATAAACTCTCAACAATCTTTTAAAATACGGGTGAAACAAAGATACATCTTTGTATGTAATTACTATTGCCTACAGAGATGTATTTTTTATAACTCCAAAGAAGTTATGGGAAATATTATTTTCCCCTCATTGCTTTGCAGTTATGGGTTGAACTTTGACAAATAAATAGTTTCTCTAAATCTCTACCTTTTGATTTAGAGAAATATTAATCACAATTTTTTGCGATTAGTCCTCGTTCGGTTAATTTATTAATCGGACAAATTGAGTCTATTAAATTAAGAAATTTATTTTTCTTTTCAACAAAGAATAAACGAAGTAAAATTCGTGCATTCATTTTTTGAGAGTTTGATCCTGGCTCAGGATGAACGCTGGCGGCGTGGATAAGGCATGCAAGTCGAGAGGGTTTAGACCCTCGGCAAACGGGTTAGTAATGCATAGGAACGTACCCCTAAGTCGTGAATAATCCGGAGAAATCCGGAATAATACACGATGTGCTCTACGGAGTAAAGATTTATCGCTTAGGGAGCGGCCTGTGTCCTATCAGCTTGTTGGTGAGGTAAAAGCTCACCAAGGCTATGACGGGTAGGGGGCGTGAGAGCGTGATCCCCAACATTGGAACTGAGACACTGTCCAAACACCTACGGGTGGCTGCAGTCGAGAATATTCCACAATGGACGAAAGTCTGATGGAGCGACGCCGCGTGCGGGATGAAGGCCCTTGGGTCGTAAACCGCTTTTCTTAGGGAAAAATGTAATGATGGTACCTAAGGAATAAGGGGTTGCTAACTCTGTGCCAGCAGCAGCGGTAATACAGAGACCCCGAGCGTTATCCGGATTTATTGGGCGTAAAGCGCATGTAGGCGGATATATTAGTCAGATGTCAAATCTTCGAGCTCAACTCGAAAACTGCATTTGAAACGGTATATCTTGAGGAAGTGAGAGATCAATGGAAC
The DNA here is from genome assembly GCA_003056145.1 of Parcubacteria group bacterium M10-OD1-1. Lineage (GTDB taxonomy): Bacteria > Patescibacteriota > Minisyncoccia > Moranbacterales > UBA2206 > M10-OD1-1. The sequence continues at coordinate 23,137 of LSNL01000005.1, forward strand.
ATATGGTGTAGCAGTGAAATGCGTTGATATCATATGGAACACCAAAGGCGAAGGCATTTGATTGGCACTTTTCTGACGCTGAGATGCGAAAGCGTGGGTAGCGAATGGGATTAGATACCCCAGTAGTCCACGCCGTAAACGATGCATACTAGGTATTAGGAGAATCGACCCTCTTAGTGTCGTAGCTAACGCGTTAAGTATGCCGCCTGGGAAGTACGAGCGCAAGCTTAAAACTCAAAGGAATAGACGGGGATCCGCACAAGTGGTGGAGCATGTGGTTTAATTCGACAATAAGCGAGGAACCTTACCAGGGCTTGAAACCTAGCTGCATTGCCTAGAAATAGGCAAGCCTTCGAGGGTGCTAGGCAGGTGTTGCACGGTCGTCGTCAGCTCGTGTCGTAAGATGTTCTGTTAAGTCAGGAAACGAGCGCAACCCCTATCGTGTGTTATTATGTCACACGAGACTGCCCAGAACCGAGTTCATAATTTTTTATGGATTGGGTTCTGGGAGGAAGGCGGGGATGACGTCAGATCAGCGTGGCCCTTTGACGCCCTGGGCTACACACGTGCTACAATGGCCGGTACAAAGGGTTGCTAAATCGTAAGATGGAGCTAATCCCATAAAGCCGGTCTCAGTTCGGATTGAGGTCTGCAACTCGACCTCATGAAGCCGGAATCACTAGTAATCGTGAATCAGCCACGTCACGGTGAATACGTTCTCGGATCTTGTACTCACCGCCCGTCACACCAAGAGAGTCGGTAACGCCCGAAGACCCCGGATTAAACCGGGGGCCACGGCGGGATCGATAATAAGGGTGAAGTCGTAACAAGGCATCGGTAGCGGAAGCTGTCGATGGATCACCTCCTTTCTAGGGAGATTTGATAGTAATTCAGAGTATCTTACACTAAAGATGTATTAGGTCAAACTAAGCATTGTAAGATATGATTACTATCTGCTGGTCGACTCTTATTTATTTAAGAGAACAGCAATGCCTAACAGAGCTATATAATCTGTAGTGTGTTTTGTACAACGCACGATAGACTCATTTAGGACTAATCGCATAAGATTGTGAAAACTTATACAATAAGGTACCCATTTCGGGTACTTTTTTTGTGTTTAAATTAAAAACTTCCCGGAATAGTTTATTTTATGGATTAATAATGAGATAATTTTTTAGTTTATTATTTCTTTCTGTTTTAACTCTAATAAAACTTAATATTTATTGAAAAATTTAAAAAAGGCTTCTCAATTATGATGGGCCTTTTTATTGTTGTGAATTTGTCACGAAGCTTATTATTTAGTTAAAATATGAAGTATATTTAAGTTATGCTCAAACAGCTTAACTGCGGTTTTTTCTAGAAATACACCTTTTATTTCGCTAAAAGACAAATTTATTGGTTCTTTAAACCAAATTTTAATTTCTTCGGCTGGGTGAATGTAATCAAGAAAGCTATTTAGGGTTGTATTTTTTTCTTGTGGCTTATTCCTAAACCATGTTGCTTTGTTAACTTTTTTCACCTTATAAAAAGAAAGACAACTGTCTTTCTTTTTGATATTGTCGATGCGAATATCAAAAGATTTTGGATAAATCTTTTTGCGGGTTTCTTCAAAAATAGACTTTCTAAAACCATTAATTGGTTCTGATGGAAATGTTTTTTTGCCAATCTTAATAATAGCTACTACTAATGATGTTCGACAGGTCTCTAAAAAAATTTGTTGTTTATCTGGAGTAGAATTTTGCCAAGGCGTTGCCATTCTTAAATTAGAAAATAATTTTTCTTCAGCTAATTCCATTTCTCTTTTTCTAATATTATAAGTAGAAATAGGTATCATTATTGTCTCCTTATTTTTTGAAGTTTTCAATGAAAAGAACTATTTAAAATGATGATGACATAAAATTGGATAAAAGTCAAAAATAAAATTGTATTTGGCAAATATCTTGTTTAGGATTAAAATAAAAGCATAAAAAGTTCTTTATTTTTCTTAACAGCTTTTAAATATCCACTTAAACTAAACGGGAGATGAGGCTATGGGAATAACAACTAAAGAATATACCGGTCAAGAGTTATCAGTAGTGGGATTTATTCATATCACTGGACTACCAGTGAAAACGATCATAGGTTGTTTTATTATCTCTCAGTCTCTATGCTCAAAGTATAGGGGGACTATTGGGCATAGGAGAAATCAAGAATTAGTAATAACGCTAGAAGGCTATGCCTGGTTAAGAACAGAGCAAAGACTGGATAACCATTTTTTAGAACTATTGCTTAATCTGGGAGTAGATCCGTTTAGCAAAAACCCTTTAGTTCCAGTGATAGATAAAAGTATGTTAGAGAAAAGAAAGGTAAATCCATTGTGGTATCCAAGCTAAACTTGGATACCACAAATAAAGGACCAGTAGAAAAATCTACGGTCCTTTATTTATAAAATTTTTTCATTATTTAAGTCAAGCTATTTTTTAAAAGTTAAATCATTGAAGGTCTCAATGGAAGGTTTCATTTTTTTAAGAATTATTGCTAATGGACAATAACCTGTTAAAGTGAAATTAGTAATCATTATTCCAATAAATAAAGCTAGATAAATAAAATTTTGATTAATTGTCCAAGCTAAAATAAATCCAAGAATAATAAGAATTCCACCGATTAAAATAATTATTCTTTCTAAAAACCATTTTGAGGTATTTAGTCTATAAATATTTTTTTGTTGCATGCTTCTTTAATTAATTAGTTAATAAATGTTTTTCCCAATCTTTTCTCTCAAAAATAAAATAAATAACTGGAAAGACTACTAAAGAGAGAAAAGAAGAAAGCGATAATCCGCAAATTATTGACCAAGCTAATCCTGCCCAAACCGGATCATTGATAATAGTAAGAGAACCAAGGATAGTTGTCAAAGATGTTAAAAGAATAGGAAGGAGTCTAGTGGTACCAGTGTCTATTAAGGCTTCTTTTAAAGGGATCCTTTCTTCTTTCATTTCATTTAAATATTCCATTAAAATAATAGCATTATTAACAACTATTCCTGCCAAAGCGATTACGCCAATCATAGAAGTGGCATTAAAAAACATTCCTTGCGTAACTCCAAGAATAGCAAAGCCAGGAAGAACTCCAATTAAGGCTAGTGGAATAGTTCCCATGATAAAAAGAGGAATTTTTAATGATTTAAATTGAGCGACTAGGACAAAATAAATCAAGAAAATAGCCACTCCCATAGCAATTCCTAGATCTCGAAAAACATCTAACGTTAATTTCCATTCGCCTCCAATAGCGATAGAAAAGGTTTCTCCTGTTTTTTGATCTTGATAATTAATTTGACGAAGTGACCAAGAAGTTATCTTTCCTTGATGATCAGGAAGTTTATAACTAAATAAAAATTTTAAGGCATCAATAACACTATAAGCTACACTCCTATTAGCCATTTCAGCAGTGATATACATTGTTTTTTTTCGGTTATTAGAATAAATGATGGGGACTATAGGTTCTTTGCTTATGTAAGTAACTTCACTTAAAGGAATTTTTTTTCCTTGATTATTAGTTAAGAATATTTTATTTAGGTTGGAAAAATTTTTATAATCAGAAGATTTGAATTGCACTAAAATGTATTCTTGCTCAAGTTTGGGAGTAGAAGAAATAGCTTCTTTTTCATGATATAACCCTATTTTTTTTCCACTTAAAAGAATTCTTAGGGTAGAAATAATTTGTTGAGAATTTAATCCAACTGCGGTTGCTTTTTCTTTATTTATCAGAAGAGTTTTTTCAAAAGTATTTTCATTTAAGGATGTTTCAACATCAACAATTTTTTTAATTTTAAGTGTTTTATTTTCGATATCTCTAGTTATTTGAGAAACTATTTTCTGATTATCACCTTGAATTTTTAGTAGAAAAGTAGAAAGAACTGGTGGTCCTGGAGGATCTTCAATAAATTTTATTTTAGCATCTGGTTCGTTAGTCAAGAAGGCTAAAATTTTTGGTCTTAGTCGAATAACTATTTTTTCTGAAGTTTCTTTTCTGTTTTTTTGTTTAGTCAGATTAATTTTTAAAGTTGCTTGATTTTCTCCGATTCTTCCAGTGCTACCTTTAAATAGTCCATTAAAATCGATCACTGGTGATTGACCAATATAACTTTGAATACTTTTAATTTCTGAATCTTTAATTAAAAAGTTTTCAATATCTTTACTTACTTGATTAGTTTTTTCTACAGAAGTATATTGAGGCATATCAAGATAAATATAAAATTGTTGTTTATCAGCTTTAGGTAGCATCCTAAATTTAACTATTTTAAAGACTGGTAAACTAACAGAAACTAAGAAAAGAAAAATAATCAAACTAAGAAAATAAATTCTAGCCTTTTTTTGGGACAAAAGAATTTGAAGAAGTTGTCTATATTTTATTTTTATTTTTTCAATTAATTGCATAAATAAAGAAATATTTTTAGCTTTTTTGATTTCATTTTTTTTAAAAAGATTATCAAGAAAATAAGGATTAATAGAAAAAGCAATAAAAAGAGAAGCAATTAAAGCAGCTGGGACAAAAAAAGGAATTGGGCGCATATATGGACCCATCATCCCAGTAACAAAATACATTGGATAAAAAGCTAGGATAGTTGTTAGAGTGGACATAATCAAACCTCCGCCTACTTCATTAACAGCTTCTATAATGGTGGTTTTCCTGTGTTGGGTAGGTTTTTTCTTAATTAAACGATAAATATTTTCTACTACCACTGTAGCATTATCAACTAATAAACCTAAAGAAAGGATTAAAGCAAAAAGAGTAATCCGATTGATTGTTTGTCCAAAGAGGTTACCTACTCCAAAGACAGCAGATAAAGTCAAGGGAATTGAAATAGAAACCACCAAGGCACTTTTCCAACCTAAAAAAAGAAGTAGAACTATAGAAACGATAATAATTGATTGAAATAGATTTTTAGTAAGACTCATAACTGCCTTATTAGCCACTTTTCCATCATCTCGAACTATCTGAACATCAACTCCCTGAGGAATAAAATTTTGTTGAAGTTTTTTAATTTCTTTTTCAATGTTTTTAGAAACAGTCATTGCGTTAGATCCTTTGAGTTTGGAAATGGCTAAATAAACTGCTGGAGCGGAGATTTTTTTAGTCTGAAAGCTAACGAATTGAGTAATTTTTCCAGTATCGTACTTTATTTGAGCTATATCAGAAAGATAGATGATTCCGTTAGCATTTTTTTTAACAATTAAATGAGCTAAATCGTGAGCATTTTGAATATTGCCATTAACTTTGATTTCAAAATTATTTTCTCCAGTCTCGATTCTTCCAATTGGCAGACTTAAATTATTTTGACTAATTTTTCGTATAGCTTGCCAAGTAGACATGTGGAAGAAATTTAATTTATCTTCATCTAATAAAACAGAAAGTTGTCGATGCTGACCACCTTTAATTTCAAATTTAGATGTATTAGGAATATGTTTTAATTTTCTTTCCAGAGAAAATGCTAATTTTCTTAAAGAAGCTTGTGAATAAGAATTAGAAGTTAAAGCAATATTAATAACTGGAACTTCTTCAGGATCAATGGCTGTAATTTGTGGGTCATTAGCACCTAGTGGTTTAATATCTATATTGCTAGCTAATTTTTCTCTGAGAGTGACTTTTGCATTATCCATATTTTCTCCTACGAAATATTGAACAGTAACAATACTCATCCCTCCATCTAGAGATTGAGAAGTCACTTTATCTATTTGAGGAATTTCTTTTAGTTTATTTTCCATTGGACGAGTAATTAACTCGTAAACTTCTTCACTACTAGCACCAGGAAATCGAGTAGTAATATTAAAAGCCGGAGCTACAATTTCAGGATTGTATTGTTTAGGCATTGTAATAAAACTAAAAATACCTAAGGAAATAAGGGCTAAAATTGTAACTAAAGAAAATTGTTTATTTAAAAGAAAAAATTTGGCTAATTTTCCAGCTAGTCCAAGCTTTTTTTGATTGAGCATAAATTATTTTATTAAAATATTGTCGTTATTATTAAGATATTGCTGTCCATGAGTAATCACAAAATCACCAGATTGAATCCCAGAAATAATTTCTACTTTATTTCGATCAATTGTTCCGAGAGTAACAATTCTTTTTTTTGCTAGTCCATTCTTAGCAATAAAAATAATATTGTCATAGTAGTCTTTGCGAATAGCTGAGAGGGGGACAATTAAAGTATTATTCTTTTTATGAATAACTAGAGAAATATTTACCATTTCTCCAAGATTAAGAGAGTTTTTTTCTTCTAATGATATAGTTACTTTAGATTTATGTATAGTTTGATTGGAAACAGGGGAGATAGTTTTAATTTTTCCTAAAATAGTTTCATTTAGTTGATTATTTTTTCTAATCTGAGCAACCTGACCAATAGAGATCTTAGCGATTAAATTACCGGGAATAAAAACTATTACTTCTTTCTGTTGAGATTTTGTTAAAGCTACGATAGGCATTGAGGGGGAGGTTAGAGATCCAGAATTAAGATATTTTTTAGTGATAACTCCAGAAAAAGGAGCTAATAACCTAGCATTACTAGCTTGGATTTGACTAACTAAATTTTGCTGTTCAGAAAGACGGAGTTGATTTTTAGAAAGTTGAATTTGCAGGTCACGCATTCTTTGGGCACTTTTTAAACTTTCTCTAGCAACTTCCCAAGTTTTTTTAGTTTTATCTATATTATTTTTATTGCTATCTTTTTTAGCAAGTTGATAATTCTTTTTGATGGCTTCTTCTTCAACTTTTGCTTCAGTTACTTTTTGAGAATAGAATTTTTTAGTTTTTTGAAGACTTTTTTTATTAGCAGAAACATTTTCTTGTGCCAAAACTGATTGTCCTATTAGTTCATTGCCGTTAATAAGTGCAATTAATTCTCCTTGATGAACAAATTGTCCCTCTTGAACATAGATTTTTGTAATTCGTCCTGAAATTTTAGGAGCTAATTTAATTCTATTTTCTCCTTGGACAATACCAAAAAAATCTTCTTTTTCTTGAATTGTTCCTTTTTGAATTTTTTCTATGGAAACTGTTTTAAGTATTTTCGGCGTTCTTTCTTGGGCTTGACTCTTATCTTTTATTAAAAACCAACCGAAGATAAAAATTAACAACAAAAAAAAGAGGAAAATATATTTTTTTATTTTCATAAATTTAGAATAAATGATTATTTTTTTAGAATTTCTTTAAAAAGTTTTTGAAGTTTGTTCTTGTCTTGTTTGTTATATTCATTAGAACATTGAATAAAATTTTCTTCTACAAACCTTTCCATTACATTAGCAACTGCTGAGTGAACAGCTTTCATTTGATTGATAATTTTAAAACAATTTGTTTATTAGCGAGCATTTTTTTAATACCTTCTAATTGTCCAATAGCTTATTAATTAATTTTCTTAATTTTTCATAGATTAGAAATTAAAAAGCTACAGCTAAAAAATAATAACATACACCCGTTGGGGGTGTCAAGTATTAAAGCTAAATTTTACGGAAAGTCTTTTATTTTAAATGAAAATAGACTATAATAAAAAAAGTTGATTTAACTGAAAAGTATAAAATGGTAAAAATCATTAGTTTAATAAGGTATAAATAATCAAAATGATTAAAAAAAGGGAGAGAATAGAGCAGGCTTATTTAAAAAGTCAAGAATTATTACATCAATTAAAAACTGAATACGGATTTATTGCTTCAGTTAATAATGTCAGTAACTATAAGCGTATTTGGTCACGGGATGGTGTAACTTTGGGGTTAGCTTCTTTAGCTACTGGCGATAAGGAACTTATTAAAACATTTGAAAAAACTTTATTGACTTTGAAAAAGTTTCAAGATACAACTGGTAGAATCCCTAGTAATGTTTCTCTCAATAAAATATCACGTGTCAGTTATGGGACAACTGTTGGAAGAGTAGATGCTACTATTTGGTATATTATCGGAATAACCCAACTAATTCTTCAAACCAATAATCAAAAATTCTTTCAAGAATTTAGAGATTCTCTTAAAAAAGCTTTCTTTTATTTGGAATGCCTAGAGCTTAATGGTAAGGGATTGCTTTATATTCCTCAAGGAGGAGATTGGTCTGATGAATATATTAATCATGGATATGTTCTATTTGATCAAGTTTTATATTATTTAGCTCTAGATAGTTATGCTAAAATAACTAAAGAACCTGAAATAATTAAGAGAAGAAATCATTTAAAAAAAGTGATTGCTGTTAATTATTTTCCTAGCCAAGAGAATCTTACTAATCCTAATGTGTATAATAAATTATTATTTGAAAAAAGTTTAAAGCTATGTAAAACATCTCTAACGGTTGCTTATTTTACTTCTTATAGCGTTAGTTGTCACACAGCTAATTTTGCCAATAGCTTATTATTATTATCAGGAATTCTAGAAAGTGAGCAAGAAGAAAAACTTCAGAAAAATATTCAAAAAACATTTATGCATTCTGATTTTCCAATAATTCCTGCTTTTTATCCAGTTATAGATAAAAAAGATTTGAGTTGGCACGAACTAGAAAATAATTTTCTTTTTAACTTTAAAAATCAACCTTATAATTATCAAAACGGAGGATTGTGGCCATGGATTCAAGGATTTTTTCTGGCTTCTTTAAGAAGTTCTACCATGGAAAAGGAGCTTTATCTTAAATCTTGGGCAGAAGTTTTAGCTAGAGATAATTTTATTTTCCCAGAATATTACCACGGTAAGAATCATCAAGCCAAAGGAGTTATGAAGATTGGACATTCAGCGGCTGGATATATTTTGGCTTATAATTCAATAATTAAAAATAAAAAAGTCTTCTTATGATTATTGCAACTGATTTAGATAGAACTTTATTACCTAACGGCTATGAAGAATATGGACATAATTTACCTTTATTTTTCCAACTAATTAGAAAAAATAAATTAACTTTAGTTTATGCGACAGGTAGAAATTGGAAGCTTTTTCAAGAAGCTAAAAAAATATTTAAAATAGAAGATCCGGATTATTTTATTGGTGAAGTGGGAACGGTTCTTTATGAAAAGTCTCCAAAAAAATCTTTTTTTCAACTTAAAAATAAACTAGTTATTAGTCAAGAATGGCAAAAATATTTAAAAAATAAAGCCAAAAATTGGAACGCTGAAAAATTAAAAAAGAGATTTCAAATAATCAAAGAGCTAAAATTACAAGAAAAAGATAAGCAAAATACGTATAAATTAAGCTACTATCTTTCCGATACAACTAATCAGTCAAAAATTTTAACTAAAATTAAGACTTTAGCTCAAGAAGAAACTATTAAAATTAATCTTATTTCTAGCTGGGATCCATTAAAAAAAGTTCGTTTAATTGATATATTACCAGCGACGGTAACCAAGACAACTGCCCTAGAATTTATTCGTCGAAAAAAACATCTTAGTAAAGAAGAGGTAGTCTATTGTGGTGATAGTGGAAATGATATTGCAGCTTTAACGATTGGCTATAAATCTATTTTAGTAAAAAATGCCCGAGAAGAAATAAAAAAGAAAGTTTTAAAAATTAATCAAGATTTAGGGAGAAGTAAGAATTTATATATTGCTAAAGGAGTAGGTAAGTGGAATGGTTATTATGTAGCTGGAATCCTAGAAGGATTAAAACATTTTAAGATAATTTAAAAATAAAGTATGAAAAATTTAATAATTAATTAGAATTATGCAGGAAAAAATAAAATATCCAATTAGAATAAATCGCTATTTAGCGTTGAAAGGAGTAGTCTCTCGTCGAGAAGCTGATGAGTTAATAAAAAAGGGTCTAGTTTTAGTTAATGATAAAAAAGCTATTCTAGGAGATAAAGTTTTAGAAGAGGATGAAGTTAGAGTAAATGCTAAATCTTTTAAACAATTAATTTATTTAGCTTATAATAAACCAATTGGAATAGTAACACATAGCCCACAAGCAAATGAGCAAAGTATTCAAGATGTTTTGCAATATTCAGAAAATGTTTTTCCACTGGGAAGATTAGACAAAAATTCTTGGGGATTAATAATTCTTACTAATGATGGTCGGGTTACTGATAGGCTTTTAAATCCAGAACATAATCATGAAAAAGAATACCGAGTGCGAGTTGATAAACCCTTAAAAGAAAGCTTTGTCAATAAAATGAGCAAAGGGGTTTTATTGGAAGATGGCTATAAAACAAAGGAATGTAACATTAAATTGCTTAATGATTTTTTATTTTCTATAATTTTAACAGAAGGTAAAAAGAGACAAATTAGAAGAATGTGTACAGCATTGGGTTACGCAGTGATAGACCTTAAAAGAGTTAGAATAATGAATATTAAAATCAAAAATATAAAATCAGGTCAAGTTAGAGAGATAAAAGGAAATGAACAAAAGATTTTTTTAAAGAGTCTAGAACTTAATTAAAATGCGCCATCTTAAAAGAAGTCTTTTTAAATTATAATTTTTATGCTAATATAAAAATGGAAACTAGAGAAAATAATTTTAATAATTTAAAACACATAAATGAAAGTAAATAATATAATGACAAAAGATGTTTTGTCAGTCAAAGAAGATATGCCTATTTCAGAGATTGCTAAAATTATTTCTGAAAATAAAATTCATGGCGTACCAGTTATAAATGAAGAAAATAAGGTAGTAGGAATAATTACAGAGACTGATTTTTTTACCAAAGATGCTTCTAATATGGTTTATATGCCATCTTTAATTGATTTTGTTAAAAACGGAAAAATGGAATATGCTAAAGATGAAAAAGAAGCAATTAATGAAGTCCTCAATGCTAAGGCTAAAGATATAATGAGTCCTAAATGTGAAACAGTATCGCCAGATTTAAAGGTTGAAGATTTTTTTAAGTTAATTAAAGAACGTAGTTTTAATTCTTACCCAGTAACTGATGAGTCTGGGTTTTTGGTAGGAATAATTACCGTCGCTGATGCTATTAAGTTGCTTTAGGAGATATAGTTTATGAAAAATAATACTTTGTCCGTAGTAGTTCCTTGTTATAATGAGGGAAAAACAATTTATCAAAATATAAAAAAAATTAATGATTATTTAGCTCATAATATTTTTAAGTATGAAATAATTGCTGTAAATGACGGCAGTCAAGATAATACTAGTGTTGAATTAGAACGAGTAAAAAATGATATTTCAACGGTTGTTATTATTGATAATTCTATTAATGCAGGTAAAGGAAAGGTGGTTAAAGAGGGTGTCTTAAAAAGTCAGTACGAAATTGTGATGTTTATGGATGCTGATTTAGCTATTCCAATTGAAGGAGTGGATAAATTCATAGAAGCTATCAATGAAGGTTATGACTTAGCAATTGCCTCTAGATTTGTGCCAGGATTAAAAGTGGTGAAGCCAGTTTTATGGTATAGAAAATATATGGAAAAAGTTTTTAGAATATTGCGAATGATCATTATTAGTAATTATAAGATTAAAGATACTCAATGTGGATTTAAAGTTTTCAATAGAAAATCAGCTTTAGATATTTTCCCTTTTATGACTATTAAAAGATTTGCTTTTGATGCTGAGATGATTTTTATTGCTACTAGAAAAGGTTACAAAATCAAAGAATTACCAATTACTCTACAAAATCCTGTTACTAGTAGTGTAAGAATTTATCGAGACTCCTTAAATATGTTAATAGATTTAGTAAAAATTAGAATTAATTCTTTTCTAAAAAAATATCAAAAATAAAACTAAATTTAAAAAAATATTTTTTGATTCTTTTAACTTAGTTTTCTTCTACTTAAAATAAAAAATCAATAAAAAATGCTTAATTATTTTTAATTTAAGTAGTTTTTTATTTTAAGAGAGAATTAGGGATAACAAGAAGTCTAATATTAGGTAAAAAATTTAAAGAATCCGCTTATTTATTTAGTTGAAGATTGAGAATAAAATTTAATAGTTAGCTATTGACAAAATAGAACTTAGTATGATAGTATATTCAGTTATAATATTTAAAGAAAGATTATGTTTGAATATGAAAATAATCAAGAAAATAAGCATCGAATCGGAATAATTATTTTAGCTGGGTTATTTCTGGCATCGTTGTCTTTTTTGTTTATAGTTACAACAGAAAAAAACTTTAAAGTAACTACTGACTTTTTAATTGTTCAGAATCAAACTGGTTCGCAAGATTTTTATTCACTTTCCCGTTCGGCAGACTATATTGGGAGTGTTTTAAATAAAGCTATTTATAGCGAACTTTTCATAAATGAAGTTGTGAAAACAGGAAAAGTGGATAGCAATTTTTTGCCAATAAATGAGAGTGAAAGACTAAAAGATTGGAGTAAAATGGTTAGAGTCAGTCGAAACTCTCAATTAGGAATAATCACAGTAGAAGTCTTTGGAAACGACCAAAGAAAAACCATAGATATCTCTGAAGGAATAATTGAGGTTATGAAGACTAAGAATTATCTTTTTCGAGGAAAATTTAGTATGGATGTACGAGTGCTTTCAGGTCTAATTTTAGAAAAAAATCCTAGTTTTAAAAATATTGTGTTAGTAGTTGCTGGAGGATTTGTCGTGGGTATTGTGTTAAGTGGAATTTTTTTTTATTATTTTGATGTAGAAAAATTAAGGAAAACAGAAGATGATAATCGGGATTATATAAAAAGTCTAGATGAATTAGAGTAATTATTGGCAGAGCGAGGTGCTTTTTGTGTCTTTCTCTACTCGGAATTGTTCTGAGCTAGATGTAACTTAAAAATTAAATACCAAATAGAACGCAAAGGAGTCGCGCTATGAAAAATTTATTAGCAGTCTTGTTTCTGTCCGCGCTTCTCGTTGGATGCGCTGGAAGACAACTTCAGGTAGAAAATGTGAATTCTCCTGATATTAATAAAGGGATCAATCTTTTAATTGAACCTTATGAGGCAGTTGGAATCAAGGTTACACCTGAAATAAAAAGTGGAAGAATTCAGGTTAAAAAAGGGATTTTTCCTGATGTTCTTTTCGGGGAATATTTTCCAGGAAGAATTCGTTGGAATGGTTGGGCAGTTGAACCAGATGGGCGAGAATATTTTGCCCAGTCTATTTTTACTGGGATTGATTTTTCTGGACATTTTTCTGAAAGAACAATCGTTGATGCTCGAGCCAGTCAAGACGCTAGAGTGATGAATTTTTCATCGCTTATTGCCTATGCCTATTCATTAACAGGCACTGAATTTTCTCTCAAGTTTCATAAAATCTTAAATGATGTTAAATACCGAAAAGATTTTATCTTGAAATATGGAACACGATTGGGTGATTTGCAAAATGACCAAAACTTTGTAAAGATTATTAGTAAATGGAATCTTTACAATTCTCCTAATGGACAAATTTTAAGTCCGATTGGGGAAAAACAGTTAAAGGAAATCGCTGGAATTAATCCAGAATATACCTTTGTCGGACAGTTAGTTGGGTCCGGAAGGTTTATGCTCACGCCCGATTATATAGGGACAATTGTGTCCTTAGGGATAGATGTTTTCTGTTCAGCAGACGGAAGCATCCCATCTAAGGGTTGGGATTATAATTCTCAATTACCCAATAGACGCCAGATGGCGTTAATTATTAGATATATCGGAAAGTTCAGAATGAACTTAATCAAGAGAATTAATGATGTAAACAGAAGTCTGCTTATGCGAGGAGGCATACTACAATGAAAAAGCTAGCGCTGTTATTGGTTGTTCTGTTGTCAGTGCTGGTTTCCAGCGCTGTCGCTAGGGGGGCGTATGTTGTTCGTCAAGGTGATTGCCTATCTGCAATAGGGCAATCTCAAAATCTTTTTTGGCAAGAAATCGCCAAATTAAATAAAATCAATTCCCCCTATCTTATTTATCCAGGGGAAAAGTTATCTCTACCAAAGCCAGAAAAAATCTTGATCATTAAAGCTTCTGGTAAAGAAAAAATGCGAGTGAAAGTAAGCACAAAACATTTTTTTTGGCAAAACCCTGGAGCGGACAAATACCAGGGAACTGTTGATGAAGCATTAAAACTACTTGAGTATCCAATTCAAGTAAGGAAAATGCTAAAAAGGAAAATTCGGTATAATCGGTTCAATGATTATACCATCAAAAATGGTGACCATATTCAAGCAATGACTTTCGGGAAAAATAAAGTTGAGTACAATGTCATTGCTGATTGGGAAAATCCCAAAAGAAAAATTACTAAAATCTCAAAAGATAAGAGTAGCGATTTAGCGGCTAAAAAGTATTCAGTGATTTTTCAAAAAGTTAAATACTCAGTTATCTATCCTTATTGGTGTGGTAACTGGAGTCGTTTAAAAGATCGGCTCATACCAAAGTTGCCGCAGAAAACATCAACTGCACCAAAGTTTTTTTCTGTATCTAGAAATGCAATTGCAAAAAAAAATGAAATTACATATATTCCTCCAGGTGAGGAATGTAAAACATTTGAGCAAGAGCCAACTATTGGTGTCTGGATATATAAGAATGGATTAGCTAAGGGTCGGGGAATATACATTGAGTACCTGACTTGGTTAAGAAATTCAACGATTTTCGGATTAAATGGAAATCAAGTTTGTGGCGGAGCTAACTACAATTTGGGCTGGAGTCCAGGAGTTGGAATTTATGGATATTATTCTCCTGGAGAATCCCGTATTTCTTCCTATGATTGGAAGGAGTGGGGAATCGGACCCCAAATCGGAATTAAATATTCAGCCATTGACAAGCAAAATCATTTTTGGCAGTGGCAAGCCAAACTTCGTTTGATTTATGAATGGAGTAATGGCAATAATACGGAAGGTTATTGGAAAAGACAATCTGGCTGGAAGCCAGGCTTCTACACAGAATATACTCGGATAGAAAGTGAAAACTTTCTATGGGGATTGACCGCCGAAGGCTGGATTGATTGGAACCAAAAGATTGATTCTAGCTGGAGTGGTGACTCTCCTTCTAGTCGTGGACAGCTTGCAGTTAGTGCCTTCGGTCAATGGAAGTTGAATAATAATTGGCAATTCCGTGGAATTGGCAGTTTATTCTATCAGGACTGGGACTATTATCTTGGTCTCAGAGTCACTCCTGAATTTAGGTGGAAAGAAACAATAATGTTTGGGCCTATGCTATCTTTACCCATTCATCTAGGCTCCGTATATGACGGCATTGCTAGGTCAAATCTCATAACCTACGGTGCTTTTATCCGGTTGGAGTTAGGAACTCCAATTCGGGCGATTAATCGTCGCAGGAGAATGGACAGCATTCGCAAAACGGATGCTGAATGGCTAAATAAACTACAAAAAATGCCGTTTCATTCAGAGACGGTACAAATTAACAAAGGAGGAGTATCATGAAAAAGTTAATTAGTTCTTTAGTCGTATTAGTGGCAATATTATGTTTTACCGGAGGAGCTTTGGCTGCTGCTAGACTACTGCCTAAGGGGGTGGTCGTTTCAGCAAAAATAAATGCCAAAGGGACGGCTCAGATAAACATTGTAGGAGTTGTTCCTACTGATGTTGAATTTTACAGCTATGGAAGGACCAAACATCTTGGTTCAATCAATAAATTTAAAATCGACCTGAATTCCGGTCGGCGATTTAATTTTAAATTTAAAGTCAATGGCAGAGATTATTTTGTCTTGTTGACACCAGAAATGGTGATATTATCTCCAGATTTTTTTGGTCCAGGCATTGGCCTGGATTGTTCCAACAACGAGGGATGTGTGTTTTTAGTCACTGGTAATTAAAAACCAGTGACTAAAAAATACACCTAAAAAGCCCCAATAACTCAATGAGTTGTTGGGGCTTGATTTTTTTTAGAATTTATGTTACTATACCAAGTTAAAATAATTAAAAAATAAGTTTTAGAAAATAAACAATAACTAATAAATCCATCTTTAAAGCGATTACCAAAGAAGAGAATATGAATAATCTTTTTCAAAAAATGAATAGAGAAACTATAAGTGCGATTTTTGTAATCGTTTTGGTTTCTTTGTTTATTTTTGCTAATTTTTTTGTCGGATTTGTTCTTTCTCTATATTTAATAGCAATGACAGTCAGTTTTGGAATTATCTTTTTTCATCCTAGAAGTGGACTCTATGCAATCGTCTTCTTAACATTTATTTTTGAAAGATTTTTTACCTTATCACCGATAATTTTAGGAAGAAGTGAGATTAAATTTTATCCAATTGACGCATTATTTATTGCGATTATTTTTGGAATATTTTTTCAATTTTTGCAAAAAAGGATAAAAATAAGCTTGAAAAAAGTTGATTTCTATTTGATTTGGTTTATAGTTTTAGTTTTTTTTCAATTCCTGTTGAGTATATTTGTTTCTCAGTCTGATAATACATTAGCATTTAGTGGATTTAAAAATTATGCTCTTTATGCTCTTTTCTATTTTGCCGTAGTTATCTTAATAGATAATAAAAAATACTTACTGAGATTTCTGAAATTTTTTTTGGCAGGAGCAATTGGAATTTTATTTTTTATCTTTTATGGAATTCTTGCTGGTAGGGGTCTTTGGTCTAAATATACACCACTTTCTACTGAGGGTGTGCGTCTTTTGGCTTTTACTCACGGTTTCTATTTGTCTATGACTCTAATCGTTTTAATTGCTTATTTTGTCTTTAATCGAAAAAAAATTAATGTTTCCCAATATGTTTTGAGTGGAATCTGGATAGTTGGAGTTTTGGGATCTATGATGCGCCATTTATGGGCTGGCTTAGGAGTAGCTATGCTATTTTTATTTTTATTCTCTGATTTGCGCCAAAAAAAATATTTCAAGAAAATAGTTCTGAGATATATCACGATGTCATTTATTGCACTTATTTTAATTACTTATCTTGCTCTTATTTTACCGCATTCTAAATTAAATAGCGTAACAACAAACGCTAGCGAGGAGATTTTTAGTCGAGTTGAATCCATTTTTAATTTTTCTCAGGATAAAAGTTTCAGCTGGAGAGATCTCGTTTGGAACGAAGCTCTTTCCAGTTATACTCAATATCCAATTCTAGGGGTTGGTTTGGGAAAGTCTATCCCCGTAGAAAATTCAAGCTATCATGATTTTGTGGAGTTACGAGATATTCATAATTCACCGTTAGCTATCTTCGTTCAAATGGGTCCAATTGTATTTTTATTTTTATTAGTCTTTGTTGGGAAAATAATGCGAGAATTGTATATACGGAAGAAAAACTGGATAGGAGTAGCTTTTTTTAGTCTTGGATCAGCTTATTTAGTTTTCTTTCTTTTTCAGCCTTATTTAGAAACAAACTTGTTAGGAATATTCTTTTGGATAATTTTAGCCTTTCAAAGAAATTTAATTTTTCAAAAATATGAAAATATTAGAAATCAATAAATTTTATTTTCCTAAAAGGGGAGCGGAGAAGCATTTTTTAGACTTGATTCAGCTCTTGGGAAAAAGAGGTCACGAAGTGGCGGTTTTCTCTATGCAACATCCTAAAAATTTAAAGACAAGATGGAGCCAATATTTTGTTTCTGCAGTTGGATATACTAGTGAATATTCTTTTTGGCAAAGAGTCAAAGGAATATTTCGTGGATTTTATTCATTAGAAGCTAAAAGAAAGATTAATCAGATTCTGGATAATTTTCAACCAGATATTGTACATATTCACAATATTTATCATCAGTTATCTCCAACTATCCTTTTTGAAATAAAGAAAAGAAATATTCCGATTATTATGACAGTGCATGATTTTAAATTAATAAGCCCAAATTATAATCTCTATCATCAAGGAAAATTATATTCTCGAGGAAAAAATAAAAAGTATTACCAATGTTTTTTGGATAAATGTTTTAAAAATTCTTATCTTCAAAGTTTCGCAGCAATGCTTGAAATGTATTGGCACGGTGTCATTCTTAGAACCTACGAAAAAAATATTGATTTATTTTTAGTTCCAAGTATTTTTGTTAAAAACATTCTGGATGAGTGGGGATTTCCGATGAAAAATGTTCAGGTGTTGCCACATTTTATTTTTGAGAATAAACCAATTAAGACTAGGGAGATTCGTAGCGAAGAGAATACAAATAAGTTTGCCTTATATGCAGGAGGAATATCCAAAGATAAGGGAGTAGAAACTTTATTAGCTATTTTTAGTGATTTGAAAGGATTGAAATTGTATTTGGCTGGTAATATTGAGGATGATATTGATATTTTAAAAAATCAAAATATCCGATATTTAGGATTTTTAAACCAAACAATGCTTAGCTCTTATATTGAAAAATCCAATTTAGTAATTTCTGGCTCCCAACTTTCTGAAACCTTTGGATTAATTGCGCTAGAAGCTATCGCCAAAGGAAAACCTTTTGTTGGTTTTAAGAGTGGAGCGTATAGCGAGATTATTAAGAATAAATCCAATGGATTCCTAGTAGATAACAAAAAGAAGATGGCAGAAACTGTTAAAAATATTGCAGAAAATAAAATTTTATTTAATCAAGAAAAAATTCAGCAAGAAGCAATTAAGAAATTTGGAAGTAAAAAATATTTGGAAATTTTTGAAAAGATTTTGGATAGCTTCAAAAAATAATTTTTTAAATATTTAATTAGAGAGTTTGATTTGACATTTCTTCAGAATAATGTTAGATTACTAAGTTAATATATTCATTTAATTGAGGTATGAAAATAGCATTTATTGGACAAAAAGGCATCCCTGCTCAATTTGGCGGAGTTGAAAAACACACGGAGGAATTGGCAATACGTTTGGCTAAAAAGGGTCATCAAGTTTTTGTTTATGTACGAAACAATTATACGGACAAAAAGACTATTTATTATCAAGGTGTTAAATTAATTCATCTTCCTAGTATTCATTCTAAAAACTTAGATGCAATTAGCCATACTTTTTTAGCTACTTTTCATGCCCTTTTTCAGAATTATGATGTTATTCACTATCACGCTATTGGACCAAGTTCTCTAAGTTTTGTTATAAAAATATTTAAAAGAAAGACTGCTTTAATAGTTACTCATCATTGTCAAGATTATTATCATAAAAAGTGGAGCTTTTTAGCTAAAACTTATTTGCGTTTTGGTGAATATGTTGCAATCACTTGGGCTGATAAAATAATTACCGTTTCTAAAGTTTTAGAAAGCTATATTAAAAATAAATTTCAAAAAAAAGCGGTAGTCATTCCTAATGGAGTAGATGTTTCTATTTCAGATAATAAAAATTATTTAAAAAAATGGAACCTACAGAAAAATAGTTACATTTTATTTGTAGGTCGATTAATTAGACATAAAGGAGCACACTATTTAATTAAGGCTTTTAAGGTTTTAGAAGATAAACATTTAACGAGAGAAAAAAAATTAGTTATTGTTGGCGATGGTTTTTATACTGATGATTATATCAGGGAACTAAAAGATTTAGCACGAGGGAGAGAAAATATAATTTTTACGGGTAACCAAACAAAAGAGGCTTTGGCTCAATTATTTTCACATTGTTATCTTTTTGTTCATCCGTCTCAAAGCGAAGGTTTGTCGTTAGCTTTATTAGAAGCTATGGGCTATGGAAAAGCTGTAATTGCAAGTGATATTAAAGAAAATCTAGAAGTTATCAATGATAATACAGGAAAACATTTTCAATCTGGTAATTCTGAAGATTTAGAAAAAAATATAGTTTATTTAATTAACAATCCTTTAGTAGTTAAACAACTGGGGGAAAAGGCTATGCTAGAAGCTCAAAAAAGATATAGTTGGGATAATATTGTTAATAAAACAGAAAAATTATATCAAGAAGTTTTAGAAAAAAAAGTAATTTAATTCTAAGTAAAAAATCAATGAAGAATATAGTTAAATCTAAACTATTTTGGACAATTCTTATTTTAGCAACTGCTATTATTTTTATTGTGCTTATCAATGTGGAAAGAGTTTATAAATCAGAAGCTGATATTTTGATCATTCCCAGATCCGAAACAACCGTTAGAAACATAAATCAAATTATTGGAAATTTAGAAACTATTTCTTACTCTCTTTCTTTTTATGACAGAATGATAAGAGATAATAAAGATGTGTTAAATGATAGAGTTGCAGAGTTACCAGCTATCGAAAGAAAAAACTACTGGGATTCTAAAATAGAAATTAATCATTTAAAGAACACTGGAATTCTTAGAATAATCGCTTCAGATAAGAGTCCATACCAAGCTTCAGTTTTAAATAATCAAGCTGTTAAGGATTTAGTTGCTGTTTCTTCTTTATACTATAATATTAAAACTGATATTGATGTTCGCATTATTGATGGACCAATTGGTAAATATACTACTTCTCAGTCATATTTAGTTGTGTTAATAGAAAGTTTAGCTGGAGGGATTGTTATTGCAATACTAATTTTTCTTTTGTCAGCTAAATTATTTTGGAAGAAAGAAGATAGGAGAAATTTCAGTTCAATAAATTTTCCATCATATGAAAAATCTTTATTTGATTTGAAAGGAGCTACCCATAAAAAAAGTTTACAAAAATTGATAGAGGATAAACCAGAAATATATTCTAATGAAATATCTCAATCAACTCTTCTAGATACCTCTCTAGCGTCATCTAAGGAAGCTGCTGCTCCTGCCAACTTACCAATTGCGTCTGATAATTTTTTTGAGAATAATTCAAAGGAAGAAAAAGTGCTTCCCGAAAAAATGGTTATTAATAATAAATTTGCGAAAAATTTGAATACTGAGAAAGCTGAAAATAAAAAAATTAAGTCAATAAACAATAACCAAGAATCTATTATTCGCGAGGCTACTCCCGAGGAAGTCAAAGAGAGACTGAATAAATTATTGTCTGGAAAACTTTAAAAAATATAATCTTAAATATAAAAATGGCAAAACAACATTCAAAAAAATTCTGGGTAACTTTTTGGTCAATTTCTGTGATTCTTCTCACTGGGTGGTATTTTTTTCTACAAATTAAGAATCAAAATATACAGACTATAAATACCGTTATAGATTATTTACCAGTCAATTTAAGCAAGAAAACTGAGCTTAAATCTGTCGCATATTTTGCAAAGTATCTATTTAATCATGACAACCAAGAAAAAATATTTTTGATTCTTTTTCAAAATAATATGGAACTTAGGCCAGGTGGAGGATACATTGGATCCTTTGGAATTTTAAAAATGAAAAACGGAAAAATAGTTGATTTGCAAACCCATGATCTTTCTAATTTTGATGTTCGGGTTCCTAACGGCATAGAACCACCGTATCCAATGAAACAAATATTAGGAATTAAATCTTGGAAACTAAGAGATTCTAATTTTTCACCTGATTTTCCAACTAATGCTAAGAAAGCTGAATATTTTTATTCCTTAGGACAGGGACAAGAAAAATTTGATGGAGTAGTGGCTATTAATACTAATGTACTAAGTTCATTTCTAAATGTAATGGGACCAATTAAAATAGCTGGCTATCCTGGTATTTATAATAACCAAAATGCTATTTTAAATTTAGAATATCAGGTAGAGAAAGGCTACGCCAAACAAGGTATTAAAAAAGAGGACCGAAAGTCAATTATGAATATTTTGGCAAGTAAAATTATGAAAAAATCTTTTCAATTAAGCAATTCTAAAAAAATAGAATTAGCAAAAATTATTTTGCAAGATTTAAAAGAAAAAGATATTCAATTATATTTTAAAAATTCTCACTTAGAAGAAAAAGCTCAAATAGTTGGTTGGGCAGGAACAGTTAATAAAAAACAACGAGGAGATTATCTGATGTTGGTAGATGCTAATCTAGGATCGTTTAAAAGTGATTACTACATCAAACGTAGTTTTGATTATACTGTTGATTTGTCAAAAAATATTCCAACAGTTGATTTAAAAATAACTTATCAGCATACAGGAAAAGTGAAAGATTGGATGACAAAAAACTATTTAACCTATCTTCGAGTATTTGTTCCAGATGGATCCTGGCTTCTAAATGCTCAAACTTTAGGAAAAGTTAAATTTGGGAATGAACTAGGGAGAAAATATTTTGGTTTAATTGTTAAAGTACCTTTAGCTCAGAAACGAACCGTAGAATTGAAGTATGCCTTACCTAAAAATTTGATTTTAAAAAATTATAATTTGCTTATTCAGAAACAATCTGGCGTAGAAAATATACCAGGACATTTAACGGTAATCCGTAAAAATGGCACAAGAGAAGAAGAAAATTTTATTCTGACTAGTAATTGGTCTTTTGGAATCAAAAAATAAAAAAATTTGATTAATGAATTTTAACCTGTTATTTTTTATAAGCTGGCAATCCCAAGAAAAGGAATTTTTTCAGGAAACGCAATAGAGGTTAATGTTGCTTGATCATTGTCTTGAAGATTAGTAAAATAAAGTTTTTCTAGAAATCCATTATAAGTAACTAATGGATTTTTTGAATTACTTTTAATAATATCCATACAATTCTTATGATCACGTGGATCTAATTCAATTATTTTGATAGTATTTCCAACACTAAATATTATATGTTCATAATCCTTGAACCATTGAACATTCTTTATTTTTTCTGAGTAACGAGTAATATTTTCTAGTTCATTTTCTTGACGAATAGGTTGAACCTTCCAGTCATGAAGAAAATAAACTAAAATTTCATTCTGAGACCAAAAAAGAAGTTTTTTCCCATCATTAGAAAAACTTACCGAACGGATTTTTTGACCTAGTTTTTTAAAATAAGTTCGATGTTCACCTTGGTTATAGATATAAAGATTTCTATTTTTAGAGAGTAACACTATTCTAGAATTATCGTAAGCTATTAAATTAGAAATAAAAATATTATTGGAGTCAGGGAAATAATTAGTAATCTGAATAGGTGTTGATTTTCCATCTAAATTTATTTTAAAAACTAAATTATTGGGTCTTTGTACATAGTAAACTCCAGTTTGAGAAATATCATAGCTAGAAATATTAGAAGCAATTTTTGTTAAACTAGCTGGTTTAGTAATATTAACTCGGTATAATTTTTTTCTACTTAAAAAGAAGAGATAATTTTTATTAACTGGATCCCAGCGAATTTTTTCTAGAGATCTTTTTTTAACAAATTTGTTTAAATTAAAGAAAGTTTTATTAGCTAAATTAGCGATTAGATAAGCATAATGAGGTTTTTCGCTGTATTTATTGGAAAAAATGGTTTTTTTCTGTACTGGTAGGGAAATAAATAATTCATTAGGTGACCATTCAATATTTTCTTGTTTAGAATTACTGGCTAATTTCCAGCCAATAAAATTTAGAGAAGAGACTGTAGTTTGATTCGTAATTTTTAAAATCTTAGTAAGAAATCCCTGATTTGAGTTTTGAGTGTAAGCTAAAAAATTATTTTTAGGCGAAAAAAAGAATTTACTAATTTTGGGAGTATTATTATTAAATTGCTGATATTTTTTGCGAACTAAGAGTATATTCCAAAATTCAGTAGATAATCCACTATGTACATTCACTCTTTTACTCCAAGTATCAAATCCAGGGGCAAAAATTTTAATAGAATATTTTTGTGGTAACAAACCAACAGCGCTGTAAACATTATTCAGAATACTAATTCTACTAGAATTAGTAACTTTCCCATTTAAACTAATTTTAACTGCTTGAGGATTAGATTTAAAGGTAATAGCTCCGCTATAAACAAAAACACCTCGCTGAGTATCAAAGCGGTAGCCTTTAGCATGTAAAATAATTAAAGGCGCAGTTATTAAAAATAATAAAACTAAAATCCAAAAGAATAAAGTTCTCTTCCATTTTCTCATATTTTTATCATAGTGGTTAAACTTAATTTTGTCCACCTAAAAAAAGCTAAATCAACTAATCTTAGGTAATCATTGACATAGCTTATAGAATACGATATAGTATTTAAGTAATCATTTTAGAAATTTAGCTTATGTTAGCTATTATAAAAACTGGAGGGAAACAATATAAAGTTGCTTCTGGAGATAAAATTAAAATAGAAAAATTAGATGGGGAAGTAGGGGATAAGATAACTTTCTCAGAGGTTCTTTTTGTAGGAGATGAGAAATCAGTTAAGATTGGCACTCCTATTATAAAGAGTGTTGTAGTAGAAGGAACGATTTTAGCAACCGCTAAAGATAAAAAAGTAACCGGAATCAAGTTTAAACCGAAAAAAAGATATAAAGTTAAGTTTGGACACCGACAAATAATGACAGAAGTAGAAATCACTAAAATAGCTTAACTATTTTACTTTGTAGTTAAAAAATTCAAAAATAGGATAAGGCAAATTAAAAAACATCGATTAAAAGATGTTTTTTAATTTGCCTCTTTGAAATTTATATTTATAACTATACTAATAAAAGAAATATTAAGTAAACTCCTTTCTATTTGTCAGCGCGCTAGAAAGAGTGATCTCATCAGCATATTCGATATCTCCACCAGTAGAAAGTCCTCTAGCTAATCGAGTAACTTTAACCCCAAGGGGTCT
Source organism: Parcubacteria group bacterium M10-OD1-1 (assembly GCA_003056145.1). GTDB lineage: Bacteria > Patescibacteriota > Minisyncoccia > Moranbacterales > UBA2206 > M10-OD1-1. The sequence goes on from LSNL01000005.1 coordinate 47,446, forward strand.
AATAGTACGTAATATATACAAAGCAGTTGCATCTCCTTCTGTAGTCGGATTAGTAGCTAAAATAACTTCTTTAATTTTCTCGTTAGTAATTCTTTCCTCTAGCTCGCTAAGTTTTATTTTTCCTTGCTCTGATTTTCTTACTAGTCCAATAGTTCCACCTAAAACATGATAAATACCCTGATATTTTTTAGTTCGTTCAATAGCAATTACATCCAAAGGGTCTTCTACTACACAAATTCTTTTAAGCTGGCGAGAAGAATCTTGACAAATTTCACATAGATTTTCTTCACTAATATTAAAACATCGTTGACAATAGCGAAGATTAATTTTTAATTCTTTCAGTGTAGTTCCAAAATTTTCTAAAAAGTCTTTATCTTGCTTAAAGAGATAGAGAACTAGTCTTTCGGCCATTTTAGGCCCAATCGAAGGAAGGCTGGCAAAATAATCTATTAACTTTTTAAAAGATTTGGGATACATTAAATTTGATTACTAAAAAAATTATTCAGTGGCTATTTCATTCTCGGCGTGAGTTTTTTCTAAAGATTTAAAAGTAGTAGAATTTTCATTGAAATATAAAGCTAATTTTCCAATGGGTCCGTTTCTGTGCTTAGCAATATATACATCTACAATATTTTTATTAGGAGTGTCAGGTTTTTCTCGGTCTTCTCGATAAAGAAGCATAACAATATCAGCATCCTGCTCAATAGAGCCAGATTCTCTTAAATCAGATAGTTTTGGAATTTGGGGACTTCTAGATTCCACAGCTCTACTTAACTGAGAAAGAGCAATAATAGGAACATTTAATTCACGAGCTAATTGTTTTAAGGCTCTAGAAATTTCTGATATTTCGTTAACTCTATTATCTCCACTGCCACGACCTTCCATTAGCTGTAGATAGTCAATAATAATAACACCAACATTATGTTCTGATTGTAACCTTCTTGCCATTGTTCTCATTTCCATGACATTAGCTGATCCAGCATCATCAATAAAAATTGGAGCCTCACTTAAAACACCCATTGCTTCTCCAATTCTCTCAAAATCATCATCACCATCGCCAGTTTTTAATTGTCCTGTCCTTAATCGCCAAAGATCTACATTAGATTGGGCTGCTAACATTCTGTCTATTAATTGATCAGCAGACATTTCTAAAGAAAAAATTCCAACTGGGATTTTTTCTTTAATAGCAATTTGTCTAGCTAAATCTAAAGCTAAAGTAGTTTTACCAATGGATGGTCTAGCAGCTAAAATGACTAAATCAGACTTTTGAAAACCAGCTAAGATTTTATCTAAATCAGCAAATCCAGTAGGAATGCCTCGCAATTTATGGTCTCCTTTATGTAATTCATCTATTCTATTAAAAGCAGCTTCTAAGATAGATTTAATAGGGATAAAATCTTGTTTAATATATTTTTGAGAAACAGCAAAAAGCTTTTGTTCAGCCAAATCAAGAACCTTTTCTACATCTTCACTTTCATTATAGCCAAGCTCTAAAATTTCATTAGCAGAAGAAATTAATTTTCTTAAGGTTGATTTTTTCTGTACTAATTTTGCATAATGTACAATATTAGAACTAGAAGGCACGGAATTAACTAAGGTTGTTAGATAACTAGAACCACCTATTTTATCTAATTGTTTTTTTTCTTCTAATTTATTAGATAAACTTAAAACATCAATTGGTTCACGCTTCTCATAAAGCTCAATCATTGCTTTAAATATTAGATTATGAGCTTCTTTGTAGAAATCTCCAATTCTTACAATATTAGCTACTTTAATAATGGCATCTTTATCCAGCATTAAAGCTCCTAGCATAGAACTCTCTGCTTCTAAATTATGTGGAGGTATTTTTATATTTTTAGTTGAAGTGCTAGACATAAAATAATAAATTATTTATTGAATATTAATAGGTTATTTCAGTATATCAATATTTTTTTGAAAAATCAACTAGAAACATGGACTCATTTTAAATTAACTAAATCAGTGCTTAAGCCTTCTTTTAAAATAGTCTTTATTTCCTTTAGGCTTTCAGCTCTGACTAATTTCTTTCTTAATTGAGATGCTCCAGCAAAACCCTTGAGATACCAAACTAAATGTTTTCGAATTTCTAATATTCCACTAGTCGATTTAGTAGTTTTAATAATTTCAGCGTGTTGGAATATTATTTTTTTAATTTTTTCAAAGTCATATTTTTCATAAACGCCAGTTGAAAGAAAATCTTTAATTTGCTGAAATAAATAAGGCTTTCCTAGAGCTCCTCTAGCAATACCTAATCCATCAATTAAGGGATAGATTTTTAAAATCTTTGAGGCATCTTCTGGAGAATTAATACCTCCATTAGCTAAAATTATTTTATTAGGGATTACTTGTTTAATTTTTTCTATTAATTGAAAATTAACTGGTCCAGAAAATTTTTCTTCATAGGTTCTGCCATGAACCATAAGAGCAGAATAGGGGAGGTCTTGAATATTTTGGATAAATTCTAAAGCATCAGTATCTTTCAATCCAGCCCTAATTTTAAGAGAGACTGGTAAATTAGTATGAGCCAATACATTTTTAATAATCTCACGAGCCAATTCTTTTTGAAGCATTAAAGCACAACCGCTACCGTGTTTAAAAACTTTTCTAGCAGGACATCCAAAATTAATATCAATTCCAGCTGGTTTAATTTTTTGTGTAATTATTTGAGTAGCTACGGAAAAATGTTCTGGATTATTACCAAATAATTGAACTACATAAGGATTTTCTTTTTTATCAAATTTAACTAATTCTAAAGTTTTTTGAGGTTTAAAAAATAAAGCGGAAACACTTGCCATTTCTGAATAAACTACATCAGCTCCAGACAATTTGCAAATCTGTCTAAAAGCACTATCAGTAATACCAGCCATTGGAGCTAAGGCCAAAATAGGTTTATTTATTTTTTCCCAAAAATTATTTTTCATAAAAAGGTCAATGAATAATTGAAGAACGGCTTATTATTTACTTAATAAATAATTATCATTCTGAGTATCTTTGATTTTATAGCCAGCTTTGATTATTTCTTCTCGAATTTTATCAGCTTTAGTGAATTTTTTATTTTTTTTAAATTTTTTTCGTTGTTCAGCTAAATCTATTATCGCTGAAGGAAAAAGATTATTTTTTAAGGACAAGCTAGTAGAAATATAATTAATTTTCAAACCCAAGACTTTATTTATTTTTTCCCAAAAACTTAAAATAGCTTCAACCTGAGTCTTTTTTAATTTTCCTTCGGTTAAAGATTTATTAGTAACAGTGATTAATTTATAAACTATCGCCAAAGCTAAGGGAGTATTGAAATCATCATCCATTGCTTTTTGAAATTTTTCTTGATAGTTTTCCATGATTAAAGAAAAACTTTCTTTAATATCATCAGATTGATTATTTTCTCTTTTGGCTGCTAAGTTTTCCAACCATTTTTTTAGCCGGTTTAAATTACTTTGAGCTTGTTCTAATGATTTAGATGTATAATTAATAGGATTTCTGTATTGAGAACTTAAAATCCAAAGACGAATAACGGCTGGATCATATTTTTTCAAGGAATCTTTAATGGTAGTAAAATTACCTAAAGATTTACTCATTTTTACTCCATTAACATTAACCATATTCCAAAGTGTCCAATAATTTGCCATCTTTTTTTCTAAATAAGCTTCGCTTTGAGCAATTTCATTTTCGTTATGTGGAAAAATATTTTCATTACCTCCGCCATGAATATCAAAAGTATCTTGACCCAAAAGATCACAAGACATTACCGAACATTCAATATGCCAACCTGGATAACCAAGACTCCAAGGACTATCCCATTTTAAAATATGCCCTTGGGAAGCTTTAATCCAAAGAGCAAAGTCTAGAGGATTTGTTTTTTCAGAATTGATGTCAATTCGAGAGCCAGCCACCAAATCTTTCGTTTTTCGTCCAGATAATTTTCCATATTCAGGAAATTTTTCTACTGAGAAATAAACTGAACCATTAACTTCGTAAGCTATCCCCTTAATAATAAGCTCTTCAATAAATTTTATAATTTGAGCTATATAACTAGTTGGTCGTGGATTGAAAGTGGCTGGCTTAATATTTAAAGCGGTAAAATCTTCTTGGCAGGATTGAATATATTTTTGAACTACAGCTAAAGGATCTATTTTTTCAGCTTGAGCTTTTTTTTGAATTTTATCTTCACCTTGTTCAGCATCATTAACTAAATGTCCAACATCTGTATAATTCATTATAAAACGAACCTCGTAGCCTAGATATTCTAAATATTTTCTTATTATATCCATTGATACATAACCTCTCCCGTGTCCTAAATGGCAATGATCATAAACAGTAGGGCCGCAAACATACATATTAATCTTACCAGGGTGAATAGAATGGAATTTTTCTTTCTTTTTTGTCAAAGCATTGTAAATTTCTAACATATAATTAAATCCATTTTTTAAATTTAAAAATTGAGATAGTAAGCAGGGAAATAACAAACATAATAGAAAGATGAATCCAAAACGCATTTGGATTTTTCCCGAAAGGAATGTCAGCGCTCATAGCTAAAGTATTGGAATAAACTGTCATCGGAAGCATTACAGCCGAAAAAATAGTCAATACCTTCATAGTCAGATTTAATTTATTGGACAATAAAGAATTATTGGTTTTTTCTAAGGATTCTACGGTTTCTTTGGCACTTTCTAAATTATTCCAAATCCTAATATTAGTTCCAATTAAATCTTGATAATAAGGCTTTAAAGTTGGTTCTATAAATTTAAAATTTTTCTGAGCTAGTGATTCTAAAACAGAGCGTTGCGGTTTCATTGTTCGGCGAAAATTTAGAATATCTCTTTTAACTAAAGAAATCTCTCTCACCATTTCTTTTTCGTGTTCAGCAAAAATCTCATCTTCAATATAGTCTAATTTTTTATCAACATGATCTAATTTAGGAAAACAAGTTTCTAATAACATTTCTAACATATAGCGTAATAAAGCTCCGGGCGATTGTCGCATATAAAAATCTCTTCGTTTTTCATCTGATTTTAGAGTATTAAAAAAGTTGTCTAATTGATAAATATCCTTATCGTGAGAAGTAATTAAAGTGTCTTTTGTAATTACAATATCAATTTCTCCAGCGTAGGTAGTTTTATTTTCTGTATCAAACAAAGGGATATGAACTGATAAAAAGAGACAGTTGTCATATTCTGTAGCTTTTGGTCTTAAAGTAGGAGTAGAGAATTCTTCAACAACCAAAGGATGAAGATTAAATCTTTTCTTAATAGCTAAAATATCATCTGCATTGGGCTCTTTAAAATAAATCCAATTGATATTATGATGTTCTATTATTTGCATAATTTTTAAATTAATTTCAACTTAACTATAGTATATCAGTATTATTTTAGATTGACAAAAAACTAGCCAAGGAGTTAAATTGAGGTATGAAAAAAATTATTTTATTACTGATAAAACTTTATCAAAAAACTTTATCTACTGATCATGGTTGGATGTCTTATTTAGTTTCAGAAAGGACCTGTCGCTTTTATCCTAGCTGTAGTCAGTATACTTACGAATCAATTACCCGTTTTGGAGTAGTTAAGGGAGGTTGGCTAGGATTTAAAAGAATTATTAGATGTCACCCTTGGAATGATGGCGGTTATGACCCAGTTCCTAAAAAATAAACCAGCCTACTTAATAGCAAAGTTTAACCTTTAAAATAATGAAAATCGTTACGCTATTTTAAAGTTGCTAAATTATTAAATAGTCGCTAAGCTAAAGATAGCTAAAATAAAAAGGTAGTCATAATAAATTTAAAAAGTTTAACTTAAGATATGTTAACTGATGAAGCTAGAATCAAAGTTAGAGCCGGTAATGGAGGTAATGGAGTTGTAGCGTTTGATAAAATAAAAATGAGTCTCGGTCCAACTGGAGGACGAGGAGGAAATGGAGGGAATATCTATTTTGAGGGAGTTTCTGATATTTTTGCCTTGAGGAGATATCGCCATCAAAAGAAATATTTAGGGAGAAGAGGGCAAGATGGCAAAGGTAATAAGTCAGATGGATTAAGTGGTGAAGATTTAATTTTGACAGTACCTATTGGCACTACTATTCATAATTTAACCACTAATAAAAATCTTGAAATTGTAGAAGTTGGTCAAAGAATTCTAATTGCCAAGGGGGGTGTTGGCGGAAGAGGAAATTTTTATTTTCGATCTTCTACCAATACTACTCCGCGTGAGCATGAAGAAGGAAGATCAGGAGAGGAAGTTGAGCTTTATTTAGAGCTTAAGCTGATTGCTGAAATTGGATTAATTGGTCTCCCTAGTGCTGGAAAATCTTCTTTGCTAAATGAATTAACTGCAGCTAATGTTAAAGTTGGTGCTTATCATTTTACTACTTTAGAACCAAACTTAGGAGTAATGGATAATATTATTTTAGCTGACATACCAGGTTTAATAGAAGGAGCTTCCAAAGGTAGAGGACTAGGAACTAAATTTCTTCGCCATATTCAAAGAACTAAAATCTTAGCTCATTGCATTTCTCTTGAATCAGCTGATTTAAAACATGATTATCAAATAATTAGAAAAGAATTAGAAAATTATAGCCAAATACTAGCTCAAAAGAAGGAGATAATTATTTTAACTAAAAGCGATCTTGTTTCTTCAGAGGATATAAAGAAAAAAATGGCTAACTTTCCAATCGAGAAAGAAATTTTAATTGCTTCAATTCATGATTTAAGTTCTATTATTCAATTACAATCCAAATTTAAAGAATTATTGCATTAGCTTTTAATAGATGATATATTGACATTATAGTAAACGAAAAAGAGATTAAGCAAACTAAAGAAATATTAAATAATCAGATTTCACAATGGAACATTTTAGCTTAGAACTAGTAATTATTATAATAGTCCTCTGGACACTACCGTGGAAAGGAATTGCTCTTTGGAAGGCAGCTCGTTCAGGAGATAACGTTTGGTTTGTAGTACTGCTAGTTTTAAACACTTTGGCAATTTTAGAAATTTCATATATTTTCTTCTTTTCTCGAAAAAGAAAGAAGTTAATTTCTAATCCAAGAATCAATCCAAACGAACTAAAGTAATCTAACTAAATTTTATGTATTGGATTTTTTTAGCTATTTTTATTATTACTGTTTTTATTCCTGATATAATTCAAGGACCAATTTTATTTTTATCTGAGACTAGAGCAGAAGAATTGGCAATTTTTTTAATGGGAGTTATTGCTATTTTAGTTTTTGTAAAAAATGAGCGCCAATTATTAATTCACAAAAAGGAAAAAGAAAAAGATCGGAAAAAAATTAGCCAAACAGTTAAAGATTTGGTAAACTCATATAGTTATATTGGAGAAGTAAATCGAAAAATGGATTTATTGATGAGCATTGCTCTAGGTTTATCAGAACGCTCAGTTTTAAATCAATTCAAAGAAGAAGAAATTTATCAGTCAATAGTAACGGCCACTAAATTTTTATTAAAAGCTGATTTCTCAACACTGCGTTTTGTTAATACTGAAAATTTAAATACAGAGAAAGAAATTAAGATGGAGGAGGAGAATATCAAAATAAAAAATAAGAAATTAATTAAACTTACTACTGAAACAAACACTGAAAAGGCTGAAAATTGTTTAATAATTTCTTCTAGCCAGCAGTTAAATAAAATAAAAAGTTATTTGTTAGTTTGCGGATATAGCAAAGATGAAGAACAAAATCCTAAAAATATTGAAATATTAAAAGTTTTTGTTTCTCAAGCTTTGTTTTTGTATTCTTATACTAGACAATGTAAAATAAATAAATAATTTAATTTAATTTAATTTTCCTCAATTTTGAGGTTATCCAAATATATGAAGAAAGAAAATGTAAAACCATTAGGCGAAAATATTTTAGTTGAAGTCGTTAAAGAAAGTAATAAGACAGAGTCTGGCATTGTTTTGCCAGAAGATACTAATCAAGAAAAACCTCAAAAAGGTAAAGTTATAGCTATTGGTGAAAGTGAAAAGATAAGAGTGAAAAAAAATCAAAAAGTTATTTTTACTAAATATGCTGGAACAGAGATAAAAATTAATAAACAAGCATTATTAATTTTGAAAAATGAAGATATTTTGGCTACCATTGAATAAAACATTTCACCTAGCTAGAATTTAAAAAAAACAGTTTCTAAAATAAAATTAAAAACTGTTTTTTTTATTCTTTGCTAATAGTTATTTTACAAGAGCGAAGTCTTTGGTTTTCCAAGCACTTAAACCATCCGAAAGGGCATAAACATTAAAAAATCCCATGTCAAATAACCTGACTGCCCCTTGAAAAGCTAACAATCCATTATCGTCGCAAAGAATAATTTTTTTATTTAAAGGAACTTTCTGATAATTATTTTCTAATTGATTTAGAGGAATATTGATAGCCATTTTTAAATGACCGGCTTGAAATTTTTTATTATCCCTCAAATCAATTATATAAAGATTTGATTGGTTATTTTGATTAATTAATTTATTTAAAGCATCACTTTTGATGTAGGTTACTTTTGATTGATCAACCATAGAGTAAGGGTCTCCATATGATATAGTAGGATTAAAATTTTCTTTCCAACCTGAAAATCCACCCTCCAAATAAGCAACCTGCTTAAATCCTTCTTGAGAAAGAAATCCTAAAACTTTAATTTCCTTAGCCGTTAATCCCAAATTATCTATTAAAACGTAGTACTTACTAGGATTAAATCTAATGCTTTCAGCTGTTAAATTAGTTACAGATAAATTATTAGAATTTAGGAGATGTTCTTTTTGAAAGCTAGCTTTAGTTCTTAAGTCCAAAAGAACAATGTTTTCTTTATTGTTTATTCTTTTTAATAATTCATCTGAGGTAAGACCTTGATACTGATTATCTTTTTTTTCTTGAGCTAATATTTTTTTCTGCGTTACAGTAGTAGCTTCATTTTTTATCCAGAAAGATTTTACAATAAAAATAATAACAATGATAAGTATCAAAAAAAAACCAATTAAAATAGCTGTTAAATTTTCTTTTGTTTGTTTGTTTGTTTGTGTCATTGAAAAGATTTATTTCAAAATACTACCGACAAAATCTGGGCAACCATTGATAAATTCATTAATAGTAATTGTATTTTTACCTTCTAATTGAACTTCTTCTAAGATAATATATCCACCTGAAGCATAGACAGCAATTTTTTCGTTTAATTTGAAAACTTCTCCAGTTTGATATTCTTTAATTAACTTTTCTTGACCGAGAGATATTTTAATTAGTTTTAGACGTAAATTATAACCATTCTTCTCTAAGTAAGAAAAAATTCCTGGCCAAAATATCAAAGCTTTAAATTTGTTATAAATTAAGCTAGCTTCTTCATTCCAAAAAATATGTCCATCTTCTTTCTCTATTAGTTGACAATAAGTAGATTTTTTTTCCTCTTGCTCTTGAGATTGAATTCTCCTTTCTACCCAAAGAGGAATAGTAATAACAAGCAACTGAGCAGAGATAGTCGCTAATTTTTTAGTAATAGTTAAATAATTATCTTCCGAACTTATTGTTATCTTTTTCTGAGTTAAAATAGCTCCTGTATCAATGCCTTTATCCATAACTATTATAGTAGCTCCTGTTTCTTTTTCTCCCTCTAGAATGGCATTTTGGATAGGGGAGGGACCTCGAAATTTAGGTAAAAGAGAAGCATGAACATTAAGACAATTAAAACCTGGTATTTCTAAAACTTCAATTGGCAATATTTTTCCATAAGCAGCTACAATAATAATATCTGGCTTTTGTTCTTTTAGCTCGGCAATGCTTTCCTCATTAAAAGATTTAGGTTCAAAAATTTTTAATTTATTTTTTTCAGCTATCTTTTTAACCGCTGATTTTGAAATTTTTTGTTGGCGACCAACTTTTTTATCTGGCTGAGTATAAACAGAAATTAAATTAAATTTATTTTCGATTAAATTTTCTAAAATCACTGAAGCAAAAGCCGAAGTACCCATAAAAATCATCCTTAATTTAATCACTTTTTTAACCATAAGTTATTTTAGTAGTTATTTATTTTTTAGTTTTTACCTCTTTATCAATAAAAAGTATTCCTTCTAAGTGATCTATTTCGTGTTGTAAAGCTCTAGCTAATAGACCGTCTGCTTTGATAATTATTTTTTCTCCCTTTCTGTCTAAGGCTTGTATAGTAACTTTTTTTGATCGTTTAATGGGTATAAATTTTTCTGGAAAAGATAAGCAACCTTCTTCAGCTATTCCTTTAATCCAAGAGTGAGATTTAATTTGAGGATTAATTAGAATATGAGTCACTCCATCTAACTTAGCAATACAAAGTCTGACTGATTTTCCAACTTGAGGTGCTGCCAATCCTAACGCATTACCATTGTCTTCCATAGTTTCTAGCATATCAAAAATAAGTTCTTGAATTTCAGAGCTTTGAGAGTCTTCAATTATTTTAGTTTTTTGTCGGAGAAGATTATTAGGATATTTTAATATTTCCAAGATAGCCATTTTATTTGTTATTTTTTAAAAACTAATTAGTTAAATAGTAGAAATAGGATCAACATCGATTATCCATCCAGAGTCTAATTTTTTTAATTCTTTAATTAATTTTAGGGGAAGATTTTGACTGGGTATTTTTATAATAAGCTGTTTTCTAAATTTTCCTCTTACTCTAGGCACTAAAGGATCTATCGGTTCGGTTATTTCTAAATTAACAAGCTTATTTAAAATTTGGAAAACTTTTTCTGTTTCCTCTTCGACCTTTTTTTGATTTAAAGATTGAAAAATAAGTTTGATAATCTTTCCAAATGGAGGTAATTTAAAAATCTTTCGTTCTTGGATAGCTTCTTCCCAAAATTGCTGATAATTTTTTTCTGAAGCTAATTGAATAACTCTATTTTCAGGATGAAAGGATTGGATGATAGCCACTCCTGGATATTTAGCTTTCGGTCGATTAACCCTGCCAATAACTTGGACAATATTTTGAAAAGCTCTTTCTTCAGCAGAAAAATCAGGAAAAGATAATAAGTTATCTGTATCTATTATACCAACCAATGAAACTTGAGGCAAATCCCATCCCTTAGAAATCATTTGAGTGCCAATTAAAATATCTGCTTGTCCAGAAGAAAATTTTTGATATAGATTAGCTTGAAAATTATTTTTTTTTGCTAGATTAGAATCTGCCACTAAAACTTTAGCCGAAGGAAATAAATTATAAATTTCTCTTTCTATCTTTTGAGTTCCTAATCCTATGTTTCTAAATTCTAAACTGTTGCATTTAGAACATTTAGGTAAAATATCTGACTTATACGAGCAATGGGTACACTGATAGTCCCCGTTTTTTGTATAAATTAAAGCCCGATCACAATGAGGACAACTTAATAATGTTTTACAAATCTTACAAACAGAAAAATTGCTCATTCCTTGTCGATTGATGAAAAGAATAATCTGTTGTTTATTTTTTAAAGCATAAGCAATTTCACTTTGTAATTTTTTAGAAATAGGAGAATAGTTTTTTGTCCATTTTTCCTTTTTCATATCTATAATCGTTGTTTTGGTTGGATAATAACTAGCTTGAGGTATTTTTTGATTAAAAGGAAGCCTCAATAAAACAACTTTCTTCTGAGTACTTTTCCAATAACTTTCTAAATTTGGAGTAGCTGATCCACGAACTATTTTACATCGATGTAATTCAGCTAATTTTTCTGCTACTCTTCGAGCATCATAACGAGGATTCATATCCCATTGCTTATAAGATATGTCTTGTTCTTCATCAATAATTATAAGTCCGAGCTTTTTAAAAGGAGCAAAAACTGCCATTCGTGTTCCAATAATAATTTTAGCTTGACCAGTTTTAATTTTTTGCCAATTAGTAAAATATTGACCTTTAGTTAGACTACTGCTACTTAAAGTAACAATCTCTTCTAATGGAAAATATTCTCCATAGCGTTCTAAGGCTTGAGGAATAAGAGTTTTTTCAGGAATTAAAATTAAAAATTGTAATTTTTTGTTTTGAGTCAACATTTTTAGAATAGAGTGGATATAAACTTCTGTTTTTCCTGATGAGGCTGGACCGAATAGAAGAAAATTATTAGAAGACATTCTATTAACTCCTTCTCTCCTTATAATTTTATCTACTGATTCTAATTGTTCTTTAGTCAAAGTTATTTCTTTCGGATAAATTATTTTTGAATTTTTATTTAAAAGTTTTGTTTTTCGTTCTTTAGTTCTAGCGGGAATAAAATTTTTCATTACTATTCCCAAAGAAATGATATAATAATCAGCTATAAATTGAGCTAACTGAAGTTGTTTTTTAGTTAAAAAATCAATTTCTAAAAAAGAAGCTATTTTTTTTAGCTCAATACCACCTAACCTTTTAAAATCACTCCTACTTTTAATTACAATTCCTTCCACTTGTCTTTTGAAAAGAGGGATTGATACTAATGAACCACTAGCAATTTTTTTCTCAGCCAAGTAACAAAAGAATTGTTCCCTAGTTAAAGGAATTCTTGTTAAAGGAAGAACATCAAGAATAAATTTTTTCTTTAAAACTGGCATATTTTGATTGTATCAGCCAAAAGATTTTAAAGCAAAAAATTTGATTTCTACTGAAAAATAAAGTATCATTTGGCTATGACTAACAAAATATTCATCAATATCAATCTGTCTACCAAAAATAAAAAAAGGATTATTCAAGCTACTCAAAAATGGCAAAATTTACCGATTAAATGGACTAAAGAGAAAAATCTACACATAACTTTGAAATTTCTAGGCTTTGTTAGGACAGAAGTTATTCCTGAAATATGTCGGCAAGTTTCTTTAGCTACTAAAAATTTTGAGATATTTGATTTAGAATTTGATAAAATTGAGCTTTTTCCTAATTCAATTACCCCAAAATCAATTACTATGTTAGGGAAAGACAGCGATGAACTAAAAAAATTAGTTAATAAAATTGAAAAAAATCTAGGCACAATTCAAGCAGAAAAACTTTCTTTCCGTCCGCAAATAATTATTGGAAAAATTAGAAAACAAAAATGGCTAGAATTAAAAAAAGAAGCTAAGCCTGAAATTGCTGAAAAATTTTCAATGTTAATAGCCGTGGAAAACATTGATATTGTAGCAAGTAACTTTGAAAATTCTGAAAGTGAATTTTCTATAGTAGAATCTTGTCATTTGCAATAATAGTTAATAAAAACATCTTAAAAAAAATAATCTTTTATGCAAAGCCTTAAGATATTAAATGTCCGGGTAGATAATCTGAGCCAAAAAAATATTTTCAAACTAATTGATACTTTTTTAGATCAACCATCTTTTCATCAAATCGCTACTATTAATCCAGAATTTATTTTAACTGCTCAAAAAAATCCAGTTTTTCAAAAAATTATCAATAACTGCAATTTGAATATAGCTGATGGTTTTGGAGTAACTCTAGCTTATTTTCGTTTCAAAAAAATTTTAAAAGCTAGAATTGCAGGAGCAGATTTAATATTAAACATTCTAAAAAAAGCTAATCAGCGAAAAATGAAAATTTTTCTTGCCATTAAAAAAGAAGGTCTTTCTAATTATCAAGAGATTTATCTAATTTTGAAAAAAAAATATCCCAACTTAATAATAAATGGGGCAGATATTGATACTCAAAATAATAAGTATCTTAATTATCAATTACCTAAACAAAGTTATCAATTATTATTTTGTAATTTCGGAGCGCCTGAACAAGAATACTTTATTAATAATATAAAAAATGATAAAATAAACTTAGCTATAGGAGTAGGAGGTAGTTTTGATTTTTTAACAGGTAAAATTAAACGAGCTCCTTTTTTTATGCGTAAAATTGGGTTAGAATGGCTTTGGAGATTACTTCAACAGCCTAAAAGGTCAAAACGCATTTGGCAAGCAGTAATAGTTTTTTTAATAGCAATACTCCTATGGAAAGAAAAATAATTTATAGCTAAATTTTATGCTTATCAATAAAAATCAATTTAGAGTTCGTTTTGCTCCATCGCCAACTGGTTATTTACATATTGGCGGATTTAGAACAGCTCTTTATAATTATCTTTTGGCTAAAAAAAATAAGGGCCAATTTATCTTGAGAATTGAAGATACTGATCAGAATCGGTTCGTTGAAGGTGCAGTAGAAAGGTTAATTCAATCACTTAATTCTTTTGCTATTAAAATAGATGAAGGAGTTTTTCTAAAAAACTCCTGCTCTTCGAAAAGTAGCCCATCTAAAAATTATCCTTTAGTCTTAGAAGCTGGAGAGTCTGGTCCCTATATTCAATCTGAACGATTAGAAATTTATAAAAAATACGCTGAAGAATTAGTGACTAAAGGACAGGCTTATTATTGTTTTTGTAGCTCAGAAAGACTAAAAGAAATTCGTGAAAAACAAATAACTCAAAAAAAGCCTGCTCGTTATGATAGATATTGTTTAGAAAATATTTCTCCTGAAGAAGCTCAGAAGAAGATTGAAAATAAAATTCCTTATGTCATTCGGTTAAAGGTTCCTCGGGGAGAAATTATTGAATTTGAGGACTTAGTAAGAGGAAAAGTAATTTTTCAAACTGACTTAATTGATGATCAAATTCTCTTAAAATCAGACGGCTATCCAACTTATCATTTGGCTAATGTGATAGATGATCATGAAATGAAAATAACCCAGATTATCAGAGGTGAGGAATGGCTTTCTAGTACTCCAAAACATATTTTATTGTATAAATTTTTTAACTGGAAAGAACCTAAATTTGCTCATCTTCCACTTCTTTTAAATCCTGACAAATCAAAGTTATCTAAACGACAAGGGGATGTAGCCATCGAAGATTATTTAAAAAAGGGCTATCTAAAAGAAGCTCTGATTAACTTTGTAGCTTTATTAGGATGGAATCCAGGAAAAGGGGAGACTCAAGAAATTTTTACTCTCGCCGAGCTAATTGAAAAATTTAGTTTAAATCATGTTCATAAAGGTGGTGCTGTTTTTGATACTAAAAAGTTAGATTGGTTAAATGCCCAATGGATAAAACAAATATCTCTTGATGATTTATATAAACGCTCTTTAAAATTTTGGGAGCAAAAAGATTTTTATCAGTCAGCCAAAGAAGATAATAAAACTGAAAAATATATCAAAAAAGTTTTAATTATTGAGAAAGAGCGTTTGCAAAAATTAAGCGACGTTGGGGAGGAAAATCAATTTTTTTTCACAGATAGAATAGCTACTTCTTTAGATGCTATTCGTTGGAAAAATTCAACTAGTTCAGAAACGAAAACATATTTAAAAAAATCCTTAAACACTTTAGAAAATATCAAAGAAAATGATTGGAATTTAAAGAATATTGAAAAACATCTTTTAGCTAAAGCAGGAGAAAAACGAGGTGATTTATTATTTCCTCTCCGAGCTGTTTTAACTGGACAAAAAAAATCACCTTCGCCTTTTGAAGTGGCCTGGGTATTAGGAAAAAAAGAAAGTCTAGAAAGAATTGAAAAAGTTTTAGATACAATATAGAACATAAAAACTCTAATTTATGTGTTAGGGATTTTAAATTCAATATTTCAATATAAAAAAATATTAATGTTAAAAAAAATATTAAAACTAACTCTAATTTCCATAGGAATTATTTTTCTTCTAAGTTTTAGTTGGCTAGAAACTCAAGCCACAGATTGCTCTAGTTTAGATGGCAATGCTAAAGATTTATATAAAAAATTAGAAAAACAAGGTAAAAAATATTCTAGTTTAATTAATTTCAATAAAAAAACTCAGAGCTTAATCAATCTTAAAATAGGAGCAATTAATCAACGGCAAAATAATAACAAACAAAATCTTAATGAGATTGAAAAGAATTTAAAAAATTTAACCCTAAAAATCAAACAGTTGAAAGATACCATTTCCAAAAAAGAAAAAAGTATCGCTAATCAAAAAAAGATTCTAGCTGGATTTATGCAATCTTATTATGACTATGATCAAGAAGGACTTTTAAAAATTATTCTACTTAATAAAACTTTTTCTGAATCATTAAGTCAGACAGACTATTTAGAACAATCAGGAGTGAGAGTTAGTAATATCTTGCAAAATTTAAAAACAATGCAAATACAATTATTAATTAATCAAAAAGAATTAGAAGCAAGCTATAATAAAAATCAAAAATTAAAAAATAAATTAACTGATGAAAAACAGGAATTACAAAATAGTAAAAATCAGAAACAATGGTTACTAGCTAAAACACAAAGTGAGGAACAAGGATATAGAAGAATGTTAGCTACTATTGAAAAACAAAAAGAAGAATTATTTGATTTTAGTTCTGCTAGTAATATTTCTGATGTTTGGGCAAGTCTCAGTAAATATGATAAACCTAGTAAAAAATATAGAGCTTCTACTGATTGGTATTTCTCTCAGAGAGATTCTCGTTGGGCTAATCAAAAAATCGGTAGTTCTCGTTCTACAATGAAAGATTATGGTTGTGCAGTAACAGCTATTGCTATGGTTTTTAGAAAACATGGATCTTCAACAAATCCTCAAAAAATGGCTCGAGCTAAAATCTTTTCTGGTAACCTGATTAATTGGCCAGTTAGTGCTAGCCCAGGTATTCAAAGAATTTCTTCTGTTTCTCATGGAAATGTTGATTGGTCAACTATTAACTCAGCCCTTGCTAATCATAATCCGGTCATCGTCCATATTCAAAAAATTAATAGTAGGGGAGGACATTATGTAGTTATCACTGGTAAAAATAGAAAAGGTTACATTGTTCACGATCCTTATTTTGGACCCAATCTATATCTTAGTACTTCTATGGATTTAATTGGTAAGTTAGGAACTAATAGCAAAACTAAAATTGACCAAATGATTATTTATAAATAAAAAATAAATTTAATCAAATTTAGACTAAAATATTTTTAAACTTTAAAAATTAACGATTTGTTGGATTTTCTAAAAAATAAAAGTTTTTTATTTAAAATTAGTAACTCTGGAATAAATTCAAAATAAGCCCTAATCTAATGGATACGTTTAACTGTTGAGCTCTAAAATTGAGTTCTAAGCTAATCAGATACATTTAAGTGTATGTTTACACCTAATAAAAATAAACAATTCTTCAACCTTAGCTAAAATACTTAAAAACAAGCTCCAAATTAGAAAAAACTTTGAGATAAAGACTCACAATGTCGCAAAAGATACATTTTGCGACGCTTGATATATGAATTGCTCTCACTAATTTTTCTGCTGTTTTTTCTGCTGTTTATTCTTACTAACTTGTTTCATTGCGCCTAGATAAACTGTCTTAGAATAAATAAATATTTTATTGCTCTATTTCTTTAATCTCTTTGGTCCTTATGTATAAATTTTTTAATACAAAAAATACAAAACTTTAAAAAGTTTTGTATTTTAAAATCATTCAAGTAAATTGCCATTATTAACTTTAGATTACTAATTTAAAGTTTAATTAGTTTTTTTTCGATAATTTTTTATTGCTTTTTTTAAAGCATCACTAGCCAAATTAGAACAATGCATTTTAGCTGGCGGTAAGCCCTCTAAAGCCTCTGCTACATCATCTCTAGTGATTTTTTCCGCTTCTTTGATAGTTTTACCTTTAGTTAAATCAGTAATCATTGATGAAGTAGCTATAGCACTGGCACAACCCAGTGTTTCAAATTTTATATCTTCAATAATCTCTTCTTTTTTATTTTTTTTAATTTTGATGTAAATTTTCATTAAATCTCCACAAACAGGGTTTCCTTCAATACCAACTCCAGAAGGATTTTTAATAACTCCTTGATTGTGTGGACGCATAAAATGAGCTAAAACTTTTTTACTATACATAGGAATAATTTATTTTTTATTAATTTTATAATATTCTTCTAAAACTAATCCAGCGACTTCTCTTAGTTTTTGAATTATTTTTTTTAATTTTTTAACAGTGATATCAATTTCTTTTTTTGTCGTCTGTTTACCTAAAGTAATTCTTAATGAGCCATGAGCCTGCTCTGGTTTTAATCCAATTGATAATAATACATGAGATGGTTGCAGAGAGCCTGAAGAGCAAGCTGAGCCGGTTGAGGTAGCAATTCCTTCAGCGTCCAACATCATTATTAAGCTTTCCCCTTCTACGCTCTCAAAAGAAAAATTGATGTTATTAGGAGATCTTTTTATTTTAGAGCCATTAAGTTTAGTTTTTGGAATTTCTTTTAAAACCCTTTGAATAAAATAATTTCTTAATTCTTTAATTTTTTGATTGTCTTTAACTGTATCTTTATTCTTAAGCATTGAAATGGCTTTTCCTAAACCAACAATACCAGTTGAATTAATTGTGCCTGATCGTAAACCATTTTCTTGTTTCCCACCATCCTGTATTTTTTTAATAGGAGTTCCCTTTTTAACATATAAAACCCCTACTCCTTTAGGTCCATAAATTTTATGAGCTGACATAGAAAGTAAATCCACGCCTAATTTTTTAACATTACAATTGAAATAACTCAACGCTTGAGTTGCATCGGTATGAAAGAGAGGATAATTTTCTTTTTTAATCTTCTTAATAAGTCTAGCAATTTTAGCAATTGGCTGAAGTGTTCCAATTTCATTATTTACATACATCACAGAAATTAAGATAGTATTTTTTTTAATAGCTTTCTCTATATCTTCTACTTTAATAACTCCGTCTTTCTGAGGATTAATAAAAGTAGCTTCAATTAGACCATCTTTTTCTAAGCTTTTGACTGTATTTAAAACACAATGGTGTTCAAAAGAAGTAGTAATAATATGAGGTTTAAGATTATTTTTTTTATGATAAGACCGAACAACACCTTTGATAGCTAGATTATTAGCTTCAGTTGCTCCACTAGTAAAAATAACTTCTTGATTATCAGCCTCAAAAAAATTAGCCGTTTCTTCTCTGGCTTTTTCTACAGCCACATGAGCGACTTCTCCAAAATTATGCAATGAAGAAGCATTGCCAAAGTTATCACTAAAATAAGGTAACATTGTTTTCAAAACTTCTTTATCTACTGGTGTAGTAGCTGCATAGTCTAAATAAATATTTTTTTTCATTGAATTTTATTTTATTAATTGACTTAATTTTATTCCATCTAAAGTTCTTTTAATTTGTACGCCTAGTTTTATCCAGACAAAGCTAGAAGAACAATTTTTCTTTTTTTGACAATGAGAATCGTAACATTTTATCGCCAAACTCTCTAAAGTTTCAATTATTTCTCCAGCCGTAATATTTTTAGGATGATCTGACAAAACATAACCTCCGTTTTTCCCTTGAGTGCTGATTACTAAATTTTTAGCTCTCAACTTACCCATAATTTTTTCTAAATATTTGGCAGAAATATTTTCTTCTTGAGAAATAGTTTGAATATTTTTTATGTCCGGATGAGACCGAGCTAAATTAACCATTGCTCGTAATCCATATTCAGCCTGAGTGGAAAATTTCATAATTATATATCCTACTAATTTAGTATGCTTTAATTATATCGCTTTTGAAATTAACTGTCAATAATGTTATACTGAGCATACTTTTAGTAATTAAATATAAATTTTACTTTTATGCGTATTTCTTATTCCGCCCTTAATACCTATCAAAGTTGTCCATTAAAATATAAATTCCAGTCAATTGATAGAATAAAAGCACCTAAATCAAAAGAAGCAGTTTTTGGTTCGACTATTCACGAAACAATGAAATTTATTCATACTCCAGGAATATTATCCCCCACCCTAGATCAATCAATGGAGCACTTTGCTAACTCTTGGAACCCTGCTGTTTTTGATAATCCTGATGAAGAAAGAGCAGCTTTTTCTCAAGGTATCAAAATAATTCAAGACTATTACAAAAAAAATAATCCAGAAAATTTTAACATCGTTAATTTAGAATCTCGTTTTGCCATTGAAATTGGAAGAAAAGATAATAAACATATTGTTTCTGGTATTATTGATAGAATTGATAAAACTGAAGATGGTTTTGAAATTATTGATTACAAAACTACTAAAAAGATGCCTACCCAAGAAAGAGTAGACAATGATATTCAATTGTCAGTTTACTTACAAGCTTTTTTATCTCAATATCCCGAAGAAATAAAAAGATTAGATAAAATTAAAGTAAGTTTATATTTTTTAAAACACGGAGTAAAACTCTCCGCTTTTAGAACCAAAGAGCAACTCCAGCAAAGCGAACAACTTTTTCTAGATATTATTAAACTTATTGAAAGTAAAGCTTTTGATCCTCAAGTCTCCCCTCTTTGTGACTGGTGTGGCTATCAGAAGATATGTCCAATGTGGAGACATAAATTTAGAGAAGAACGAAAAATTGATACCGAAGAAGTAAATGAAGCTATCCAAGAATATATAGATTTAAAATCAGCTATGACTGTTACTAAAACTCGTGTAGCTAAATTACAAGAAAAAATCTTACAATATATGAAGCAAGAAGGCGTTGAAAGAGTTTTTGCCAATCAAGGAATAATAGCTAAGACATTAAGAAAAACTTACAATTACGACGAAAAAAAATTAAAGGCGCTTTTAGAACCTTTAGATAAATGGGAATCCGTGCTAAAGGTTAACGGAGTAGCTTTAAGAAATATTTTAGCAGTTTTACCTACTCCAATTAAGAATGAAATAGAAAAAACTAAAGAAATCAATAAAGAAACCATTAGCTTGAGCGTAAAGAAAAAATAGCTTATATAATACACTATGTATTTTTACCATAAATTTAAAAAATTTATAAAAAAATTTTTTCTTATTGATGATACGCCATTTAAGGTTGCAGGAGGAGCTGCCTTGGGAGTATTTTTAGGAATAATTCCTGGCGAAGGAGTTATCTCTACTTTACTTTTTACGACCATTTTTCGCTTTAATCGATTAGCTGCTATTTTGGGAGTATTAGCTACTAATATATGGACTACTATTTTAATGTTACCACTAGCAGCAGAAATTGGAGCTTTTTTATTTCATACTAATTCGCAACTCCTCATTAATGATTTTCATAATGCTTATCAATCTGGTTGGAAGTTTTTATTTGGCAAGGTATTCTTTTTTAATCTTCTTTTACCTCTTTTTTCTGGTTTTATTATTATTTCTGGAATTATTGCAATTTCCTTTTATTTCTTTCTTTACTTTTTATTAAAATATCGAAAAATTAAATTTCGTTAATTTCTAGTTTGATAATTTTAAACTATTCTTAATAAAAAAGGTTTAATCTTTTATTATAGTTCCTTGGAAGTTTTTATTAGAAAAAATATTTTTTAAATTTTTTAAATTTTTACCATTAGTGATTATTACTTCTAATTCATTTTTTTCTGCTAATTGAGAAGCAATAGGGTCAAAAGGAGCATTTAAGCCAGGACTCCATTTATTACCTACAATTTTACGGAAATTCTTCCAATCTATTTTTTTAATAATTTCAGCATCACTAAATTTCTTAGGATCTTTATTGTAAACGTATTCAATATTAGAAAGATTGATTAATTTCTTAGCCTTTAAGCGTTCTGCAATAATAGTAGCAACTAAATCACTAGACCAACCAGGTCGCCAACCAGCTGCTATCATAATCCCTTCTCCCCGAGCAAAATAATTATTAAGATCCTCTTTGACTCTTGGATTTTTATTAATCTTTGAGTGAGCATACTTTCTAAAAATAGTTTTAATAAGATGAGCATTTATTCTAGTAGCATGAATACCTATCCAATCTTGATCATCTAAAGTTACTTTCGTGATTTTTCTAGCTGCTTGGATATATTCCCTGGCTGTATATCCTCCACCAGTCACAATAGCAAATTGCTTCCCCTTTTTAATTTCCGAAATAATTATTTCTTTAAATTTTTTTAAAAATTGCCAATCAATTTGATTAGGTATAATTAACGAACCTCCTAGAGAAATAACTATTGTTTCTTTTGTTTCTTTTGTTTCTTTTGACTTTTTATTCATTATTAAGTAATCCATTTAAAAAAATTAAACTAGCCTATTTTTAGCAACCCTTGTCTGGTAAATAACCTTTAGATTGTGCTTCTTTTTTACTCTTAAAGCAAATTTTATTTTTAGCTTTAATCCGTTTTACCCACCGACAATTTGGCAGATGATAAGTATGAGAATTCTTGCTAGCTACATAAGCACATTGAGAAGAAACGGGAGTTTTTAAGTTGACTGATGAAATTTTTTTCTTCTCGCTTAAGCTTTTAATATTTTGTGTTTTTTGAGAAGTTGTTAATTGATTTGAAAAATTTATAGGTTTTTCAATTATAAGAGGATTTTTAAAATCATTTTTTCCTTGAATAATCCCAATTTCTAAAGAGATAATTGCTATCAAAACAAAGCCAATCATTAAAATAATTTTCTGATCATTTTTTAACCAAAACTCTTTAATTTTTCCTTTTATTTTTTTCATTTCTCTTTAATTGACATTATAGCACACTATTGCTACAATAAGACTTGTATTATTAAATTATCAAAATTTATTTTAATTACTAAATTAATCATATGGCTCATCGTAAAGCAGGTGGTTCTACTCAATTAGGTCGTGATTCAATATCTAAAAGACTAGGGGTAAAAAAATTTGGTGGAGAAGTTATTAAAACTGGTCAAATAATTCTTAGACAAAGAGGAACTAAATTTAGACCAGGAGAAAATGTTGGTCGTGGAGGTGACGATACACTTTTTGCTAAAAAAGATGGCAATGTAAAGTTTAAAACCAAAAAAGTAGAATTATTTACTGGGAAATTAAAAACTAAAAAAATTGTTTCTGTTGAATAAATGATAATCTTTTTTAGTTTAACAAAAATAGGTTCTTGATTGGATCTATTTTTTGTTGTAAATTATAATTTTTTATGGTATAGTATACTTATAAAAAATAAACTTCTTAAATTCATGAATAAATCTATTCCTAGCCGTTGGGCTATAATAATAATTATAATAATAGCTATTATTTCTGGATCTTATCTTTTTATTAAATTAAAAGAATTTAATTATTCTACCCAAATATCCGCTCCTGTTGCCATTTCTAAAATAAAAAAAATCAAACCTAAAAATATTTGTTCTATTCATGCTTATAAAGGTAAAGCGAAAATTAAAGTTTGGAAAAGTCAAAAAGATGGTGCTGAAGTGCTAATAATTAATAACGCGGACTTAGCTAAACTTCCTACTAACGCCATAACTTATTTTAAATTAATTGATGCTTCTAAAAAATTAGAACAAAAATTAGCGACTACTTCAAAAAAGAATCCAGTTACTATCCTAATAACCGGCTTATTATCTAGATGCCATAATCAAATTCCGCTTGCTTGCTTGAAGTACAAAAAGAACATTTTTCATTCATATCTCTAGGCTTATCAATTAATCTTTTTCAAGATTAAAGAAAAACTCTTCTCAATAGAAGAGTTTTTCTTTGGATTTTCTTTAGTTTGTTCCTCTATTAATTAATTTTATTCTTTTGCGCGAAACTAGCTTTAATAAATTTAAGGAATAAGGGGTGTGATCTAAAAGGACTAGATTTTAATTCTGGATGAAACTGCGTGGCTAAAAAGAATGGATGAGTAGTTATTGGTAATTCAGTTATTTCCATTAATTTTTCATCTGGTGATTGACCAGAGAATATCAAACCATTTTTCTCTAATCTATCAATATAGACTGGGTTAACTTCCCAACGATGACGATGTCGCTCGGAAATTTTAGTAGTTTTATAAGCCGAATAAGCTAGCGTATCTTTTTTTATTTTAGCAGGATAAGCACCTAATCTCATTGTTGCTCCATAATTATTATCATCTAAATTCTTTTTTTGTTCAGACATAATATCTATAACTGGATTTTTAGTTTTCCTATCAATCTCTGTTGTATTAGCATCTTTAATGCCTAAAACATTTCTCGCATATTCAATAACTGTTAGTTGCATCCCATAGCACAATCCTAAAAAGGGAATTTTATTTTTTCTCAAAAATTCTATAGTTTTTATCTTTCCTTCTATTCCCCTCGCTCCAAAACCTCCAGGAACCACTACACCATCATATTCTTTTAGCTCTTCTAATTTTTGCGGATTTTTTTCAAAGACTTCACTATCAATCCAACCGATTTCTGGTTTAAGCTTTTGTTTATAGGCTGCATGTTTAATAGCTTCAATTACACTAATATAGGCATCAGAAAGAAGAAAGCTTCCTGTTCCAAAATATTTACCCACTATCCCAATTTTTACTTTTTCTTTAGCCTCTTTAATATTATCAACTAAATCATACCATTTTTTTAAGTCAGTTTTTCTGCTATAAGAAAGTCCTAATTTTTTAAGTAGCAAGCGACTAAGATCATCCCGCTCAAAATTAACTGGCACTTTATAGATACTATCTACATCTGGAGCGCTAATGACATATTGCTCTGAAATATTACAGAAAAGAGAAATTTTTTCTTTCCTTTTCTTATCTAAAGCTATTTCACTTCTGGCAATTATAAAATCAGGTTGGATACCAGTTCCATTTAAAGTTCTTACGGCGTGTTGAGTCGGTTTAGTTTTCATCTCTCCAATTTTAGAAGGGATCGGAACCCAGCTTAGCATAACCGTTAGAACATCCTCTGGATTTTTTAATTTCATAATTCTAATCGCTTCCATAAACAATATATTTTCATATTCCCCTACCGTTCCGCCAATTTCTATAATAGTAACATCTGACTTAGCTTTAACAGAAGCTTTTTTTATCTTAGCAATAATTTCTAAAGGAATATGAGGAACTACTTGAACACATTTACCTTTATATTCTAAATTTCTTTCCTTTCTAATAACTTCTTCATAGACTCTCCCCGTAGTCATATAATTATCATTAGGTAGAGTTATATCTAGAAATCTTTCATAATTTCCCATGTCCTGATCAGTTTCATAACCATCATTTAAAACAAAAACTTCTCCATGTTCAGTAGGATTCATTGTGCCAGCATCTACATTGATATAGGGGTCCACCTTCATTGCTGTAACTTCATAACCTCTAGCTTTTAAAATAGCCCCAATAGAAGCTGAGGCCACTCCCTTTCCAATACCGCTCATAATTCCTCCGACAACAAATATATATTTTCTGTTTTTCATTTTAAAATTTGAATTATCATTTTCGTGTATTATTTTAAAATACCCGAAAAGAATTCTTGTTGATTAAATAATATACTAAAAAATACAAACAAAAAGTCGCTCCCCCTGCGACTTTAATAAATTTATAAGTTTCAATTAGTGTTCTTTCACTATTACTATTATTTCAGCTGAAATTTTTCTTCCTAATTCTATTTTTACTTTATACTCACCTAATCGTTTAATACTTTCCTTCATTATAATAGATTTTTCTAAAATATCCAAATTTTCTTTTTTTAAAGCTTTTTCTATTTCCTTAGCGCCAACTGAACCAAAAAGCTTCCCTTCTTTAGATTTAGATAAAATAATTATTTTTTTATTATTCAATTTTTGAGCTAATTGTTGAATTTTTTGTTTATTCTCTAATTCTAATTGATTTATTTTTTCTTGTTGTCGTTTAGTTTCTTGAATAGTTTTTTCAGTCGCGATTTGAGCTAATTTTTTTGGCAATAGAAAATTTCTAGCATAACCTTCAGCGACTTCTTTTAATTCTCCTCTTTTTCCTAATTTTTTAACATCTTGTACAAGGATTATCTTCATAGTTTTATTCTTAAAAATTTATTTTAATTTACTTTTAATTACTGACAAAGCTTTAGCGAGTTGTGGATCCTGATGTTTTTTATAATCATTAAGAGTAAAATCAACTTTAATATCTGGTTGAATACCTTTTTTCATTATATAATCACCGTTAGGAGTTAACCATTTAGCTACAGTTATCTTGATACTTGAGCCTCCTGGTAGATCCATTAATTGTTGCACACTTCCTTTTCCAAAAGACTTTTTTCCGATAAGCGTTATCCCTCTATCATCCTTAAGTGCTCCAGCTAATATTTCAGCAGCACTAGCACTTCCTTCATTAATTAATACTACCATTGGAATAGAACTCAATTTATCTCCTCCTAAAGTATAAAGGGCTTCCTTCTTGCCAGCACTATTTTCTTCTGAAACTACTACTTTCCCCTTAGGTATCATCCTACTAGCAATAGATACGGCCTTATCTAAAAGTCCTCCTGGGTCATTTCTTAAATCTAAAATTATACCCTTGCTTCCCTTTTCTAGAATTTTGTTAGTAGCTTCATCAAATTCTTTAGCTGTATTCTCAGAAAATTTAGTAATTCGGACATAAGCAATTTGATCTTTTTTAAATTTTAATTTAACACTCTTAATCTCAATAATGTCTCTCTTAATAGTGATCTCACTAGTTTTTTTATCTCCTTGATGAAGAACTGTTAAAATCACCTTAGTTCCTTTTTTCCCTCTAATCAAGTTAACTGCTTGGTCAATTGGTAGACCAGCTATTACATTATTGTTAACTTTTAATATTTTATCTCCGCTTCTTAAGCCTGCCCTTTTAGCTGGTGAACCGTCTAACGGAGTAACTACTGTCAACATATAGTCTTTCATTCCTAATTCTGCGCCAATCCCTTCAAAACTTCCTTTAATATCTTGAGAAAAATCTTTACTTTGTTTAGGATTAAAGAAGTCAGTATAGGGATCACCAGTCGCTTTTAGCATACCATTAATTGCTCCATAAATCATTTTTTGAGCATTTAGTTTATTCCTGTCAATATGTTTTTCTTTCACTAAATCCCAGACTTTCCAAAAAAGAGAAAAATCTACCGTTTTATCAGGAGATAATTTATGCTGAATAAAAACTTTATCTAGAGGAATTTTTCCACTATCAGAAGAAAAACTGCTTTCTCCTTTTTTTAATCCTAAGAAAAAGCTACCTGCAATCAAAAAAATAACAATAAAAAGAAGGAGGTATTTTTTAAAGATTTTCCGATTAGCTTCTAAATTATTTTCTTCTTTTTTTAAAGCTATTAAGTGTTCAGATAGTTCTTTTGATTTTTCAATCGTTGTTGTTTCTTCAAGATTAATTTTTTCAATTTTTCCTTGTTCTTTGTCCAACTCATTTTTATTTATTTGCTTAAATTTTTCTTCCATTATAGTTTTTATTAAATTTATTTTTTATTGACTAAACTACTTTTAATTGTGTTTAGGTAAAGGCTTACCTAAATATTCCCCAAAAAATATAATAGCACTTTTAATATGAATCCAGGTTAATTTATTAAATAAAAGTGACTGGATAACTCCTTTTCCAACAGAACCACGCCCATGATAATGATACATCTCAGAAGTTGGCAAATAAATTATTTTCCAACCATTATCCCAAAACCTTCTACACCAATCTGTATCTTCAAAATACATTTTAAATTTTTCATTCATTAGACCAACTTTTTTGATGGCTTTTCTGCTAGTCATCAAAGCAGAACCCATCAGCCAATCAACTTCTTTTTCTTCTTGATGATTAAATTCTTTCATTAAAAAACTATCTAAGTTTTTTTTAGCGAACCAGAGCCTACCTAAAAAAGTTCTTCGATAAATTATAGTCAAAGGAGTAGGAAATCTCAGACAAGAATATTGGAGAGTAGTATTGAAATTTAATAATTTAGGACCAACTATTCCTACTTTAGGATTATTTTCTATATAGTTAAGTAGCCTTTCAATAGCCTTATCCTTAACAATAATATCTCCATTTAAAATTAGAATGAATTCTCCTTGACTAGTATTGTAACCTTTTTTGACTAGTCTTCCAAATCCAATATTTTTTTCAGAAGGAATAAATTTAATTTCAGGAAAATATTCCTTCATCATTAATTCTGACCGTTCTTCTGTAGCGCTATCTACGACAATAATTTCAAAATCTGTTAAAATTAAATTTTTTTTGATAGAATTTAAACAAACTTTAAGTAATTCGGGATTTTTATAACTAGTAACAATAATAGAAAGTTTCATCGTTTATCTTTTTAATTATCTTAATAACACTTAGTCAGAAGAAGATTTTTTATTTTCTTGTAAATTTGAATTAAAAATATTTTGAAAAAGATTTTGAATTTTATTATAATTATTGCCCTTAAGTAAAAGAATATCGCCAAAAGTAGCATCTTTTTTACCATAAACTAAGCCAGTCTGAGAATTATCACTACTGTCTATAACTCTTTGGTATAGTTGATAACCTTGCATTTTTTTATACAAATCGTAAAAGCGTTTCATCTCCCATATCTGCATATCAGTTTTTACATTATCACCTAAATTATTAAGAATTCCATTTAACTTAGCAAAATTAGTTAAGGTTCCAGCACTAAGTAATTGATTTTTAACTGCTTGCAAAACTTCTTGTTGTCGCTTAGCCCGTTTAAAATCATTAGAAGTTTCTCTAGAACGAGCGTAGCAAAGAGCGTCGGTAGAATTTAAAATATGAGTGCCAGCACTTAATTTAAAAACACCATTACATTCTGGATGAGCATTAGTACATAAAGGATAGCTCTTTATAATCCTCTTTCTTTTTATTTTTTTAGTTCCTGGAAAATAAACATTGACTGTTTTATTTTCATACTTTCCGGTTGGAATGGTAAAAGTAGTTTTATCACAAACTTGAGGTTGATTAAATTGAACTGATTCTTCAAATGGTTTGTCTAGAGTTATTTTTACTCCACCAATTATATCAATAATTTTTTTAAAGCCATTAAAATTTATAACTACAGCGTAATGAATTGGGATACCAGTAATAGAACTAATAGTCTTTTCCATATATTTTATTCCCTGCCCATTTCCCTTTCTTTCCCCATAAGCATACACAGCATTGAGTTTTGTCTTATAACCAACGGCTGAATTATCAACAAATAAGTCACGAGGAATAGAGATTAATGCCACTTTTTTCATTTTTGGTTCTACACTAAGAATCATTATTGTATCTGCTAAAGTTCCTCCAGCTGGATCGTTGGCACCTCGCATACCCAAAAGTAAAACATTAATTCTTCCCTCTTTTTCACCTTTTAGTTGATTATCAACACCAGGAATATTATGTACCAAAGTTTGAAAGATTCCACCATTGGAAATCTTTTTGAAAAAACTATCAGCTTTCCATAAAAAAATTCCTCCACCAATAATAAGAATAATAGCTATAACAGCTATTATTTTAAACCATTTGGCTTGATAAAATTTTTTATTTTTTTCTTTTTGAATATTATTACTTCTAACGAATTGTTTTTTTCCTATATAAGACATAAATTTTTTTCTTTTTTTAATAAACTGTTTTTTATTTAAAAACGCAACCCTTTAATAATAATTTTATTGTACGCTAAACCTAGTTGTTGGTCAAACAAAATTTCATTTATATTTTCTTAATAAAACTAAAGTTTTTCAAAAATTTTTAATAATTTTTCAGCTGTTTTTAACCAAGAAAAATTATTAATTTGGAGAATACCTTTATTAACTAATTCTTCCTGCAACTGTTTATTATTAATAATTTTTTTTATTTTTTCTGCTAATTCACTGCTATCGCTAGGATTAAAAAATAATACCGCCCCTCCAGCTATTTCTCGATGAGGAGGTATATCTGAAGCTAAAACAGGAACTTTCATCGCTAAAGCTTCCAGGATAGGCATTCCAAAACCTTCATAAAATGACGGGAAACAAAATATTTGTGCACTAGCTATAAAAGATGGTTTGTCTTGGTCTGCTATATAACCAGCGAAAATAACTCCTCCTTCTAATTTTTCTTCTGCAATTACTCTATCAATTTTTTTGTCATAATTATATCCTTTCACTCCAGCTAAAACTAATTTCGGTTTCTCACCAATAAAATCTTTATTCGCTAAAAATTGAGCATAAGCCCTCAAAAGAACAGGAACATTTTTTCTTGGTTGTAAAGTTCCCATATATAAAATAAATTTAGCTGGTAATTTATATTTTATTTGAACTTTTTCAATCTCTATTTGATTAATAGGTTGGTAAAAATTTTGAGCTATGGAATTATAAATCCAAGTCACTTTTTCTGATTTAACTTTATAATATTTAATAATTTCTTGATGAGTAAATTGTGAAACTCCAATAATTTTATCAGCTCTTTTTATACTTAAAGGTATTAATATTTTCAAAAAAATTAAATCTGACCATTTAATAAATTGTGAGAAAAAATTAAAAGAAATATCATGAATGATAGTAATAATTTTTATTTTTTTCTTAACAAAAAAAGGCGTAATATATTGAGTAAGATAGATATCTACCGGATTTTTTCTTAAATATTTTGGTAAAGTCCAAAAATTCCAGCTAAATTTATTTTGAGTTTTTAAAGTAATAATTTGAAAATTTTCTTTAGCCTGAATAGCTAATTCTTTTTTTATTGTAGCTATTATTTTTTTTTCTAGAATATCAGTAAAAAGATAGTAACTATTTTCTTGATCAATAAGCGCTAGATTTTTAACTATATTAAAAAAAACCGCTTCATCCCCTGTTCGTTTTTTCCCAACATTCCTAATATCAATTCCAATTTTCATATTTTTTTTGATTTATTTTTTAGAAACTATTTTTAAAAAAAGCTCGTTCCCTTACTTGAATAAGCTAATAAAGAAACACTTACCCCTAACCAAACCCACCAAAATCCCAATAAAATTCCAGAATTAAATAAATTAGGGATAATTATAGCCAACCAACTAATAATAATAAACATCATTAAAGTTTTTTGTAAGTGTTTTTGAGTAAGAAAGAATTTTTTAATAGACAGATAAAAAATAGAAGCTATTAAAAGTAAAAAGGTTATTATTCCTAAAATACCAGAGCTCAGCCAAACCTCTAAAAAAATATTAGAAGAATTTAAGGCATTCCCTAATTTATCTTTTCCTAAAATTATCCCTATATTTCCCCAGCCAATACCCAGAAAAGGATGCTTTTTAATTTCTTGCCAAGATTGCTTGTAAATCTGAGAACGAATATTAACCGTTGGGTCAACTCTTTTAATTTCTGTTACAAATTGACCAGCTTCTTGTTCTTTTTTAATAGCTTCCAATTTTATATAACGACAATGATATTTTTTCAATTCGTCCATTTTATTGATTAGCCCTTGAGCTAAAAGTTGAGTAGGTTTTTTTGGACAAGCAATAGTTATTTTTTGCAGTCCCGATCCAACACTTCGAGCTCTATTAAATAATTGGAAATTAGTTAAATGTAAACTCATAATCAACACTAGACTAAAAATACCAAGACTAGAAAAAAGTATTAAAGTTTGCCAAAAAACTTTAGTTTTAAAACTAATTCCTACTAAAACTAAAAAAACTAGGAAACTAATTAAAGCTCCTAGCCAAGCACTTCTACTGACTGTTAAAATTAAATCTATCTCGGCCAAAACTAAACCAGTTAATAGAAAAAATTTTGTTGTTTTTAAAAAATTAAACTTTGGTTTTTCTACACCTAAAATAAAATACCAACTAGCATAAAGAACGCTTAGAAAAACTGCAATAAAGATACCCAACCAATCTGGTTCGGTAAAGGTAGCATTTGGCCTACCAGGCATTACTTCTAGCCCTGATTGATTATAGATAAAATTAATATTTTGCCAAAGTCCAAACAGAAGAATTATTATTGAAGAACTAAAAAAATAAGGAAGTAGCCTTTTTAAAGCGTTGAAAGATTTTAAATAAATTCTAATTAAAAAATAGAAAGCAATAAAAGAAATTATT
Source organism: Parcubacteria group bacterium M10-OD1-1 (assembly GCA_003056145.1). GTDB lineage: Bacteria > Patescibacteriota > Minisyncoccia > Moranbacterales > UBA2206 > M10-OD1-1. The sequence continues at coordinate 79,010 of LSNL01000005.1, forward strand.
ACCACAACTATTTTAAAAGATTCTCTTGTCCAAGAGCTAAAGAGGCTTAAAAAGTTAGTTAAACCAAAAATCACCACTAACCAATCCAACCAAATAAACTTCAACCTTGAAAAAAGAGCTTTTCTCTTAAAAGATAGACTAATCAAAGCTATTAAAATTAATGTCCCTAAAATTTGATATGGGCGCAGGGCTATACCCAATTCCTTCGGCGCTAAATTAATATTTTCTAAAACTAAGGTTCCAATAAAAAAACCCACCATCCAACTCGGTCGATAAAGAGATAAAAGAAAAACCAAACTAATAAAAAAAATAAAATCTCCTAACTGAATAGAGATAACCCCCATTTGATTCAAGAGAATGAGAAAAAAAACCAAAAAAATATTAGTTAGTAATAGATAACTTTTTAGAGAATTTATTTTTTGAATAAAAATTTTTATTTTATTAACTATCAGCATATTACTTTATTATTCAATGCATAAATTAGCTGAGCAGTTTTCTTCAGAAAATTATTCCAAGAAAAATATTTTGCTCTTATTTTTCCACGACGAGAAAGAGTTAATCGCAATTTTGGATTAGTTAAAACATTTTTGATAACCATTGCAATATCATCAGTGCTATCTGGCTCACAATATAAAACACTATCCCCACCTACCTCAGGTAAAGAAGATTTTTTTGAAACAATAGTTGGTGTACCAACATTCATAGCTTCTAAAGCTGGCAGACCAAATCCTTCATAATAAGAAGGATAAACAAAACAACTAGCCTGAGCAAAAAGAGCTGGTAAATCAGTTTGATTAACAACTCCTAAAAGTTTAACAGATTTAGTTAAATTAAGTTGGCGGACTAATTTTTCTGCATCAGTTATCAAGGGAAAGAGTTTGGGCATTAATTTTCCATAAATAACTAATTGGGGCAAAGAAGTAAGGAAAAATTCTTTTTTATTTCTTTCTTGTAAGAATTTATACGCATAAATTACTTTTTCTACATTTTTTCTAATCTCATATCCCCCTCCAGCAAAGATATAGCCAGACTTCAAATTATATTTTTTCAGAACTTTCTCCCTTTCATTTTTACTGATTTCTCTTTTATATGAATCATCTACATCAATATAACTAGTGCTAATCTTTTCTCCATTAATTTGAAGTTTTTGGATTAAGTCTTTTTCTGTTCTTTTAGAAATGGCAATAATTTTATCAGATTTTTTTATCGATTTCTCTATGAACTTTTGATATATATGTTTTCTAAAATTATCAAGATAGCTAGGAAAAATTTTTGGAATAAGATCGTGAACCAACATCAAGTGTTGAATTTTTTTACTTCTTATGATAGTCGCCGATTGATAAAGGCTCAAGAAAAAATCACACCGATCTTTTTTAATATATCGAGGAAGTAAAAATTTTTCCCACAAAACTTTCCTTATTAAATCATCTCTTTTCCAAAAAGGTAAAAATACTTTCTTTTCGACTATATTGATTGGTAATTTATTCTTTTTGGTAAGGTCTTCTTCTAGATAAATAACAAAGGTTACTTTTTTATGAGTTATCTTGGATAGCTCTCCCTCTAAAATATCCAGCCTCCTCAAAATATTATTAGTTACTTGACCAATTCCAGTTTGTGGTTTTCTCGAAAAAGAAGCGTTAATTCCAATTTTAATAGTTTTATTTTCCATATTTATATTCTATCGTATTATTTTATTTGTGTCATCTTTTATTTTTTATATTTGCTATTTATTAAATATTCTTTTAAAATTAATCTTGTCCTTATGATTGTACTAATTGTTTTAAAAAATAAAGTTTATGTCTCAAAAAAATACTCAAACTGTTTGTATTGTCGGATTAGGCTATGTTGGCTTACCTTTAGCTATTAGATGTTCTGAAAAAGGCTATAAAACTTTTGGTTTTGATAATAATCAAAAAAAAATAAAATCTATTCAAGCAAATAAAAGCCCCATCAAAGAAGCTTACATTGAAAAAAATTTGTCTCGCTACCCTATCTCTGCCACTACCAATGAAAAAGTTATTGCCACCTCAAATATTATTATTATTTGTGTTCCTACTCCCGTAGATAAAAACTTTTATCCTGACTTAAGCCCAGTTATTTCAGCAACTAAACTAGTAGCTAAAAATGTTCAGAAAGGAAGTTTAGTTATCTTGGAATCGACTGTTAATCCTGGCGTGAGTGAAGAAATTATTGCTCCAATTTTTCAAAAAGCTGGATTTGAAATTGGCAAAGATGTTTTTATTGCTCATTGTCCAGAAAGAATTAATCCAGGCGATTCTAAATGGAATGTAACTAATATTCCCAGAGTAGTAGGAGCCTTTACTGCTGCCGGGTTAGAAAAAGCTGTCGCTTTTTACAAAAGCATTATTGACGGAAATATTCGTCCAATGAAATCTATTCGGGAAGCCGAAGCAGTGAAAATAGTAGAAAATTCTTTTAGAGATATAAATATTGCTTTCGTTAATGAATTAGCTAAATCTTTCGACAAACTAGAAATTGACGTTAAAGATGTAATCTTAGGAGCAGCAACAAAACCGTTTGCCTTTATGCCTCATTTTCCTTCTTGTGGTGTTGGTGGTCATTGTATCCCTGTTGATCCTTACTATCTAATAGAAAAAGCCAAGCGATCTGGCTTTAATCATAAATTTTTACGCACCGCTAGAGAAATAAACAATTCCATGCCTATTTACACAGTTGAGCTTTTAAAAAATGCCCTTAATAAAATTGGTAAATCTCTCAAAGGAACTTCAGTTGGAATATTGGGCGTAGCCTATAAAGCTAATGTTGATGATGTTCGTGAATCTCCTGCTGTTTCAATTATAGAAGAAATTAAAAAATCTGAAGCCCAACTCAATATTTTTGATCCTTATATTCCTAGTCAATCCACTGTTAAAACATTAGAAGAATTACTAACTAAAAGTGAGGTTTTAATTTTAGCTACTGACCACAATGAGTTTAAAAATATAGACCCAAAGGATTTTCAAAAACATGATATTAAAATTATTATTGATGGAAAAAATTGCCTAAATAAAGAGGTTTTAGAAAAATTAGATATTATCTATAAAGGTATCGGTAGATAAAATTAAACTTTACTTTGAGCTATAAATAAGATATAATAACTATAAGAATTTATATCTTATTTTTTTATTCTTAAAATTATTTTTAACTTTCACTAAAATGATTACTCTTATAAAATCTATTATTTGGATAGTTGGAACTTTAGTAATTGCTTATTATGCCTTAGGAATTTTTGGCTATCAAGTTAACAAACAATATTTTTCCTATAGCAAACAGCAATGTGAAAAAAAATTCAAAGATTGTGGAACTAAAATTATTGCTAGAAATAAAAATCTATCAGATTGTAGTTTTCGATGTCTTGATCCGAAATTAATTATTAAAAAGAAATAATGAAATTAATAATCAATATTCCTGCTTATAACGAAGAGTCTATTATTGGAGAAACTATTGTCAATATTAAAAAAAGTTTTACTGATAATTTTTACCAAAAGGAAGAAGGTATTATTATAACTGAAAAGATAATCCAAGTTATTGATGATGGCTCTACTGACAAAACAGCTGCAGTATCTAAAGAAAATGGAGCTGACATTATTATCTCTTATTATCCTAATCGACGACTAGCGTACTCCTTTAAACGAGCAGTAGAAAACTCTCTAGCTTTAGGAGCTGATTTAATGGTTAATATTGATGCCGATGGACAATTTAATCCTCAAGATATTCCTACTCTTTTAAAACCAATCTTAAATAATCAAGCTGACATGGTAATCGCTAATCGTTTCGGAAAGCATAAAGCCACTAATATTCCTTTACTAAGAAAAGTTCTTAATCAAACAGCATCTTATTTGATTGGATTTTTTCTAGGCCACAAAACTAATGATTTAACTTGTGGTTTTAGAGCTCATAATCGAGAAACACTTTTAAGATTTAATTTAACCAATATTCACTTTACCTATACTCAAGAAACAATTATTGATGCTATTGGGAAAAATCTAAAACTTCAATGGGTTTCCGTCCCAGTAACCTATTTTGATGATCGTAAAGCGAAGATTACTAAATCTATCTTTAAATTTATTAATAATTCTAGCAAGATAATTATTAAAGCCATTAGAGATGTTCGCCCACTTAAGTTTTTTGGTTGGCCAGGTCTTTTCCTTTTCTCTATTGGAATAGTTGGTTTTATTATTTTTGCTTTTAATTATTTTCAAAATTTTAAAATTTCACCTTTCTTACATTATATAATTTTTTCTTCTATTGCCTTACTTCTAGGCATTCAACTAATTATTTTTGCTTTAATTGCTGATATGATTAAGTCTAATCGCCAATTAACTGAAGAATTTATGTATCAGTGGAAAAAAGATAAATACAATAAAAAATAAATTAAATGAAATTAAAAATTCTTTTTATTTCTCATTCCTATCCTCCAATCTTAGGCGGAGTAGAAAATCAGAATTATAATTTAGCTAAGGGACTTTCCCAATTTACCCCGATAAAAATTATAGCCAATGGTCGAGGAAAATGGTGGTTACCTATTTTTATTCCAATAACTTTTTTTAAAGCTCTCTTTTTAATGACTAACTATGATGCTTGTTTAGTGGGTAATGGTGTTTTGGCTCCTTTAGCAATGATTTTAAAATTTTTTCATCCTAAAAAAAAGTTTTTTTCTATCGTTCATGGATTAGATATTACTTTCGCCTATAAAAAAAATTGGCTAGCTAAAATCTATAAATTCATCAATATTCCTTCTCTAAAAAAATTAGATAAGCTTTTTATGGTTGGTAATTTTACTATTGAAGAGGCAGTAAAAATTGGTATTCCTCGTGATAACTGTCTTTTTATCCCTAATGGAGTGCCATTAAAAGACCTACGAAAGAACTTTCCCCGATCTGAGTTAGCGCACCTTTTTGGTGAAGATATTACGAATAAAAAAGTACTTTTACGAATTGGACGTTTTGTTCCCCACAAAGGAACAGCTTGGTTTATTAAAAATATTATGACTCGGTTAGATGATAATATCGTTATGATTGCTACTGGCTATCGAGTAACTAAACACACAGCTGGCGATCCAGATAACTTTAGTGATTGCAAAAAAATTATTCAAGAAAATCATCTAGAGAAAAGGGTTAAACTCATGCCAACTATTCCTCAAGAAGATTTAGAAATTTTATTGAATACCGTTGATTTAGTTGTCTCTCCTAATATAAACTATCCTGGCTCATCAGAAGGCTTTGGAATTAACGCTATTGAAGCAGCCGCTTGTGAAAGAATTGTCTTAGCTTCTAATCTTCAAGGTTTAGCTGATGCTATTAAAGATGGACAAAATGGATTTTTAGTAGAAGCAGAAAATATTGAAAAATGGATTAAAAAAATTAAGGCTATTTTTTCTAGTGAGCCTGCCTTTAAAGAAAATTTTGGTAAAATGGCTAGTCAATTTGTAAAAGAAAACTTTACTTGGGAGAAAATCTCTGAAAAATACTTAGCCGAAATTAAAAAAATAGTTCAAGCTAAATAATCCAATGCAAGCTTCAATTTTATCACAAATTTTATTTATCTTATCTCTGCTTTTATTAGTATTTATGCCAGGATATTTTTTGCTTTTAGCTATTTTTGGAAAAAATAAAATTATTAGTCCCTTAGAAAAATTTATTTTTTCTTTTGGCTTAGGCATTATAATCGTAGATTTTATTGCTTTTTTTTATAATAAGACTCATCTTCCAATTACAGCTTCCACCTCTTTAATCGGAGTTTTTATCTTTAGCTTCCTTTGCTTGGGAATATTTAAAATAAAGTCCTTTCCAAAAAATAAAGTTTCCTTCTTGGAGAATAATTTATTTAGTTTCTCTAAAAATCAAATTTTTTTAATCTGTTTATTATTACTTTCAATTGTTTTTATTAAAACTGCTTATCTAACTAGCACAGTTACTCCTACTGCCACCGATATGGGTCATCATATGTATTGGGCTAAATTAATGACTCAGACTCATCAATTACCCGCTTACAATGGAATGCCTGATTTTATTATTGGTGAACATATTGCAATTGCAGAAATAGCAATGTTAAGTAAAGCAAGCTTTTTTTCTGCTTTCCCAGTAGTTTTTCTTCTAATAGTAAATCTGCTGGGGATTTTAACAATGTTTGTTTTAACTTTAAGAATTTTTAAAAAAAAATCTTTAGCTATTTTAACTCTTCTTTTTTTAGGTGTTCTTTTTGCTGTTTCTTCTCCCCAAGCTAAATTTATTAGTGGCGGTGTAGTTGGCAATATTCTAGGAAATTTCCTAATGCCCCTAGCTTTTTATTTTTACTGGCGAGCTTTTGAGCATTTAGATTTATCTTCTACTAAATTCTCCGAAAAAATAAAATCTAGTTATTCTAAATCATTTTTAGCTTTAGCTATTTTTTCAACTTTTGGACTTTTCTACACTCATCATTTAACTTCTTTCATTTTTTTATTTATAACCTTAACCTTGATTGTTTTATTTCTTCTCATTAATTTTAGAGAAATCCGAGAGCTTTTTTCAAAAATTAAACAAATAGTTTTTACTCTTCCTGTTATTTTAACTTTTTTATTAGGTTTAACTTTTTTCTTTTTTATTTTTACACCTAATTATATAAAAAACGAAGCAGTTAAAACAGCTGTCGGTGCACCTTCAAAATCAACTCGGGGAGGCTTAACAATTAATAATTTAAAATCTTCAGTTGGTGAAGCTCGTTTAGCCCTAGGATTTATCGGTTTAATTTTACTACTAATTAGCTATAAAAGAAAAAATATTGGCTATGCCTTAATTTCTTCTTGGACTATTATGCTTTTAGTTATGTCTTTGGATCCTAATATTTTATTTATTAATTTGCCTAGTAACCGAATTGGTAATTATTTATCCTATCCTCTTTCCATTCTGTCGGCCTTAGGATTTTATTCTCTTTTTAACCCTAATTTTTTAAGCTCAATTTCTACTAAGAATAGTCTTCAATTAAATATTCCCAAAAAACTTATTAGTATTTCTTTCCTAACTATTCTGACTTTCATTTTAATAAACGGGCTTTCTGATTCAGCTCATGCATTTAAGCAATCTTCTAATTTTACACCTACTATTAAAACTTTTGACGCTAGTAAATATTTAGTTGACCACCTTAAAAATAATGATATAGTTTTAAAGGATCACAATTATCTCTCTGGTGATACCTGGATAAAATTATTTTTTATGAAAGGGTACAGATATCCTCAATCACGTAGTTATTTCAAACGATATCATGACCCCACTAAACCCAGAGAAATGTGCACACTTTATATGATTTCTAATCCTGGAAAACCTGATGCCCAGAAATGTTTTCAAAAGACTAAAACTGATTATTTAATGGTTAATCCTTATTATGACAGTGCTCAATTTAAAAAATTAACTAATTTTGATCAAGTTTATAACAATGGAACAGTTACTATTTTTCATAAAAAATAATTTTTCATAAAAATGTCGAAAAAAATCTTCTTCAAAAACAATCAAAGCAATTTTCTCATTTCTTTTATTATTTTTCTTTTAATTATTAGCTCCTTTTGGCTTTTTTCTGTTAGTAATAGAGCTCTTAATCTAAATAAAAATACAAATTGGTGGTCAATCTATTTTACTCACCCTCAAACAAATGGGTTATCTTTTATTATTGAAAATCACAGCAATGATACCCAATTTTATTGGAAAATTTTAGCTAATCAAAAAAAAATACAGGAAGGAAGTTTAGAAATAAAAAAAGGTTCCAAGGCTAAGCCAAAAATCAAGGACCTTGTAACTATACCTCAGGGAGAAAAAATAACTATTCAAGTCATAAATGGTAATAATAAAAACAATCAGGAAGAGATTTATAAAAATAATTAAAGAATTATATGGAAAGTTTTAAAAAAAAGATACTTTTAGTTACTCGCCCACTAGCTCCGCCTTGGGATGAAGCCTCTAAAAATTTTGCCTACAATCTAGCTAAAAAATTAAGTTCAGAAAAAAAAACAGAACTTCATCTAATGACTAAGGGAGTCTTGTCAGAATTACCAGAAAATATTATTCAAGAAAATATTTACACCGCGTCTCAAAATGATTTTACTTTTTTTCAAAAACTGCGTTCTTTTTGGTTTCAATGGAAAAAGAAAAAATATTTTACAGTTATTCATTATTTTTTTACTCCAACCAAACTAAATATTTTTTTAATTAAAAATCTTTTAAAATCTTCTCGAGTAAAAACTATTCAAACTATTGCTACTCTTCGTGAAGACATTTTTTCCATTGACGAGCTTAAACAATTAATTTTTGCTGATCTAGTTATTACTTATTCTGATTATGCAAAAAATAAACTCAACTCTTTAGGCTTTAAAAATATTAAAAGAGTTTATCCAGGTATTGATTTAAACTATTATTTCCCCACTCTCAAAAACCAAGACTTAATAAAAAAATTTCATCTAAATTCTAACGATTTTATTTTTTCCTACCCAGGAGAATATTATCGACTAGGTGCTACTGATAATATTATTGAAGCTTTACCAAAAATTTTTGAAAAAATTCCCAACGGAAAATTTATATTTGCTTGCCGAATAAAAAATAAACAAGATGCCAAAAAGAAAGAAGAAGCTATTACCAAATTAAAAGAATATAACATTCTGGATAAAGTTGTCTTCTCTGATACTTTTTCAGATATGGCAAAATTATATAATATTTCCGACTTGGTTATTTTTCCAGTTGGAAATATGCAAGGAAAATTTGATGTTCCACTAGTAGTTATTGAAGCAATGGCCTGTGCTAAAGCTGTGATTATTTCTGATATTCCAATTCTTAAAGAATTTTCTAATGAAAAAAATTCCGTGCAAATTGAAGCTGGAAATATCAAAGAGCTTACTCAATCAATTTTGAATTTATACAATAATCCGAAAAAGAGAAATGAGCTTGGATTATCCTCTAGAATTTATGTTGAAAGGAATTTCGATATCAAAAATGTCGCCATTCAATATGCCAAAATTTATAGTCATTTATAGCTTCTGAGGAAATAATTTAATCATTAAAATAACACTAGTAATATGCTTAGCCAAAATATCAAAAAAATTAGCGACCATCTTCAAAAATTTCAAACTGAAAAAATGTCAGTTCCAACGCTGTTTTTTATGGATAAGGATTTAATTCCTCAAGATGACAGTTGTACTAAATTGGAAGACATTGCATCCAACGAAGAAATTCTTTTTAGAAATCTTGTGGCCATGCCTGATGTCTCTTCAAAGCCAGGACGAAAAAACGCTTCTGGAACCACCATCGTTTCTGAAAAATATATCTTACCCCAAGTAAATGATTCTGATCCGAATTGCGGAATGCGCTTAGTCAAAACAAATTTAACCGAAGAAAACATAACTCCAGAAGAAATTGATAAACTATTCAAAGAGCTTATAAATATTGTTCCTACTAAAAAAGTTGTTGGCACTTATGTTCCTTTTCAAACCGTAGTTGACATTTGTCGTAGAGGTACCGTCGCTATAATTGAGCATCTAGGAATTAAAACTAAAAATGAGTTAGAAAACACTCAAAGCGGTGGTAATTTTTTTGAAAAAGAGATGAGTATGCAAAATATTTTTGATGTTATTCCAAAATTATATTTATTTTTTGCTAAATTTCGTCTTGGAATTTTAGGAGCTGCTGGAAATCATTTTATGGATTTAATGAAAGTGAGTGATGTTATTGACCCTGAAATTGCTGAAAAGTTTGGAATAACAAAAGGTCAATATCTTTTTATGATTCATACTGGTTCTGGAATTTTAGGACAATACACAATGTACACTCATACTGCTAAAAAATGTGAACATCTCTCGCAAGCGCTTATGGTAACTTTAGGAAAGCTAACTTTCAATTCAAGAAAAAAAGATACCTATAGAAAAATGCAAGCAGTAATTAAAAAACATCTATCAGGTGACCAATCACTTCTAAAATATGACGGAAACGGTTCTGAAGGAAAACTTTATATGGATGCTCGAGCAGCTGCTTCCAATTTTGGTACAGCCAATCGGGCAGTCATTACCCATAATATTTCTGAAGCTATCAAGAAAACTCTCGGAAGAGATCCACAAATGGAGCTTATTTATGATATGCCTCATATCTCCATCACCCGTGAAAATCATTTCGGGAAAAATGTACTTGTACATCGAAGTAATACTTCAAGAGCTTTTGGTCCAAATAGAATGCCCGCTCACCCTATCTATAAAGAAACCGGTGAACCAGTCTTTATTCCTTCCTCAATGAGCACTGATGCTTATCTCTGCGTTGGAACTGACAATAATCAGGAAAGTTTTTTCTCAGCTCCACATGGAACTGGAAAAGGAACTAATCAAAATGAAGAATACATTTCCACGAAAGATGAACTTTTTGCTAAAATGCAAAAAAAGAATGTTAAACTTTATAATGCCCAATCTTCAATTGTCATCAACCAAGACTCTGCTCGATACAAAAATATCAACAAAGTAATTAAAGGAGTAGAAATTAATAAAATCGCTCATGTTGTAGTAAAAATGCAACCCATTGCTGTCTTAATGTATTAAAGCTGGTTACTTTATTTTACAAACTAAAATTTTACCATCCGTATAATATTGTTGCTCATCTGAATTTTTTCTCACTTTTTTAATCCGACAAGTAGTTTGAATATAATGGCAAGTTATATTTTTTTGAAAAATTATGTGCTTGTAAAAAAAGTCTCTGCTTTTATCTGTGTTACGACTTATTCCATGAAGAGGTGTCAAAAAATTATCATAAAACTGGAAGGTCAACCCATCATCATTAGAAATTGAACCGAAATAAATATTTTGATTGGGATTATTTTTATTAATAAATTTCCAGAATCTGATATGTTCTCTCCTGATAAGAGAACTTTTTTTGTATTGGTAAGCGACGTCTTGTGAAAAATTATCTAGATAAAGATTACTAGCTGGAAGCTTTCTTTTTTCAATAGAAGATAAAAAATCATTAAAAGTAAATTGATTTTTTCGAAAAATAGGAATTTGAACCCAATTCTTATTTAAAATATTACTAATATCTTTACCTTTATTACTAATTAAAATTACATTAATTGGTTGAATAATATTTAATTGAGAATCAAAATAATAAGTAGTTATATTTTTACAATCGTTAAGATAATCATCATTTAAAACGATAGATCTCCCCATTGAATTAGCTACATAATAAGCACTTCCATTATATTTAAAAGATAAATAAAATAGAAAAAATGCAAAAAATATTATTATCACTATAGTGATGGAAATAAAATGTTTAATTGTTAGAATAAATAATTTTTTTCTATTTTCTCTCCATCTTTGCTTAAATTTAGCGATGTATTTTTTATATTTTAAATAAAAATAAAGATAAAACAAGATGAGAATTAAAAACAATATAATAAATAAATATTTTAAAAATAAAATTGAAATAACTTCAAAATAAATACCAAGAAAATATCCCGCTACAATAAACCTACCTAAACTCAAAATAATGGCTGGTAAGTCATATATTAAGAATGTTTTATAATTTAATTTATGAGACCCCGCTAAAAAAGGTATTGCCCAAAAGATTGTTTTTAAAAATTTAGCAAAAAAAATGCTATGTTTTCCGTATTCTTGAAAAAATTTAAGATTGTGGGAATAATTTGTCTCATTGATATATTTCCTTAAAAAAACTTTTTTCTCAAGATATTGGTATAGAGCAACTCCATATTTTCTTCCTAGAAAGTAATTCACGCTATCGCCTAATAATACTCCTAGACATAAAATTAAAGTTACCAACCAAATATTTAAAATTCCTACTCCAGCTAAAATAGAAGCTCCTAAAGCTCCTAAAAATAACATCCATTTTAAGGTTGGAGAAAATAATCCTATACTAATTATCACTTCAATTAATACAGTAAAAAAAATTATCCAATAATCTGTTAAATGAAAAGATCTAATAATAGCTAAAAATGTTGACATAAAAATTATAAAAATATTTCTCAAAACTACTATCTGATGTCCTTATACTTATCAGTAAATGGCCTATGTAAAACAATTTCTGAAATAAAATTTAACACATAGACAACGGCCGTTTTCAAAGTACTTTCTTTCGAGAATCTCCTAGCAGAGGTTGGCATTATAAAAGAAGGATGGAATTTTACTTTACCAAACCTTGAAGCTCTACGGGCAATGTTAGTATCTTCTCCATAAAATTTAATTTTTTCATCAAAACCTCCCATTTTTTTTAAAATTTCTTTTTTAATAACAAAATTTCCTCCAACTACCATATATCCAATCAACCAATAGCTAGGTATAGCCAATAAGTACCAATACATTTTTACAAATAATTTATGAAATTTATTTGTATCATAATAAACATAAGGACCGCTCAAGCAAACTAAATTAAGATTTTTTTTGTATTCATTAATTATTTGTTTAACCCAGCCTTTGGACATTTGAGTATCAGCATCAATAAAAGCTAGAATATCTCCTTGAGCTTCTAAAAAGGCTCTTTGTCTAGCCTTAGTTAATCCTTTTTCTTTTTCTGTAACTAACTTAATATTATGTTTTTTAAAATTAGCAACGATTGCAGCTGTTTTGTCAGTACTAGCATTATCTACGACAATAATTTCATAGAATAAATTATCCGAATTTTTAATCACAAAATTTAGACAATTCCCAATATACTTTTCCTCGTTATAAGCACAAATCAACAAACTAATTTTTTGATTATTTTCTTTTATTTGCATATTTTCTAATTATATTTGTATAGAGTTTTTCCCAAAGTGTAGTGATGTTCCGCACAGAATATTTAGCCACATAATTGTAAGAATTTTTTGCCATTTCTCTTCTTAAGTCAGTCTCCAAATAAATTTTTTTCATCGCCTCTGCAATTTCTTTTTTATTATGAGGATTAAAAATTAAACCACGATTGTCTGCTACTAATTTTGGTAAGGGTCCAGCGTTAGCTACGATAGAGGACATCGTTGCAGCCATGGATTGTAATAAAACCATTGACTGAGTTTCGGAAGTACTAGCTGTTACAAAAACATCAGCTAAATTAAACTCTTCATATAAAGATTTTTTAGTTTCTCCCATAAAAGGTCCCTTTATTTTTATAATATCTTCTAAATTATAAGTTTTAATTTTCTTTTGTAAATCACTTCTAAGAACTCCGCTCCCAACTAAAACTAGCTCCGCATTTAAATAATTATTATTTTTAAAAAAATCATTAAAAGCTTCAATTAAAATTTCTACATTTTTTTCAGCCGAAAGTCTACCAACATAAAGAAATCTAAATTTCTTTTTTTCTTCTGTTTTGTGTAAATTATTTTTTTCTGATTCTGAAATAAAAAATTCTTTTTCAATTGGATTTGATATAACTTCGCTATCAATCGTTAAGCCCTCTTTTTTCATTTTTTTCAAAAGAAAATTTGACGGCGTGGTAATATAAAAACAACGATTATAAAACCAAATTAAATATTTTGGTAGATATTTTCTGACTGGGCTTGGAGCAAATTCTAAAAAACTCTCTATGATAGTATGATTAGTTCCAATAAGAGGTATCCTGTTGATTTTTGCAAAACAATAAGCTTCAATACCCAAAGCAAAAAAACTATGTGTGTGAACGACATCAAATTTATTTCTATAAAAAAATCCTCTAAAAATATTAGGAAAAGTTCCTCTCCCCTGTTTAGTAGCTGTCGGATAACCGAAAGAACTAATTCTTTTAATGGTTATATTTTTATGTAAGATTAATTCTTTGTCTTCTACTTTTGTAATATCAAATTCTTTTTTTGTATATCTTGGAACAAAATAAGTTATTTGATGACCCCTCTCGGCCAATTCTTTCCCTTCAATCAAAACCGTGTCAGCAATCCCACTCAATTCTGGATAAAAATTATCCGCAAATATAGCTATTCTCATTTTTTTAAAATTAATTTTTTAGTTTAATAATCTCATCGGTTGCTCGTTTGGAAATATAACGAAAAATAACAATAAATAGAGTAAAGAGTAAAGCAACAATAATTGCAAAATAATCAAGCTGGCTGGCAACCACATTATAAGTTTTTCCAAAGGTAATTCCCAAAAATATAAAGAAAGCAATATCAAGTAAATCTATGATAATAGCGTGAGAAATAAATTTTAGAAATGGAATTTTTACTAATCCTGCGCTAATAAGAAAAGGAGTGCTTAAGCCATAAGCTAGCTTACTTAAAAAAAGTGTCTTTTTGAAATGTTCTCTCCACAGCTTTTCTATAAATTTAAAATTATTTTTTATAAAAGAAAATTTCTCAATAAATTTTTGAGTATAAACATTTCTTCCTCCCCAATGACCCACTCCATAATAAAAAGCATCTGGTAAAATATTTCCTAGGAGCAGCACTATATAAGTTGGGACAAGCGCCAGTTGATTAAATTTAACTAAAAACCCAGCAAAAACAGCTACTATCGGACCTTCTAAGACTGCGATAGGAAAAAGAATTAAATATTTATATGTTATTATAAGTTTATAAAAATGCTCCATATTTAATTATAGTCACTTATAAAGCTACTCCTTTATCAAGTCAAGTAGGCAAAAAAAATTATACAGAGCGTATTAAATAGCCAAAATCAACCCTATTTGATAATATCATTATACCACGCTAATCTTTTATAACAAATAAGGCTTTTTATTTCAATAATAGCTAGAACGATCCTACCTATACAAAAATTGCCTTTTTATGCTAACATTAAGGTACTAATTAAGTAAATTTATACTACTTAAGAAATAATCTACTAAATAAAAGTGGCTTAGCTTATGAAAATTATTACAATCTCTGGTCTTGACGGCTCAGGAAAATCAACTCAAGTAGTCAACTTAAAAAAATATTTGCTAGCGCAAAATAAAAAAGTTTTCTCTTTTCATTCTATTCAATTTTCTTTGGCTCAAAAAATAATTAAATGGAAAAAACAATGTCCTTTGTTGCATTGTAAACTGAAAAAACAACTCCTTAAAACTAATTTGAAAAGTATTACTAAGGCTACTCCATTTCAAATTTTTTTACGGAAAATATTTTTAATTATTGATCTTTGGAGATTTAAATTGCTTTGTCATCGCTTAATCAATAAGCGATATGATTATCTTTTAAGTGATCGCTACTTTTACGATAATTTAATCAATATTAAATTTTTATCTTTTTTAACACAAAAAAATTATTGGGATAAATTATTTAGCTTAATATTAATTATTCCTAATATGGCCATCTATTTACAAACCAATCCAGAAAATATAATACAAAGAGAAAAAAAACCTGATCAAGGGATTGAGTATTTAATAGCTAAAAAAAAGCTTTATGATAATTATTTTTCTCACTGGAATATGAAACTCATAAACGGTAATCAAGAACCAAAAATTATTTTTGAACAAATAAAAAATCATGTCAAAAAACTTAGTTAAATCAGCTTTTTGGATAACTATTTCCGAAATTATTTTTAATATTTCTGGTTTTATTATTCATTCTGTAGTAGGAAGAATTTTAGGACCCGCCGAATATGGACGTTACGCTCTAGTCATTACACTAACTACAATGGTTATTATTCTGATTGGCAATGGAATTCCTACGGCTATGGCTAAATATATCAGCGAAATCTTTCAAGACAATGCTACTTTAGTAAAAACCATCAAAAAACAGGCCATTTTAATTCAAAGTATTTTAGTCAGTTTTATCACAATAGCTTTCTTTTTTTCTGCTCCTCTACTAGCTAAAATTTTAGGCGATAATAGCTTAACTAATCTTTTTAGACTATCTACTTTGATTATCCCCGCTTTTGCAGCTGCTTCCTTCTATTTTTCTTATTATACGGGATTACATAAATTCAATATTCAGGCTACTATCAAAACTGCACGTTCTATTTTTCGTCTCTTTTTTATTATTATTCTAGCCTACTTTTTTAAGATTAAAGGAGCTATTATAGGCTATATTTTAGCCCCAGCTATAATTTTTCTTCTAGGTTTCTTAATAGATAAATTTAAAGTTTCTCCAGAATTAAACCAACAATCTAAATCAGAAATTCAGACAGCTACTTTTAAATGGCAAAAATTAGTTAATTACGCTTGGCAAATTATAATTTTCTTTTTAGCTTACGAATTTTTAATTAGCATTGATCTTTATATGGTCAAAGGAATTTTAGGTAGTGATTTTTTAACTGGAATTTATAATGCAGCTCTTACCATTGGACGCATCCCCTACTATATTTTCTACGCTTTAACTGTCATCTTACTCCCAGTTATTTCCAATACTACCTCTCAAAATAAAAAGCAAGCCACTACTAATATCATTAATCATTCTCTAAGACTAATGATTACTTTGTTAGTTCCTGCTGTTATTTTAATGAGTGTTTTTGCTAAACCAATTATCACTCTTTTCTATTCTACTGCTTATGCTAGTGCCTCTGCAGCGATGTCTATTTTAGTCTGGGGCGTTGGTTTCTTAACTATTTACTATATTTTCTGTTTTGTGATGAGTGGGGCTGGCAAAGTTAAAAAACCAATGGTAATTTCTCTTTTTGGATTGAGCATTAATATAGTTTTAAATTATTTATTTATTCATCAATATGGAATTATCGGTTCGGCTATCGCGACTTCTATTACTTCTGTAATTATTACTTTAATTATGCTTTATTATGTTTGGTTAGAATTTGGCGTCTCTATTCAAATAAAAAGTATTAGTAAGATATTTATAGCTGGCGGGATTACTTATTGGTTAGCCTTGTTTTTTTCTCAAGGGCAATTTATTTTTATCCTTTGGTTAATGCTTCTTTTCGCCTTTTATATTCTTCTTCTCTACCTCTTAAGAGAAATAAAAAAAGAAGATTTTATCTTCTTAAAAAATTCTATTTTGAAAAAAAATTAACTTAAAAACTTATTTTTTATCTAATTTTATAAATTCTGACTCTAGCAAATTTCCCAGCCGAAAGAATACTTTGAGAAATGGTAGGAGTTTTATCTGGATTTTTGACAACATTAATTAAAAATAATTCATCTTGATGTTTTAAAATAGTTTTTTTTCTTAATCTACTAATCTTAAATCCCTTTTGATTAGTGAAGTATTTAATAGGTTTAATAATCTTAAAAAGTTTTTGAGCTTTCCCATCAATATATATATTATTAGCTTTCTGATTTTGACTTTTTATAAAATCAGCCATATATTTAACTTCTCCCAAGGTAATTATTTCAAAACTATTACTTTTTATTTCTATCCTTCCCTTTAGATAAGCAAAGTTTCTTAATGTTACACCTATATTTAAGCTAATTAAAATTAAAACAGGCACAATCCAGAAATATTTTTTAGATGATTGAGTTGTTAAAAATTTAATCCATAACCCTATAAATAAAAATGGTAAAAATTCTAAAACTAAAAAGAAACGGAAAGATATTTCTTCGGCTAAAGGAATTAAAATAAGAAAGAGAACTGAAGTGTATAAAATAATGCTACCTAAAAATATTTTTTTATCTCTATCTTTTTCTTTTCGCCAAAAATAGAAAAGCAACCAATAGCCTCCCAAAGAAAAAACCATCGCTCCAATTATATCACTAATTAAAATTATATTTCTTGCTCCCCCATTTAATTTATGAGTATTCTTTTTAAAGGTTTTTACAGCACTCATAAAACTGCAACTGTGATCACTGCCAACTGGCAAAACCATAAAAGCTTCTCCTTGAATATGACAGATAAAATTAAGAGATATTTTTTTCATTAAAGAACCTTGTCGAGAAGATTTCTTTTTCATCCCCTGAAAAAAAGCTTGCGTGTTAGCACCCTTAGTTTGAATTTCACTTATGATAGTCGGAGCATTTAAAGACAAAGCCACTAAGATTATAAGCGGTGCCCAGCGCCAAGCATAATTTTTTTTGAAAAAAAGATAGCTGAAATAAATAATAAAAACTAGAGGAAAAGAAAACAGAAGCAAAGAATGTAGTTGGACACCAACTCCGATAGCTATTCCTAAAACTATTGCCCAAATAAATTTTCTTTTTTGATGAATCTTAGAAAGTTCAGTTAAAGAGTAAAGAAAAAGTAAAACATAGAAAGGGGTAGAGTTAGGATTCCAAGCAAAACGAGCATATTTAATAGCATAAAAAGAAACAGCGAATAAAGCTATTGACCATAAAGAGCCTTGACGATTAATATATTTTCGGAGAAAAAAATACAACAAAGGAATAGACAATAAAGAAGTCAGCAAATCAGGATAGGCCATTTTAGTTGGTAAAGCGCCAAAAATTTTGGCACTAGCAATTTCAAAATAGTAGAAAGCTGGTCCGAGTCTAAATTGAGTACCTCCAGCTTTCGGTCCCAGTAAAGGAATCCTTTCTTTTCCCGCTAAAACATTCCGAACGATATTAGTGTCTCTAGCTTGATCAGGATTGAAACGTAATAAATCGTGATAAGCATAAGTTCTCAAAAAAAGCCCTACTAAAAAAATCACTATTAAAATCAAAATATTTCGAGAAAATTTTTGAAAAATATTTTTCATTATAAATGTTCTTAATTTTTTAATTGAATAATAGTAATATTACCAGAGGATTGACTATTAACTACTTTCCTTCCCAGAGGAGAAGTAGTTTTTAATTCTTCTCTAGTCGCAAAGCTCCTAATATAAAATATAGGTATTCCTGGTTTTATTTTTTTCTCTTTCTCTCCTCTTAATATTTTAACCCTAGTTGACTGAGAAAGATATAAGAGAGGTTTGTAATAACGAGAAAAATACCTTGGTTGTCCAGAAATATAAACTTTATTTTCTTTATCAGTATTTTTCTGAATATATTTCATCATTTCTTTCACTTCATCTAAAGTCACAATTCGAGAATTACTAGAATATTTTTGCTGATAAGCATTATACTTTTTAATAATAGTTACGAACTGTAAACTAGCTAAAGAAAGTATTAAAATACCTGTCAAAATAAACCCTTTTTTAAGCCTCTTCCTCTCTATTAAATATTTAATTGTTAATCCTAAAAAAATAAATGGAAGAAAAAATATTACAATATAATAGCGTAAAGAAGCCTGACTAATAATAGGAAACATCACCAGTAAAGCGACAATGGCATAAGCACCAATTAAAGTTAAGAAGTTTTTCTTATTACAATCCTTTTCTTTTCTCCAGTAATAAAATAACAAATAATAACCCAAGATTGAATACAAAGAACCTAAAAAAGCTAAGAATAAAACATAATTCTTAGAGTTTTTAACAAATAGTTTTTTCTTTTTCCAAAATTTCCTACTCGTCTTATAATAGCTACTTTTTTCACCAGTTCCCAAGGAAGTAATTATATGCAAATTTCCTTCAGCTTGTCCAAGTAAAGTCATTCCTAAACTTTTAGCTAAATTGCTTTGTTGAGTACTTCCTTCAAAAGCTTTAAAAAATCGGCGATTATTAGAACCATGATGTTGAAATTCACTAATAATTTGTCCGGTATTAAAAATTAATACTAATAATAAAATAATGGCTACTTGTTTTATCAAAGTAACTAGGGAAACTTTTTTCATCGCTAAGTAAAGCAAAATACCTCCCGTCAAAACTGGCAAAATAAAAAAAAGTAAGATATGCAATTGCATCCCAACTCCAATAGAAGTACCAATTAAAACACTTCCCCAAATTTTTTCTTTTTTTTCTAAATCCATCAGATATAGACCCCCTAAGAAAAAAAGTAGCACAAAAAATGGGATAGAATTAGGATTAAAAGCAAAACGCGAATAGCGAATCATAAAATAAGAAATACTGACAAAAAAAGTTATCAATAAAGAAATTTTTTGACTAAAATATTTTTTAACCAGCCAATAAAAAAGGATAATAGTCAAAATGGAAAAGAATAAATCTGGATACGCTAACTTATCTGGAGTATTACCAAAAATTTTAGCTGAGATGATTTCTAAATGATAAAACCAAGGGCCTAAATCAAAATGAGTATTTCCTGCCTCTGGACCCAGTAATGGCCAACTAGTTTCTCCTTCAATAACTCTATTAACTAAAATAGCATCTCTAGCTTGATCAGGATTAAAAGTTAGCCAGTTCCTAAAATTATAGGTACGTAAAAATATTCCCAACAAAACAATCAGAATTAAAATCCAACTATATCGAGAAATATTTTTTAATTTATTAATTAATTCTTCCATACTTCGTAGATTTCTATTTTATTAATTCTTTTAACACTTAGCACTGGATAACCATTGATAAAACGATTTCTATTAACGTTGCCCTTCTTACCGTCTTGAATATAGAAAAAAATGCCTTTTAATTTTACACCTTTTATCTTATGGTTGTCCAATAAAAAAAGTTTTCGTTCTTGCTGACCAACTAAATAAGCTAGCGGACGAAAAAATCTTTTTAAATAAGCTTTTTTTCCGCTTAAATAAATTATTTTTTGAGGAGGAGCTTTTTTTATTATAAAATCTGTAATCTCTTCAATCTCTCTTAAATCACTATTATCTTGATTATTATCCAAACCTTGACGATAGAAATTATAAGTTTGATTGATAACTCTTAAAGAATTAGCAAAAAATAGCAAACTAGCAATTAAAATAATTATTTTTCCAACTTTTCCAAGTTTTTCATTTAAAAATTTCAACCATAAGCCAAATAAAATAAATGGGATAAATAACAAAATAATAAAATAATTGACATTAATATCACTAACCACCGGCGTTAAAAAGAATAGAGCTAAAACATTAAATCCAATAATATTACCTAAATATTTTTTTCTCTTCCCTTTCTCCTTAAAAAAATAATAACCGAGCAGATAATAACCACCTAAAGAAAATACAACTATGAAAATAATATTTGATAGAAACATTATTTTTCTAACTTTTTTATTTTTGGTATTTTTGTATAATTTTTTTGCTCCTTGATTAAGATTAAATTTACCAACACATTTCTTGTTAACTTTTGTTGAGGTTAAAAAATACGAATTAGCCTTCATTTGACAAACAGTAATCCAAAAAGAACTTTTTAATAATTTACTTTTCTCACTTTTTTTGTTTTGCAATCCTGATAAAAAATTTCTCGTATTAGCTCCTTTAGACTGAAAAGCATTTATTATTTGCGGAGTATTGAAAATTAAAAAGATAATTAAGACTAATAATAAACTTTTTACCGCTATTAGCTGTTTTTTCTTAATTAAATACAGAAAAAAGAAGATTAAGAAAGCTGGTATAATAACTAGCAAAGTGGTATGAATTTGAATTCCAACTCCCAAAGATATTCCTACAGCCACTGACCACCAAAAAAAAGATTTTTTATTGCTAGCTAGTTTAAATGTCGAATATAAAAAAACCAGCACAAAAAATGGAGCTAAATTAGGATTAGAAGAAAAACGAGAATTAGCAACAGCAAAATAAGAGACACTCATTAATGCAGTTATTATCAAAGAAATTTTACTATTAAAATATTCTCTAGAGAAAAAATAAAGTAAAGGAACAGTTAAAATGGAAAAAAATAAACTAGGATAAGCCATTTTATCTGGATAATTACCAAAAATTTTAGCAGAAAAAATAGAAAAGTAATAATAAGCTGGACCCAAATGAAAAAATGTCCCCCCTGCTAAAGGTCCCAGAAGAGGTAAAGAGCTCTTTCCTTCCACGACGTTACTAATGAGCATAGCATCCCGAGATTGATCCATACTAAATCTAAGCCAATCGTGAAAATTATAAGTACGTAAAAAAATTCCTAATAAAATTAAAATAATCAATATCCATCCTTGTTTGGTAGTTTTTTTTACCCTAGAAAGAAAATTATTTTTTATATTATTTATATTATTAACTAACTCTTTCATTTGAAAAGAAGTTCTCTTAATTATTTATTTTTTAAAATCCCTGCAGTTGGTAAATTACTACTTGTCCAAAAGCTTTATAGTTCATAATTTTATAACCAGCTATCTGTGTTTCTCCTTTTCTAATTTTATCCGTTAAATAAAATATTGAGTGTCCAGCTGTTATTTTTTTCTTATCGTTTCTAATATTAATTATTTTTTTCCCTCTTTGTTTAGCTAAATAATAAAAAGCATGAAAAAAATGATTAACTTCTAATTTATCACCTACTAAATAAATAGTTTTTTGAGGACTAGCTTTTTCTATTAAATAATTTACCATTGAATTCATTTCTCCTAAAATAGCAAAGTGAACATTACTTCTTCTTTGTAAGTAAAGTTCTTTGGCTATTGAACTAGTCGTAATAATATTTGTCAATAAGAAAAATGAAAGGACTATTATCCCGAGATTAAAATATTTCTTTTTTAAATATTTTTTACTAAATTGAATTAGTAGACCTAAGAAAAGATATGGCAAAAAAAATAAATGAATATAATACCGAAAAGAACCAAACTTTTTATCCGAAGATGGTAACATAATTAAAAAGGATAGCCCGCTATATAAAATAAGTAAGTTTAAAAAATATTTTTTCTTTTCGTTTTTTTCTTGAATAGCTTTATAAATTAACAACCCATATCCAAAAAGTGAAAATAAAAAAATTAAAAATATTTCTAGTCTATAATCCCAGTGTTTAAAAGCTTTCTTAAAATTTCTAGCTTTTTTCTTTTTAAATATCTTGAGATAAGAATAATTACATTTATTTAATCCCGCTGAAGATATCATATAGGCGTTTGCTTCTATCTGACAATCAGCATCTATTTTTAGTTTAGTTGCTAAATTTTTTTCTTGAGTAGATTTATTTAATTCAGAAGAATGTAATAAAACTTTAGTATTCTTAAAACCAGTTCTCAACTCACTAAATATCTGTCCAAAATTTAAAATCAAAGCGATTAGAATAACTGTTACAATTTTTTTCCAAGTTTTCTTGTTTTTTATTAGCAGATAAAGAAAGATTAAAAAAGATATAGCACTAAATAAAACAAGCGTTATGATATGCAATTGAACTCCTACCCCAATCGCTATCCCAGCTCCCATAACCCATCGCCACGATATTTTTTCTTTTTTGACTAAAAATTCATACAGAGAGAACAATAATAAAATTGTAAAGAAAGGTATCAAATTTGGATTCCAAGCAAAACGAGAAAACTTTATTGCAAAATAAGAAATAGTATATAGCCCCGTTAAAGCAAGCGATAATTTAACACTAAAATATTTTTTTAAAAAGTAAAAAAGTAGAGGAATAATTAAAATAGAAAAGAGTAAGTCAGGATAAGCTAACTTATCTGGTTGACTACCAAAAATCTGAGCTGAAATAATTTGAAAATAATAATAGATTGGACCAATATGAAACAAATTGCCTTCTAGATTAGCTGACCCTCGCATAGTTGGACCAAATAATGGCCAAGTAGCTTGACCTTTAACAATCTTACTAACTAAGGTGACGTCTCTAATTTGATCTTTTTCAAAATCCAACCAACTTTGAAAATGATAAGTCCGTAAGAAAATTCCTAATAAAATAATCAGACTTAAAATCCAAATATACCAAGGAATATTTTTTAATTTATTAAGAATTTTATACATACTAACTATTTCTTTTTAATGACTTTATAAACTGCCACTTTTCCAAAATTTTTATAATCTAAAACTGGCATATTTTTAATTTGAGTTATTTTTCTGTTTGGATAACTACGATAAATATAAAACACTGGATTTCCTTTAACCATTTTTTCTATTCTGCCAGTTCTCTGAATTAAAAAATTCTTTTTTTGAGCTAAATATTGGAGAGGACGATAAAAACGAAAGATATAATGACTACCGCCAAAAAGATAAGCTGATTGAGAAGGATAAGAGCTATTTATAATATAATCACGCATTGTTTCAATTTCCCCCAAAATAACATCTTTAGTGCCACTTCTATCTCGTTGACTTAATTGACGAGTAATAGAGGATAAATAACTAATATTTAAACCAGCAATTAAAACAAAGATCATTCCGATTAGAATAAAATATTTTGACGAATATCTTTTTTGAAA
>LSNL01000006.1 GCA_003056145.1 Parcubacteria group bacterium M10-OD1-1
AATAATTATTCTTTGCATAATGGATTTTCATTCTTTATATTTATAAATTTTTCAAGACCTTTTCTTTTTTTTATTTTTCCAAATTTCATAGACTTTTTTATATAATGTAATTTATTTTTTAAAGTGGCTCCCATTCTACACCAGATGCAAAAACATTTAATTCTTGATTATGTTGTTCTTTGGTTGCACGTATAGTAGCAATTTTTTCTTATTTCCATTGAAAAGCTTCAGCATCTTCTAAAAAAGCCTTTAATTTTCTTGCAGTTGGAATATCAACCCAATCTATAGTGATTGATAGTTTTGGCTCAGATTTTAATGATTTTAAAAATCTCCTAAAATCACTGCAATCCATTGATAAAAAATCACTACTGATATCTTTAACTATTGTTTCTTTCTCAAAGAAATCAATTGTTTCCAAGAGCTCAGAAGTTAAAATAAATTACGTCTCCTAGCATTTGTGTCTATCTGAAGTTTTATTTATTCTACCTTATTAAAATTAAAAAGGGAAGAATAAACAAAATTTGAGTGAGCATTTGCAGGAGTCAAGCACGAATCAGATATAAGTTATTATCAGATATATTGTTTTTTTAGGTGACCACATTTTAACTTATAAACCAAGCTACAAAATGTTTTTAAGAAACAGGGAAAGTGGATAACTTTCTCTGTCTAAAAGGACCCTACTTTCGATAACATTTTAGTATATGAGAAGTTTCACACACTTCTTATTAAAATTCAAATTGTGTACGAAATTTGGGTGAAGCCCGAACTAAGGTTTTTTCCATTTAAATTCTGTATACGCCCCGATCGAAATGAAAGGATGAGAGCACAGCATGATGCGAATGTTTGTAAATAAACTCAGCTTGAAAAATTACATTTCGTAAAATTCTGAAGCAATCCCGTTTGAATCAGTTTTAAAAAAATAAAATTGACAAATCTTACATATCTTCCATTACAGGTCTACCCTTAATAAACTTGGAAGGCAACCCAACTTTTTTAAAATAATCAACCATTGATATACAAGCGAATTTCTCAGTAGAATAATGAGTTCCTCCAAGAATATTTATTCTATGTTTTTTAGCAAAATCATGTGCTTTTTGGGAATATTCATTTTTTACAGCAACTCCAGTTATAAAAGTATTAACTCCTGCTTTGACGATTTCTTCAAGCATATCTATATCATTTCCACCGCCAGCAATAACCGCAACAGTTCTATCTTTGATTTTGTTATCTCCATAATTATACAAACTAACCTTATGCCCAACAGCTTCTTGAAATCTTTTTCTTAAGTCTTGAACTGTTACTATATCAGTTTTTCCAAAGACTCCACACAAAGCTCCGTAGTAAGAAGCAAAAGATTTTTCTGGTTTAATACCTAACACTTTTGATAAAGTTACACTTGTTGAATATTCTCCAAAATTATCTAAAGGCACATGAAGATTATAGATAGAGATTTTTCTATTTTTGAATTGTTGCAATAAATTTCTATTCATTTGTTGAAAAACGTCCGGAGTTTTTTTAATATCCCATATCGAAGGATGATGAACAAATAGCATTGCATCTTGAGCTCCATCATCCAAAATTCTTTGCATAACTTCTCTTGATGGAAAAACAACAGTATATACTTTATTTATTTCTGTTGCGAAATCGCAAACTAATCCCATGGATCTTTTCTTAAAGTTCTCACTAAGAAAATCGGCAACAGAATTCATATACTGCGCCCATTCATCACTCATTTTAGGAGTGATGAAATCTTTCTCAAGATGTTGATATAGTTGGGTTGCCTTCATAATAAAATTAAATAAATCTGTTACTTTAAAAGATTTGCCCCTATCACATAGCTAAGGTTGATTTCTGAATTGCACATAACATCGGGGATAAAAGAAGTTTTGTGAACGCAGTGAGCAAAATTTGGGGAAAAGAAATTTGCGCTCATTATTATTATTTCTCTGCAATAAAGCAAAAGAGAAAGTTTTAATAAAGGCAAATTTCTGGAATCTGATATACAGTGTTGTACGATGTAAATTTTTTATCTCATTTTAATTGCTTTAAATTTTTTCTATAAGAAATAAAAATTTGATTTTCTTTACTACATCTAATTCCCATACATTTAATTAAAACTAAATAGCACTATACTAATCAAAATTTGTTGGTTCTTGCTCGCAATTTGTATTGTCTTGAAATACTTGCACGCACTTATTTTTACATTTTGGGCAATCAAAATAGGCAGGATTAACAAGGTTACATTCTTATAGTTTTTTTATCGTTATCCCAACAACAAGTACAAAATGGTCCGTCTTTTTTATTATCTTTTTCAATCCAGTAGGCATTGTCTTTAAAAATAAGTGATTCTTTTATTGCTAACCTCTCTTTTAATTCTCTGTTTTCGCTAGTAAGGTCTGCAATTTGTTTTTGCATTTCTAATAATTCTTTTTGAGCATCCAATATTTGTCGATATTGTTCGATTTTTCCAGCTTCTTGAAGTGTGCTGGCGACTGATTTTAATTCGTCAAAAATTGCCATAGTTTTATTGCTAGTATAAATAAATAAATCGTTTTCGGAGCGGAGTGAGGAAAACGCTATATTATCCCACCTTTTTTTGTTTTAGAAAAAATCAAATTTGTTTCCATCTTAGAAAGCCTATCTTCATTATACATCAAGAAAAATATTTTTTGAATTAGATACAACATTTCACTTTTAAAAAAGTTTTGGAGTGGAACAACCGACAGTTGCCCCTATAAGAGAAGATATTATTTCATTGGAAATAAACTGAGACAAAATTAAAAAATCAATGGATTATTATTTAATAAAATTTGCCAAACTAATGCAATTAATAAAACAATAAATGGCATTATATATCTCATCAAAATATAAAGATTTTTTCTTTTAAATTTGGAACCTAACATTTCTAAATATAATGTATAAAAGGTAATGTATTTTTCATCTCCAAATTGAACAGTAGTTAAGACACATTGTTTTAATATAATAAATTGAATTAAAAGTGTTACAACGCCAAATAGTATTAATTTCCAACTAAATAAAAAGGGTGATGAATATGCGATTAAAATTAAAATTAAATGCAACCAAAATGTAAATCCAAATAATTTAATATCCTTTGTCATAATTAGTTTTAACTTTAAATCATTATATAACTTATTAATTTCGAAGTTTATTTTCAATTCTAGCTAAAAATCTTTTTATTCTGGAGGAAATTACAACTAACGCGCGCGGATAATCCGAAGTTTCTTGAAGCAAATCCCGCAGGTTTTGTGGAAAGAAATTTTGGATAACATCAGAATTTAGAGAAGTTTTTCATTCTGGGTGGAGCGTAGCGATCCCGAATAAAAAACTTGTTATAATCTTCCGTTAGGAACGAGGAATAGTCTGCAAGACGGTTTTTGACGAAGTCAAAAAATTCCGAAGAGTTAAAATCCAGCCCGTAAATTTGAAAAAATTAGATTTAATTCATGTTTAAATTGTTCGAAGTCCTTGAATAAAATTGTTTTCATGCCTATTTCTTTTGCAGGAGAAATATTTTTAGTTGAGTCATCAATATAAATACATTCATTTGGTTCGACTTTTAATTGATTATAACGTTTCAGTATATGCGATGTCTTGCGGAACAAAGTGAAGCAAATTTGGGAAAATTCAACAGGACTTTTCCTCATAATCCTTGTTATGTGAGGAGACTGCAAGTCGACCGACCGAAGGGACAGTTTTAAAACAATTTTTCCTATTTAGTAGACAGGATTTCATCTAACAATTCAGGAATTTCTTGCTTAGTCAATTTACTTCCAAAGTGACCTCTATCTTTAAATTTTAGAAATTTGGCATCTAAGCCTTTTGCATTTTCTTCACCAGCAGAAAATGGAACCCATTCGTCATCTTCGGAATGTAAAACAACAAAGTTATCACAATGACTTTTTATTTTTGAAAAGTCAAATCCCTCCTTTGAATAAAATCCTTTGTTGTTTTCAGTTTTATTCATCTTTTCAGAATACCCTGAATTAGTTCCAACCAAAACAACTTTTTTAACTCTGAAATCTTCAGGTTGAATTTCAAGCCATCTTAAAATTGCAACACCTCCGCGAGAGTGTCCAATCAAAATAGAATTTTCATTTGGTTTAATCTTATCTAATTCTGCCAACCATTCATTGATTTCTGGATCCTCAGCTTTTGGTAGGAATGGAGCGTGAAATTCAATATTGTTTTTTTGCATTTCAGATTTTAACCAAGGATACCATTTTTTGGTTGGATTAGTGTTTTTGCCATGCATTAATATTACATTTAACTTATTCATATGAAATGTAAATTACCTAAGATATATAAAGTTATTTCTTGAAATCCTGTCGTTTTGTTTTGAGAAAAATTGTTTTAAAATTGCGTACAACGTTTGTGTGTATCTGATGTTTTTGTCCGCTTCATTATTATATTTTAAAATGGAGAAAAGGGCAAAAATTTGGGTGAAAGAAAAAGTGCAACCTCTGAAAATTATTAACTCAATTTTTCTTGAACCTCATATACTTTGTTATGTGATGTAATTTATTTTTTAAACCCGTTCCCATTTTACGCCAGACGTAAAAACATTTAGTTCTTGTTTGTATTGCTCTTCGGTAGCTCTGATTGTAGCCGTTCTTTCTTGTCCATCTTTAGCACCCTCTAAGAATGCTTTTAGTCTTCTTGCAGTATGAATATCAACCCAATCGATAGTAATTGAAAGAGCTGGTTCTTTACGGTCTTCTCTTAAAAAAGCACGAAATTCGACTGGATCCATATTAATAAATTCAGAGCTAATGTCTTTTGGTGTTGGTTCGTTTTCAATTGTTGATTTAATTGTTTCCATAAATTTAAGGGTTAAAAAAATAAATTATTTCGCACAACATCGCGATTAAGAGAAGTTGGATTTTTGAGAGTGGAGCGTAGCGACCTCCAAAAATTCAATTTGGGTAAAAACCTGCAAGGTTTTTCCTCATAATCGCTGTTAGCCGACCCGACGACCAAAGGGAGGAGAGCCTGCAAGGCGTGGCAAGGAGCGAAGCGACGCAGAGTTTTCTTACTGCCGAAAATCTGATGGGTGCCGTAGTTTTTACTTACTTAAATATTAATTTCTACGAAGTAGACTAAATATCCGTAGGATGAGAAAGGGGCTTTTGGTTCTTTTTTCTAAAAAGAAAAGAAGGGCGTCTTGTTTAAAATAAATCAAGTTTAAAATAATCGATTAATGAAATTCCTTTTTTGTCTACCTTAAGATTGATTTGCCAATTTTCAAGACCCCTTGAAGTAGCTTGCTTCACTATATTTACTATTTCTGCATTTGGTTTTTCAGGAACTTTAAATTTATCAGCATCAAACAAATAACATAAGAGCACTATTGCTCTCTGACCCTGTTTTATCTGAAGAGAAATCTCTTGGAAGTGTCTGCCCAGTCTTTCGAAAGAATTAAACTTATTATCTTTTTTCTTATTACCAAATGGAAGATGTATTAAAGGAGTTTTTATTTCAAGGAAACAATTATTATTTATTAAAAAATCAATTTTAGAATTATTTAATTTGACTTCTCTTTTTATTTCTTTAGCATTAATTATTTTCGTAAGAAGATTATTTCTAAGGAAAAATTCTATGTAGCTGTTTGCTTTTGTTTGGTTTATTCCAACCCACATTTTTGATGATGGAGAAATTGCTTCTACAGTATACTTGGTTTTTCTTGCTGTGCTATTAGATTTTGAAAGTAGACAAGGGATGTCTTTAAATTCTATATTTCCAATTCTACCAGTTGATGGGCAATGACACTTTTCTATTTTGCCATCAATTTCAACCAACATTATGAACCTGTTAGGTCTTGATTTGATTAGTCCTTGAATTAGCTCGTCATCAAAAATATATTGTTTCATATAATCTTAAGTTTTTATCTGATTATTAAATCTTTTTATTATTGACGCCTTTTCTATAAATTCATTTTACAAAGTAAAAGGCTATATGTCCGTAGGACTAGCCCCTTTCTCATCCGTTTTTGTTTTTTAAAGTAAGTAAAAATTTGGGTCGAATGTAATGAGCCGTTAAACATTTGTTATGAAAAGTGCAGAGCATTTTTCTCTTTCTTTTTTTCCGTTTAACGAAGGCACTCATCTTTAAGATTTTAGGTTTACCGACGCTAGGAGGCAGTAAGAAAATTTTGGCTAATGTTTGCGTATATCTGAAGTTTACTTGTAGCGGAGCGGAAAGTAAATTTGGGTGGAGGCTTTTGTATAAAAGCCGTAACCAGATATACGCTGTTAGCTGATGCATTCCTTTTCTTTTGTTTTCTGATAAGAAAACTTATTTTAAAAAATTTTCAAATTTCTTTTTCTGTTTTGGGCGGAGGGCAGAGGGGAATTGAAGGGGTGAATGCCCGTAGCCCAAAACTCCTTATTCTTTTACTTTTATTCCCAAAGAAACTACGTCTTTCATTAATTTTTCAGGTATTGGAGATAAAAGACGTATCTCTTTTTCATAACCTTTTACTATTTCCTCTCCCTCTTTTATAATTTGATTTAGTGATGGAATTGAATCAATTTCTAAATCAGCTTTTTCGTAGGTCGGCAATTGATTTTTTTGTCTTTTTTCATTTGTTTCAAAATATTTTTTAAAATTGCTTGAATTAACCAAGCCCCAAATTAAACTTTCATAGAAATATACTTCTAAAACGTGTTGAAAATCCCTATGTTTTAATTGTTTCATGCTCATCACATCGCTACTTTTAGAAATTTTAACAGGCTTGACGGCTCCTCTAGGATTATCATCATTACCTCTTTCAGCCCATTGCTTTTTTAAATTGTTTACTTCTTCGCTAATATCTAATGACTCTTCACTTTCCCAGTTAGTATCCCGAAACATTGTAGTAATAATCTGTAGAGCTAAATTTGGGCGACATGCACCAATACTTGAGGCCCAGTCAATCATTTGGTCAATTGTAGAATCAAGAACAATACTATTAACAATGGCTTCTGAGTTAAATAGACTACGTCTTCTCGGCCACCCCATATGACCTAAAAGACCGACAACATAATAAAATCCAAAAATTGATGACATATTTTTTAAGTTAATTTATTTGCACTCTCCTTTGCCCCTCTCTATAAAAAGAAAAATAAAATTTGTTCATTTTTTGCAAAATTATTGTAATTTTTTTATTTTCTTGTTTTGTAAACTTTTTGCATTCTTTGCAGAGATAGCACTCTTTCCTGTTTTTTGTTCAATATCTTTCCTTGCTTTTTTAGCTGTATCACCACCCTTTTTAGCAATTTTTTTGCTTTCTAAAAAAGTTTTTGGTTGTTTTTCTTTAGAAATTTCTGTTGTTGATACTTCAGCAAGCATATTTAAAACTAATTCAAGGTTTGTCATATTATCCCTCAGGTTTTGTTTTTTGAGACTTTTGAATTTTTTGTAA
This sequence comes from Parcubacteria group bacterium M10-OD1-1, assembly GCA_003056145.1. Classification (GTDB taxonomy): domain Bacteria; phylum Patescibacteriota; class Minisyncoccia; order Moranbacterales; family UBA2206; genus M10-OD1-1. The sequence goes on from LSNL01000006.1 coordinate 7,421, forward strand.
GACTTAACACTTTTTCCAGACCATGCTTTTGTGATTTCATCAGTCAAAATGGCAAATTCCAAGCCTTCTTTTACTCCTCTTTCTTGCCATTCATCTGTAAGTTCTTTACGAACTTCAATTGTTTTGAGTCTTTGATTAATCCATTCTTTAGAATATCCCTTTTTGAGATATGTTTGCATAGCCCTATCAATTGCTAATTCTGGATCTTCGGTTTCTTCAATCCTTTCATAACCGACTTTTGCTAACCAAAGCTTAAAAGGCTCTGCTTTTGGTGAAGGAATTGACTGAATAAGCCTTAAAAGTGATTCTGTCTCAGCTACATCTGTAATCCTCATTTTTCCGTCGTTTGCCATTAATTTCAAACGGCTACAATTTGTAGCCACTTCACTACCTTCTTTTTTTAACCTTGTTTTCAATACACTCCAATATTTTCTTGGGTTTGCACTTTCTGTTAAAATTCCAATAACATCAATGATTGAAAAATACCAAAGTTCTTTATTTTCATCCCAATGACGACGAACTTGTTTTTCATGAAAAAGTACAATTGAAGTATCTTTTTTAGTCATATTTTTAAAATATTATTACCTTAATGTTATACTTATATTATACTAAAAAACTATGTTTTTACAATTTATGAATAATCATTTTTTGCGGAGGTACGAAGCAAAAAATATCCGCTTATCCCCTTTATAAATAAAAGAAAAAGAAATTTGAAAATTTTTTAAAACAATTGGGCGATAGCCCAGAAAAGAAAAGGGATATTTCAGCTAACATCAGGATTATGAGAAGTTTTTGCGTAGCAAAAATTTGGGTGTAAGAAACTGCAAGTTTCTGGAACCTCATAATCCTTGTTATATTTCCCAAAGGGCTAAAATTTAGTGCAACGTTCCGAAGGAAAATTTTAGAGTTTTACATTTAAGAACATATATTAAATATCGACCGAAGGGAGTCAATAATTAGAAAAGCCCACCAAAACGTCTAATTAGATTCCATAACTGATTTTAATTTTTGTATAATATCTTCAGTAAATGGATTGCTCAATTCTCCGTTTTCCATCCATTCAAAATATTCCATTTCTGTCTGGCTATCGCTCAATTTACAATAAGTATATCTGACATGATAATTGCCATCTAAATCAGTTAATGTGAATATTTTATTTTCTTGAAAATCTACAACTTTATAGAAATCCCAATCAGAATTATCTCCTCTATTTTTATATTGAGTTCCAATTTTTGGAGGATATTCTTCTGCAACTTCTTCTGAAATTGAAGGAATCCATAAATGAGTATTTTTGGGATTTGTTGTAAATTCAAAAACTTCTTCAATTGGCTTATTTATGATGATTGTGATTTTATTTTCTTGCATATAAAATATAGAATTTCAAACATATATAAAGTTTTGGTGGGCTTTTCTTCGTTCTTAAATGTAAAATTGAATATAACTGGTTTTTATCCAAACTCTATGTCCATATTGTAACAATATCTTGTATGTTATGCAAACTTTTGTTATTCTTTGGATATGAGCGATATTTTGGAGAAAACCGACAGATTATTGCGATTACGCAACTATTCTCCCAAAACCCGTAAAGCATACTTGCTTTACATTAAAGATTATATCGGGTTTGCTAAAAAATCTGGAATCAAAGATAAACAAAAAGCAATTGAGGATTTTTTGCTTGATAAACAGAAAGGCAAACAGTCCCCACAAACAATCAATCTTGCACTTAGTGCTGTGAAATTTTTGTATGTAGAGGTTTTAAAGAATCCTCAAAAGATTGATCTAAAATTTGCTAAACGAAGCAAGAAACTGCCGATTGTATTGTCGCGAGCAGAAATTGAGCGGATTATTGAAGTGACTGATAACCCAAAGTATAAACTCATGATATCCCTCGGGTATGCCTGTGGTATGAGAGTTAGCGAAGTGACAAAACTTCAAGTGGCAGATTTAGACATTGCTGAACTTGTTGTACATATTAAGGGTGCAAAAGGTAAGAAAGACAGAATCAGTGTATTACCAGAAAAACTACAAGACGATTTGAGAAATATTATCGCTGGTAAAAAAGTGTATGATTTTATTTTTCCTTCCAATCGTGGAGGTAATCTCACAACGACATCTTTGCAAAAAATGTTTCGTAAAAGTTTGGCAAAGGCACAAATTAGCAAGCCTGCAACCTTCCATTCTTTGCGCCATTCATTCGCTACACATTTGCTGGAAAACGGAACAGATGTGCGATATGTACAAGAATTGCTAGGGCACTCGAATATTCGCACTACGCAAATTTATACACAAGTTACAAATCCCAAATTAAAGAATATTAAAAGTCCGCTAAAATAAATCTTATGGAAAATATTTCCGACATTAAAAAAAAATACCGAGACAAATTAGATTCATTAGATCTAGAAGTTTTAATTGCACACGCAATTGGAAAATCGCGAGAAGTCGTACTCACTCACCCTGAATATATACTAACACCAAATCAAAAATTAAGAATTAATAACTATATAGAGAGAAGAATTAAAAACGAACCTGTTGCCTATATTACCAAACATAAGGAATTTTTTGGATTGGATTTTACAGTCACTCCAAACACCCTTATTCCCCGTCCAGAAACAGAATTGCTTGTAGAAAAAACATTGGAAGAAATTTTAACATTTCACAATCAATCTTCAATAATCAATATCATTGATGTCGGCACTGGAAGTGGAAATATAATCATTTCAATTGTCGATAACCTAGCTTCTAATTTTCGCAAAAATTATAGATGTAAAGATAAAAATAAAAAAATTAAATTTTATGGAATTGATATTTCAAAAGATGCATTACAAGTTGCGAAACAAAATGCAAAAAAAAATAATTTACAAAGTGAAATAAAATTTATTGAATCCAACTTATTGGAATATTTTTTAAAAAATAAAATTTATAAAGTTCATCATCTTATTCTTACTGCAAACCTCCCCTATTTATCCAAAGATATTTATGAGTCATCTATGGTTGATGTAAAAAAATATGAACCTAAGTCTGCACTCATTAGCAACCAGAATGGACTAAGTCATTATGCAAAACTTATCAGTGAAATAAAAAAACTTAAAAAATATTCTAAAATAAATTCTATTTCTTGCTTTATAGAAATAAGCCCTGAGCAAAAAAACGAGATTAAAAAAATAATACTAAATTATTTTCCGAAAGGTAAACTAAACTTTAAAAAAGATTTGTCTGGTAAATGTCGTGTAGTGATTATTAAAATAAATTAATCTTAGCTTAGTTAAAATCATTAGGTTGGAATTACCTAGAATAAAGCAAAAACCGTAAAATTTTACGGTTTTTGCTTTATTTAATAGTAACTTTGTACTAAAAATAATCTTCAACTTAATAATTTTATTATTTCATTGAATCAACTTTCTAAAAGATTATTTTTTTCGTCTTTTAGCAGTAGTTCTTTTAGCTGGTTTTCTTTTTGTAGTTTTCTTTACAGTTTTTTTAGCTGGTTTTCTTTTTGTAGTTTTCTTTACAGTTTTTTTAGCTGGTTTTCTTTTTGTAGTTTTCTTTACAACTTTTTTAGCTGGTTTTCTTCTTGTAGTTTTCTTTACAACTTTTTTAGCTGGTTTTCTTTTTGTAGTTTTCTTTTTAGTTGCCATAATTATCACCTCGCTTTCTATTTTTATTTTTTTAAACTGAGCTTTGTATTCTCTATTAAGAATATTTTTGTTTTTGTTTTCGACCTATTGTTTATTTAAATTATATCTTATTTGTATTTTATTGCAATAGAAAAATTATCCACAGTTCAAAAAAAGAAACTAAAGAAATTATTCTTAAAAAAATTTCAGAGAAAAAATATTCTTCAGCTATTTTAATGATTTTTATTTTATATTTTATATTTAATTACTAAAAATTTTAGCTACTGCTCAAAAGAACTTTTTATATTAAAACCTAATCTTAATGTTTGTCTAGTTGACGACTTGGCTAACTTTGATAAAATTCACTATAAGAAGCCTCAAAGGCAATCGCTTCAACGCAAGCACATTAAAAATTCCGTTTTAAACGGCTCAGCTTTCATAGTTGAGAATAATAAACTAAAGATAGAAAGGAAGGTGAAAAATATGGAAAATAATGAAGAAAAAAACAAGGATAATTCGAAACAAGAAACAGCAACAACTGATGAAATAACTCGAGGTAATTGGAAAAACTGGCTTCAAGATAATTTAAGAATTATTATCAGTGTCCTAATCGTAGTCTTAATCGCTGGAGGAATTTATTCTTATTCTAAAAGATCTGCAACACCAGCTAATAAAGAAGTTACTCAAAAAAGTGAACACCAGAAAGACAATATCAAAAAAGATGAGAACAATAATACAATCAAAGAAAAAAAGCAAGAAAAGAAATCTACCACTACGAAGAAAAATACTGCCGTGAAAAAATCTTCTATTCAGAAGACATCTTCAATTACGACTAGCCAAGAAACTGAGCAATCATTCATTGAAGTAGCTGGTAAAGGAGATAGTCAAACTACCTTAGCCAGAGCAGCTTTGGCACATTATCTAGAAAAAAATTCTGACTCCAGTTTGACAGCTGAACATAAAATTTATATTGAAGATTATTTACGAAAAGCTGTTCATCATCAAGGAAGAATTTACATCGGAACCTCTGTGGAATTTTCTAAAAACTTACTTAAACAAGCCATTGCTAAATCTAAGACTCTGACTGCTCATCAATTAAAAAATTTACACCAGTATGCTGTTCGCGTACCATCATTATCCTAAAATAGAACTTTCAAAGTAACTATTTTAAAAAATAACTCTGTTGTTCTTTCACTGAAATAAGTATAATATTACTATCTTTCAATAGCAAAAGCTCCGATTAAATCGGAGCTTTTGTGTTAAAAAAATAAATCACACCTTACCAAATCTTAACTTCATCACCAATCTTAAAATTATATTGACTGCTATTCTCCGCTTTTATTTCCAAAACTTCTTGAGCCAAAACTGGCGGTTTGATTATTTTAATTGAATTTTTAGAAACATTTTTAACTAAATAGACTATTCTTCCATTATTAATCCAAATAATATCTAAATTGAACTGCATCTCTTTCATCCAAAAATCATAATGACCAGCTTGAGAAAATTTAAAAAGCATCGCGCAATGAGAACAAATATTTTTTCTTCCTCCTAATCCTCTAATTTGTTCTTGCTTGCTTAAGGCGACTTTAGCAATAAAAACTTTTCCTTGAATATTAACTATCTTAAAGTAAGAACCATTTAAAAAAATAATAGCAATCAACACAATTAAAATTGTAATGTAATATTTTTTTTGTTTCAGGAACGACATTTTTTTAAATAGTTTATTTTTTTTCTAATTAACACCAGACTTATAATAACAGCCAAGACCGCTAATATGAGAGTAATTCCTTTTCCAATCGCTCTAGTATTTAAAGCAATAACCGCAATAATTGAGGTTACAACTAAATAACTATTAACAATTTTTTTCTGTGACCAGCCAAGTTCCATTAATTTATAATGTAAGTGATTTTTATCAGGTTTAAAAATTGATTTATGGCTTTCAATTCTTTCTCCGATGACCCAAATAAAATCTACCATCGGAATTACTAAAACTAAAAGAGCAGTTGCAATTTTTGTTCCAGCGAAAATTGCTAAAACTGCTAAAGAGAATCCCATAAACATAGCTCCAGGAGTCCCTGCTAATATTTTAGAAGGGTAAAAATTGAAAATAAAAAAACCTAAGATTGTACCAATTAAAATAACACTAATAATTGCCACTGGAGGTTGATTGACTTCTGGTTTTAAGCTAAGAAAAAATATCGTGCCTAAGGTAATTAAAGTAATCCCACTCGCCAAACCATCAATTCCATCAGCCCAGTTAATAGCATTCATACTTAAGACTAACCATGAAACAACTAAGGCTACAGCTATCAAAACATAGAAACCAGTATCTAAATTTATAATTCCTCCTGTTAAAGGGTTGGTAATATAATAAATTCTTACTCCCATTATAAAAACAAAAACTGCTAAAGCAATTTGAAAAAATAATTGGGTTTTCCAAAATAGCTCTTTCAAATCATCCCAAATACCAACTATCAACAAAGCGACTGTACCAAGCATAAAACCAACTAGCTCAGTGGTTAAAACTAAATTTTTATTGAGAAGAATAACTAAATTGAAAACTAACACTAAAGCAATCCCACCAAATCTTGAAACTCCAATTTGATGAATATGTCTTGAAGAATTTCTATTGTTCCAAATTTTCTTTTTAAATAATTGAACTAATAAAATCATTGTCGCCACTGAAAGCGCAAAAGAAATAAAGAATGGATTTAAATATTGAGTTATCATTTTCTCATTTTTTCAGTTACCCAAAATTCTCCAAAATATTTACCCATAAGAATTCTAGTTTGTGAATCTATTGATGGCAATGAACCTAAGAAAGGAGCAATAATCGGAACCAAAATCCATTGTAAAAGCATATAGACATTTCTCCAACGAGAATATTTTTTTGGTCTAGGTGGCATTAGTAAAAAACTAAGCGACATAGATACCACTAAACCAGTCATTGCTAAAGTCATCAAATAACGAGTTATCAATGGAAGATTATGGGCTAAGACACTTTGATTGAACTGATTGCCTCCGAAAATTAAAGGTAGCCATCCTAAAATAGCTAAAATAACAGAAGCTGTCGCCCAGCTATGATGTCCTTCTAACATTTCAAGCGCGACTTTTATTTTTTTCCGCAAACTAATTTTTTTATTAGGTGCCAACGCCCTCATTATAATAGGAAAGTTTTCAATTCCATATGCCCATCTCCGTTTTTGCTTATATTGATTTTTAATGGTTTTCCAATAGGTTTCTGCTAAAACAGCATCTAATGATATTGGCAAATAAATTGGCTTGACCTTATAATCTCCATTGTAATAAGAAAAACATTTCCAATAAATTATAGAGTCTTCACTAATCATATTGACTGGCCAAAATCCTACTCGGTAAAGAGTATCAAAAGGCTCTGAATGTGAAGAAAAGGTTACCATTCCCTCTGTTCTGGTACTTTGAAAAATATGCCAAAAGCTAGAACCAGTTACAATAACTCTTACGAAAGCATTAGTATCCCAAAGATTATTATGATACATCGGCAAAGGTTGATAGCTTCTTTGAAGTCGTTTGGGATCGATAATATATTCATAAGTTAAGGCCGCAAAATACTGTGGATGAGCCACACTATCACAATCAAAATTAGAAAAAATAACTTTTTTAAAATCAACTCTTCTTTCCTTAAGATACTTAACTAATTCCTTAGCTGCAAAAGTGGCGTTAGATCCCTTAGCTTTCATTTCATTGTCTTTGACAATATGCGTAGTCACAATAAAATCTCTAAAGACACCTTCAAACTTATTTTTAAGATAATTCACCTTTGCTTCTCTCTGCTCTTTGGGCTCTCTTTCTTCAGTGGCCAAAAGAATTATAAACTGCTGATTAGGAAAATTAGTCTCCATTAATGCCTGTAAAGATGGTTCTATAATATCAGCAGGCTCTCCAGCTGTCGGCAACATAACTACATGGATAATTTCTCTCCAATCTAATATTTGATTTTTAATTTTAGAAATATCTTTTACCTCCTCCAGGTACTTTTCATTTTTAATAATTTCTTTTTTAATAATTTTTTTATCTTTTCTAGTTATCTTTTCATATCCCTGAAGAGATAGCTGCATATTTTCAATTCTTTTTTGAATAAAAGTGGCGTATTTTTCTGGATGCATTATATTTTGACATCTTTCCCACCAATCAATTGATGAACCTTCTTTAAGTTTCTTATAACCTTCTACAGAATAATAAGTAATAAAAATCGTTCTATAAATCCAGTAAATATCAAAAGCTATAATAAAAATAGCCACATAGACTGGAAAAAGAAAAGAAAAAACAAACATTCCAATTAAAGTGAACCAAGTTAAAATTCCTGGTATCATTTCAAGTGTCCTTTGAATTTTTTTCTCTTTAGGATTTGTAGTTTTTGGATTTGGAAATTTGAACATTTCTAATAACTAAAAAATTAAAATTTAACGCTGATAGATGTTTTTAATAATTGATTATAATTATACTCAAAGAGGCAATCATAAGACTTATTTGAACCATAAAAGAAGCTAATAGCAAAATATAACTAGCAATTCTTTCTTTATTTTTATAAAAATAAATAGCTAAAAATAAATTAGTAATAAATACAAATAATCCGATTGAAGATAAAATAAAAATTTGTTTCCAGCTCCCTGTCTTATCAACTCCGAAATAAACATTATAATGCAAAATGATGTTTCTGTCAACGGAGTGTAAAAAAATAAATATAATAATCCAATTAATTGCATTAGCTAAAATATTCAATGACAGAAGCCAAATTACTATTTTATTACTCCAAAAGCTATCTCTGAAAAAAAGCTTGGTTTTATGGTTCAAGCTTTTTATAAAATTTTTCTTTTTTCTTTTTTCTTTTGCCATAGTTTTAGCCTTTATTCATTTTTTGGTTTTTCCAAAGTCATTGGTTCAATTTCTTTCTTTTTATCAGTAATTTTAGAAACATCTTTATCAATCTTACTTAATTCCTTAGAAGCCATATTGAAATGATTAACAGTCGTAGACATACTATTGCCTAATTTTTTCATATATTCTTCAAACACTACTATATGTCGGCCTAATTTTTCTACATTGCCTCTAATTGATTTAGCACTTTCTTCAATTTGTAAGGCTCTTAATCCTTGTAAAACAGTTTGTAAATAAGCCAAAAAAGAAGTTGGAGAAACAATAATAACTTTTTTATCTTTAAAAGCGTAGTCAATTAAATCACGCGTGCTACTTTGAACTGAGCCTATTTTATTAATTAAGAGATCATAATAAATAGCTTCTGACGGAATAAACATAAAAGCAAAATCCATAGTTCCTTCTCCTGGTTTGATATATTTTGATGTCTCGTCAATTCTATTTTTTAAATCTTGTTTAAATAATTTTTCTAATCCTTCTCTTTCTTCTGGTTCTCTAGCATTAAGTATCTTTTCATAATTCTCTAAAGAAAATTTAGAATCAATTGGAATAATTTTTTCTTTCACAAAGACTACCGCATCTACAATAACACCATCCTTGAAACTATACTGCATTTGATAAGACCTAGGAGGAAGCACATTTTTTAAAGTTTCTTCTAAAAAATATTCCCCCAGCACTCCTCTCTGTTTTGGATTTTTAAGGATATCCTGAAGATTTTGAAGTTGAGCTGAAAAATTAACTACCTGCTTGTTAGTTTCCTCAATCTTAGATAACTTTTCAGTTACCTCCGAAATAGACCTAACCGACTGACTAGCAATCCCTTGGGCCGTTCTCATTGTTTGATTAATCTGGTCTTGAGTTGCCCGATAAGTTTCTGAAAGTTTACTATCCATATTGTGACGAAGCTCCCTATTTTGTTCTGCCAACATAGACATCCGCTCTAAAATAGCCGTCATTTTATCGTTCTCTTGATTACTGCTAAGTTTTTTGTTGAGATTAAAAATAACCCAAATAACTCCAAGATTCACCAAAACTAAAACTATTATTGTCAAATAAAGCATCCTCTTATTAATCTTAAATAATTTAATTCCTCCTATTAGCTATTAACTGACGAAGTCCAGGAATTTTATTGATTACCTCTTCATGTGGACCCTCTAAAAACTCTAAAATAAATTTATCTAACATATTTAAGCGATATTTTAATTCATCGGCTGTCATTAAAACAAAATTAATTTCTTTCCCTATTTCTGCTTCTAAATTATTCATTAAATTTTTTAGCTTTGCTTTGCTAACTGATTCGCCAACTAAAATCATATCAGCCTTACTTTTCTGGTAATTAATAAAGATTCCACTAATAACTGCCAACTTCATATTGCCAATTTTCCCAATCTTAGACAAACTCTTACATTGAGGATAAACATTAGATTTAGCAATTAATTTTTTTAACTCTGGATAAAAATTAAAGTTTTGATTAAGCTCATAAAAAATTTTCTTTTTTTTGGTTCTTTTTAAAATAAACTTTATTTTAAATAAGGTTGCAATCTCACTTCTCGTTTTGGAACTTTTTAACATATTTTTCTCCACAATTTCTGAAAAGCTAAAGAGTTGATCAGGATTTTGCAAAAAAAACCTCAATAAACGTGCCTTCTCTTTAGACCCAAAAAGACCTTCTAAAATATCTGACATAAATTTAAATAATTAACTTCTTAAAAAATAGGTGGAATATCTTTTCTATCTGATATTCACTTTAGTAGCTTATTTAAGTATAAACTGGGAGAAACGAAAAGTAAAGTTAACTTAAAAAACTATTAATTTTATTTTTTAAAACCCTCATTTAAACTTATCTCTGACTAATATTTAATCTCTCTTCTCTTTTTAATTTTTCTCCACCACATGATTTTATCTAGAGTAATTTATTTAGAAACAACTAATTTGCCCAAGTTAAAACCTGTTTTCATCTCTAATTTTTTAGTTAAAGTATTTAATTTTGAAATTAAACTGGTTCCCAATCACTTGATTTCCAAGTTTCATCTTGACGGCAAAGAATTTCCTTTATATCACTAGGATTTTTAATAATACTTTCCACTATTTTTTCCATTCTCATTCCTTGTGAGCCTTTAACTAAAATCACATCTCCTGACTGAATAATTTTTTGTAACTTTTCAATCGCTTCATTAGGATTTTTATAAGTAAATATTTTTTCTGTAGAAAAATTTAATCTTTTTAACTCTTCTGTTGCAAATTTCATTCTCTGCCCAACTGCCAAAAAAATATCGCCTTTATTTTTCAAGAATTCTCTCGCTATTAATTTGTGCTCTGCTTCTGTATCTACTCCCAACTCCAACATATCTCCCAAAACAACAATCCTTCTATTAGATTTAATTTCTCCTAGAACTTTTAAAGCCGCTTTGGTGGAAACAGGTGAAGCATTATAGGAATCATCAATAATTAAAGTATTATTCATACCTAAAATTGGCTTCATTCTTCCGCAAGGCATAGAAAAATTTTCCAAAGCTTTTGCTATTTCAACTAAATTCATTTTAAACTCTAATCCTACTGCCACGCCACTAAGTGCTGCGTAAATATTATGTTTTGCTAAAACATTATTTAATCTCACGGGAATAACCGTTCCTTGATAATTAAGTTTAAAAGATAAACCTTTTACTCTTTCTATATTTTCTATTTTTTCTGAATAATTATAAAGAACTTCTTCTGCTTTAATATCCGCTTTTTCTGAAAAACCAAAGGTTAAAAAATTAATTTTTTTAGGATTATCTTTTTTTTGATCTTGATTCTTAGTAACTAATTTTAAAATTTGAGTATTATCTAGATTAACAATCGCTCTCCTTTTTTTTCTGAGACTTTTAACTAATTCCCATTTCTCTTTCGCTACTCGATTAACGGTTTTAAAATATTCCAAATGACTACCAGAAATATCAGTAATAACTGCCATTTCACATTTAATGAAACTGGCTAAATATTTAATATCTCCTGGATGATCAGCACCCATTTCTAAAATTAAAACATCTGGATAATTTATAGGAAAAATTGCAATTACTAGCCAATAAAAAAATATTTCCAACCATTTTATAATTGATCGCTCTCCACTTTTAACTCCTAGAATAGTTAATGGCAACCCTATTTCATTATTGTAATTTTTCTCATTTTTTCTAACTTTAACTTGACCATTTAAGACAGTAAAAATTGCTTCCTTAGCAGAAGTTTTTCCTACTGAACCAGTAATACCAATTACCTTAGGTTGGTATTTTTTTAAAATTACTATTGCCATAAATCTCAGAATTTTTTCTAAGAGTACTAGCTTTTTTGCTTTTCCTGTTTCTTTGATTATTTTATTTTGAGTTTCCATTTTTTTGATTATTATCTTTTTGTTGATTATTGGCTGAATAATATTTTAAAGTATGCGTTCTATTAAATAAAGCTAAATCTTTCTGAGTATATTTTTCAGTTGGTTGAATACTTTTATAATCTAGTAAAAATTTCATCAATTCTCCAAAAGTTGGAGCTGCACTTGATTCTGCCCATTGAACTGTTTTTGGATCATCCATTCTAACTAGAATGACGAATCGAGGATTATTGATAGGAGCAAACCCAGCAAAAGAACCAATGCTTTCCCCTTGAACATAGCCTCTTTTCTTTGAGCTAGCTACTTGCGCTGTACCAGTTTTTCCTCCTACTAAATAACCTGGAACATCAGCTCTTCTTCCGTGTTCATGAACAACGACACTTCTTAACATTTGAGCAACTTCTTGAGCTGCTTTTTGCGAAATCACTCTTCTGACTTCTTGAGGTTCAATATATTCATCAGTTCCATCGCTATGAATTATTTTTTCTACTATCTGTGGTTTCATTAAAATACCTCCGTTAGCAATCGCACTATAAGCGCTGACTAATTGAATTGGTGTCGCAGTTATTCCTTGTCCAAAAGAAGCTGTATAAAATTGAATATTGCTTCTTAGATTATTTAAATTACTAATATTACCTGCACTTTCCCCTGGCAAAGTTATCTTTGTTAAATTTCCAAAACCAAATCGTTGGACATAATCTCTAAAATTTCTATTCCCCAAAAGTTTTTCCACGTAGATAGCTCCAGTATTTAAAGATTTATCTAAAACTTGAGTCATAGTTTGCAATCCATCAGCTTCTAATTCTGCATTTCTAATTGTATAGCCAGCTTCTGTTACTCTTCCTGTATCGGTATAGGTTGTCTGAGGTGTTATTTTACCATTATCGATAGCAGCTGACATAGTAATAGTTTTAAAAATACTTCCACACTCATAAGCATTACTAACAGCTAAGTTTCTAAAATCAGCCATCTCAGATACATTTCTATATTCATTCGGATTAAAATTTGGATAACTAGCCATTGCTAAAATTCTTCCTGTCTTTGGCTCTTCTACGATAATCGTTCCTCGTTTAGCTTCAAATTTATCAATCGCCCCCTGAAGAATTCTTTCTGTTTCATATTGGATAGTATGATCAATAGTCAAAACTAAACTATCTCCATTTTTAGCTTGACTTATCTTTCTTTCCCCTGTGGAGATCCAACTGTCTGAATTATCTTTATTTTGATATAATTCACCTTTCTGACCTTGAAGCTTTGTATTAAAATAAGCTTCAATTCCATAACGCCCTCCTAAACTATGCCCCCTCCAACCAACAAAACCTAAAACGTTAGAAGCTAATTTATCCGCTGGATAATATCTATATGTTTCATCTGACAAATGAATTCCTTCTAATTTTAAACTATCCAATTGACTTATGGAGCCTTCAGATAATCGATGTTTTAAAACTTCATAACTATCCTGAGATCTAGAAAGTTTCCTTCTCAAATGATCTTTATTTAAGTCTAGAATTTTTGCCAATAAATGAGCTTCCAATTCTGGATTTTTAATTTCTCTTGGTACAGCATAAGCCATTTTAGTCTCCTTATTCACAGCAACTAGATAAACTCCGCCTTGATCTTGAAGGAAAATTTCCCCTCTCTTAGGAATTAGTTTTTTTAAAATAGAATGCTGATTGTCAGCTAATTCTTGATAATAGCTATGTGCTAAGACTTGGATAGAATAAAGTTTTAAAACTATTATTCCTGTCACTAAAATTATAACAGCGAATAAAATATAAATTCTAGCATTATCAAATTCATATTGACCAATTAATTGAAAAAAATGTTTTATCTTACTTTTCCTTTTCTGAGAGTTTACTGAATTCATAATTTCTAACTAATTTTAAAAATAAAACGACTCTTGAAAATTTCTATTTCATTGCTACCCTTTCATTGATTTCTAAATAAGAGATGTTAGTAGTATTTATTAAATTTAAATTTTGAGTTGTTTTCTCAATCCGATACATTGATTTTAACTCTACTTCTTTTATTCTATTTTGTTCTTTAGTTTTTTGAAGTTCCTGAATTTTATTTTGCATATTATTTACTTCATAGCCCATAGAGACTAAACTATTAACTTGAAATAAATAAAAAGCTCCAAAAATAACCATTGTAGTAATTAAAGCAAAAAAAGAATGCATAAACCCCAGCTTTATACTACCTTTTTGAGATTCTTGTTCTTTAAATTTTTGAGTAGTTAAATGCCATTTTTGTCTATTAAAAGTTTTTTTCCTAATTCGCTGAAAAACAGCTCTTTGAAAACCATTGGAATTTAATCTACAGACCGTTATTATTTTTGACATAAATTTCAGACCCCCTGAAATTTTTTATTCTAATAATTAAATTTTATTTTTTATTTTTAACTCCTTTTTTATTTTTCTATATTTTTTCACAAACTCTTAATTTAGCACTCCTGGATTTAGGATTTTCTAACCTTTCTTTTTCCTTCGGAATAATTGGTTTAGTATTAATAATTTCCACAATTGGTTTTTCTCCACAAATACAAACCGGGAAATTTTTCGGACAAATGCATCCCCTAGCATTTTCCCGAAAAATATTCTTGGTAATTCTATCTTCCAATGAGTGGAAGGACACTATTGCTAACCGAGCCGTCTTTTTTAATAATTTAATCGCTTCAGGAATAAATTTTTCTAGATTCTCTAATTCTTGATTGACTTCTATTCTAAGTGCTTGAAAAGTTCTGGTTGCCGGACTAATCTTAGCGTTTCTATATTTCATCGGAACAGCCTCCCTAATTACGGTTACTAATTCTTTGGTTGTTTTAATTTGTTTTTCTTCTCTTTTTTTAATAATTTTATGAGCTATCAATTTTGCATATCTCTCTTCTCCATAATTCTGAATAATTTTTCTTAATTTTTCTTCGGAATATCGATTAACTATCTCTTGAGCATTTATTTCGTCATCAATATTGAAACGCATATCCAATGGCTCGTCTTTCAAAAAACTCATTCCTTTGCCGACTAATTGATCAGTACTCCAACCTAAATCAGCAACAATGGCATCTACTTTTTCTATTTGTAACTCAGCTAAGATATTTTTTAAATTAGAGAAATTATCGTTAATTAAATCTATTCTATTTTTAAAATTCTCTTGCTCAATTTTTATCTTAAAATTCTTTATGGCTTCTCTATCCGCATCAATAGCTATTAACCTCCCTCTCTCACCGATCCTTTTTAATATCTCTCTTGAATATCCTCCCCCTCCAAGAGTAGCATCAACTACCGTAGCTCCTTCTTTTAAATTGAGGCTATCTATCGCTTCTACTAACAAAACTGATTTATGAATACTCATTCTAATCTATCTAAAAATTATCTTTAATAAATTCCTAGTTTACCCAACTGTTCAGCAATCTCATCAGTATTTTTTTCAGCTTTTCTTTTATAATCATTCCATTTTTTTTCATCCCAAATTTCTAAACGATTATACAGCCCGGCTACTACTATATTTCTTTTTAAATTAGCATAATCTTTTAAATAATCAGGAATTAAAATCCTTCCTTGTTTATCTACTTCTATATCACAAGCCCCAGCCAACATAAGCCGAACAAAGCTTCTAGTACTTGCCTCTCCAACAGGCATCGCTCCTAATTTTTCAGCTAATGATTTCCAGATAGACATTGGATAAATAAATAAGCATTTGTCCAAACCTCTAGTTACTACCACTTTATTTTTCAATTCATCTCTAAATTTACTTGGAACAGCCAATCTTTTTTTTGGATCAATAGAATGTTGATATTCTCCAATAAACATATCATTTTAAGAATCAACTATTAAATCATTACTTTGACTTCTTATTTTAAAAAATGAGTTACAATTATTCCAAATTTACCACTTTCCCCCACTTTTATAAACTTTATTTCTATTTTACTCCACCAGTCTTCATCAGTCAACACATTAAAAATTAAATTAATCATTTAAAAAAATAGCTTAAATAAGCTATTCACTAAAAAGTTATCCACAACTTTTACACAAAAACAACTCCTTAACAATTAAAGAGTTGTTTTTTATTCAATAAAAAAGTTTTAATTTATTTTTTTCTAGATGATTTATTTCTTTCATTTTCGCTCAAGCCCTGCTTTCTAAGACGTACCGATTCTGGTGTAATTTCTAAATATTCATCTTCATTTATAATTTCTAAACCCCGTTCAATAGAAATAGTAACTGGTGGAATTAATTGAATTGCTTCGTCAGCTCCACTAGATCGCATATTAGAAAGTTGTTTTCCTTTGGTTGGATTAACTGCCATATCATTTCCCCTAGTAACATTTCCAATTACCATTCCTTCATAAACTTCTGTCGCTGGCTTAATATAAAGCACTCCTCGTTCTTGTAAATTAGCTAAAGAAAATCCCAAAGATTTACCAGTTGTCATAGAAACCATTGAGCCAACTTCTTTTCTTTTTATTTCTCCAACATAAGGTTTAAAACCGATTACTTGCGAACAAAGAATTCCTTCACCTTTAGTGTCAACTACAAACTGACCTCGATAACCCAATAATCCCCTGGTTGGAATCTCAAAAAGCATCCGAGTTTGTGTTCCAATTGATTGCATATCAGTCATAATTCCTTTTCTTTTCCCTAGTGTTTCGATCACTCCTCCTGATAATTCACTTGGAACATCAATTGTCACTTCTTCAAAAGGTTCTGATTTCACTCCATCAATTTCTTTAATAATTACTTGTGGTTGAGAAACTTGAATTTCAAAACCTTCCCGTCTCATATTTTCTAATAGAACTGCTATGTGTAATTCTCCTCGCCCAGAAACACTAAAATATTCTGAAGTAGAAAAATCAACTTTTAATCCTTTATTAATTTCCAATTCTTTTTCTAGACGTTCCCGGATTTGTTTTCCCGTTACAAATTTTCCTTCTCGTCCTGCAAAAGGAGAATCATTAACTAAAAATCTCAAAGTAATAGTTGGCTCATCAATAGTAATAACTGGTAAAGCTTCTTGAGAAGGATCATCACAAAATGTTTCACCTATTTCTACATCAGGAAATCCAGCTAACATTACGATATCTCCAGCTTGAGCTTCATCAACCTCTTCTCTCGTGACTCCCCTAAAAGTAAAAAGTTTAGTTACTCTACCAGTAGTCGTTTCACCATTAATCTTTTTTAAAGTTATCGATTGCCCTGTTTTAATTATTCCTTCGTAAATTCTCACTACCGCTAATCGTCCTAAAAAATTGTCATAACCTAAATTAAAAGGCTGAGCGACTAATTTAGCTGAAGAATCACCACCAGCTGGTGGAATTTTTTCTAAAATAGTGTCTAAAAGCGGATTCATATTTTCACCAGCATCTTCCATATTCAGCTTAGCAACTCCATCCCTTCCAATTGCATAAACCGTTGTGAAATCTAGTTGTTCATCATTAGCTCCTAAATCTAAAAATAACTCAAACACTTTTTCTTGCGCCATATCTGGATCAGCCGCTGGTTTATCAATCTTATTAAGAATAACTATTGGCTTTAAACCTAACTCTAAGGACTTTTTTAAAACAAATCTTGTTTGAGGCATCGGTCCTTCCTGTGCATCTACTACTAAAAGAACACTATCAATAGAACGCAAAACTCTTTCTACTTCTGAACCAAAATCAGCATGACCCGGAGTATCTACGATATTAATTTTAGTATCTTTATAAAATAAACTAGCATTTTTTGAATAAATAGTTATCCCTCTTTCTTTCTCCAATGCATTAACATCCATTGAGACGTTTTCATCGGTTACCATCCCAGTTTGTTTCATGAGAGCATCTGTAATAGTTGTTTTGCCATGGTCTACATGAGCAATAATAGCAATATTTCTAATTTCCATAATTCTAACTCAATTAAATTTATTATAACTTTATTTCTCTTACTTTCTAATAAAAAATCCGCTGACACTTCAGCGAGAATTTTATAAAAACTGTTTTTCTATAATATCATTAAAAATGTCTTTTGTCAAAAATTGTTTGCAATTATTTTTTGACAATTTTTATAGCTTTTCCATTAATCAAAGCATCAGCAATTTTTTTATGAGCCGAGTGTAATATTCGCTGAAAAGTACTTTGAGATGTTTGCATTTTATCGGCAGCTTCTTGCTGATTTATATCTTCAATATACCTCAAACGATAAGATTCTATTCTTAAACGAAAGTTGCTAACCTCTATTTACAGGGCTATAAGAGGCTAGCTATCTGCTTTCTTTTATATTCACTAATTTTTCAACACTTATTTCTCTTCTTTGATTGTCGCTAATTACTCTCTTAATATTTTTCTTCCTCTTCAGACGTAACTAATTTATTTTTTGAAGAAATAAATCTACTCCTAACATCTATTATGATTATATACCCATAGCAAATTCTTGTCGTTAGATTTAATTACACTTATAAATCTAGTAAAAAGCATCCATATAATACAGCTCCTTGCACATTCAATAATATGAATATATAATTACTAATATAACATCAATATAAAAATAAAAATGGAAGAACAAGCTAACAATGCTAGTGAAAAAATTCAATCACTACGCGAAATGATTCAAAACGCCGAAAAAACTCTCCAAGGGGCAAAAGCTATGCTTTTACAGCTTGAAGGAAAAAAGAAAGTTGGTCGGAAGAAAAAAGATAACTCTGGTGAAGGAAAAATAGTTGAAGGAACTTTTGACGGACAAATTATGATTGGATCAGATGGAAAACAATATCCAGTCCCAGCTAATTATGCATCTAAATCTAAGCTGGTAGAAGGTGATATGTTAAAATTAACTATTACCCTAGATGGATTTTTTATCTATAAACAAATTGGGCCAATTGAAAGAAAGGTATTAATTGGTATCGCTAGTTTAGATGCTAACGGAAATTATTTTGTTGCCTCAGAAGGAAAAGCCTACAAAGTCCTTCTGGCTTCTATTACTTATTTTAAAGTAGAACCAGGAGATGAAGTTACACTAGTTATTCCTAGGGATATTAATTCTGATTGGGGAGCTATTGAAAATGTTTTACAAAAATCTAAAGAGTTAACAATAAAAACTGACGATTTTTCTGAATTTAATGATTCTTCTTCGACGAAGAATTTCTCACCTTCAACAATTACCAGTCCTGACTTTCAAAATCAAACAGAAGAAAAAAAATCTCCTCAACCCATTTCTACTTCCTCAATAGTTGATGAATGGGCACCAGACATTGAAGAGTTAAGAAAAGAATTAAGTGATAATAATTAAACTATTTAAATAAATGAAAATGGAAACTGCAAATCAAAATACAGAACTCAATCCAGAAATCAAGGAAGAAGTTTTATTAAAGAAAGATTACTGGCTCGGTATTATCGTTGGATTACTTATTGGTGTAATGTTTATGCCAGTCTTGAAGGTTATTAAGCCTAATCTTTATTTTCAATTAAGGTTTATTATTATTCCTTTCTTTTTAATCGGTACGCCACTTGGCTTAATAGTTTCTCATAAAATTAGTAAGCTTAGTAAGAAATTATCGGTCATTTGGCAATTAGCTAAATTTGTCGTAACAGGGATTATGAATGTTCTAGTTGACTTTGGAACTTTAACCATCATAACTATTTTATTAAGAAATTACTTCCATATTAATTCAACTGACATTATTCTTAGTTTAGGAATAACAGTTACTTTCTATTCTTTATATAAAGCTACCTCTTTTACAGTTTCCAATATCAATAGTTATTTTTGGAATAAATATTGGACTTTTGATAAAAGAGGTGATAATCAATCAGAATTTATTCAATTTTTTATTGTTAGCATTGTTGGATTTATAATTAATGTGGTAGTGGCTTCGTTTGTTTTCAGTGGTTTCCAACCTTTTGCTGGAATGAACGCTGATCAATGGGGTTTAATTGGTGCAGCAGCTGGATCAATTGCTGGTCTAGCTTGGAATTTTCTTGGCTATAAATTTATCGTTTTTAAAAAATAATTTTTCTTTTCTCTTTTAAGGTTTAGCTACCTTCTAAATATTCCCCAGTTTGTTTTCCTGCCACAAATTTTCATCATACAAAGAAGGGATAGCCAAATATTTGGTTATCCCTTTAAATAATATTCTAATCTTCGAAATATTTTATTTCTTATTTTTTTGAATATTTTTGAAAAAAATTTTTTGCTGGTCTATTAGTTCAGCTAATCTTCTTTTAAGATTAGCTAGCCTCTTCCTGTGATGAAACGGAGTCGCCAAAATTTTTTGACGAACATTATTTATCTCTCTGGAGAGTTTCCCTCTCACTCTCTTCTCCTTCTTGCCAACAACTGAACCTAATTTTCCCTGCATCATAAGTCTCCTGTTTCTTAACCATTTTTTAGCTAGCCTTTAAAGCTAACTTCCTCTTCTTATTTAAGAAATAAAATACTCTATCTTTTCAAATTTTATTCTACTGCTCTGAAAAAAATATGTCAAATATTAATTATAATTACTTTTTTTAAGCCTAAGCCATTTTTTTGCAAACGAAGATTAGCAATGCTATAATATTAATATCAAAAAGCATTAACTTTATATAATCAAAAAGGGGCGCCTTAGGTGCTTTTATTATTTAAAAAATATGTCAGAAACTTTATATAGAAAATATAGACCAAATAATTTTTCCGAAGTTATCGGGCAAGCTCATATTGTTCGGACGCTTTCTAACTCCATTCAACATCAGCGAATTAGTCAAGCCTATCTCTTTACTGGACCTAGAGGAACCGGAAAAACTTCAGTGGCTAGAATATTTGCTAAAACAATTAATTGTGAAAATCTGCAAGGAGTTATAACTTGTGAACAATGTTCTGCTTGTCAACTTATCACTCAAGGTAAAGCCATGGATATAATTGAAATTGACGCTGCCTCTAACACTGGAGTAGATAATATTCGAGATTTACGAGAAACTATCGCTTTAGCTCCTGCCTCTCTACGTTATAAAGTTTATATTATTGACGAAGTTCATATGTTATCTACTGGTGCTTTTAACGCTCTTCTAAAAACTTTAGAAGAACCTCCCGCTCATGCTATTTTTATTCTTGCAACTACCGAAATTCATAAAGTTCCAGAAACCATCATTTCTCGTTGTCAAAAATTTGATTTTTCTCGTCTTTCCTTGCCAAATATCATTGAAAAATTATCTCTCATCGCCAAAAAAGAAAAAATAAAAGTTGAAAAAGACGCGCTTGAAATGATTGCTCTTGCAGCTGAAGGTGGAATGCGTGATGCCGAATCTCTCTTTGGTCAAATAATTTCTTTAGAAGATAAAAATATTACTCTTCAAGAGGTAGAAGAAATTTTAGGCACTACTGATAAAAAAACCGTAGGTGAAATTGCTAAACTAATTATTGAAAAACAATCCACCCTAGCTATTACTAAAATTAATAAATTAGTTGAAGATGGCTATGATTTACAAATATTTACCAAGGCTCTTATTAATTATTTTCGTCAACTGATGCTTCTAAAAGTGAATGTCACTTTAGAAAAATATCTTCTTTCGGAAGTTCCTCAAGATCAAATAAAAAAAATGATTAAGTTAGTTCAAGTAGTCGGAATTGATGAAATAATTTTAGTTATTAATTTATTAATCCAAGCTCAAAAAGAAATTCCTAGTTCTATCCTCCCTCAACTACCGATGGAAATTGCTATTATAAAAGCTACTCATCAATTTCCTGCTCCTGAAAAAGAATTCACTCAAGAAATTGTTGAAAATAACAAATTGCCAGAAACTCCCCTCAAGACTTCCGCTGTCAATATTGAAGCAGAAGTTTCCTTAAAAGATTCTACCGGCCATTCAATTTCTCAGCTTACGCTTGAACAAGTTACAAATAATTGGAAAAAATTATTAGTTGATATTCGTCCTTACAATCATTCTATGTCAGCTTTGCTAATTAGTTGTCAACCTCAGAAAGTTCAAGCTAATCAAATTACCATTGCTACGCCATATGAGTTTTATTGTGAAAGATTAAACGAAACAAAAAATAAATTGACAATTGAAGAAGTTTTTAGTAAAATATTACAATGTGCAGTCATAATTAATGTTGTTATTGATAAATCTATTGCTCCTAAAAAAGAAACTACTCCTCTCGGTTCAGAGACGCCAAAAACTACCTCTAAGCAAGATTCTCTGCTTAAATCAGCCTTAGAAATTATGGGAGGACAAATAGTAGAAGAATAGAATAATATTGCCCGGTCGCCAAGTGGTAAGGCACATGGTTTTGGTCCATGCATTCGGGGGTTCGAATCCCTCCCGGGCAACAATCAGGCTTTTTTATTGAGCAACCTAGAAAATTCTAGAAAGTCTAAAAAAGTCATTAAAAAAACAACGTCATTCGCATTGTTCTAAAAATAATTTATTTTTTCTTACTCATCCAAGAAAAATTATAATGATTTATCCTTTCATTAAAACGCGGGAAAATAATTTTCCAAACCAGATATACGCAGAAAATAGCAATTATCAAACTACCTAAAATATCTTCCGCATGATGCACTCCAACAAGCACTCTAGCTACACCCACCATGACTGCCACCATAAAAAAAATCCATCCAATTTTTTTTCTAAAAGCATATATCACAGACGCAACCGCACTTAAAATTAACATATGGTCCGATGGAAATCCATTATCAGCGTTATGAGAAATAAGTGGAACAAAATGACCCATGACAAACGGACGCGGATCATAAAAAACTAAAGACAATAATTTAGCAACTAGATAAGTTGTTGGTAAAGCTATAACTGCGAAAACAAACATTCGTTTGCGCTCCAAAGTAGATAACTTTAAAAAAACCCAAACCGCTACTATTAAAGCTACAAAAACCAAGTCTTTAGCTATAAAAATAATAACAATATTTAAAATATTAGACATCTGATTATATTTTTTTATACCACTCGCTAAATTACTAACTAATTATATAATGAATAATTAAGTTACACAATTATATTTGGGCTACTCTATTAGCAAAAGTTCTTGATCTATATCATAGCCTTAATAATTTTTTCTAATTTAGTAGTTGCTACTCCTAAAACACTATCTCCTCCTCCATAATATATAAAAATAGTACCATTTCTGTTAACAATTCCACAAGGAAAAACCACTTGTGAAACTTGTCCATTTTTTTCATAATCAGTTTCAGGTTCAAAAATAAAATCAGTGGTTCTAGCTAATATTAAGGTAGGATTTTTTAATTGTAATAATAAAGCACCCACCCTATAAGTACTATCATCAGCTACTCCGTGATAAAATAATAACCAACCATATTTAGTTTTTAAGGGTGGAGCTGTTATTCCTACTTTCTGACTATCCCACATTCCAATTCTAGGACCAATAATCGGCGTAAAGCTGTTAATTTTATCAATAGAAAAATTCAATGATTTAATTGGATCCAAACAAATATGGTTATGAGCTCGATGAAAAACCATATAGTGTCCGTTAACTTTTTCTGGGAGTAAACAAGCATCTTTATTGTCTATTTTCTGAGGCGTGATAATCTCTGGTTTCTCCCAATTCCACTTTTTAGCTAAAAAATCCTTAACTGTAATATTGGTAACCGCCACTCCTGGTGGATTTACTCCATCGTAAGCCGTATAAAACATATATAGCTTACCACCAATTTGAGTAATCCGTGGATCCTCACAACCAGAATTTCCTGGATGAGTTTTCATTTCAAATGATTCTCTCGGAATATAAATTGGAGTTTCCAATCTTTCTGAAATATTTTCTCCATTTTCAGAACTAGCATAACCCAGAACAGAAGTATCATCCTCTCCCATGGCTCGATAAATAATATGAACCTTTCCTTCTAATTCAACAGCAGCAGGATTAAACACAGCTTTATTTTCCCACAGATGCTCTTTCTTAGGAGCTAAGATAGGATTATTTCTACTTCGTAAACAAACTGGTTCTTTTTTTAAACTAGACAACAAATCATCTAAATTAACACTAGCTCGACAACAGGTAGTATCAGTTGCTCCGTAATAAATAACTAATTTTTTATCTGCAATAAAAGAACCAGAAGGAAAAACTATATTTGGTGCTTGACCAAACTCTTCATAAATTTTTTCTGGAACCAAAAGTGGACCAGAAGTTCTTGCTATTATCTTTTTTGGATGCTCTAAATCTAACAATAAAGCTTCCACGCCAAAAATCTTATCTTCGCTAAAATAGTTTTGAATATGTGAATAGATTAATAACCAGCCATCTTTAGTTTTGATTGGCACAGCTCCAATTTCTACTTGATCATTTTTACTTCTCTTAAGATCAATTCTATGTTCTTCAATATTTTCATACCATTTTTCCCAATAATCTGACGACCAAAGTTCTTCTAGCTCATCAAATTCAGCTAAGGCGGTTATAACAGGAGGTTTGTCAGTATTAACACTCAGCATCACAACATATTTTCCATTTATCTTTTCTGGGAAAAGAACCATTGCTTTAGCATTAAAAGGAGTGACTAAATGTTTAGATTCTATTTTTTTAAAATCTTTAGTTATAGCCACCGCCACTTTGATACCTTCAGCCGAAAAAGGAAAAACAGAAAGAGCAGTATAAAAAATATAATAAGCATCATCAATTTTTGTAACTCGAGGATCTTCACAACCAAATTTTTCCCATTCATATTCTGGCACCACTAGTTGTCGACGTTTTTCAAAATTATGACCGTGAACATCTGAGCTTTCAGTATAGCCAACTGAAGAAATGTGTAATTCTTCCCCGTGTACATATTCTATATTAGAAACTGCTCGATAAACAGAACGCACTTTATTTTTATCTTGAATAGGACACCAATTAAAAGCTCCAAAGGACTCCCAAGGATGATCAGTAATAGGGCTTAATAATGGGTTATGTTTTGATCGTCTAATAACCAGCATAATTTATTTTTAATTTAAATTATTAATTTTCTCTAATAATGACAGCTCTTCATCAGCTACTTCTTTAGTCAAATCTTCCAAAAATTCATCAATATTTTCCGAAGCTACACACACCACACTATCTGCTCCTCCATAATAAACAATTAGCATATCATCTTTAATAACTGCTCCACATACATAAACTACGCCTGATTTAGCTCCTTCATTCTCATATTTCTCGGACGGTTCTAAAACAGGATACAAAGAACGATGTAAAATTTTCTGAGGATTATCATAATCTAAAATCATTGCCCCTACCTTATATCTATTTGGATCTCGTTTATCCATAGCATGATACAAAATTAACCAACCATATTTAGTTTTTAAAGGTGGAGCCCCTGCCCCTCTAACAACATTGTCCCAGCGATGTTCATCATTGCCTGGACTTTTTTTACTTTCAATTACAATATCCTGACTATCTAAATCATCTGTGTACTCTATAGCTATTTTTGGCGTAATACTATGCAAAATAGCAAACTTACCATTTATTTTTTCAGGAAAAATCATCCAATTTTTCTGGATTTCTCCTGGCTTAGAAATTAAAACTGGATGCTTCCATTTCCAAACTTTATTTAAAAAATCTTTAACACTAATAGAAGTTAAGGCTACTCCTGGTGGCTCATTACCATTAAAAGAAACATAGGTCATATAAACACGACTTCCAATTTGAGTAATCCGTGGATCTTCACAACCAGCCCAACTACCACCCGAAGCGTAAGAGGAAACTACAGTTTTTTTACCTTCAACCTTCCTCAAAGGTTTAGGTGGAGAAAAAATAGGTTGTTTTAACCGCTCATCTATTGTAAAACCAGTCCGAGAAGAAGCATAACCAAAAACCGAAATTCCATTTTCCCCAATCGCCCGATATAATAAATGGATTTTATTTTCTAAGTACAGGGCTGCCGGATTAAAAGTAGCTTCTCTTTCCCATCGATTATTTTTTTTTGGTTTAATTATCGGATTATCAAAATGTTTTTTTAATGGCTTAGCATTTTTAGGATAAGCCAATCCACTAGAAACAATGTTGATATTTTTAGAAAAAATTTCGTTCTTAGCAGACACCCAATAAACCAAAAGCGACTCACCAATAATAGCAGAACCTAAAAATCTAGTTGGAAATTTTTCTCTATCTACTGTTTCTTCCCAAATTGGAACTTCTGATCTCCAAATAAGATCATACGGCTTATTAAAAGAAAATAAAGCTACTCCAATTTTAACGGTCGTATTTTTTTCTTTAGTATTTTTACTTTGGTATAGAACCAATATTCCTCTTTCTACCGTTAAAGTACTAACTACTTCTAAATTGCCTTCATCAAAATGGTTAGCTCTTGGAGATAATAAAGCACCTGATTTATGCCATTGAATTAAATTATTAGAAGCTGTAACATAAATTGACTGATGTCCATAATAGGCTAAAAAGTTTTGTTTATACTTATAGTTAGAAACAACTGCAATTGTTTTTGATAATTGAACATTTTTTTCTACTACTTTAAAATGGAGTAAATCCTTAGATTTAGCAATTCTTATTTGCTCTTGCCTACGAATTATTTGTGAATACATTAAATAATACTCGTTACCATAATAAAAAAAAGAGAAAGTATTACAATTTAGTAACCGCTCTTTTTTTCCATTCTTAGAAGTTATATCTAATTCATATTTTTTAGAAAAATTAATTCCGTCCTTGCTCTGAGATAAAAAAATACTCATTCCAAAAATAGTTTTAATACCATAAAGGAGAACTATTCGTTGTTTATAATTAGCAATAGTTAAAGGATACAATTCATGAAAATTTTGTTTGTTTTTTGATTTAAACATATTTTTTTATTTTTATATTACTAGGAAACCCGCCCATAAGCGTCTTCTATTCTAACAATATCGTTTTCATCAAAATCACCAAAAGAAATTTCCAAAATCTGAGAATTATCTTCAGGTGCTTCTATTCGGTGAATTGTTTTTGGAGAAATAAAAAACTCTTCTCCTTCTTGGGCAATTTTAACTTTTTCTCCTACCGTAATTCTAGGATGACCAGAAAGAATTACCCAAAATTCACTTCGCTTATGATGATACTGTAAACTTAATTGATGTCCTGCCTCAACACTAATTATTTTGACCGTAGAAATTTCATTGTGAGTAAATTGGCGAAAGGAGCCCCATGGACGATTATCATTTATAATTTTCACTTTTTTATTTAACTAAGAATTCTATTCTCATTATACCCCTCTTAAAAATAATTGACAAATATTACTTTCTGTTGTTAACCATATTTAATAATTGTTTAATTTTATTTCCTGGAGAAAAATTTTTTTTTGTGCTAAAATTTAAAGGTTATCTTCTCTAAGGGAAAATAACTTTTTCTAATTAAACTTCACTAATTAAATGAGATTTCATCCTAAACTTAATTATATTAATGGCAATGTTTCACTTGGTTTTTCTTCTCTTTTTGCTAGTCAAACTATAATGAGAGTAGCAGCTGGATTTTTCGGATTATTTCTCCCTATCTTTTTATATAAATTATTTAACAATAATTTCGTTTATGTCGCTTACTACTATTTAGCTGGCTATTTTTTTTATGCTCTTTTTGTAGCTTGGGGAGCTAGTTTTTTAAATAGTTTTGGTTTTCGAAAAGCTTTACAGACTAGTGCTTTTTTTGGAGCACTAATTTATGTAACTCTCTATTTTACTAACGAGAAAAATTATGTTTATTTACTTTCTCTTAATGTCCTAATAGTAATTCTTTTTAGAATTTCTCATTGGATACCTTACAATGTAGACTTCGCTAAATTTACTGATCGCCGAAATAGAGGAAAAGAAGTTAGCCTTTTAGCAGCCACTATTAATATTTCTGGCATTCTTACTCCTTTTATAGCTGGTTTCATTATCGCTAAATTTGGTTTTGGGACTCTATTTATTTTTGGAGTTTTACTTTATCTAACTTCTTATATCCCCTTAATTACCCTACCGAGAACTCACGAAAAATTTAGCTGGACTTACCTAGAAACTTTCCAACAACTTTTTTCCAAAAAGAGAAGAGGAATTATGCTAGCCTTTGCAGCTGACGGAGCTGAAAATGTTGTTGGTTTTATTGTTTGGCCAATTTTTATCTTTAATCTTCTAAAAGGAAATTATCTTCAAATCGGAACTATTTCTACTGCTATTATTGCCGTCACCGTTGTAATGCAGTTAATAGTTGGTAAGTATGCTGACAAAAAGAACAATAAAGAAAGAATTCTTAAAATTGGTACTTATCTATATTCTCTTGGTTGGATTATAAAAATATTCATCTTAACTGCTTTTCAGATTTTTCTGGCCGATGCTTATCATAAATTAATGCGTATTTTTACTAGAACTTCTTTTGATGCCCTGACTTTTGAAATCGCTGCTGACGAAGGACATTTTGTAGATGAGTTCTCTGTCTTACATGAAATATCTATTAGTTTAGGAAGAACCCTGATGCTAATAATAATCATCATCGCTTCCACCTTTTTATCCCTTAACTGGACTTTTGTTTTAGCCGCTATTGCTTCTTTATTACTTAATTCAATTAGAGAGAAAGTAAATATTCCTTCTCGGCTAGTTCCAAAATTATAGATTAGCTAATTAATTCTTTGAAAAAAAATTTTAGCTAAAAAAATCCCATTTACTAAATGGGATTTTTTATCTTTTTTGTTAATCTTCTACTGACTATTTTAAGTTAACAGTAGCTCCAGCTTCTTCTAATTTCTTTTTAATTTCCTCAGCTTCTTCTTTAGCTACTTTTTCTTTAATAACTTTTGGAGCTGCATCTACTAAATCTTTAGCGTCTTTAAGCCCTAAACCAGTTACTTCCCTAACTACTTTAATAACACTGATTTTTGAAGCTCCAAAGCTAGCTACTTCAATATCAAATTCACTTTTTTCTTCTGCTCCACCAGCTTCTCCAGCCTCAGCTGATACTCCACCAGCCACTACCATTGGAGCTGCTGCGCTAACTCCAAATTTCTCTTCCAAAATTTTAACTAGTTCTGATAATTCCAAAACACTCATTTTTTCTATTTCCGTTACCAATTTTTGAAATTTTTCAGGAACTACTACTTCTTTTTTTTCCTCTGCTTCTTTAGCAGTCTTTTTTTCTTCAGTCATATTTTTACTTTAATAATTTATTAATTAATATATTAAACTTATATTTAACTTTTTATTTAGCTTCTGAAATGGCTTTTAATACTTGAACAAAACCTCTTAGATTTCCTGCCATTACATTAACTAATCCAGAAATAGGAGCATTTAAAGTTCCTACTAATTTAGCCAGCAACTCTTCTTTAGATGGAAGTTTAGCTAAAGCCTTTACTTCTTCAGTTAATAAAATTTTCTTTCCCAGCAAGCCTCCGACAATTTTTAAGTTATCATTGGTTTTTTCCATTTTAGCAATAATCTTAGCGGCTTCCACTTCATCATTAGCCGAAATAGCCACTGCAATCTGTCCTTCCAATTTTCTAGCATCAATTTCAATTTCCGCATCTTTAAGTGCGATATTCAATAAGGTTTTTTTGAGAACTTTCATCTCTATCCCTTTTTCTCGCAGTTCGCTTCTCAATTCAGTCATATCTTTTACCGTCAATCCTTTAAAATCTGAAAAAACTACCGCTTTTGAAGCTTTAATTTTTTCTGCTAAATCCTTAATGATTGCTACTTTTTGTTCTTTAGTTTGCATATAATTTTAGTAAAACTTATTTTATAAATATTGTCTTCAAAATAAAAAAACTGCTTCCCGCAGTTTCATCAAAAAGAAAACTTTAAAGTTTTCAATTCCTACACAGGAATTATAAACCTATGATCTGCGGAATTTACGAAGTTCAATTTCGTAAAGTCTTATTCTAATTTAGTATCTTCTACCTTAATCTCTTTTACTATCTTTTACTTCTTTATTTTCTATTTTTTTCTCTTTAGGCGCTACTACTACTTCAGATTTATCAGCTACTTCTGGTTTTTTGATTTCTTCCTTTAATTCTTCTTTAATATTTTCATTGACCTCCTCTTTGACGTCTCCTGAATTAGTCTGATCGGTTGATGTTTTTTGTTCTTCATCTTTTTTATCAACTTTTTTAGCTGGCAATTTAACAGCTCTCTTCTCAACTGAAATTACTCCCTGAGAAACTAACAAATTATGCACAGTGTCTGATACTCCAGCTCCTTGAGCAATCCAAAATTTAATTCTTTCTTCTTTTAATAAGGCTTGTTTAGAATGAGGATCGTAAGAACCTAAAATCTCTACATGACGTCCTCCTGGTGCCATGGATTTTTCTTGAAGCATTATCTTATATTGTGCCTTATTTTTCTTTCCAACTCTAGCAAATCTAATAGTAAGCATTCTTTTTAAAAAATTAAAACATAATTAGACTAAATTATGTTTACTGTAAATTACTAAGTAAGTTTATATTAAATAATAAAATCTGTCAACCACTCATATAAATTTACTGTCTTTCTTAATATAAGGTACTTGAAAATTTCCTTCTCTAATCTAAACTATCCCTAAATATTTTTTGATAAATCATTAAAATAAACTGACTATTTTATCACTTTAAGATTCTTCCTTCTTTTCCAATTTGATTTAATTTAACAGAAAGAATTTTTGATACTCCGTCTTCTCCCATTGTAACGCCATAAAGCATAGAAGCCTGACGCATAGTTTCTCGATTATGCGTAATAGTAACAAATTGAGTGGTTCCTGATAATTCCTGCAAAATTCTTCCAAATCGTTTAGAATTAGCTTCATCTAGAGCAGCTTCTACTTCATCTAAGATTGTAAAAGGAGGCGGATTGTGAGAAATAATCGCAAAAAGAAGAGCTAAGGAAGTGAGTGACCTTTCTCCTCCAGAAAGAATAGATAAGCTAGAAATTTTCTTGCCAGGAGGTGAAGCTGAAATATCAATTCCAATTTCTTCTTTACTTTCTTCATTTTCAATTTTATCGTTGTCATCTCTTTGGATATCTTCTTCAATCTCCTGATTTTTATTCCTAGATTGAGGTTTTTTTATTTTTGTTTTAATAAGTTGAGATTGCCCTCCACCAAAAATAATCTTAAAATACTTAGAAAACTCTTTATTTATCTCTTCAAAAGTAATTAAGAATTTCTTTTGGATTTTACTATCCATTTCTCCAATAATCTCTTTCAGAGAATTCATCGCTTTTTCTAGATCTTGTGATTCGGTAGTTAAAAATTCAAATCTTTCATTAACTTCGTTATATTCATCAATAACCATCGGATCAATCCCTCCAATTTGCTCCATTTTACTTTTTAATTTAACAATTTCGCTTTCCAACCTAAATCTATCTAGCGCTTCTTCATTTGGATTTAATTCTTCAGCTTCTTTTTTAATTTCATTCCTAACTTGATTTCTTAAATCTTCTTCTCTGACTTCCTTCCTTGCCAAAGCAATTTTGGCTTCATTAAAATTATCCCTTAATTTATTTAATTCTTCTTGTCTTTGTCGAAGGGTTCTTTCAAGTTCAAAAAACTTTTGTCTTTTTTGACGATTAAGTTGATACTCTTTTTGAATTTTTTGCTCAGTAATATTAACTTTTTCTCTTGCTTTTTGACTTCTTTCTTTTAATTGAATTACTTTTTCCTGTAATTTAATTAGCTCTTGAGAGTTAACTGATGGAATATTGGTTTGAGAAATTTTTTCTTGAGCTTTTTCTTTAGGCAATTCTTCTACCTTTCCTTTTTCAATATCATTTTTAAGCGCGTATAATTGTTGTTGGATTACTCGAGCAAACTCTTTTATCTCTTGCAAATCTTCTATTTTTTCTGTTCTTTCAATTCGTCTAATTAATTTTTCTTGATCTTTCCTGATTTTATCAATATTAACTCGCACATAATTAATATCAACCGCAATACTTTTTATTTTTATCTCTTCAATAATTTTAATATTTTTCTGCTTTTCTCTTTCAATTTCAATTCTTCCTTCAGTAATAATCGTCTCTCTTTCTAACTGATTGAATTCTTCTCTATTTTTCTTTTGTTCTCTCTCTAGCTCTTCTTGTTCTTTATTTATTTTTTCTTCTTTCGCTTCTGAAGCTATTTCATCAGTTAACTTATCCACTTCTCTCTGAGCATTCATCAGCAAAAGTCCACTTTGTTTTTTATTGTCATCAAGTTTTTCTTGTTCTGCTTGAAAATTAAACCATAAGAGAGAGAATAATTTGGTTTGTTTTTCTACTAAATCAAAAGCTACTTTTTTACTTTGAGAAGCTTTTTTAGCTTGATGTTTTAACATTCGTAAATGCGGTTTAATTTCTTCCGTCAATTCTTTCACTCGCAATAAATTTTGTTGTGTAGTTTCTAATTTTCTAATAGCTCGCTCCTTTTTAATTTGATATTGCTTAACACCCGCAGCATCTTCAATAATTCGACGACGATCAGCTAAACTAGCATTTAAAATAGAATCGGCCATTCCCTGATTGATAATAGCATAGCTTTCTTTACCAACCCCCGCTTTAGCTAAAATATCTACCACATCCTGAAGACGAACCCGAGACTGATTGATTAAATATTCACTTTCTCCTGATCGATATATTTTTCTAGTAACTGCCACCTCGTTAAAATCTAAAGGAATTTTTTTGTCACTATTATCTAAATACAAAGTAACCCAAGCACTTCCCAGACGAGCTTTTTTTCCTGATCCCGCAAAAATAATATCTTCTGATTTTTTTCCTCGTAAATTTTTCATTGATTGCTCTCCCATCACCCACCTCAAAGCATCAGCCACATTGGATTTTCCACTTCCATTCGGACCTACAATAGCTGTAATGCCGTTAGCTTCATCTTTTTTTTCATCTGTCCAAAAATCAAGCGTGGTTTTTAACGCAAAAGACTTAAATCCAGCTATTTCTAATTTTTTTAATTTCATAAAATTTTATCTCTACAGCTCTCTCATTCTATAAGCCCTTAACTGTTTAAGCTCCATATTTTCTTCTGTTTTTTTGACTGTGCTAATTATTTACTTTTAGATAATCTATCTTTTTTGTAGTAAAAATAAAAATACCCTGAAAAAACCAGTTTATTTTTTCTCTTGGCTTAATTATACTACATTTTTTCAAAAAATAAAAACCCGTGTTAAACGGGAATTATTATTCCATTTTTTCCAATTTACATTACCATTCTTTATTTTTCAGACCTTTTTCAGCTGCTTTTCTTTGAGCTTCTTGCTTAGAGGGACCTTTTCCCGAAGCAATCATATCATCATGAAGAAAAACACCAACTACAAAATTTTTGTCGTGATCTGGTCCAGTTTCTTCTAATACTCTATAAGACGGTGTAACCCCAGTTTTTTCTTGAGCTTTTTCTTGAAAACTACTTTTAGGATCAAGATAAGATTTACTTTCAATAATTTCTGGCAATTCTCCAACGATATTATTCATTATAAATTTTTTAGCCTCCTGATAACCATTTTCTTCTTGATCTAAATAAATTGCACCTGTTATAGCTTCAAAAGCATTGGCTAAAAGATATTGTCTAGCTCTCCCTGTATCTTTGGTCTCTCCCTTGCTCATTAAAAGATATTTTTCTACTCCTAATTTTTTAGAAATTTTAGCTAACATTTCTCCGTTAACTAAAGCGGCTCGCCAATTAGTTAGTTCTCCTTCTGGATTAGGAAATTTTTTATATAAATATTCAGTAACAACAATTTCTAACACAGCATCTCCTAAAAATTCTAAACGCTCATTGTGATCTAATTTATAATCACGATGCTCGTTCAAATAAGACCGATGAGTAAGCGCCTGCCTTAATAATTCAATATTCCTAAATTTGACCCCTATTTTTTGAGCTAATTCTTCAATCATATTGTTATCTATTTATGAATTATTTTTTTCTTTGATTTCTTTTTTTTGACCAGAAATTTTTGGTTGGCGTTTTTTAGATCTATCATCTTTCATTGGTTCTCCTAATTCTCGATAAATAGTCCCTAAAACTCCATTAACAAACCGCCCAGATGATTCTCCACCAAAAGATTTAGCCAATTCAATGGCTTCATTGATAGCTACTTTAGGAGGCACCTCACTATAGTCGCCATAAAGGAGTTCATAAATTCCTAAACGCAAAATATTTCTATCAACAATAGTCACTTGATCTAATGGCCATTCAGGTGCACATTTTTCAATTAATGGATCAATCTGACTAATATTCTTGACTACATTTTCTACTAACGCTAGAACGAAAGAATCACTGTCCATTCCTGGACCGAATTCCTTAATGTTTTTTTCAATAATAGTTACTAGATTTTCCTTATTTTTTCCATTAAAATCCCATTCATAAAGACATTGCATAGCAATAGAACGAGAAAGATGCCGATTTGCCATTGAATTATATTACCTAGCAAATAAACAGTTTTTCAACTGTAATTTACTAAGATTTATTTTTGAATCTTTTTATTAATTTTTTTAGTAGTATTAACTACCTCTTTATTCTTATAATATCCGCATTGAGGACAAACGATATGAGGAGCAATTTTAGCTTTACAATTCGGACAATCAATTAGTTTTTTAGCTTTAAGCTGATGATGAACTCTCGCCCTATCTCGTCTAGCTTTAGTATGGCTCTGTCTTGCTACTGGCATAAAATTTTCAATTAAATATTTACTAATATTTAATTTATCATTAAATTAGAGTTTTAGCAAGTTGTTAATCTCATCTTTTATTGTAAAATTTGAATATCCAGTTTTATGAAGTTTTATTTTATTATAGCTAGTTAACTACAAGACATAATTGATTAGGATTTGGGCATTCATATTCTATTGTCCCATCTTGATCTGTTCGCCAAATTCTTACTCCGTACTCTTTAAGTCTCTTTAAAACCTCTCTAGTTGGATGCCCATAACGATTATTTTTTCCGACTGAAATTACCGCCTCTTGTGGACTTACTTTTTTCAAAAAGGCTTCGCTAGTGGCATATTTAGACCCATGATGAGCAACTTTCAAAACTTTTGCTGATAAATCTACCCCACTTTGAAAAATAGTTGAGTCTTTTTCAGTTGGAAAATCTCCCGTCAAAAGAAAAGAATTTTTACCATAAGTTAATTTAGCTACAATGCTATCAGCATTAGTATCGTGAGAATTATTTACCAAAACTTTTCCTGGATAAAGAATAGCTAATTTTGTTTGACCTATTTTTAAAGTTACTCCTCGTTGACCTCTTAAGTGATGAATTTTTTGTTTTTGCACTGTTCGTAAATATTGTTGGTAAACCGCCGAAGAACTTTTAGCTTCGTTATCAATTTCTACTCCAATTTTATAATGTTTCATTACGCCGATTAAACCCGTGATGTGATCCTGATCAGGATGAGTCGCAATGATTACTTCAATTTTCCGATCCCAAAAAGGAATATATTTTCCTAATTCTTCTAATTCTTCTTGTGAGTTAGGACCGCCATCAATTAAAATTTGATTAGAGCCTTGCTCCATTAAAATTGCATCACCTTGCCCAATATCTAAAAAAAATATTTTTAATTTCTGATTTCGTGAAGAAAAAATAATTCCAGCTAAAATAAAACTAACAACTAGCAAACTAAATAGTCCTAGATAAATTATCTTTTTCGCCGACATTTTGATTATTTTTTCTTTTTATTTGAATAATGGTTATCGTTCCCATTAAAATTATATACCACCCTATTACTTCCCACCAGACAATTTTTAGATTGATAGCTGAATATTTCAAACTAGCTAAAAAATTTATTACTAACATCTCATATCTTAAAGGCAAAAAGGCTAGCCAAGCCAAAACCAAAGCTAATGGATAGAAAATAAAACTACCAAGAACTGCGAGGAAACCCAATAACATCGTCAAAGGAATAATTGGCAAAATTAAAAGATTAGCCAAAGGAGAGATTAAAGAAAGTTTTTGGAAAACTAAAATAATTAAAGGCAACACAAAAATTTGAGCCGAAATAGTTAAAAATAAAATTTCTGCTAAACCAAAGACTTGATGATTTTTTATTAAATAAGTTTGAAAAAATGGATAAAGATAAATAATTCCGAGACTAGCTAAAAAAGATAATTGAAAACCTGTATCCCAACGCAACAATAATGGATTAATCAATAGCATTAAATCTGCAGCGAAAAGAATAGCATTTTTAGAATTAGCTAGTCGTCCATTTTTTATCGCCCAAATTAGTAAAACCCCCATTATGCCCGCTCGCACAGATGAAGAAGAAAGTCCAGTGATAGTTACGAAAAGAATTATTCCCACAACCGAAAACCAAAAAGCTTGCTGACGCCAAAGTCCTAAAAATATTCCCAACATCATTAAATACTCCGCAATAATAGTAACATTATAACCACTGACCGCTACAATATGCATCAAACCAGTTTGAGCAAAATTGTGCTTTACTTCCACTGATAAATTATGAGTGCCACCTAAAATAAGCCCGCTAAGAAGACCAGCTTCAGGAGCAGGAATTAAATTTTCAATCTTTTCATTAAACTTATTTTTTATTTTTATCAATTGGGCGTAAACTATATTACCTTCATTAGAATTCATTTTTTTAATCTTAGTTTTCTGACACTGATAAAAAATTTCGTCTTTCGCCAAATACATCCGATAATCAAAATCAGTTTTGTTATTAGTTGGAGTTTTTAATTGGCATTTAATTTTCAATTCATCTCCATAGTAATAATCTTGGTATCTACCTGTCTGAATTAAAATTTTTCCTACTATTTTTTTAGACTTAACAATCAAGATTTGTTTTCTATTTTTAATTTGCGGTTCTTGAACAATTATTACTTTACCTGTAAATATTTTTTGGTCATTTTTTAGATTAGTAAATTTTGAAAATCTTAAATTAGTTAAAAAAATTCCCGAAAAAAATAACAAAATCAAAAAACCGACTAATTGGATTCTTCTATTTTTATAAAAAACACTCTCTAAAATTATAACCAAAGCTATTAGCAACCAAAGGAAAAATAAACTAATCGTCTTTGGAAAATAAAAAGAAGCTAAAAATATTCCACTGATGAAACTTAGTGAGAAAAGAAAAAATAATTTTGCTTTATCCATATTTTTTATTATAGCAAAAATTAGAATAAAAATTAGAATAAAAAAAAGCGATCAATGTAAAACATCAATCGCTTCACCTCTGGCTTTTGAGTAAGTTAGATAGTTTCTATTTTTTCCTTGAGAATTTTTATTCTCCTCCCGATTTTCTGTAATTCTTTTTTCAGCTCATCATCTTTAATTTCACTCAGCCCAATACTGGCGCCCATCCCATCGTCCAGCATCATGCTCACTGACAAAACTACCTTATTCTCATCTTCTATCATTTTTCTTCCTCCTTTACCTTTAAGATATTGATGATTTTTACGCGAGCGGTTTTACCGCCCACGATACTGACGCAACTCTTAGCAACTTTAAAATATTCAGCTAATACTTTTATTAGCATACTATTAGCCTTACCGTCAACTGGCGGAGCTGTAATTTTTACTTTATATTCTCCTTCAATTATTTTTTCTACCTGATTTCTAGCCGAACGGGGAATAACTTTTACATAAACCCTCATAACTTATTTATTTTTTATCTAGTTTATTCTTTAAATAGAATTTTACGAAAACAGACTTCGTAAAGTTCTTACATATTAATTATACTTTCTAATTTCTATTTTTTTAAAATTTTTTTGGATGCTCTTTTTAATTTTATCTAAATCTAAACTCTGTCCTTTATTTTTTTCTTTTAAACTTGGATCTAAAATAGTTCTAGCTCGATATTCTTGTAAATAATAAGCCTGAGCATTTTTAATCCATTGAGCAATTTCTAAAAAATCTTTCTCAGTGTGCAAACCTGGCACTGCGGTAGTTCTAAATTCATACTGAATACCGCTTTTCATTATTAAATCTACACTTAATTTTATTCTCTCAATATCAATTTCAGCCCCAACAGTTTGATTATATTTTTTCGGTTGATTTTTGATATCCATTGCAAAATAATCAACTATTTTTAAATCAATTAGTTTTTTCAAAACATCCGGACGAGTTCCATTGCTATCTAATTTAACTAGATAGCCTAACTTTTTAATTTTTTTAATAAATTCAATTATATCCACTTGAATAGTTGGTTCTCCACCAGTAATACATATTCCTTCTAAAGTTTTTTTTCTTTTTTCTAAAAAAGAAAAAAAATCTTTCTCTACATTATAATTTGATGCACTAGTTTGAACAGGAGGGTAAACTAATTCTGGATTATGACAAAAAGGACACCGAAAATTACATCCAACAGTAAAGACCGTAGTAGCTATTTTTCCTGGATAATCAATTAAAGTTAATTTTTGATAACTAGCTATTTGCATAAAAATTTATTTTTTAATTACTATTTTTATTAGTTTTACAATCACATCTTTATTTTAGGTTTAAATAAGAAGGCTTAAGGCGATTTTTTAAAGAAAAACCGCCTTCATTTTTTACTATTCTAAATGCTATCGTTAGCAATCTTTACTCTCATTTTTTTCTTCCACTTCAAAGGTTTTTCTATCTTTCCATTCTTCAGCTTTCCCTTTATTCCACCTATTTATGGGAGTATGAAAACCAACTACTCGAGAATAGACATCGCACTCTTGATAATTTTCCAAGACTGGATTTTTTTCATAACATTCTTTACATTTTATGAAATATTTATCCTCTGATTGAGTAAAATTAACATACTCATCTCCTTTTTTTAATTGTCGTCCACAATCACAACAAATCATTTTTTTCTTTTCCATATTTTTATTTTAATTTTAATTAATTATATAAACTTTTGATTTTTTTACTTAACTTTTTCAAATTTTACTTTAGACAATTTAATAGCGCATTTAGGACAGGTCCAGTGTTCTCCAGTTAAGTATCCATGCTCTGGGCAAATACTAAAAGTAGGCGTGAATGTGAAATAAGGGAGACGATAATTATTAGCAATAGTTTTAACTAATTTTTTTACAACCTCGATATCATTAATCTTTTCTCCCAAAAATCCATGCAACACTGTCCCTCCAGTATATTTAGTTTGTAAATCATCTTGTAAATCAAGTGCTTCAAAAATATCAGATGTAAAGCCAACTGGCAATTGCGAAGAATTAGTATAATATGGAGCTGCTCCATTTTTTTTCACCGATTCATCATTAGCAAATTTAATATCTGGATATTTTTTTTGATCTGATTTAGCTAAACGATAAGTAGTTCCTTCGGCAGGAGTAGCTTCCAAATTATACATATTGTCTGTTTCTTTTTGATACTGAATCATTCTTTTTCTCATATGATTTAAAATCTTCTGAGCTAACTTATTGCCTTTTTTATTAGCAATACCTACCCCAATAAAATTTTCTAACGCTTCATTCATTCCCAATAAACCAATAGTAGAAAAATGATTCCCCCAATAATTTCCTCTTCTAGCTTTTATATCCTTTAAATAATATCGTGAATAAGGATACAAACCTATCTCCGTTAATTTTTCAATAAAAACTCTTTTAGCTTCCAAACTTTCTTTAGCTAAATCCATTAGATAATCTAATTTTTGAAAAAAATCTTTTTCGTCCTTAGCTATATAGCCTAGTCTTGGCATATTGATAGTTACCACTCCAATAGAACCAGTCATTGGATTAGCTCCAAACAATCCACCCCCTCTTTTATTCAGCTCTCTGTTATCTAAACGAAGCCGACAGCACATACTCCTAGCATCGTCAGGACTCATATCAGAATTAACAAAATTAGCAAAATAAGGCATTCCATATTTAGCAGTCATCTCCCAAATCGGATTAAGAGCTGGGTCATTCCAATTAAAATCTTTGGTGATATTGTACGTAGGAATTGGAAAAGTAAAAACCCTATTTTGTGCATCACCCTCGCTCATAACTTCCGCGAAAGCCTTATTTATCATATTCATCTCTTTTTGAAATTGACTATATTTTTGCTTTAATGGTTTCCCTCCAATAATAATAGATTGATCCTTATAATTAGATGGAACTTGCATATCTAAGGTGATATTAGAAAAAGGAGTTTGAAAACCAACCCGAGTTGGAACATTCATATTAAAAATAAATTCTTGTAAGGCTTGCTTTACTTCTTCTTGTTTTAATTTGTCAAAATGAACAAAAGGAGCTAATAGAGTATCAAAATTAGAAAAAGCTTGAGCACCGTTAGCCTCTCCCTGAAGAGTATAAATAAAATTAGTTATTTGTCCTAGAGCACTACGTAAATGTTTTGGAGGGGCTGAATGAACCTTTCCAGGAACGCCACCAAATCCTTTTATTAATAAATCATGCAAGTCCCAACCGCAACAATAAGCTGCCACCATTTGTAAATCATGAACATGTAAATCTCCTCCTTCGTGTGCTCGACGAATATCCTTAGTGTACACTTTATTCATCCAATATTTTGAACTTACCGCCGAAGAAATAAAATTATTAAGACCTTGTAAGGAAAAGCCCATATTAGAGTTTTCTTTTACTTTCCAATCTACTTCTTTAATATAATCATCTACCAAACTAACAGCTTCTTTTAAAACATCTTTTGTTTCCCTAACTTTTCTGTGTTGCTCACGATAAAGAATATAACCCTTAGCTGTCTTTTCAAAATCTAAAACCATTAAAATCTTTTCTACCATATCTTGAATTTCTTCAATTTCTGGTACATAACCTTTATGATAATTTTTATTGAGCCATTGAATTATTTTGACAGTAATTTTTTCTGCTTCTTTTTGTCCGCCCTCCCCAGCATCATTCAAAGCTTTAAAAACTGCTTTAGTGATTTTTTCAGCTTTAAAGGGAACAGCATACCCACTTCGCTTAATAACTTTCTTAATCTTACTTTTAATCTTTTTCATCTCTTTTTTTGAAACTTTTAAATTAGCTATCTTAACCTTACTCTGATTTTTCTTTAAACTTTTTTTAACTGGAGTAACTTTATTTTTAGCTTTTCCTCTTTTTAGATGTTTGCTTTTCGCTGTCATATTTTTTTCTTTTTTATTATTTATATTAAACTATTATTTACTTTTTTATTTTTTATTTATCAAAACTATCCAATTCTTTTTTAAAGCTCTCTATACTACCAAATGACTTATACACACTTGCGAATCTTACATAAGCTACTTCATCTAACTTTCTAAGTTTTTTAAGAATAATTTTTCCTATTTCTTTAGTAGTAATTTCTGACTTTTCAGTAGTCTGAATAGTATATTCAATATCTCCGATCAGCTTAGCTATCTTCTCACTAGAAACTGGTCTTTTTTCAAGAGCTTTTTTAATTCCGATTTCAATTTTCTTTTTGTCATAATCTACTTTATTTCTGTTTCTTTTAATAACTGACAACCTTAGCAACTCTACTTCTTCATAAGTACTAAATCTAGCATTGCATTTTAAACATTCTCTCCTTCTTCTAGTAATCTTCCCATCATTAGTATCACGAGAATCAACTACCTTAGTATCTGAATAATTACAAAATGGACAAATCATATTTTTAAATTATTATTAGTTAAAATCATTCAGTAAAACCAGTTTAACCCAATATGTTGTATAACTACTAACTATTGTACCACAATTAAAAAATTTGCCAACTGTTTAAAAAGGGTCCATTTTAAGGTCTTTTTTAAACACTTAAAAAACCCACCTAGTCAAACTTTGTGAGTTTTTGTTATTTTGAAGAAAGTTATTTAATTCGTTGATAATTTTTTAATCGTTCTTGATATTTTTCAAAGACTTGCGGTCCCTTTGGTTGAGGCAAAAAAACTAAAGCCTTACTGTCAGCCGAAACAGCACTTTCTGGATAATGAGTTCGCGGATCTTTAGCAATTCGTTGGAGTTGCCATTTTTTTAGTCCATTTTCTAGCCAATCAAAATCCAATATTTTCTCTAAAACTTTTCTAATCTCTGATGTCAATAAACTATCAGTTATCATTTTTAAATTGGGAATTTCATCTAGACGGTAGTTTATTTTATAACGCTTAATCCAATTATTTTTTGTTTGGAAAACTTGAAAAGTTTTCCAACCAAAAATTGGAAATAAAAAAGAGTATTCTGAGGAAGAAAAAAGATCTTGTAATCCAATTTCCAGATTTTCATCTGTTACATAGTAATTTAAACAAATCCTATCAGTAATTTTTTTAGCATATCTTCTTCTGCCTAGAATATGCGTTAGAAAGGTAACCAACAATCTGCCAGTAAATAACCTCCCTTTTTGAATAACAATAAATAAATCTAAATCGCTTTTCTTTTCAGCATTTTTATTTGCTACTCTACCAGTCACCGCTATCATCTTCAGATAAGGAACCAATCTCAACCAACGAACTATTTTTTGAATAATCCTATATTTTTTTTCGGTTATTTTATTTCTCTTACTTCTTTGAGCAACTAAACTTTTTCTCCCTCTCAGAAAATAAAATCCTTGATTTTCTTCTATCAAACCTCTAAGCTTATGATTTTCTAGTTCCTGATAAATTTCTATCAACGAGTACTGATTATTATCCTTAGTATTTTCTTCTCCATCTCGAATTAAATATTTCCAACATTCAAAAACCGTTAGTGGCAAATCTAACACATCATAATAAATAATAGTGATAAGAATATTTTTCGTTAAACTTTCTAACATCTCTTTAATAAAACATTATTTAAGTTTTAATTTGTAGTTTTTTACTTTAAGTATTTTCCCGTCCAACTAGCTGGACATCTTTTAACTCCAGCTGGAATTCCTTGATAGACTATTTGACCTCCCCCTTCCCCTCCTTCGGGTCCTAAATCAATTAACCAATCACAATATTTAACTAAGTCTAAATTATGTTCTACAATTAAAACCGAGTTGCCTTTTTCCACTAAAGCATTGAGGACTTCAAGCAATTTTTTAACATCTTCAAAATGAAGACCAATTGTTGGCTCATCTAAGATATATAAAGTTTTACCAGTAGATTTTCTGGCTAATTCTGTCGCTAATTTAATTCTTTGGGCTTCTCCTCCAGAAAGATTAGTAGCATTTTGTCCTAATTTTAGATAACCCAAACCAACTTCTTCTAAGGTTCGTAATTTTTCTACAATTAAGAAATTTTTTTTAAAAAAGCGGAGTGCATAAGAAATACTCATATCTAAAACTTCAGCGATATTCACTCCTTGATATTCAATATCTAAAGTCTTTTGATTATATCTAGTTCCCTGACAAGTTTCACATTGAATATACATATTAGGTAGTAGATGCATTTCAATTTTTTTCGTTCCGTCTCCTTGGCAATCATTACAACGACCACCCTTCATATTAAAACTAAACCGACTAGCTGAATACTTTCTTTTCTGAGCCTCTTCCGTAAAAGCAAACAATTCTCTAATTAACGAGAAAACTCCAGTGTAAGTAGCTGCATTGGAACGAGGAGTTCTGCCAATAGGAGATTGGTCAATATTAATAACTTTATCAATATTTTTTAAACCTTTAATTTTTTGGTGTTTTCCTGGGATAGCTTTTGCTCTAAAAAAATGACGAGCCAGTGACTTGGCTAAAATATCCTTAACTAAGGTTGATTTACCACTACCAGAAACGCCAGTGATAATTACCAATCTTCCAAGTGGAATTCTTACATTAATATTTTTTAAGTTATGTTCTTGAGCTCCAATAATTTCTAAATATTTTTTAGCTACCGTTCTAGGTTTCTTTTGGTCAGCTATTTTCTTTCTGCCATTTAGAAATTGAGCGGTCAAAGTCTTAGATTTTTTTAATTTTTTAATATCCCCTTCAAAAATTATCTTTCCTCCTTGATCTCCTGCTCCAGGTCCCATATCAATTATCCAATCTGATTTCTCGATAATTTCTCGATCGTGTTCTACGACAATTAAAGAATTACCATTTTCTTTTAAAGTTTGAATTGTTTGAATTAATTTTTTAGTGTCCCGACTATGTAAACCAATAGATGGTTCATCTAAGACATAGATAATTCCTGCTAATTCTGAGCCAATTTGAGTCGCTAAACGAATTCTCTGTCCTTCTCCACCAGAAATTGAGTTAGCTCCTCTCGCTAAAGATAAATAACCCAAACCAACATTTTGTAGAG
This sequence comes from Parcubacteria group bacterium M10-OD1-1, assembly GCA_003056145.1. Lineage (GTDB taxonomy): Bacteria > Patescibacteriota > Minisyncoccia > Moranbacterales > UBA2206 > M10-OD1-1. Next base: position 51,244 of record LSNL01000006.1, read on the forward strand.
CTTCCGCTTTTAAAATCATTTCTTTTAAAAGTGGTGCTACTATTTGTTTTTTAGTAGAAGTAAATTGTTCTTTTCCTAACTTTTCCAAAAAAATCTTAAAATCCCCGATATTCATTTTTACTAAATCATCTATGGACTTACCTAAAATTAAAACGGTAATATATTCTTTCTTTAGCCTTTTACCCTGGCACTGAGAACAAGTTTTTTCTAACATATATTTTTCAATTTCTGTCCTTAATGACATAGCTTGAGCTTCATTATATTTTCTTTGGATTAATTCCAGCACTCCTTCAAAGAAAAGATTGTCTCCTTTTTTTTGAAAACCTCTTAAAATAATTTCTAGATTAGCTGATGAAATTTTTTCCACTGGCTCTGTTAAAGAAAAACCCCTTTGCTGTCCAATTTTTTCTAAAATATCTAAATAATTTTCTTTTGATCGACCATTGAATTTACTTAACGGCAAAACTGCTCCTTCTGCTAAAGATAACTTTTTATTAGGTATTATTAAATTTTCGTCTACTTCTTTAACCGCTCCTAGCCCAGAGCAATGCGTACAAGCTCCTTCTGGGCTATTAAAGGAAAAGCTCTTAGGTGTAATTTCTGAAATTTTGAAATAACAATTACTACAAACAAAATCCTGATTATAGACTCTAGTTTCATTGTTATCAATACAAAGAGCCATAAAGCCTTTGCCTAATTTAAAAGCCGTTTCAATAGAATCCATTATTCTTTCTTGGTCAGGATTTTTCTTCTTAAAAATAATTCTATCAATAACGATTTCTACGCTTCCGCTTAATTCTCCTTCTGGAATTAAAAGAGCTTCCGCAATAAGCATATTTTTTCCACCAATTTTTGCTCGTGCATAACCAAGCTGACTAATATTTTTTAAGACTTCTCTAATATTTTTTCCATTTTCTCTTACGCGTGCCAAAATAGCTAATTGAGTGTTATTGGAAAAATTTAAAATTTCTTCCAAAATTTCTTGCTTATTTTTTTTCGCCATTGGCAAAAGACAATTTGGACAATGAGGTACCCCAATTTTAGCCATTAAAACTCTCAGATAATCATAAATCTCTGTTAAGGTGCCCACCGTAGATCGAGGACTTTTGCTAACGCTTCGTTGATCAATAGAAATAGTTGGACTTAAATTCTCTATTTTATCTACTTCTGGTTTAGCAGAAACATTCAAAAATTGTCTGACATAGCTAGACATTCCTTCTAAATAACGTCTATTTCCTTCAGCATAGACGACATCAAAAGCCAAAGTAGATTTTCCACTACCTGAAAGACCGGTAATCACAACAAACTTATCACGAGGGATAGTAATATTAATATTTTTCAGATTGTTAACTCGTGCTCCACGAATAATTATATTTTCCCGATTTTTTTTAATTGTTTTCCGCATCTTATAAAGGTTGAAGTGGTATTACTAGGTATTAATGTTACACGAGATTTGAATATTTGGCAAGCTAATATCTTTTCACTAATTCTGAACTACTTATAAAATTTTCATCCAATTTTAAAAGCTCCTTTTTAAGGAGCTTTTAAATAGAATCTTAGCTTGAAAACTTTTTAATTAGAACAACTTTCTCCACCACCTTTATTAGCTGCTTGGCTACCATAGCCAAATCCAGGATTAGGAACAGTAGTAGATAGCTTCTTATTACATTCCGCTGGAGCTTTTGTAAAAGCTGAGCAAATAGTTTTTAACAAACCTTCAGAACTTCTATTAGTTGGCTTTACTCCTATTTGAGTTCCGTTAATTACTAAAGTTGGTGAACCCTTAACTTTATATTTTTCATTATCTGATTTATCTATGTTAAAAGTAGGAAATTGACCATTAGACCAAGTATCTTTATTGTTATAGTTAGTTGTTACTTTAAATTGACTGTCTGCCTTTTTCATACAGTTAGTAATTTTAGAACCATCAATTTTAGCTTCTTTTAAACAATTAGCCTCTGTCCCTTCCCCTTTCTTCAAGAAACAACCTAAATAGGTTTCTAGCTGAATTGGAAAATCTTTTTTAACACAATATTGTCGCAAATTTTCATCTAATTCCTTCTTTCCATGCATTGAATAATCAACAAATTTTAAATTAAAATCTATCTTACTTCCTAAATCTTTTAATACTGGCAACAAACCTTTTTCTATTTGAGTTCCATAAGGACAATAACTCATTACAAACAAATCTACGGTTGGTTTATCACTTTTTGGTGCTTGTTTAGCTGGAGCAGATTTAGCAGCTTGTTTTTTCATTTTTTCCACTTCGGCGATATTAATACTTCCTCTAGGAAAGAACTCTTTTCCATCTTTACTCAAATAAGTATTTGCTAACTGATTATTAACTTTGATAGTAATCTTATAAAGACCGTTCTCATCAGAAATATTTTTTACTTCTGCTTTTTCTCCTGGCTGTAACATATTATTATTAACAAAATCAATCACTTTAGTTTTCGCTTCATTTTTAGTTAATATTTTATTTTGAGCAGTTAGCTTAAACTCATTTCTATAAAAAAGATACCCAGCAACAGCTAGAATAATTATTCCAATGGCGATTATAATCGCTACTTTTTTATTTTTTTGTTCCATTAATTTTTTTATTATTTTAATTATTAGTTTTGTTATTTTTCAATAAATTCAATAACTTTTTAATTATACAACTTTTTATTTTAAAAAACAAATTCTAGTCTTGTCTAATACAAAATAAGCCCGAAGGCTTATTTGGCAGAGATAATAACCACAATTTTAGGCACCAGATACAGTTTTTTGAAACTAGTCCTTACAAAAAATGACAATAGCTCTAAGAAGAAAATAATGGAAATTAAAAAAGAAAATATTTGAAAAAATTAAGTGATTTTATAATAAACTAGTCTAAATTGTAAGTTGTGTTTCAGGAGTCATTTGAGAATTAAAATATACTGCATAATTTATGGTCCGTGTCAGGTTTTCTATTCTACACAAACAAGCTCCACTATTACAGGCATGCCTCCCAGTTATATCTAGTTTGCTTTATTATTTATATATATTCACTATCTATTTAACAAGAGGTGTATCTTCTTCCAAAACTTTGATACACCTCCTGAATAGCTATTCTCTTTTTTTACTAATCATTCAGTATTATCCTCAGAAAACCATTTCGTGAAAATAATCAACTAACCCTAGAACCAACTAAATGGATTATACCAATGAGACTCACTCTGAGTCTTTTGAGGAGCTGAGGTTTTTTCTGATTGAGTAGGAGCAGTAGTTTCTGATTGAGTAGGAGTTGGATTACTTTCAGTTGTCTGATTACCTTCTGTTTGAGTTTGAGTCTTAGCTGAATTAGCTTGATTGGATTGAGATTGAGTATTACTTTCTGCTGAAGAGGTAGTCTTAGCTGATGTCTTAGCTGATGTCTTAGCTGATGTCTTAGCTGATGTCTTAGCTGATGATTGAATTGCTAAACCAACCTTGAGATTGCCAGTTTTGATAGTGTAGTTACCCGCTCTATCATAAGCTTTAACTTTTATAGGATATACTCCAGCTGTAAGATTGCCGGGAAGAGTAAATTCAGGAGTATGATTATTGAAAATCCTTCCTTGAAAATAAATTTTATATTTTTTTATCTTGTCGTTATCAGTAGCTAAAAACTTGATAGTTTGTCCTTTGTGATAGCTAATCGTAGTTGAAGGGAATTGGGAGAAAATTGGTTTGAGAGTATCTGTTCTGACAATAATAGGTTTTGACAATCCTGAAGAATTACCTGCTTGATCATAAACTCTTATGTAATAAGTGTCTTTGCTAGATCTATTTTTTGGAAGTTTTATCTTCCAACTTCCATCTCTATCTATATCTACTGTTCCTATGCGATGTTTATTACCTTTTTTGTTTTTTCTATATAACACAACGGTTCCCTTCTCTGCTTCTGAGTTTGTTCCTCTGAGAGTGGGTTTTCTCTTCTTTGAGAAAATAATGGAATGTTTCTTCTTGTTTAAGCTAGTACCGTTGTGACTTGATAATTTAATGCTACTTCTTTTACTACTAGGAGCTGTCTTGTCATAAAGAATATTTAAAGTTGTGCTATCACTCTCATAATCAATATAGTCTCGGAATTTAACATAGAGCTTTTTATTCCCTTCAGAGTTAAAAGTATATACTTTAGTTTTTTGATATGGTTCCCAAGTGGCTCCAGAGAAATCAGAGTTTTCACTAATCATCATATCTTTAGCGTCTGTAGCAGTAAAGTTAAGAGTCACTTGGTTATCTGTTGTAACAGAAGGATAGTTGATGGAAATGTTTTTTGGACCGAGATGAAAGATAAGAACACGGTTATTAGTATTAGTATCAGAAACAAAAAGCTTGTTATTAATCGCGAAAAGCATTGAAACATTACTTGTTTTTTTAGCTGATAATCCAACTGAGTTAGTTGTTAAATCAGGTTGTCCTAAGACATAATCAGCGGAAATATCATTGGTAGTAGGAATGTGAGAAAAAATAGTTACTCTAGAATTACTCCATTCACCGATAAATATTTTTCCTTGTTGTTCAATAACGCTTTGAGGATATTCCTCGGTTTTTGCCGTTGGACCAGTTAATCCTTGATTCGGTGAACCACTTACCATATCTGGTTGACCGATAACCGTATCAGCGGAAGCATCATTAGTAGTAGGAATATGATTATAGATAAGAGTTCTTGAATTTCCATTATCAGCAATGTATAATTTTCCATCATTATTAATATAAAGACCGCTAGGATCACTTAAAGTTTTAGCACTAACAGTTCCTCCTTGATTAGCAGAGTTGCTAATCATATCCGGCTGTCCAATCACTACATCAGCGGAAGCATCATTGGTGGTAGGAATGTGATTATAGATAAGAACACGATTATTGCCCCGGTCAAGAATAAACATTTTACCTTGATATACAAAAACATCGTGAGGATAATCTATCGTATTAGCGTTGGCTGTTGCTTCTCCTTGATTAGTAGAGTTGCTAATCATATCCGGCTGTCCAATCACTACATCAGCGGAAGCATCATTGGTAGTAGGAATGTGATTATAGATAAGCACTCTATTATTACCTCCACGGGATGGTCCACCTTCCCCATCGCAAATAAATAGTTTTCCTTGATAAACAAAAATCCCAGTTGGACCAAAAAGAGTATTCGCTCCCACACTTCCACCTTGATCGGCATCTCCACTCGTAAAATCTTTCTGTCCAATAACTACATCAGCGGAAGCATCATTAGTAGTAGGAATGTGATTATAGATAAGCACTCTATTGCTTCTTTCTTCTGCTATAATTAATTTCGTTCCATCGCTCCAAATTCCTTTAGGAAAATCTATTGTATTCGCTCCAACACTCCCTCCTTGGTTTGCATCGCCACTTGTGAAATTTGGCTGACCAATTACTACATCCGCATTCTTATCAATTCCAATAGCTTGAGCCGAATTAGTATTAACAAAAGCTAGACCAACGATTAATAATGCTACTCCAGCAATACTTTTAATTCTTTGGTTTAGTTTTAATTTTGAATTTTGTTCTTCTAAATTGCTAGAATTCAATTTCATTTTTTGCAATACTTTTTTCATACTTTTAGTTTTAGTTTTAAAAATTAATTATCAAAATACCGAAGAAGGACAAATATCTTTAAAAATCTATCCCGACTACGAAGTTAATTACATACCCTTTGAAGAATTTTTCTTCAATTATTGATATAATTAATTTGACAAAAAGTCATTTAATTCGCAGTTGATATTTTATTATCTTTATTCTATATATTTTTTAAATTTGAGTCAAATAAAAAATACTTTTAAATAATTACTTCTATTTTACTCTGCCCCTTTAAGGTTGTCAAATTATTTTTCAGTCTTGTTTCAATATTTTATTTCTGTATTCCTTTTTCCATTCCTGCAAAGGCAAAAATCTAGTCACTAAGTCTTGTTTTAGCGTAAAAACTTCTAAATTAGTTTGTTTCTTCAATTATTTTAATCGCAAAATTTAAAAAATAATAAAAAACCTTGCAAAATAGAATTTCGCAAGGTTTTAAAAGTAGCTAAAACATTTAACTAAATTTATTTTCCCATTTTTCTCCGAATAAAAGCTGGAATCTCTAACTCATCATCTTCATCATTAAGTTCTTTCCTATGCAAATAAAGTTTCCAAAGTATATATAACCCTTTTTCAATTTTTTAAATATATTCTTTTCCTTTAAAATACCGACTGCCCTACAGTATCTTTCTGCTCGGGAAAAACAACTGCCATTTCTTTTTTTAATAATATAACTACCCATGCCCCCGCTTTGATTCGCATCTCCATTTGTGCACTTTATTAAAAAAATGTACCTTGATTATCAGAACAAATCAATACTATTATACTTTGGCTCGGAAACTTAGCGCTTTGAGCCAACGCCCTAGAAAACGCCGGAATCAAGAAGCCAGTCAACCAACTATTCCCCCGACAAATCTTTTTTTGAAAACGTTTTATTTCAATATTTTGACAGTTCCTTTTCCCGCATCAACCTCCAACATATCCCCTGTTTGTACAACTCTTGTAGCTACTTTTGTTCCAACGATACAAGGCAATTTAAATTCGCGACTAATAATCGCAGCGTGACACGACATTCCGCCTTCATCTGTAATAACCGCCGCCGCTTTTCTAAAAGCCGGAATAAACTCAATTGTTGTCATATAAGTAACCAAAATCTCACCTTCTTGTAATTGAGAGACCTTTGAGGCGTCCTCAAGCACTCTCGCCCTAGCTTTTATTTTCCCTGGAGAAGCTGATAACCCTTTAAACTCTGTTGTATTAATAATCTTTTCAAACGGACCTGATATATCTTCGTCATTGATTGTTTTCTTAATTTGATCTTTCCCTGTTACTAAATCAAATTTACCCTGTTTGATTTTGATTATAAAACCGTTTTGTTTGCGTTCTTCTATCTCTTCTTTTGCAATTGTTTTTCCAGACTTAATTGACTGTTCCAGTTCTGTATATGAATAAGACAACAAATCGTCTCGAGTTACCTTAAGACGCGACGCTATCTCATCAAGAAGTTTGTTATAGCTTAGTAACGATCGAGTGAAATACCCTTTGGTCCAATCTCTCATTGCTATAAACTCTGCCAAAGAGTCTATAGCATGCAATACATCCTTTGGAGGATTTAATTCATTAATAATTTTTTGTCTCTGAGTATTAAGACTATTAAAATTTGCAATAAGCTCTTCCAATTTCTCTTTTGGAGAGGCGTCTTCTGTTACTATCGCTTTTTTAAATGACTCAATCCATTTTTCTCTTGACCAACCACCACTAACATATTCTGTATTTATCCACTCATATTTCTGGGTATGCTTTTCAAACAACGAATCTTCCTCTGGGTATTTTTTTAGTCCCGCACTGATTTCTTCAATAGTTTCATTTTGAAACATTTTCTTTATTTCTTCATCTTCGTATAACCTTGTGGCTATTTGAAAAAAGTTCTTTTGTTCCGTAAAAGCCACCGTTTCTCCCGTATTAACTAAAAGTGCACTTTTATACATATCAAAATCTCTTCCCTTATTAAGCTCTTGTAGACGGTTTTGTAAGAAAGTAATTATCTTATAATCTTCATCTATACAAGCCTCTATACCCCATAACTGAACTGTAATAATTGGAGCCACCATCATCGTATTGATAAAATCCTTATACATATACAAGACTTCATCATTTGACAAAAGTTTTAAATTTTCTAAATCAATATTAATACATTTAAAGAAAATAGCCCCAAATATCTCATCTGTTCTCCGATGAAAATCTTTAACAAAATTCGGGTTCTTGTCTATACTGTCTTGAATATCTTTAAATTTTGCACCTGACTTTAACTGACTTTTATCATAAAATACATAACAACCTTTTCCCGGAACACCAACAACAATTTGGTTATCAAACCAAAAATCTACAGCCGGTGCCCAGCCTTTACTAGACATGCCACGCATAAGAATACTGAAATGATGTAAACTTGCATTTCTTCTGTGCGCCCAAAACCAATTTATTTTACCTTGTTCATTCATAATTAATTATTTAAAATTTAATTTACCACTAAACGATTTATTTCCACTGAAATTCCCTTGAACCTTTATACCATATTTTCCATCCTCTTTTACGTATTCCAATTTAAGTGACTGGGACTCTTTTATAACGCCACCAGTTCTCTCAAAAAAATCTTCCGCCCTTAATTCCTTTGCTGGTGTCCCGTCCTCAAAAACTAGATACTTTTTTAGTAAACTCATAATTGGAAACGAGTGCGAAATATCAATCTGTTTATATGACTCATCTTTAGGCTGAAGATTTCCGAGGTCTCTGTTTGAAGCAAGTAGCCCGGTATGTTTCAAAAAACCACTGTATCTTTTAGCCAGTTTATCAGCCAGATCTTCATAAGAAGTATGGAATCCTTTCTGCTCAGCCTTCTCCGAATCAAACAGTATCGTCAATACTTTTATATCAATAAAATTTCTAACTTCCGCTTCTTTTTCTTCCACAGAAAAATCAGGGTGCTCTTGATTAACCTTGTCTCGTATCAACGGCTCTAAAGATTTCTGTAGCTTAACAATGATCTCTAAATCTTTAGTATCTTGCTCTTTTTCTGCTTCGCCTAAGGGCTGAAAAGGTACCTCAAGTTTCTCCTGTTTACTACTTATATTCTTGTGCCTATGCTCCGTTGCGGAAACTCTTTCCAAATCTATCGCCGCCGTATCTACAGCTCTTTCAATAGGACTGCTAGAAATATGGACAAGTCCTTTGCCTTCTTGAATACCCATTTCTTCAAACCCTTTCTCCACAGAAGCACTAAAATGCTGTGCTTTTTCGTTTTTCTCTCCAGAGGCACTGAGTTTTGGACCGTGGCGTTGCAAATAGGTTTCAAAGATAACTTTTTCGGCATCCTCTTTTTTTTCTGCCACATTCTCTTTCGGTTTATTTAAATTTTCAAAATTCTCTTTCATATTTCAAACATTAAGTGTTGTTATTGGACGAGATTGCGTAATATAGAAAGTTTCCTGTTCCAGCACCCATTCAATATCGCAAGGAAAACCGTAATGATTTTCTATCAGAATAATAATATTTACCAATTCAAGAATCTTATTTTCAGTCAATACTTGTGCTTCAGCTTTTTCTTCCGGAAGTTTTTTCCACTCACAACCACCTCGCTCAGCTCTATACAACCCTTTGTTTTGCGTACTCACATTTATATCAGTAATCTGTATCGGTTTTTTCTCAACCACATAATTATCCGGTGTAATCTGACCTGACACAATCGCATCACCCAATCCAAACCCTGCCTCAATTACAATTTGATTTTCGTCTTGTATAACCGGATGCACCGAAAACGCAACTCCTGCAGAGTCAGCTTCAATCATTTTTTGGACAACAACAGCGACAGATATTTTTTGATTATTAAGTTTTTTTTCAAAACGATAAAAAATTGCCCGGACCGTAAAAAGGGACGCCCAACATTTACGTACGTTTTCTAAAAATTTATCTTCCGTCGTATTTAGATAACTATCGAGCTGTCCTGCCCACGCAGCAGCCGAACTGTCCTCGGAAGTGGCGGATGAACGTATGGCAACATATTTTGCTCCTAATTTTTTAAAATCTTTTTGTATCTCATCTATAACATCTTCTGGAATTTTAGCGTCTAAGATAAGAGACTGGATTTTTTGTGAGGCTTCTTCAACGGTAGCTATAATATTATGATCTACTTTATTTAGTAAGACTTCTATTTTCGGATTAAGCTCTGCGTCTTCAATAAACTTATCAAATGCATCAGAAAGCACTACAAAACCAGGAGGCACGGGGATACCAGCTTGTGTCATTTCCCCTAAAGAGGCTCCCTTGCCACCGGCAATTGCCACATCGTCTTTACTAAGATTTACAAAATCACGAGTAAATTTCATATGTTATATAAAGTATTATACTACACGTTAGTAACTGTTATCCAAGGCTATGCATACTCTCAGTATTACTATAAATAATATCTAGTTTGCTTTATTATTTTTATATATTCACTATCTATTTAACAAGAGGTGTACCTTCTTCCAAAACTTTGATACACCTCTTAAATAGCTATTCTCTTTTTTTACTAATCATTCAGTATTATCCTCAGAAAACCATTTCGTGAAAATAATCAACTAACCCTAGAACCAACTAAATGGATTGTACCAATGAGACTCACTCTGAGTCTTTTGAGGAGCTGAGGTTTTTTCTGATTGAGTAGGAGTTGGATTACTTTCAGTTGTCTGATTACCTTCTGTTTGAGTTTGAGTCTTAGCTGAATTAGCTTGATTGGATTGAGATTGAGTATTACTTTCTGCTGAAGAGGTAGTCTTAGCTGATGTCTTAGCTGATGTCTTAGCTGATGTCTTAGCTGATGTCTTAGCTGATGATTGAATTGCTAAACCAACCTTGAGATTGCCAGTTTTGATAGTGTAGTTACCCGCTCTATCATAAGCTTTAACTTTTATAGGATATACTCCAGCTGTAAGATTGCCGGGAAGAGTAAATTCAGGAGTATGATTATTGAAAATCCTTCCTTGAAAATAAATTTTATATTTTTTTATCTTGTCGTTATCAGTAGCTAAAAACTTGATAGTTTGTCCTTTGTGATAGCTAATCGTAGTTGAAGGGAATTGGGAGAAAATTGGTTTGAGAGTATCTGTTCTGACAATAATAGGTTTTGACAATCCTGAAGAATTACCTGCTTGATCATAAACTCTTATGTAATAAGTGTCTTTGCTAGATCTATTTTTTGGAAGTTTTATCTTCCAACTTCCATCTCTATCTATATCTACTGTTCCTATGCGATGTTTATTACCTTTTTTGTTTTTTCTATATAACACAACGGTTCCCTTCTCTGCTTCTGAGTTTGTTCCTCTGAGAGTGGGTTTTCTCTTCTTTGAGAAAATAATGGAATGTTTCTTCTTGTTTAAGCTAGTACCGTTGTGACTTGATAATTTAATGCTACTTCTTTTACTACTAGGAGCTGTCTTGTCATAAAGAATATTTAAAGTTGTGCTATCACTCTCATAATCAATATAGTCTCGGAATTTAACATAGAGCTTTTTATTCCCTTCAGAGTTAAAAGTATATACTTTAGTTTTTTGATATGGTTCCCAAGTGGCTCCAGAGAAATCAGAGTTTTCACTAATCATCATATCTTTAGCGTCTGTAGCAGTAAAGTTAAGAGTCACTTGGTTATCTGTTGTAACAGAAGGATAGTTGATGGAAATGTTTTTTGGACCGAGATGAAAGATAAGAACACGGTTATTAGTATTAGTATCAGAAACAAAAAGCTTGTTATTAATCGCGAAAAGCATTGAAACATTACTTGTTTTTTTAGCTGATAATCCAACTGAGTTAGTTGTTAAATCAGGTTGTCCTAAGACATAATCAGCGGAAATATCATTGGTAGTAGGAATGTGAGAAAAAATAGTTACTCTAGAATTACTCCATTCACCGATAAATATTTTTCCTTGTTGTTCAATAACGCTTTGAGGATATTCCTCGGTTTTTGCCGTTGGACCAGTTAATCCTTGATTCGGTGAACCACTTACCATATCTGGTTGACCGATAACCGTATCAGCGGAAGCATCATTAGTAGTAGGAATATGATTATAGATAAGAGTTCTTGAATTTCCATTATCAGCAATGTATAATTTTCCATCATTATTAATATAAAGACCGCTAGGATCACTTAAAGTTTTAGCACTAACAGTTCCTCCTTGATTAGCAGAGTTGCTAATCATATCCGGCTGTCCAATCACTACATCAGCGGAAGCATCATTGGTGGTAGGAATGTGATTATAGATAAGAACACGATTATTGCCCCGGTCAAGAATAAACATTTTACCTTGATATACAAAAACATCGTGAGGATAATCTATCGTATTAGCGTTGGCTGTTGCTTCTCCTTGATTAGTAGAGTTGCTAATCATATCCGGCTGTCCAATCACTACATCAGCGGAAGCATCATTGGTAGTAGGAATGTGATTATAGATAAGCACTCTATTATTACCTCCACGGGATGGTCCACCTTCCCCATCGCAAATAAATAGTTTTCCTTGATAAACAAAAATCCCAGTTGGACCAAAAAGAGTATTCGCTCCCACACTTCCACCTTGATCGGCATCTCCACTCGTAAAATCTTTCTGTCCAATAACTACATCAGCGGAAGCATCATTAGTAGTAGGAATGTGATTATAGATAAGCACTCTATTGCTTCTTTCTTCTGCTATAATTAATTTCGTTCCATCGCTCCAAATTCCTTTAGGAAAATCTATTGTATTCGCTCCAACACTCCCTCCTTGGTTTGCATCGCCACTTGTGAAATTTGGCTGACCAATTACTACATCCGCATTCTTATCAATTCCAATAGCTTGAGCCGAATTAGTATTAACAAAAGCTAGACCAACGATTAATAATGCTACTCCAGCAATACTTTTAATTCTTTGGTTTAGTTTTAATTTTGAATTTTGTTCTTCTAAATTGCTAGAATTCAATTTCATTTTTTGCAATACTTTTTTCATACTTTTAGTTTTAGTTTTAAAAATTAATTATCAAAATACCGAAGAAGGACAAATATCTTTAAAAATCTATCCCGACTACGAAGTTAATTACATACCCTTTGAAGAATTTTTCTTCAATTATTGATATAATTAATTTGACAAAAAGTCATTTAATTCGCAGTTGATATTTTATTATCTTTATTCTATATATTTTTTAAATTTGAGTCAAATAAAAAATACTTTTAAATAATTACTTCTATTTTACTCTGCCCCTTTAAGGTTGTCAAATTATTTTTCAGTCTTGTTTCAATATTTTATTTCTGTATTCCTTTTTCCATTCCTGCAAAGGCAAAAATCTAGTCACTAAGTCTTGTTTTAGCGTAAAAACTTCTAAATTAGTTTGTTTCTTCAATTATTTTAATCGCAAAATTTAAAAAATAATAAAAAACCTTGCAAAATAGAATTTCGCAAGGTTTTAAAAGTAGCTAAAACATTTAACTAAATTTATTTTCCCATTTTTCTCCGAATAAAAGCTGGAATCTCTAACTCATCATCTTCATCATTAAGTTCTTTTTCTTTTTGACTTTGAAAAGAACTTTTAGTTGCTTTAGGTGGAACTTTATCTTCAATGATCATACTAGACTCAAATTTTTCTGGAAAAGTTATTTTTGGTTCAGATTCTATTTCTTGATTTTGATTTTGATCTAATTCCTTTTTTTGAAAATTCTCAGTAGAAATTCTAGATATTTTTTCTAAAGGTGATTCACTGGCATGATCGCTATCAAATCCAGTTGCCACGACTGTAACTTGAATTTCTCCCTTTTTCACCGCTTCATCAACTACTGCTCCAAAAATAACCTTAGCATTAGGATCTATAGACTCTGTAATAATATTAGCTGCTTCATTTATTTCTAACATCGTTAAGTCAGTTGAACCACTAACATTAAATAAAACTCCTTTTGCTCCATCAATAGAAAGTTCTAATAATGGACTATTAATAGCAGCCTTAGCTGCATCAGCAGAACGATTTTCACCTGAGCCAATTCCAATCCCCATTAAAGCACTTCCGCTATCAGACATAATAGCTTTAACATCGGCAAAATCCACATTAACAATTCCTGGTTTAGTTATTAAATCAGAAATTCCTTGCACGCCTTGTCTTAAAACATCATCTACTATTTTGAAAGAGTTGATTAAGGTAGTTTTCTTATCAATAACTTGCAATAATCTATCATTAGGAATAGTGATTAAAGTATCCACTCTTTCTTTTAGATTTTCTAAAGCTTCTTCGGCAATAGCTCTTCTTTGCGCTCCCTCAAAACCAAAAGGTTTAGTTACAACAGCCACAGTCAAAGCTCCTGACTCCTTAGCTGTTTCAGCAACAATCGGAGCAGCTCCAGAACCAGTTCCTCCACCAAGCCCACAAGTTACAAAAACCATATCAGCTCCTTTTAAAACTTCTTGAATTTCGTCACGATTTTCTTCAGCAGCTTGACGCCCAACATCTGGGTTCATTCCAGCACCTAAACCTTTAGTTAAATTTTTTCCAATATGAATTTTCTCCGCTGCTCTATTATGATGTAAATCTTGAGCATCTGTATTGATAGCCACAAATTCTACGCCCTTCAATTTTGCCTCAATCATCCGACTAATTACATTCCCTCCGGATCCGCCAACGCCAACTACTTTAATTCTAGCAAAAGTTTCTACTGGTGGTTTTATTTCAGCCATATATTTTATAGATATTACGTTGACCCTAAAAATAAATTCTGATCAACTAAAAATTTTATTTAAACTTAATTACTTTTCAGCCCTTAATTTAACATTTTACTCATTTCTGTTAGTATCTAAATCTACCATATCATTTGGTTATATGTCAAATCAAACTTAAATAGTTATTTTTGTTTTAAATTTATTTTTGTTTTAAATAATTACTGATAAATTAACTTTTTTAAAATTAAGGCAAAAATTTTCCTAACCATTTTTTAATCTTATTGGTCACTTTTTCTAAATTCAAACCTATAAAGTCACTCCTAGTTTTATTTTTAATTCCAGCACTAGCATTTTCAATCCCCCAGATTAAAAGACCAATCGCCGTCGCAAAAGAAGGTTCATCTACTTTATCAACTAATCCACCTAGGGTAACCGGAAAACCAGTTTGAGCCGGCAATCCAAAAATATTTTTTGCTAAATCTACTGCTCCTGGTAATTTAGCTGTTCCTCCAGTTAAAACTACTCCTGCAGGAAGCAATCCGTCTCTTTTAATAGCTTTCAATTCTTTATTAACTAAAGTAAAAATTTCTTCCAACCGAGCTTCAATTATTTCCGCTACATGGTACCGAGAAACTGTTCCTTCTTCATTGCTATCAATTTCAGCTAAATTAATATCTTCTTTTTTACTAATTTCTTTTGGCATCGCATTACCAAATTCTAATTTCACCTTCTCAGCTACATCAATAGATGTTCTTAATCCAATCGCGATATCATTAGTAATATGACTACCTCCTACTGGCACTACCGAAGTTAATAACAAATCATTTTCTTCAAAAGCTGAAATAGAAGTTGTCCCGCCACCAATATCTACTAAAACTACTCCTAATTCTTTTTGTCTTTTAGTCAAAATAGAACGAGCAGAAGCTAAAGAAGTTAAAACAAAATTTTCAATCCCAATTCTTAATTGATCAAAACACTTAGTTAAATTTTTAATATGTGGCGTTGAACCCTCAATAATCAAAGCTTCTACTTCTAAACGAATTCCGTTCATTCCTAGAGGATCCTTAATATTTGTCTGCTCATCTAAGGAATAACTTTTTGAAATAATATGAATTATTTCTTTATTAGAAGGTACTGATATGGCTTGAGCAGCAGAAATAACTCTTTCAATATCTTCTTCAATAACTTCTCCGTCAGCCCTGCCAATCGCAATTACTCCCTTAGAATTTTGAGAAGAAATATGATTACCTCCGATACTAACCACCGCTTGATCAATTGTTACTCCAGCTATCCGTTCCGCTTCTTCTAGCGATTCGCTAATCGCCTTAGTAGTTTCTTCAATATCTACAATAATTCCTCTCCTCACACCAAAAGACGGAGCAACGCCCACTCCAATAATTCTTGGTTTTTCTTCTGTTGGAATTATTTGTGCAATAATTGTTCTTATGCTAGATGAACCAACATCTATACCACAAACAATATCTTTCTTTGACATCTAGTAATTTATTTTAATTTTTTATTTTGACTTATTAAAGTATATTATAAAAACCGATAAGTAACAACTACCTACTAATTAACTCATTTTTATTTAAAAATATACGGAATAAATACGATGCATCCAATCACAATAGCTAAAATAGAAACCAACAGAACACTAGCGGCCATTAAATCTTTAGCTAAGCGAGCATAAGGGTGAACTTTCGGTTTTAAAATATCAACTAATCTTTCTAAAACAGTATTTAAAATTTCCATTATTAATACTCCTCCAATTGTAATAATTAAAACGATAATTTCAAACTGATTAATTTTAAAATAAACAGCCATTAAAACCACTAGGAAGCCTACTGCTAATTCATTTTGAAAGTTCTTTTCTGATCGTACAATGTATCTTAATCCTCTTAAAGCAAAAGAAAAACTTTTGGAAAACTTTCTAATTCTACTCATAAATTTATTTTCTAGTTTATCAATTTATTTTAATTTAATTAGCCAAAAATAATTTTTCTTTTTTTTCATGGCTATAATTTTTAGCTATCTTTTCTTGAATTTTAAACATCTCTTTGCTATGTTGATAGCCTAAAAGATGAAGCAATCCGTGAGCGGTTACTTTAGCTAATTCTTCCGCTAAATCAATTTTATTTTTTTGAGAATATTCTTTAATATCATTATAACACAAAATTATTTCTCCTAAAAAAATACTTTGAGAAGTAACTTGCAAAGTAGCTTGAGCAAGAGCTTCTCTATTCTTATATTCCGCGAAAGAAAGAACATCTGTTATGCTATCAGTTTTACGATAATTCTTGTTCAACTTTTTAATTTCCTCAGGAGTTACAATAGCTAAACTTAAAGAAATCTCTTTCTCCTTAAGAGATTTATTTTCCACTGTTTCCAAAGTTGCTTGAAGACATTGGATAAAAAATTCAGATTTTAGCTTAGCCTGAGTTTGATTATTAACTTCTATTAAAAAATTCATTCTAATTAATTAGTTAGTTCAAAAAATTATACTATTTGGATTTCTATCTTTTTATTATGACTTTTTTTTCTGTTTCTAGCAAATTATTTTTCTTAAAAAAATTCTTAAAAAAGCGAAATTTAAAAAATTTCGCTTTTTTATTTTTAGCCACTGTGAAAGTTTAAAAATCTACTTTAATTCTTCTTCTACGATTTCCTTAACAATTTGACCTTCGGTTTGTCCTTTTAATTTACTAAGTGTCGCTCCAATTACTTTGCCTCTATCGTTAACCGAGGTAGCTTTCATTTCAATAATAGTTTCTTGAACTTTAGCCCTTACTATTTCTTCGCTTAATTGCTCTGGTAAGTAAGTAGTCAGAATAGAAATTTCTTCTTTTTCTTTTTCTGCTAAATCACTTCTTCCTCCATCTTCAAATTGTTGCATACTATCTTTCCGTTGTTTAATCGCTCGTGAAACCAAAGTTTGAATTTCTTCATCAGTTAGACCTTCTTCTCTCTTTTTCTTTTCAATTTCTGTATTTTTAACCATTGAATCTAGCATTCTTAAAACATCTCGTTTTTGAGTATCTCCTGCTTTCATAGCTAATTTTAAATCTTCAACTATTTTTTGTTTAAGTAACATAAACTAATGATAAATCTATCTAAAATAAGCTAGCTAATCTTATTTTATAAATAATTTATTTTTTATTTTATTAACTTCTTTTTAACATTTCTAAAATTTTCGTCATCAAATTTTCCCATTTTCTTTAATTTATTGACAATTTTTTTAACTTTCTGATTATACATAGCTCCTTCTCTCATTTGTCTTTTAGTTTTTGATGCTATTCTAAATCTTGATTTTCGGGCCTGTACCAAAACACCGCTTTGTTGTACTCGGCGACTAAATCTTCTAATCAAACTCTCAGATGATTCACGGTCTTTTCTTTTTATTTCTATCATATGGAAACCTCCTTTCTAAATTAAATACTCTTTTTTCCTCTTACAACTAATTAAATTATTTTATTGGGTGAATATCTTCCGTCAATTCTGCTCCTCCGATTAAATGTAAATGGATATGCGGAACTTCTTGTCCTCCCCACTTTCCTACCCGAAACAATAGTTTATACCCTTTTTCTGATATGTCAAAACTTCCCGCGATTTTTTTAGCTCTTAAAATCATTTTTCCCATTAATTCAGTGTCTTTTTCTTCTAAATCATCAATACTAACAATATGTTTTTTAGGGATTATTAAAATATGAATTGGAGCTATTGGATGGGCATCTTCAAAGGCTAAAAGTAAATCATCTTCATAGATAATCGCAGCAGCTATTTCTTTCTTAATGATTTTACAAAAAATACACATATCTATTATTTATTATGATGATAAACCACCACATTATCAGTTTTTAATTTCTTTTTTATGATGCTAACTAGTTTATTCATACTAACAGTTTCTTGAACTCCAGTCGCCATATTTTTAACTATTACAGTTTCATCCAAAGACTCTTTTTGTCCTAAAATTAAAGTAAAGCTAACTTTTAATTTATTGGCTACTTTAAGTTGGGATTTTAAACTCCCTCGTCCAAAACTTTCAGCGATTAAAATTCCATTTTTTCCTAACTCAGCAAACAACTTTAAACTTTTTTTCTTAGCTAAGTTACCTAATTGTGCCAAGAAAACTTTCGGTCTTGGTGGTGAATAAGATTTAGCTTGTACTCTTTTCATCTCTTCAACAATTCTCTCCATTCCGATAGCAAAACCAATAGCTGGCATTTCATGCCCTCCCATAGATTCAATCAATTTATCGTAGCGTCCTCCTCCGCCCAAAGAAAGTTTTTTACCTTCTTCTGAACCAGACCAAATTTCAAAAACAGTTTTAGTATAATAGTCTAGACCTCTCACTAATTGAGGGTTAATAATGTAAGATAAATCTAACTCATCTAGATATTCCAATAAAGTTTTAAAATGAGTGTGGCAATCTTCACATAAATGACTAATAGATTGTGGAGCTGAAGCTGATACTTGAGCACATTTATCCTCTTTACAATCTAAAACTCTTAGCGGATTAGTTTTTAGTCTTCGTTTGCAATCTTGACACAGTTTACTTTTCTTAGATTCTAAATAATTAATCAACAACTCTCTATAATCTTTTCGGCAAGTCGGACATCCAATAGAATTAACTTGAATTTGAATAGATTTGATGCCTAAATCCTGAACTGTTCTACTAGCAATTTGAATTATTTGAGCATCTAAAATAGGGTCTTGTTCACCAAAAACATCGTAATTAACTTGATGATGCTCCCGGTATCTTCCTTTTTGCGGTCTATCATAACGATAAACTGGACCAGTAGAAAAAAGTTTTACTGGCTTAGCTAAAATATGCATACCATTTTGGATAAAACTTCTACAAATCCCTGCCGTAAATTCTGGCCGTAAAGCTACTTTATTTTTTCCTTTTGTCGTAAACGCATACATTTCTTTTTCTACAATATCGGTTCCTTCTCCAATATTCCTCACGAAAAGATTAGAAAATTCCATAATTGGAATATCTATTCTGGAAAATCCGTATTCTCTCGCTAATTTCTCCGTTACCCGACGAACCTGCTCCCAATAAGGTTGTTCTTGAGGTAAAATATCCTTCATTCCTCGTAACGGTTGTAAAACAAAAGGCTCTTTTTTAATTTGCTGAGGAGCTTTTTTTCTAGTATTTTTTCTAATTGTTTTTTTGGTTGCTTTTTTAATACTTTTTTTAACTACCATTTTAGCAGTTTTTGAAGTTTTTTTTCTAATTGTTTTGGTTCTTGACATAATAAATTATAAAATATAAATAATGAAAACCTTAAACTTCTCCTCA
The DNA here is from genome assembly GCA_003056145.1 of Parcubacteria group bacterium M10-OD1-1. Lineage (GTDB taxonomy): Bacteria > Patescibacteriota > Minisyncoccia > Moranbacterales > UBA2206 > M10-OD1-1. The sequence goes on from LSNL01000006.1 coordinate 70,774, forward strand.
AGATTTATATTTTTTATAAACTAATACAAAGATACTTTATTGATTGGCCAAGCCCTTAATACTACTTTCCCAATAATATCCTTTTTAGGCACTGGACCCCAAATTCGCGAATCAGAGCTAAATGTCCTATTGTCACCCATTACAAAATATTCATTCTTTTTTAATTGGATAGTTAGATCACCCGCTGTTCTTAAGCCTTTTGGCAAATATTGATTTTCTTTTAGCACAAACCCTTGCGGATTATTTTTATTAAAAATTATTACCTCTCCGTCTTTAATTTGAACTTTTTCTCCTGGCAACCCAATTACTCGTTTGATAAAAAAATTTTTAATATTCAAAGGATAACGGAAAATAATAACTTTTTGTCGTTGAATTTTTTTAAATGGCTTAACACTAACTATTTTATGACTATCTAAATTTATCTCCGTATCTTTATAACCAAATTCATTAACGATTAAATACTGCCCGTCTTCAAAATTAGGCTCCATTGAAGCACCTTGAACAAAAAAAGGCTGGAATAAAAAAACCCTTACCGGTATAATTATAACGAAAGCTAGAATAATAATTCTCACTATCTCTAAAATAAAACTACCGACTCCTTGATAAGCCTCTTCTGGTTGCTTCTCTTCTTTTATTTTAATATCTGGCTGATTCATACAATAGCTAAATTAACACTGTAACTAATCATACCAGCTTTTTCTTTCTTTGGCAAGAGGTCATTTTGGCTCAAATTAGCTAAAATTGACGACTTACTAGAAAAGACTTATTCTTAAACTAATGGCTAACAAAAAAATCTTTAGTAAAATAATTTTGTGGGGAATATTATCATCCTTATTGGTTTTTATTATTTATGGAATTTTTTTTGTTTGGAAAATTAATAAAGTAGAAAATCAGATTAACTCTTCTCCAAAAAATGTTTCCCTTTTAGAAACTATCAGAAGCTTAACTCCTCAAAAAAGTAGGTTAGTTCTAAAAAATCAAAATCATAGAATTAATATTTTGTTACTTGGCATAGCTGGAGAAAAAAAACCAGGACGAAATCTGACTGATACTATAATGGTTGTCAGTGTTAACACACAGACTAATCAAGTAGCTATGCTTTCTATTCCTCGCGATCTCTATGTCAAAATACCTAAGACTAATTTTCAAACTAAAATTAACGCTGTTTATCAATATGGACTAAGTAACTATCCTGCTTCTGTCCAAAAGTCTATTCAGCCTTTGGAAAAAACTATTGAAAAAATAACTTCCTTGCCAATAGATTATTGGGCAGTGATGAATTTTGATGGCTTTCAAAAAACTATTGACGCCATTGGAGGAATTAACATTACCAATCAACGCGACATCTTAGATACTCGCTATCCTGGACCTAATTATAGCTACGAAACTTTTGAGCTCAGTAAAGGTTTTCATCATCTTAATGGAGCAGTCGCTTTACAATACGCTCGGATGCGACACGACGATCCTGAAGGAGACTTTGGAAGAGCTAAGAGACAACAACAAGTTTTGCAAGCTACCAAAAATAAAATTTTTTCCACTAAAACTTTTTTAAATGTCTTAGTTTTGAATAAATTATTTAATACCTTAGGTAATAATTTAAAAACAAACATCGCACTCAATGATTTAGGTGGTTTTTTGACTTTATTAAAAAAAGTAGATACTAATAATATTACTAATGTGGTAGTTGATGCATGGAATAAAAATAGTCTTCTGAAAGTTTCTCATATTTTTTATGGACCCATTAGAGCTTTTATTTTAGTACCCAGAGTTGGTAACTGGAGTGAGGTTCAAGAATTAGCTCAAAATATTTTTAACACTGATAAGCTTAAACATAAGCGTCAAGCTATTCTTCAAGAGCAAGCTTCCGTTGCTATAATCAACGAAAGCGGAACTAAGCAAGTAGCGAAAAATATTCTTAGTCTTTTAAAAAATAGTTTCGGTTATCAAAAAACTTTTCTCATTAATAATCCTAAAAAAGAATTAGTCGCTAAAAATACTGTTTACGATTTAACTAATGGAGCGAAACCTTTTACTCTTAATGAGCTAGCTTCCAAATTGCCCGCTACTGTTTCTTATTCTCTCCCTACTTATTATCAACCACTAATTGCTCATTTTAAAGTTGATTTGGTTTTAATTCTTGGACAAGAAGCGATTAAGAGATATACTACTCATGACACTCTCAAAGAATATAATCAAGCTAGTGATTTTAATAATTTTAATTTAACTCAGCCAATTCTTAAAAAAAAGTAAAACTTATTTTATGAAAATAATTTTAGGGTTAGGTAATCCTGGAGAACAATACAAAAAAACTCGTCATAATATTGGTTTTTTAATGATTGATAAAATCAAAGATTCTTTTCAATTTCCAGAATTTACTTTGAATCAAAAATTCAAAGCTCAAATAACTAAAGGTTCTTTGTTAAAAACTCCTATTATATTAGTTAAACCGCAAACTTTTATGAATCTTTCTGGACAATCAGTTAATAGCTTGCTCAATTTTTATAAATTAAGCCCAGCAGATATTATTGTCATTCATGACGATATTGATATTTCTTTAGGTAAATATAAACTCGCTATTAATTCTTCTTCGGCTGGACATAATGGAGTACAGAATATTATTGATAATATTGGAACTCAAGAGTTTAAACGTTTTCGGATTGGGATTGGAGAAACTTTAAAAACATCTTCTTGTAAGTTAGCTCCTCATAAATTTGTTTTGGACAAATTATCAGTTGATGAATTAAAAATACTTGATCAACTTTATCCCAACCTTCTTCAGGATATCCAAAAACTCCTTCTTTAATTTACAAATATTGATGATTTTTAATTTCCGTTGGTAAATAAGTTTGATGAGAACTATCTTCCAACGGAGTATACTTATAATTTTTGCTATAGCCTAAATCTTTCATCATTTTAGTAGGAGCGTTCCTTAAATGTAAAGGCACTGGTAAATTACCAAATTTTTCTACATCCTTTTTAGCCTTTAAGCAGGCTTGATAAGCTACAATACTTTTTTTAGTTTTCGCTAAATAAATGACTCCTTGAGTTAAATGAACATCACATTCTGGACGACCTAATTTATGACAAGCCTCAAAAACTACATTCGCTAAAACTAAAGCATTATTATTAGCCAACCCAATATCTTCTGAAGCAAATCTTATTAGTCTTCTGGCAATATAGAGAGGATCTTCTCCTCCTTCTAACATTCTCATTAACCAATAAACCGACGCATTGGCGTCTCCTCCTCGCATTGATTTATGTAAAGCGGAAATTAAATTAAAATGTTCTTCGCCTGATTTATCATAAACTAAATGAGTTTTTTGCAAAACTTGCTTAACTAAATCAATCGTAATCTTTTCTTTCGCTGTTGCAACTACTTCTAAAGTATTCAGAGCTATTCTAGCATCACCGTTAGCTAATTGAGCAATAAACTTAATTATTTCCTTTTTAATTTTAAGAGTTGGATAATTTTTTTGAAGAGACCTTTTTAGAATTTCCTGAATATCTTTTAACTCTAACTTATTTAAAACAAAAAGTTTTGTTCTAGAAAGTAGAGCCGAATTAATTTCAAAACTGGGATTTTCAGTGGTAGCTCCAATTAAAATAATTATCCCTTTTTCTACACTCGGCAAGAGAGCATCTTGTTGAGCTTTATTCCAACGATGAATTTCATCAATAAAAAGAAGCGTTTTTTGTTCTGGATTGTCTTGAGCTTTTTGAATAATAGCTAGTAAATCTTTTTTACCACCCGTAACCGCACTAAGTTGATAAAAAACTGCTTGGGTTTTTTGAGCAATAATATAAGCTAAAGTGGTTTTTCCTACTCCTGGCGGTCCCCAAAATATCATTGATGGAATTTGATCACTTTGAATAATTTTACGCAGAAAAGATTGTTCCCCAACCAATTCTGCTTGTCCAAAAAAATCAGGAAAATCCTTGGGACGCATTCTATCTGCCAAGGGATGTTTTAAATTATTCTTAAAATTATTCATATCTCCATTAACTAAAAATTAGTCTTTTATTATTTTTCCATCAATTTTTCTTTCTCTCAAATATAGTTTTAAAAATTCTATAAACCAGACTTACTTTTATTAATAATATGTTCTTGGAAAGTCCGAGAATAAATTGTTTTTCCTGTTTTAGGATTGGAAAGAAAATAAAGATACGGAGAAGTTTCTGGATAAATAGCCGCTTTAATTGCACTTAAACCTGGATTACCAATAGGACCTGGAGGCAATCCTTTATTCCGATAAGTATTATAAGAAGATTTAACTTGAGTATCCTGAAGAGAATAATGAGCCTTTCTTTTCCCCGTAGCGTAAGTAAGCGTTATATCGCTTTGAAGAGGCATTCCTATCTTAATTCTTTTCCAAAATATTCCACTCACCAAATTTCTATCTTTTTGAGTTTTCACTTCCATTTCTAAAAGACTAGCCATAGTAATAATACCCTGCAGGGTTTTTCCTTGCCTTTGGATATCTTGCTTCATAGAAGGAGTAATTTTATTTTTAAAATTATTTAGCATAGTCAAAATAATTTTTGAGGTTTGCTCATTTTTTTTAAAATAATAAGTATCTGGAAAAAGATAACCCTTTAAATTTTTTGATGGATTAATTTTTAAAAAATTATACTGATTAATAATATTTTGGGACGGATGATTAACAATTCTTAAAAACTCTTTTCCATTTAGTCCATTCTTGATTAAACGAGCTGACATTTTTTGACTATCCCAACCCTCAGGAAAAGTAACTTTAATAGTTTGATTATTTTTTTTAGTCAACTCATAAACAATTTCTGGAATAGTCATTCTACCAGACAAAAAGTGTTTTCCTGGCATTATTTTACCTGACAATTTGTTAGTTCTGATATAGTAGTAAAAATAAATTTTTCCACTTATTAATTGTTCCTTGATTAACCTAGTAGCTATCTCAGAAACTTTTTCACCTTGAGTAATTTCAAATTTCTTTTCTTGCTGAGTAGCTCCATGAGAAAAATAAACTTGTTGACGAAAATAAAAAAAACCACCGACAATCAGCAGAAAAACTAAAAAAAATATTATCAATTTATTTTTGACTGACATACTCAAAATTTAAAAATTTTTCTAATCATCTCTAACTAAAGGGACAAATAAAAAACCTGGAAATTCTTCTTGCTTAAATTCTTCTTTAGAAATTCTTTCTATATAAACTAAACTGCTTTTAATAGGAATAACCATCTTCCCGCCTATTACTAACTGCGCCTTTAGCTCATCTGGAACTTTATCTGTTGAAGCTGATACTAAAATTCTGTCATATGGAGCATTTTTACTAAATCCTTTTGTCCCATCTGCCACATAGAATTCGGCTATAAAATCTTTCACATATCCATATTTAGAAACATTTTCCTTTCCCCAATTAGATAATTTTTCTATTTTTTCCAGTGCTATTACTTTTCCATGATTTCCAACAATATAACAAAGTAATGCTGTCGTCCACCCCGATCCAGATCCAATATCTAAAACTTTTTGTCCTTGTTGGGGATCAAGAAATTCCAACATAATAGCTACTATCATTGGCTGAGATATAGTCTGTCCGTAACCTATCGGAAGAGCTATATTGGCATAAGCATCTCTTTTTAAATCTTTCGGAACAAAGTCAACGCGATCTATCTCTGAAAAAGCATTAATAATAATATCAGTTTTGAGATTTCCTTGCCTAATCAATTCATTTATACGTCCATTCATAGAATCAACTCATTATTTCATTTCATAGTTTAACTTTAAAGCCCCATTATTTGGACAATAACTTCTCTCTTTCTAGCTCCGTCCATTTCTACAAAAAAGATACTTTGCTTTTCTGTTACCATCATTCTGCCTTTTTCTAAGGGGATTATTTGACTCGGACCCAGAAGCATTGCTTTACAATGAGAATGCCCATTGCTTCTGCCATCAGAAGCTCTTGATCTATTTAATTCAAAAAGGTCGTGAGAATAACGGTCACTTACTGGAACTAAGCGATAAAGCATTTGCATAAAATCCTGAATAAGCATTGACTCATTATGATTTAAAATAATACTAGCTGTTGTGTGAGTAGAAAAAACTAAAACTTGTCCCTCCCTAATACCTGATTTTTCTAAAATCTGTTCAACCTTACCAGTAATATCTATAAATTCTATCTGAGTAGTAGTCGCTATCTTTATTTTTTGTTTGTATATTTTCATATTTTTTGATTTATTTTTAACTAATCTACTTTTTATTTTTTAAAGACTTGGGCTACTTTTTTTACCACCTGCTTATTGAAAGCTCCTGGTATTATTTTACCAGCTGTTGGATTTTTTATCAAACCAGCAATTGCTTGAGCAACTTTTATTTTATGAGAGTCTTTGATAATTTTAACTTTATTATCTAAAACACCTCTAAAAATACCAGGGAAAACTAAAACATTATTTAGTTGATTAGGAAAATCCGAACGACCAGTAGCTACTACCCTAGCCCCTCCTTTTTTGGCTTGGTCAGGCATAATTTCTGGAGTAGGATTAGCCATTGCGAAAACAATAGCTTCCTTAGCCATTGTTGAAATATCTATATTAGTAACTAAGTTAGGTGCAGATACTCCAATAAAAACATCTGCTCTTTTTAAAGCATCCTGAATAGTTCCTTTTAAATTTTCTGGATTAGTTATTTTTGCAATTTCCATCTTAGAACTATTTAATCCACCAGTTCTTTTTTTGTAAATAATTCCTTTTCTGTCAATCATAATGATATTTTTAATTCCATAAAGTAATAACAGTTTAGCAATTGCTACGCCCGCTGCTCCCACACCGCTAATAACTACTTTAATTTTGTTTTTCTTCTTCTTAACTACTTTTAAAGCGTTAATCAATCCAGCTAAGACAATAATAGCTGTCCCGTGCTGATCATCGTGAAAAATAGGGAGAGTTAATTCTTTTTTTAATCGTTCTTCAATTTCAAAACAACGCGGAGCTGAAATATCTTCCAAATTGATACCTCCAAAAGTTGGAGCAATAGCCTTAACTATTTTAATTATTTCTTCACTATCTTGCGTATCCAGAACAATTGGAAAAGCATCCACACCAGCTAATTCTTTAAAAAGTAAGGCTTTCCCTTCCATAACCGGAAGAGCCGCCTCTGGCCCGATATTTCCCAGCCCTAAAACAGCTGAACCGTCAGAAATAATGGCTACCATATTTTTTTGAATAGTGTATTGACTAGCTAGCTTTTTATTCTTAGCAATAGCCCTAGATACATCAGCTACTCCTGGAGTATAGAGAACAGCTAAATTTTCTTTAGAAAGCTTAATTTTACTTTTTACTTCAATTTTACCTCCAATTTTTTGACTGATTTTAATTGATTTACTCATTTATTAAGCTTTAATTTTTTATAAACACTACCCGCTGCTACGGCACCTTCAGCTACCGCAGTGATAATTTGACGAAATTTATTAGAACCAGTTGTAACATCACCCGCTGCAAAAATATTTTCTACATTAGTAGCTTGCGTTTGTTCTACTTTTATATAATCTTGGTCATCAGTTATAACCCCTAGCTCTTTCGCGATAGAAACACCTGGAACAGATCCAATTTCAAAAAATATTCCCTGAACTTCTATTTTTTTCTTTTCTCCTTTTCTTTGAAAATTCACTGACTCCACTCTATCCTTTCCTGTGATTTCTGTTATTTCATCAGCTACAATTAATTTAATTTTAGGGTTGTTCTCCATTTTATTTTGATGTGAAGGATTCCAAACTACGTCCTCTCGATGCAATAAATAAACTTGATTAGCAAATTCACTTAAATGGATAGTAGCCATAGCAGCGGCATCTCCACCACCAACTACAGCGACTTTTTTATCTCGAAAAAACATTGCATCACAAGTAGCACAATAAGAAACTCCTTTCCCCAAAAACTTTTCCTCTCCTGGGATATGCATTCTTCTAGGTTTCATTCCTAAAGCAAAAATAATTGAGCGAGATTGATATTTCTTCCCTTCAGCTAAGATTTCAAATCCAACTGAAGATTTAATTATTTTTTCTACTGAAGATTGCTTAATCTCTGCCCCTAAACCTTTAGTTTGACTAATAAATTTATCCATCAATTCTCGTCCTGAAATTGATTTTTCACCCGCCCAATTTTCAATTTCAGAAGCCTCTATTATTTGACCACCAACTTCTTTTCCAATAATTAAATTATTTAGTTTATAGCGAGAGGCATAAATAGAAGCCCCCAAACCTGCTGGTCCCGCTCCAATAATAATCAAATCATAAACCTCATCTTTTATGATATTTTTATCCTCCATAATTTTATTTTCTTTCTAATTTATTCTAAAATTTTTCACCTTTTAATAATTTTAGCTACTAATTCAATGCAAAATTATCTTCTCTTTTTTTAATTTTACTCCTTTCCAACAAAAAATTCAAATAAATTTTTCATAGTATTGAATAGGTTGTTGTAACCAAAAAACAGCCAAAACATATATTATATTTTCATAGAATAAAACAGTTATTTATTCTACACTATTTGAAATAACATTAGACTCCATTTTTACAAGCAAAAATATTTAATTCATTCCTGCTTTCTATCTAACCCCGCAACGTTTAGCTCTAGTACTTTCATATAATCACTAGTCTAAATATTAAGAGTTACTAATCTATCATTAATAACTAACTCATCGGCTTTTATTCACATAATGCCTTTAGTGTTACCTTCCAGAAAATAATAGCTTAAGTAATCTAAATCTTAACAGGCTAAAAAAGTTCTAAAGATAACTTCAAAATTTATACTTTCTAGCTAATAGACTATTTAGATTAACTTTTTATATTATTTGTTTACGCAATTTAATTTCATGAGATTAAATATTGGGTCGCACTTCTCGCCAATTAGTTCTTTGAACGGCTGAACAACCAGTAGTAATATTCCCTCCACAAGTACCTTGACAATCCCATTTCCAAGGATCTTGTCTACCTCCAGAACCTGTAATATTAGTAACTATTCCAGTACTACATAAGCCAGGGCTATTGATTGGTTTAGAATAAAATCCTCCACCATTCGCTTCTCCACAAACTCCAGGGCTAGGAATCAATCGTAAAGAGCTACAATTTACTGGAGTACTTATTCCTCTACTGCAAGTCCAATTCCAATTATTTCCAGCCGCTATTACAGTAGAAGCCACTCCAAAGCTACAAAGATTATTAGTCGGAGGAGCACAAGTTGGTATTGTACTTGTAGCAGCAGCACCACAAGTTGGAGGAGCAACAATGGTCATATAGATAGCATCACTTGCGCTTCCGGCATTATTAGTTGCAGTATAGGTAATTTTAGCAACACATCCAATAAACTGTGACTGCATAACTTGAGTTAAACTACCTGAATCCGTGCTAATATTCCATACTCCAGATGTACCAGTACTAGGACAAGAGCCACTAAGTGAATAAGTAGATTTCCAAGAAGTTCCTCCAGTTGAACTCCACCTTTTAGTATTAATCTCTCCCGCAACAATAGTTTTATGATGAACACCATCAACAGTAATAGAAGCTGTTACTCCAACTGGACACACTTGAGTATTACAAACTTGAGCTGCTACTCCAACGCAATATGCTCCGCCCCTTGATGGAGGTGGGTTAGTACAATTTCTAGTCTGAATTCCTCCTCCGCAAGTTGCTGAACAAGCTGACCAGGACGACCAAGCTCCATTGACTCTTGAAGATCGAATTACATATGGAATACGCGCACCTACTATGTAAGCACTACTCGGACAGCTATTTTCAAACCCCAAACATCCGGCAAAAACAGCGCTATATATTCCTGCAACAGTTGGTGCTGAAATCGAAGTATAGCCATATCCTCCATTAAGACATATTAAATAAGCATCCCACCATTTATAGGTATAACAACCAGCGATTGCAACATTAGAATAAGCAGCTATAATCTCATTGTGCGAAAGTCGACGAGAAGAAGCAGCCACATTAAATAATTGCCTGGTTTTGTTATTGATTGTGACCTTTAACGCTACTCTTCCGTATGTATTCAAACACCAGGACCAAGTTCCAGTTCCATACCCAACAACACTTTCTCCTGGAGAATACACATATTTAGTTAGATTAACTGTATACACGTTAAGTCCTCCGCCAAGTACAAATGTATCTGCCTTTACATTCTTGTTCCCTACCAAAAACATCCCACTAGCCACAATTAGAAAAACAATGATTGATATACCTTTTCTGTGTTTAATAATAATTGCCATAGCAGAAACAATAAATAGAACTATAACTAAAATAATTCCGATTCTTCCAATGCTAAGAATATTAGACTTTTGCTGTTCCTGAATAGGAATATTTTTACTTTGTATATCAAATTCTTCTTGATCAAGAATATTTCCTTTAGCGTCTTGGATGTTAACTGAAACTTTTGGATTAAGACAATTTTTTTCTATTGGCAGATTAAAGTTGGGAGTAGATATATTCTGATCTAACTCTTTTTTGAAAATAGCACAAGTTTGATTATCTGAATTTTTGATTGTGACATTAATAATCATTTTTCCATTGTCAGTTTTTCCCAATCTTGAATTCGGGAAATTATCCGCTGAAGCTGACCAGAAAAAAGAAACTTTGGCAGTGTCACCTTTCTTATAATAGTCCTTATCTAATCTTAAGTTTTGAATAGTAGCGCTTAGTCCTCGAATAACATAGTGAAAGACAATTTTATTGGAGATAATTTGATTTTTTTCGTTTTGCAAAGTCAGCATTGTATCATAGGCTTGAGGTTTTTGAGCTTTAGGTAAAATGAATTGAATCTGTTTTGTTTCCTTGGATTTAAAAGTAATGGTGGACTGATTCACTTGATTAGTTTTCACTTTTTGTCCAAAAGTCGTTCTCCAATAAGTGTGAAAGCTAGGAATAATAGTCATACCGATATCTGCATGATTAATAGCAGTACAAGAAGCAATTAGGTTTTCTCCTGGCTTAATATCTACTCCTTGATCGGGAGAATACACCTTGTCTTTAGATTCTCCTTCAACTTGAAGATGACAAGAAATTGGATAAATTTCAATATATTGATTATCTCCTTTGAGAGTTATTTGCCCAGATTTAGTCATAGCTAAATTCATTCCGTTTTGATTTCTGGCAATAATCCAAATTTGATAGTCTCCTGATAAATAAGCCGGGGCTTGATACTCAATTTGTTTTTTTATCGTTTGATTTTCAGCTAAATTAACACTGTTTTGATAAACTTTCTCATCAATTATACTTTGCAGTTCATTGTCTTTTTTAACCAAATCAACTGCATAGCGAACATCCGGCTGAACATTCTCACGATTGGACAGTTCAAAAGATAGTTTGATATTGTTGTTATTCTGTGAAACTATTTGAGCATTGTATATATTGACTGTAGCAACTGTAACAGATTGAGAATTTTTATTTTGAAAACCATTAGTTGCTGCTTGTTTATTTGCTAGATATTCCTTAGCTTCTTGTTGTTGTTTAGGAGTAAGTTTATCAAAATCAGCTTGGGTTTTAATATTTTGCAGAAATGCTGGAGCGTCAGGAGGAGCAACTGTTTCATCAGCTTTAGAGCTAGAAACAAAAAAAGCCATTGCAAAAGCAACCGCAATAAGAATTATGACTACTTTTGTTTTTTTCATTTTGTTTTTTAAAAATATTTAGTTTAAAAACTTATTTTCATTATACTATAAAAAAAATTACCAAAAACAAATTATATAAAGATCTCAACACTAATTAAGGTTTCGATAAAAATTTAGCTAAATATATATTCTTAGACTTTTTCTATTTTTTATTTTTCAAAGAATTTAAATTTATCTTCTAGAATATTTCTCTTTAGTTTAATATTATCACAAGAAAAATATACCAGCAAGAAAGTTATCTATAGAATGGTTGTCTTTTATTTTTATCTTATTTTATTTTACCATAAACTTTTATTCATTCCAAAGGTTTATGAGAAAAAGCAACTGTTTCAAAAATAAATTCTCCAAAAACAGGCACCTCTCCGGTGCCTGTCAGATTTAAACTATCTTTTCAAGTTTTAGATTATTTTAAATTTCAAAAATATTTTTATCTTAATTGAGACTTTCTAATTCTTGCTGTAAAATTTCTTTAGCTTGCACGCCAACAAATTCTTTAACTGCTTTCCCGTCTTTAAATATTTTCAATGACGGAATTGACATTATCCCATATTGAGAAGCTACTTGAGAATTTTCATCTACATTCAGTTTCCCAATTTTAAACTTTTCTTCTAATTCAGTCGCCAATTCTTCAACAATAGGACCCATCATTTGACAAGGACCACACCAAGGAGCCCAAAAATCCACTAGCACTGGCTTATCGCTTTTTAAAACTTCCTGATCAAAATTCTGATCTGTAAATATTTGTATCATTGTTGTATCCTTTGTTATCCACAGTTTTTTGTAATTAAGCTGTAAAAACAAATTAAATTAAAAAATTATTTTCCAAACCTTCTCCCTCGCTTATCATAATCAACTAAGGCTTCTTCTAAACGCTCTTCGTTAAAATCAGGAAAATTATCTGGAGCAAAATAGAGTTGTGCATCAGCGGTATCCCACATTAGAAAACCATTACTGTTGTGAGGTTCTCCTCCAGTTCTAACCATAAAATCCACAGCTGGTAATTTTGCGGTCATTAAATTTTCTTTAATAATCTCCGAAGTAATCTCATATCCCCTTTCATATTTATTATTAATTTTATTGATTGCTAAAAGCATATCATCTGTTCCAGAATAGGCTAGCATAAAATTCAAAATTCTTTTCTTATAATGTTTGGTCTTTTCAATCGCTTCATAAATTATCTTTTTTAAAGATTCAGGAAATTGTTCCTCCCAATGTCCAATCACATTAATTCTGACTTCATTTTTATAGATTTCTTTTCCTTCAATAATCCTTTTGAAATATCTTCTATAAATATCTAGCAATGCTCTTTTTTCAGCAATAGGTCGCTTAATCAGATTATCCATTGAAGATCCCCAAACCGAAAAGCATTTGACTCCTTTCTCTAACGCCATACTGATTAATTTTTCTAAATTTTTTGCTCCTTCTTCGTGTCCCTCCCAAGGTTTTAAACCCTTAGCTTTAGCCCAGCGCCTATTGCCGTCTGGAATAATAACAAGATGTTGAGGTATATTGGTTAAAGTATCTTTCATTTTTTATAATCTTGAATAGTTCTTCTTAAAAATCTGCTTGTTTAATTATTTACCAATCAGATTAATAATAACCGAAGTTTCCAAAAGAAGCAATATTCAATTTAATTTTTTACTCTTGAATTTTAATTTAAATGGGTTATAAATAGCTAATCAATAAACCTTAATTTTTTTTGAATTCTTTTAACTTCAAACTTTTAAATTTTCCTGTTCCTTTTTTAAACTGTTCTTTCTATAACATAGTTAGCAATTCCTTCTAAAAACTTTCTAGCTTCCTGATTTTGAAATTTCGTTTCTTGGATTGCTGAAAGAGCTTTTGCTACTAATTTTTTTGCTAAATTTTTACAATATTCCAGAGAACCAGTAATTTCAATAATATTTCTAAATTCTACTATCTCTTTTTTGGTTAATTCTTTATTACCTAAACAATATTTAAGCATTTTCCTTTGCTCTTTGTTTCCATTTTCTAAAGCCTTAATTAATAAAATTGTTTGTTTCCCTTCAATAATATCTGAACCAACTGGTTTACCAATTTTCTTTTCATCTCCAAAAACTCCTAAAATATCATCTCTAATTTGAAAAGCTTTTCCTAATGGAAGGGCATATTGAGAAAAATCATCTCTCATATCTTGACTACCACCAGCTAAAATATTTCCTAGATGAAGAGGTCCTTCAAAAGTATAACGAGAAGTTTTTCCTTCAAACATTCTTAATATTTCCTCTTCCGTAGCATAACCTCTATTTTCCATTACTACATCTAACATTTCACCTGGAATAGTTACATAAACAATTTTTTGTAGTTTATCTAAGGCCTGAATAATTGTCTGTGGCGAGAATTTAGCATTAAACATTATTTCATTGGCCATGCTAGAAGCTATATCGCCAACTATTAAAGCCATAGAATTTCCAAAATGATTATTATCTTTTTTAGGTGCAATTTTCTGCCCAATTTTTTTATATCGTTCGTGAACAGTTGCCACTCCATGTCTTCTAGCATCTCTATCTATGATATCATCATGTATTAATAAAAAACTATGTAATAATTCTATCGCCATAGAAGCCTCTATTATTTTTTCATCATCTTTCCCCCCGGAAGCCAAATAACCGTAATAAACTAAAGTTGGTCGTATTCTTTTTCCTCCTGACAAAGTAAAATCTGCAATAGTTTTAACAGCTTGCTCAGCTAAAAAATCAATCTTTCCTGCTTGTTTAGTTTTTTTAGCAAAGTAATCCTTTAAAAAAGGCTCCAATCTCTTTTGGTAATTTTTAAGCAATTCTATAGCTTCCATTTATATCTTTTAAAAATTAAGCTGGCTAAAGTCAAGTATCGCTAAGGGGATTTGAACCCCTGTTACTAGGATGAGAACCTAGCGTCCTAGACCAGACTAGACGATAGCGACAAAATCTATTAAATTTACAACCTATTATATAATTTAGCAATAATATTAAACTTTATCAAGTAGTTTTATCTGTCTACTTTCTTAATAACTATTTGGATTATTAGCTTCATTTTTAAAAAATAGATCTTTTGACTTAAATCTCAACTCTACTTCTACGAATTCCAAAAATCTATTAGCTGTCTGCTAAAAATACTTAAAATTTAATTATCTCTAATTTATTTGTCACTTAGTTCTATTTCGTTTTTAAATAATATAATTCGTTATTTTTACTATTTCTTGTTTTATTGCTATAATTAGGACGAAATAAACTTGCTATGCCCAAAAAAAGAATTGCCAAAAAAAATATTTATCTTGAAACCTCTTTTGAGGATATTTTAGTTTGTAAAAAAAATAGCCTTAAACCTTTTATGGAGGTTTTTATTCAAAAACCAGAAAATATTACTCAACAAAACTTAGGTACACTAGCTGGAATTTTTGAAATAACTAATCATTCTGAAAATTCAAGTTACATAGTCAACTATCTCGTTTCTATTATTAAAAAAGAATACTATGCTAAAAATAAAAGAGGGGCTTTAGAAAGCTTTGAATCAGCTCTTCATAAAGCTAATCTAGCTTTAGCTAAATTAGCCGAGCATGGAAGCGTAGAATGGATCGGAAAACTAAACGCCGTTATTTTAGTAATAGAAAAAAATAATCTCCACCTTTCTCAAACTGGAAAAGTAAAATCTTTTTTATTAAGAGATCAGACTCTAATTGATCTAGACGAAGGAGTTTCAAATCCAAAAATTAACAATCCTTTAAAAACTTTTACAGATGTAACAAGCGGAAGATTGAAAGATCAAGATAAATTTATTATGACTACTAATAGTATTTTCGACATCTTACCCACTGAAGAATTAAGAAAAAATGCTCTTAGCTTCTCTTCACTTCAATTTATCCAATTTTTAAAAACCGCTCTCATTAATGAATTGGAACGAGCCGCTGTTCTAGTTCTAGAGACACAAAAAGTAATCAGAGAAACACCCCCAGTTATCAAAAAACCTGCTCAATTTAATGCTTTTAGCCAAACTACTTTTAAGCAACCAGCATCAATCCAGAGGTCTTCTCCTCAGCCAAACCCAAACACACCCAAAAGAGATCCTCTCTTTCAAGAGATAGAGAAAGCTTTAGAGAAAAAAAATGGTGACTTTATTGATAAAAAAACTGGGCATATTTATATTAAAGGAAATTATCCTCTTGATCATTCAGAAAATTCTTTAATTGGTGAACAGTGGGAAACAATTAAAAATAAAGCTATTGATTTTAATTCATCTTTTTCCGAATTTTTTAAACCTAACCTAAAAAAAGTAGACCTAAAAAGACTATCAACTAAATTGACAGCTTTTTTCTCAACTAATCAATTGAATTCTTCCATTAAAAAAACTTTTACTCCCTTAAATTTGAGAAAAAAAATTACTCAGACTAGTTCCTCTTGGAGAAATGTAAAATTAAATAGCTTAGTAGCTACTTTAAAAAATAAGAATTCTCTTCAACTTAAATATTTACGTCGCAAAAATAATAGTTTTTCATTATTAACCCAAAAGTTTTTAGCCAAAAATAAACCTCTACTTTCCACTTTTTTCAAAACACTTTTTCAAAAAATAGGTCAAGTTAGCTCATCTATTTTTCCTCGCTTTTTTAGAATAAAAAAGATTTTTGCCCAATTAAATTTTTCCCAAAGAATTTATGCTTTTTTAGCATTAATCCTCTTATTAGTTATTCCCTATTTTATTGTCAGGAAAGGAAATCAACCTACCTCATCTATTCAGTCTCTGAAAAAAGCTACACTCAAAAACAGTTACCCACTTAGCCAAGATAAAAAAGTTAAACTCATTACTCAAATTAACTCTCTTTATACTGCTCACCAAACAATTACCAACTTGATAAACTTAAATGGAACAATCTTTGCTATTGAAAAAAACCAACTAGTTGATATAGAAAATAAAAAAGTTTTTTCTATTCCTAATAATTTTTCTGAACTAAAATTATCCACAGGAATGAATGATTTAAATTTAATTTTTCTCTTAACTAAAAAAAATATTCTCTTATCTTGGAGTCCAGTATCTAAAAAATTTCAAACCAACACCTTAAATCTCCCTGCTAATAGTCAACTGAGTTTTATAAAAACTTATTTAACTTATCTTTATGCATTAGATAAAAATAATAATCAAATTTATCGCTTTCCACGAACCGAAGGAGGTTTTGGAACAAAAATAAATTGGCTAAAAACAACTCTTAAATTAAACACTACCAGCTCTTTAGCTGTCAGTGATTATATTTTTCTAGTTAATAGTCATCATCTAATTCAACTAAATCAAGGACGAAAACAAACCTTTAATCTTGAGAAGACAGCTACTCCTATTAGAATTGATACAATCTACACTAAAAGAAAGGATAAGAATATTTATCTCTTAGATAAAACTAATACTAGGATAGTTAAAGTAGATTTCACTGGAAATATTATAGCTCAATTTTATAATACTAATCTTTCACAAGCAAAGAATTTAGTAGTTGACGAAAAAAATTCTTTAGTTTATTTCTTAAATAAAAATAGCATCAAAAGTTTTAAGATGAAATAGCTTTTTGATTTTACAAAGCTTCTGCTTTTTCTTTGGAGCTAATACTTCCTATTTTAGCTCTCTCTAATATTTCTCGCTCTACACTTTCCTTAGATCGTCCATATTTAAGTCGAGACAATTCCTTTAGAGCGTTAGCAACTTCTTGATCACCAATAGTTGGTGGATAAGTACTAAGACTAAACGGTTTTGGTAGAGAATTATTGATTAAAACTCTGGCAAAGCATTGATAGTTATCAACATTAACTAAATCTTTCTTAGAAAAAGTTGGCATAAATTGCTTCTCTAAAAACTCAGCATCTTCTGGACCCACTCGAAAGACTACCATTGATCCAACATTGCCAAAAACAGCCTTAGAAATTTCTTCTTTTAATTGTCCGATAAATTGGTGCGCTAAAACTAGGCAAAGATGATATTTTCTAGCTTCACTCAATATCTGAGCAATAGAAATAGTAGTTATATTTTGAAATTCATCCAAATATAGATAAAAATCCTCCCGTTCTTCCTGTGGAATATCTACTCGAGAAAGAGCCGACATTAAAATTTTCCCAACAATAATCATTCCCAATAATCTAGCATTAATTTCTCCTATTTTCCCTTTAGAAAGATTAATTAGAAGAATTTTTTTATCGTCCATCACTTCTCTAAAATTAATAGTACTTTTCTGTTGAGAAATAATTGGACGCATTAAATCATTAGATAGAAAAGCTGTTAGCTTAGAAGTAATATAAGGAACCATATTAGCTAAAGCGGCTTCCCCTCCTGCTTTCTCAGCTTCTTTGGTCCAAAAATCAATAACTGTTGGATTTTTACATTTACTTAATTTAAGAGCTCTAAATTTTTCATCCGCTAAAACTTTTGGAATCTCCATCAAAGTTGAACCAGAGGCTGGATCATCCATAATTAAAAGCATTGCGTTTCGCATATATTGTTCAAACATCGGTCCACCCGTCGCTTTCAAATCATAAAGCTGATCAAATATCCCAATTAATTCATTGATAACAAAAGTTTTTTGTTCTGGATGTTCTGGATCATACTCCATTATATTTAATCCGAAAGGACGCTCAATATCAGCTGGATCAAAAAGAATAACATCTTCAGCTCTTTCTTTTGGAATAGCAGCTAAAATATCTTCAATAGCGTCTCCATGAGGATCAATAAAACAAAATCCTCTGCCTGCTATTGCATCTTGTTTGGCCATTTCTTGAAGAAAATTAGATTTTCCAGCTCCTGTTTGTCCAATTGTGTACAGATGGCGACGCCGATCATTACTAGAAATTCTAATATCTGTTTTTACACCCCGATAATCATTATAACCTAATAAAATATTATCTGGACTAGCAGAAGGAATGTCTACTGGAGGGGGGGCTGCATTTGATTTTAGCCACTTTATTTTTGGCGTTTCTGTAGTAGAAATAGGAAAATGAAAAATACTAGCAATTTCTTCATTATTTAAAATAATAGCTTCCTCATTAACAAAATTTCTAAAAATATAGTTATAGGCGATATCTCTTTCTTTTACTCTTTTCCAAACTTGAAAATAATTAATATCTCCATTTTCATATTGCGAAAAAACATTTTCTATCTGAGCTAAAATCATTTGAGCCCTTTCCTTGGTGTTAGCTGAGGCAATTAACCTAATATTAACTTTAAATCCTGTTTTACTAGCTTTAGTTTCAATATTTTTTACTAATTCTTGCTCTTCTGGTGTTAGCTGAGTAGTTTGAGAATTGTTAGCAAAAGCATTGTTTTCTTTTCCTGAAGAAACCAAAGTACCAGAAACAACTTGCCCAATTCCAGTTCCAATATGTTGTAAGAGTGTTTTATCAACATCTTTTAATCTTTTTCCTTGTTGCATCTCGTGAGCAATCCGACGACCTTTAGACCTCCATTTTGAACCAGCTGGATTTAGAACTAATTGAATAGCTGCTCCTTCGCTAGTTGTTTCTAATTTACTTAAAGCATTAGTAATTGCATTTAAAGGATCTACTTCTAAATTTTCATAAGTTCTAATTGGCAGTGAATATTTATTTTTCAATTTTATAATAGAAGCAGCGGTGAAGCTATTAGACGAAAAAATAGTATAGTCCTTAGTTTTTTCTAGAACAGCATTCGGGAAAAAACTATGAATTTGTTTCTCAATATTATCTCGAAACTTTTTTGGCATTACTACATAAAATATTATTTCTTCACTATTAGCACTATTAGCCACTTCAAAACTGATACATGGAGAACCATAAAATAATCGCTTAAAAAAACTACGCTTATCTTTAATAGAAGCGAAGGCAGTCAATAATTGTTCCATAGAGCCAATTTCTCCTTTCCAGCTTTCGTAATTTTCCTTATTTTCTAACTCAGCATTTTTTTCTATCTTAGCTACTCTGACTACTTCCAAATCTAAATTCATTGATTGATTAACCTCTGCTCTAAATTTAAGAAAACTTTGAATCACCATCAAAGCTCCTGAGACCATCAGGGAAAAGGCTGAAATAAAAATCATTCCTATCAAAAGTAAATTCAAGTCAATCATTGGCATTAAAGTTAAGTTCTATATCTATATTCATATTTATATTAAATCAGTTGCTAAACAAAGCTAATTTATATTTCTTTAATTAAGCCTTTTTCAATTAAAGCCTGATGTAATTCCTCGCCCATTAAACGATCATGAAATTCATCTAAAGTGTAGTTATCTTCTAAATGTCTGGCCACTTTAACAGCATGAGGAATGCCTTTCTGTTCTGCTAAATTCACCAAATTAGTAATCTTACTCTCTTTATCTATCTCAGCATCGACTTTTTTAGCATCATTATCTACAGATTGAGGACTATGAATAAGTTGTTTTTTAGCTGGCATTTTAGCTAATATTTTAGAATAAGCTATTTCTTTCTCTGCAAATCCTTCTTTTCGTTCTGATTTACCTTCTATAAAATGCGGAGCAACAACTTTTTTTTCATGACTAACTTTGTTAGTTTTATCATCACCAATAAATTTTTCTTTCAAATTAAGATCTTCTTCTTGAATTGGTTCTAAATTAGTTTTTTTTTCTTCAGCCATAGTATTAAAATATTATTTTATTTATAATCCTCTAATTCATCTTTGATCTCTTGTTCTACTTGAGTGACAATAGTCTGAAATATTTTTTCGTAATTACCAACTTTAGTTTGAAATAATTTTTTTATTTCTGTTTCACTATAATTTTGATCAATCATTTTCTGCAGTTTATCAACAAAAGCTCGTCCCTTTTCCTTTTCTAACCATAATAAAAATCTTTCTGTAACAACTTCTTCAAAATCATCTTCTAATGAATTTTTAATTAATTTTTTATTTAACATTATTTTAACAATTTTTATTAACTACTTGAAAAGATGATTCAACTACTTTAAGACTGAGTAAATAATTTCTAATTTACCTTCTTTTCTGGCTATGTCAAAAACTTTTATCAACCACTGTCCAACCGTGGTCCTCTCCGTGATTTTAGTTTTTTCTTTTAATTCTTGACTCGCAACTTTTTGGATTTTTTTAATTTTCTCAACTGCTTCCTTTATCCCTTTTTCACTAATTCCAGCTGAATCACGATTAAATTCAATGCCTTGAATAGTTTTTCCTTTAATTTTAACCCAAAGTTTTTTATCTCCATAACTAATTTCTTTTAAGGTTTTAGCTAAATAAAGCTTAAAATCATATTCACTAGATTCTATTTTTTTAGGTTCATTTCTTTCAGCATTATTTTTTTTAGTTAGAGCTCCTTCATTCGTAATTGAAACTTCCTCCTCTTCGCTTTCACTAGTTTCACCTCTTGAATTCTCTTGTATTGGATTTCCTTGTGATTGCAATTGAGTTTTTTTTAAAATAGTAGGTATAAATTTGGAAACTTTTTTAAAACTAGTCTTAAAAAAACTTTTCAAATGTTCTATCAATTTAGATTCTGAATTTTCCAACTGCATCTCATTTTTCACTTTTTCTTTTTTAAAATATTCGCTAACTACTAAATAGTCTTCTTCCTCTTCTAAAACTAAGTCTAGATCCCGTCCAGCTAACTCAGCTTCATTATCAGCATAAAATTCTCGACTTTCTGCTAAATAATGCTCCCGATATTTTTCCCATCTTTGTTCATAATCTTTATGCAAGCTATTAATCTCTTCTTGCACTTGTTTTAATTTAGGTTGTTTATTCCAACCAAAAAAATTAAATAATCTTTTATATTGTCCATCAAATTCAGTCTTAGCTTGAAGATATTTAACCCGAGATTCATCTAACTTATTTTCTAATTCTCTTATCTTTTCAGTTTTTTTATTTTCTTTTTCTAATTTTTCAGCTTCTCCACTTTCAAATATTTTAGCTCCTTCCATAAACCTTTTCCACTGTTTATCTTCCTCTTCTGTTTCTTCAACGATATTTTCGTCCAATTCAGAGATTTTTTCAGTTTTTCTAACGCGCCTTCTATTTTCTGTAATTTGATCAAGAAAAAAATCTTTTCTACTTTTAGCTTGATCCTCTTCAATTTTTTTCTGACTTAAAATTTCATCTTGTTGATAGTTAGAAAATTCTTTTTCAAACTGAGCTAACGGTAGCTGTCTAGTATCTACTGGAGCGCCTCCATCTAACACATTAAATTCCACATAGAATTCACCTTTTTTATTTTTAATATAGTCCTCTATTTGAATACCTTCCTCTTTTAATGTTCCTCTCTCTCCTTTTTTTTCATAACTTCTTCCTTCTACTCCAAATTGTTGACGTAAATTATATAGTTCATTTCTAGTAATTAAATTTTCTCTTTTAAATCGTTCGGGAAAATTTCCATATTTTAAAGGTTCATCCTCAATTATCCCTCCAGCAATAGTTTTCTTTTTTGAAATATTAGTAGAAGAATTTTCCTTGGTTCCTTGAACTGATGATTGTCTGTAGATCTTTACTAATTCATCAAATTCTTCCAAGGTAATTTGCCTAGATTTTCGTGATTGATTTGGCTTTCCATTTTTTGATGTTTCTGATTCCCCAAAAAAAACCCAGACTTTCCCTGTGTTAGGACTGTACTCTCTAGCATACATCCATTTCCCTGAAGATAGATAAAGATTTTTCTGGAAAGATTTTTGATATTTATTTTTAAATTCTTGAAAGGATATTTTTGTTTGATTTTCTTGTCCTGAGTTCTCTTGTTTGATTTTCTTTTTTTCTAGTTTTTGGGATTTTATTTCCTCTTTTTGAGATTTTACTCCGTTTAATTTATTCAACTCTTCTTGACAATTTTTCTTAACCACTTTTTTAAAACGAGCACTTTTTCTCATTCCTCTTATTTCATCAATATTCTCCATAATTATTTGCAATATTTTTCTTTTCAAATCATCTCCATCTTTTTCATTATCAAAATCTCCGACTCGCTCTACTGTTCTCGCTATTGCTTCAATTTTTTCATCAATTTTATTTTGGACAGTCTCATTCTTCCCATCTTGAAAACATCTAGCTCTTAACACTTCTTTTTCAAAAGCTTCATTAAAGATACTATTAAAAATATCCGAAACATCTAAAATTTTTTCAATTTCCTTCTCTTTATTGTTGTTTTTTATTCCTGATTCCTCCACTGAAAAATTTTTTGTTTCATTCTTATCTTCTACTATTTCTTTCAGATTTATTTTTTCTATCTCATTCATTTAATTTCTGCTTGTTGAAAAATTAAAATTTTACTCTTATATTATATCATAAAATTACATCTCTAACAAAATTATGATATAATAAATTCAATAATTAGTCTTTTATCAAATATGAATTTTATGGCAATGACAAAATTTAAAACCTATTTTCTTTTAATTAGCATTATCATTTTAGGATTATTTTTAAGAGTTTACAACATCAATAATACACCCCCTGGAATATACCCAGACGAGGCAGTTAATGGAATGAGCGCCCTCACCGCTGAAACTACTGGGCATTATAAATGGTTCTACTCCGATAATAATGGACGCGAGGGATTATTTATTAATCTTATTGCCTTTAGTTTTAAATTTTTTGGAGTTTCTATCTTGACTCTAAAGTTAACTTCTATTATTTTTGGTACTTTAGCTATCTGGGGAATCTATTTGTTAGGCAAAGAGCTTTTTAAAAGTGAACAAATAGGACTTTTAAGTGCTTTTTTGATGTCAGTTTCTTTTTGGAGCCTTAATTTTTCACGCATTGCTTTTCGTGCTATTATGATTCCTGCTATTTTAGCTTTTTCCTTTTATTTTCTTTTTCGAGGAGTACGAACTAAAAAATGGGCTCATTTTGCTATTGGAGGATTTATTTTTGGCCTAGGTTTACATACTTATATTGCTTTTAGAGTTACTCCTTTGATTTTGATAATTATGCTACTTGTCTTAATTTTAAGTAAGAAAAATTTTCTTAAAGAATACTGGAGTTCTATTGTAATTTTTTTAATTTTTTCCGCCCTCAGCGCTAGCCCAATGCTTTACACTTTTTTCATCGCTCACCCCGAAGATTGGGCTTCCCGCACTTCAGGAATATCTATTTTAAATCCAGCTGTTAATCATGGACATTTTTTTACTACTTTCGCTAAAACATTTAGTTTGAGTTTAGCCAAATATAACTTTTGGGGTGACCAGAACTGGCGACAAAATTTTCCACCCTATGGAATACTAAGCCCTATTACAGGGATTGCTTTTCTTTTTGGAATTATTTATTCCTTCATTAAATTTTTTCACTTATTAACACTGAGAATTATTAAACGAGAGCGTCATTCTCAGCTAGAAGTTTATACTTTTTTACTAGCTACTTTTTTTATAATGCTAATTCCAGAATTTTTAGCAAATGAAGGTAATCCTCACGCACTCAGATCTATTGGCACACTTCCAGTAGTTTTTATTTTTTCTGCAGTAACTTTTAATTTTCTTTTTCAAAGAATTAAAAGACACCCATCGTTATTTTTTAAAAAAATGGCTACCGCTTTGATAGTTATCACTTTAATCTTTATCGGTCTTTTTAATACTATTAAATATCATTTCGTTTGGACAAAAAAAATTGAAACTGCCCGAGCTTTTGATAAAAACTTATTAGAAACTGCCAGTTTTTTAAAAAATCTTCCTCCTTCTCAAGAAAAATTTATTGTTACTGGAAGTATGGGACGCATTCCAATTAAACTTTTAGACCATCAATTAAAAAATGTTTTCTACATTTATCCCAGCCAACTTCAATTTATTCAGCCTAAAAATAATCGTGATTTTATTATTATAATGACCGACAAAAAAGATAGGGTTATTAAAATTCTTCGTCAAAGATTTCCTCAATTAAAGTTTAAAGAAAAAAAAGATCGACAAGGCTTAAGTTTCTACATATTAATTAAATAAAAATAAAACAAAATGAAAGCATTTATTGAGAAACATTATAGAAAATTTATTTTTCTAATTCTTCTTTTTATCTTTTCTGTTTCTATTCTAAACGCCAATAATGACAGTGCTATCTTTGACGAAACCGCTCATATTCCTGCTGGCTATTCTTATGTAACTCAACATGATATGCGTCTTAACCCTGAACATCCACCTCTTTTAAAAGATATGGCTGGACTAATGATTTTACCTCTCCATCCTAAATTTGATATTACAAAGAATTTTTGGACAACCAAAATCAATGGTCAATGGGCTGCTGGACACGATTTACTTTGGCAAGAAGGCAATAATGCTGACCAAATAATTTTTTGGGCTCGCGTTCCTTTTGTTTTACTTTCTCTGATTTTTGGATTATTCATTTTTAAATGGGTCAAAGAAACTGCGGGACTTTATGCTGGATTGTTTGCTTTAATCCTTTTTGCTTTTGATCCTAATATTTTAGGGCATAATCATTTTGTAGCTACTGATATTGGAATTGCTACTTTTATGACTTTTTCTTTTTATTATTTTCTCCGCTTTATTAAATATCCTACTTGGAAAAATGTTTTAATTGGAGGATTTTTTCTAGGATTAGTTCAACTCGCCAAATTTTCCGCTATTACTCTCTTTCCAATTTATGGATTAGTCATTCTAATTTATCCTCTATCCTTACTCAATAAAAATAAAGTTTCTTTTTTTAAGCTTAAAAAATTGGGAGAATATTTCGGAAAAGGAGTTCTGGCTTTTGTTATTTCTTTAATTGTTGTTTGGGGACTTTATTTTGCAAATATGTATAAAATGCCTCAAGAAAAACTGAGTCAAACTATTGAAACCTATTTCCCTCACAATGATTCCTCGGTTAGCGCAAGAACGGTTAATAAAATTGCCAACGATTTAGATAGGACTACTCTAACTCGCCCTCTTTCAGAATACTTTCTAGGAGTTGCTATGGTTTTCAAGCGTGTTGATGGAGGCAATGGAGCTTACTTTATGGGTCAAGTTTCATCTAAGGCTTTTCCTCTCTATTTCCCAACTGTCTTTTTAATTAAAGAACAGTTATCCTTTCTTTTACTAATTTTATTAGCTCTGGGAATTTCTTTTTCGCAAAACATTAAGACTGCGCTCCAGTCCGTAGCTTCTAAAAAATCCCGTTCCAATTTAGCTCAGTTTATCCGACATAACATCACCAATCTTTCTCTTTTTTCTTTCATTGTTCTTTACGCTACTATTAGTATTAAAGGTAATTTAAATATCGGTTTTCGTCATCTTTTCCCCATTCTCCCTTTCACTTATATCTTAGTAGCTAGAATACTTTTTACTTTCATCAAAAAACTTAGCCAGTATAATCGCACTATCTGGTATTCTATTATAGCCACTTTAACTTTTCTTTTGATGGCTGGAACAGTTTCAGCTTATCCTTACTATATGTCTTATTTTAATCAATTAGTAGGTGGGTCAAAAAATGGATATCATTATGTTACTGATTCCAACGCTGATTGGGGACAAGATTTAAAAAGACTTAAGATTTGGGTTCATCGTTATAATTGGTGTGAAGGAAATGGATTAGATTCTTTTTGTAAAATTTACAATGAGAAGAGAGGCCCTATTAAAAAAATTCACATTGACTACTTCGGAGGAGCTAATATTCACTATTATTTCAAAAATAAAGCTATTGATTGGTGGGATTCTAAACGACCAATTGAACCTGGCTGGTATGCTATTTCAACTAATTTTTTACAAGGAAGTATCTATGATAAAACTAAGCCTGATAATCAATCTTATCGTTGGATAGAAAAAATAAGACCTGTCGCTCAAGTCGGAACATCAATTTTCGTCTATTATGTAACACCAGCAGAAGCAATAAAAGCAGACTAGTTGAGCTCTCCATTATAAACTAATTTTACAAAAAACAACCGTATTACACGGTTGTTTTTTAAAATAAATATAACCAATAACTACTATCAATAATGAGAATTTTATTCATTAAATCTTTTAGTGCACACTCTTTCTAGAGTCAATAGCTATTTCTCTTTATTTTTTGTTTTAGAAATAATTGAAGTAAAAGTAACTCAATTGATATTTTTAATAGCTTCTTCTGCAACTTTTTGTCTAGTAATTTCTTCTGATATTTCATCGCGAAATTTGTAAAAAACTTTGTTATTAATTCTTAAATCAATATAATCCAACTCTTTTCTTTGTTGCTCAGGAATTTTATTATTCAGAATCAATTTCAACATTTCTATTTCTTTTGTTAAGTTAATTTCTCTATTAAAATAAATTTTCCAACCTACTTGAGTTTCTACTCGAATATCACCAGAAACTAAACTAAAAGTTTTAATTGGATAACTAATTTTAATCCCTAATTTTTCTAATAATTCATTTTTTATTCCTAAAATATAACCTAAATACTCTTTTGTTAATACATATTCCCCTAATTTATTATTTTGATTACTCTGATCTAATAAAATCGGCAAACGATTATTTTTAGCCTGAAGTGATTGATTAAAATTAGCATAAGCCTGTCCTTTTTCATCTAGAAAATAGCACCTATTGTCACTACAGATTATTAAAGTTGGTTTTCTTTCATCAATTTTTATTTCTAGCTCAGTTGGAAAAATTTTAATCACTTGAACATGTCTAATTTGTTGAAAATTAGTCAATAGACAATCAATGACTTCCTGCTTTTTAATCAGTAACAAATTATTTTTTTTGAAAATACCCATTTGTTTGCCATCTAAAATAGTTTGAACTTTTTCTAAAATAACTGACTTTTTTAAATCTTGATTACCCTGGATATTAATTGTTTTAATCATTAACAACTGAGAAAAAAATAGCACATACAAAATAAGGCTGAGAAAAATAAAAGTTGCCAAAACAAAAATTATCTTAAAAAAAAGTTTTTTCCGTGATTTAACTATTTTTTTAGATCTAATTTTTTGGCGATTCATAAAAGCATTATCAAAAATCCAATAATAAGTTTTCTAAAATTAATTTAACATTAGCATTGGTTTCCTTAATAGTTTTAAGGCTTTTTTCAATTTTCTGAATTAAGAAAAAAATCTTTTTCAGACTAGCTATAGATAAATTATTTTTTTCTTTCAGTTTATTTCTTAAAATAATCACCCAAATATTTAATTTATCTATTAATTGGGCTGGCTGTTTACTTAATCTTTCTGCTAAAGAAAACTTTCTACTGACTGTTGCTCCAAATAATTGTTCTAGCTCTTCTTTGGCTTCTTGATAAAAAATAATGGCTTCTGGGCTATGAAGTAAATTCATTACTACTCCTGGACGACCAAATGACCAGAATAAAAATTCTTTTTTATTTTTTCCTAAATTAACTTTACTAGCTATTTCTTCTTGGCTAACTAAACTAAATTTTTTAATTAAACATCGTGATTTCAAAGTTACCAAAATTCTTTCAAGATTATGGACAATTAAAATTATAAGGCTTTCTCCGATTGGCTCTTCTAACATTTTCAAAAGAGCATTTTGAGAAGCACTATTCATTTTATCAGCTTCATCAATTATAGCTACCCTTCTCAAACTGCCAGCATAGGGTGATAGACTAAGACTATGCTGCAACTCTCTTATTTGTTCTATCTTAATAGACTTCTTTTTAATTATTCCTTTTTTTTCTTCTTCAGGAGGACTAATTAAACTAATATTGGGATTAATTACGGCTGAAGATTGAGTAATTTGTTGAGCAAAAAATTTAGCCACTGTAAACTTTCCCAAGTGTTCTGGGCCGGTAAAAATATAAGCATTAGCCAAATTTTTTTTGACCATACTTTTATTCAGAAACTCAATTATTTTTTGATGTCCAATTATTTCCATTATTTTATTCTTTTAAATTTTCTAAATTTAAACTCTTTTAACTTCTAATAATTAATCAAGAATTTTATTAAGATACTCTTGAAATTCTTTTTTAAATCTCCTTTTTGTAAACCTTTTAGCTTGCTCTTTTATATATTCGTGATCATAGCCTTTTTCTTTTTCGCAAAATCTTCTTATTCCATCTGCCATTACTTCTGAAGTTGAAGCTTCAAAAAATTCTCCTGTCTTTCCTTCTTCTATTAGCTCTATCGCTCCGCCTTCCTTTAAGGCAATAACTGGAACTCCATATTGCATAGCTTCTACAGGAGCCATTCCAAAATCATCTACGCCTGAAAAAATAAACGCTCTTGCTTTACTATATAAGGCTGGCAATTGACTATCTGGTTGCCAACCTAAAAATTTAATTGTCGTTCCTGCTATTTTTTCTAAAACTTTTTTTTCTTTACCCTCTCCAACAATAACTAAAGGAAGCTCTAACTTATTAAAAACCTCAACAGCTTCTTTAATTTTTTTATAACTTGATAAACGCGAAACAATGAGAAAATATCTTTTTTCTCCTTTCATTCCTTCTAATATTTGACTAGTTTCTAATTCCTTTTTTAATTCTACTGGTGGATAAATAACCTCCGCTGAGCGTCTATAATACTTTTCAATTCTTTTTTGAGTATATTGTGAATTAGCAATCAAATAATCTGGTCTATCTGAAGCTATCTTATCCCAAAGACGCAAATAACTTAGAATAGGACGCAAGAAAAAGCCCAACCCTTCCTTTCTTTCATCTCTTAGATATCTTTCATTATAATCCCAAACAAAACGCATTGGAGAATGAATATAGGCAATATGAATAGTATTTAATCTAGTGATAATACCTTTAGACCAAGCACCTGATGAAGAAATAACTAAATCAAAATCGCGTAAATCAAAAGTTTCTGGAGCCACTGGTAAGAAGGGTAAACAATATTTTAATCTCTTTCTTAGAAATTTTGGTAAGTTTTGAAAAAAAGAAGTATGGATTTCTTTATCTTTAAATTTATGATGCAAATTTTCTGATTCATAAATAATAGTATAAATTGGAGCTTGAGGGAATAATTCTATTAGAGTCTCTAAAACTCGTTCCGCTCCTCCATATTGATTTAAAAAATCATGGACTATTGCTATTTTCGCTTTTTTAAAATTTTTGATACTTTCCATTTTTTAGTTCTAATTAAAAATTTTGAATTAATAGTTTATCAGTCAAAAATTATTTACTGCTTCATAATTAATTTAGCTATTACTAAACTACTTTTACCCCAACTAAACCTTTTAACATTCTCTAATCCTTTTCTAATTAGCTCTTCTTTTTTATTTGGATTTATTAGAAGAAAATGGATAGCTTGAGCAATAGTCATTGGTTTATAAGGATCCACTAGAAGAGCACTAGCCTGAGAAATCTCAGGCATTGAAGATATATTAGAAGTTACTACAGGGACTTTTAAACTTTGAGCTTCTAAAATTGGTAAACCAAAACCTTCATAAAAAGTAGGGAATAAAAAAATTTCAGCTTGACTGATTAAATTAGCTTTTTCTTTTTCAGCGATAAAACCAGTTAGAATAATATCTTTTTGATAAGAGCTTTCTTCTATTTGAGATTTAATTTCTTCGTATCCTACCCCAGAACCACCCGCTAAAACTAGCCGATGTGAAAGTTTGTATTGTTTCTTTAAATAATTAAAAGCTCTTATTAAACCTTGAATATTTTTTCTTTTTTCGATTCTACCAATAAATAAAAAGAAGGGTTTCCATTTTTGAAAATTGTTTTGATTATTGGAAAGTGAGAAATTATTATTTACTCCTTCATAAATAACTTCAATTTTTGATTCTGGAATATTATATAATTTTATCAAATCTTTTTTAGTATTTTGAGAAACAGCAATAATTTTTTTTGCCCACTGGCAAGATTTCTTAATTGAAAGACGCATATATAAACGCTCCCACAATCGATAAGCTTCTGGTATGATTTCATATTCTAAACCATGAATTACTACTATTGATTTTTTTGGATGAATAAAAGGCAAAGTATGAGCTGGTACAAAAAGAATTTCTACTTTTTGAAAAATCATTATTAAAGATAAACCTATTTGAGTCCAAAAAATGGGAAACTTTATTTTTTTAATTTGCCAATTTTTAGGTAATGAAAAATCTATTTTTTGATTTTTTCTTAAATATAAAATGATTTGATGTTGAAATAATTTTCCTCTTAAATTTTTTATTATTTGATAAGAATACTCTTCAATACCTGTTCTTTGTTTTAAAAAAGCCCGTGATCCATCAATTCCAATTTTCATTAGCTATTTTTTATTTATTTAGTCAGTATTATAATTCTTTTGTATAAATCTAAATTTTCTAAAGCCTTACTAATTCCATTGATAACACAAAATAAAGGATCATCTGCTGTATAACTTGGCACTCCAATAGTCTTAGTTATCAATTGATCCAGATTTCTAATAAGGGCCCCTCCTCCCGAAAGAACCATCCCTTTATCCATAATATCCGAAGCTAATTCAGGTGGAGTTTCTTGCAAAACCTTTTTAATCGCACTAATGATTTCTCTTAATTCATCTTGGATAGCTTCAGTAATTTCATTAGAAGAAATTTTAACTGTTTTTGGCAAGCCTCCCGTTAAATCTCTACCCCTAACTTCCATATAATCTTCTTTGACTTGAGGAAGAGCAGAACCAATTTTTATCTTTACTTCTTCGGCAGTCCTATCTCCAATAGCTAGACTATGTTTTCTTTTAATATAATCGGCAATTGCTTGATCAATTTTATTACCTCCCACTCTAGCACTAGTAGCAGAAACAATTCCACCTAAAGAAATAACCGCTATCTCTGAAGTTCCTCCCCCAACATTGATTATCATATTACCCGAAGCCTTGTTGATTGGAATTCCAGCTCCAATAGCCGCTAACATTGGTTCCCTTACAACATAGGCCGTTTTCGCTCCTGCTCTCACTGCTGCATCAATTACCGCTCGTCTTTCCGTAGAAGTTACTCCTACTGGAATAGAAATTATTACTTCCGGACGAATTAGTCTAAATTTACCACTTACCTTATTAATAAAATATTTCAGCATTGCTTCGGTAATTCTATAATCTGCAATTACTCCGTCTTTCATTGGACGACTCGCCATAATTGTATCAGGTGTTCTTCCGAGCATTTCTTTCGCATCATTACCAACCGCCAAAACCTTATTTTCTAAAACAGAAATTGCCACAACACTTGGTTCATTTGCTACTATCCCTTTACCTGGTACAAAAACCAAAATATTAGCAGTACCTAAATCTATTCCAATTTTTCGCACTAACATATAATTCTTATTAAAAAATTATTCACCGAATCTTAATAACCAGCAAGAAAATTTATCATTACCCAATATTGTTATTTTTTCTGCTATATAATCAGCATGAGATAAGTGTCCCTAAATTTAAAGTTATACCAGCTATTTCTTTTTTTATTATTTTTTATTTACAAATATTCTTCTTAGCTAATTCTATCTCAGCCCCCAGTTGACCCAACCTCTCTTCCAATTTTTCATATCCGCGATTAATGGAGTAAACATTTCGCAAAATTGATTCCCCGGGAGTCGCCAACATCGCAACTAGAATTATAGCCGATGGACGCAAAGCTGGTGGACAAATTATCTCTGTTGACTTTAGTTTAGTTGGTCCATCTATATAAACACGATGAGGATCAAGTAATTCTATCTTAGCACCTAACCTAGAAAGTTCTGTAAAATAAATAGCTCTATTTTCATACACCCAATCATGAATCAAAGTTCTTCCTTTAGCCATCATAGCGATTGGAACAAAAAAAGGTAAATTATCAATATTAATACCAGCCGATGATGGAGCAGCTGGATGAATTTTTTCATCTAACGCTTTTAATTCAGAATTATAAGTTTGGATATCTACTAACTGAGTTTTGTTATTTTTAGCTAAATATTCTTTAACAATTTTATACTGAAAACCCATCTTAGAAAGTTTCAAAAGTTCCAATTCTAAAAATTCAATCGGACATCTCTTAATTAGAATTTCACTCTTAGTGCAGATAGCTAGAGAAAAAAAGAACATAGCCTCAATAG
Source organism: Parcubacteria group bacterium M10-OD1-1 (assembly GCA_003056145.1). Classification (GTDB taxonomy): domain Bacteria; phylum Patescibacteriota; class Minisyncoccia; order Moranbacterales; family UBA2206; genus M10-OD1-1. The sequence goes on from LSNL01000006.1 coordinate 103,262, forward strand.
GATCTTCACTAATTTCATAATTAACATCTTCCTCTATTTTAGTTTTTCCTTTAATCTCTAAAGTCATCGTGCCAATTCCTTTAATTTTTACTCCCAGTTTTTCCAAAAAGAAACAAAGGTCTTGTACCATATAATTAGCTGAAGCTAATTTAATAACGGTTTTACCAGGAATTTGGGCAGCTACCAAAATAGCATTCTCAGTGGCTGTATCTCCCGCCTCATACATAACAATTTTTTTTTCGGCTTGTAATTTTTCTGAAGTCACTAAAAAACTATCAGATTGACTCTCAATATTCATTCCAAAATTTTCCAAAGCAAATAGATGAGACCTGATAGTTCTACTACCTAATTTACAACCACCTGGTTGAGGAATTTCATAGGATTTCATTCGACTAGCTAAAGCACCGACCATTAAAATTATTGACCGTGTTTTCATAGCTGCATCTTGATCAATTTTAGCTAATTGAATTTCTTCAGGCACTTCAATAACTAAGTCTCTGCCTTTCTTTTCAATTTTAACACCAATACTCTTTAAAACTTCTACTAATCGGCTAACTTCCTCAATCTGAGGAATATTCTTTAAAGTAGTCTTCCCATAATTAATAAGTGAAGCCATTAGTAACGCAACGGCAGCATTCTTAGAAGAGTTAACACTAATAGCCCCTTTTAATTTTTTTCCTCCATTTATCTTAAAATACTCCATATACTTAGCTTAAAATAAAAATAAAAGCACACATAGACTATACTATATGCAATTCATAAAATCAAATAAAATTATTTCAGAATTATCGAAGATTAGCTCCGATTTAAATTTTCATAAGTGGATTTTCTGTTAAATTCACTCTAATTCGGTTTTACATATTTTGAATTTTGAACTGGCTATTTTTAATTTATCTTTTCCCCATAATTTTTCGCCCAATAAAGAACTCTGTCACAATACCATTGGTGATTTCCTCCTAAATATCTTTTAGCAGCAGTACATTCCCCACTTCTTCTCGTTGCCCCATCTTTTGCTAATTTTGATGCCATAGCCATTATACCATCATACACATTCCATGGATCTGGAGGATTATGCCCAATGCGAGAAGCAATTATTGCCTCATATCCTTTCCATGTATCAGACATAAATTGAGCAACGCCCATTGCTCCACCTGTCCCCAAATAACCTCTTGGAGGACAAGATACCTTTTTCTTTTTATAATTATATCCTAAACTTTTACATATACTTTTAAATATCGTTTTTCGATAAGAACTCATTCGGCTTTCCTTATAATTGCACCCTCCCGTATATCTTCCTAAATCAGATTCTACTACTAACATTCCCATTATAAAATCTTTTCTAACTCCAGTAGCTTTTGACGCAATTTTAGCCGCGTTCTTAATATCATGCATACTGACACTACCTCCTAACAAAGAGGATAAGCGATTCCTTAAAGCATTAATTTTAGCTGTTAATTGCGCTAAAGTTGCCTTGGCTCTTCTGATATTAGAAATTACCCTGACTTGTTCATTTTGTTTAACTACTAAAATCTTTTGTTTTTCTATTTTCTTTTTAGCTAATGCCTCTTTAGCTAATGCTAGCTCTTTTTTATTTTGACTTATATCTCCAATCACTGAAAGAATTTTTTCTTTAACATTAATTATTTGGTCAAAATTTCCAGAAAGATCATTCAAAAAACCTCTAGAGAGAACAAAATTTATAACAGGATTATTAGAGTTATCAAAAGACATTTCTTGAATATAACTTTTTAAAATTTGTTTATTTAATTTTATTCTCTTATTCAAGTTTTGAATAACTTTTTCTTTTCTTTCTATTTCTTTTTGGGTTTTAGTAATTACACTTTGAGTGCTAACTATTTGACTTTGATTAATATTATATTGATTTTGATTAACGACAACTTGTTTTTTAGTTTCTTTTATTTGATTAGTAGCTTTGCTTATAGATTTTTTAGCTTTATAAATATCACCCGCTTGAGCCTGATTTAAGAAAAAATGAAAAATAAAAACAACAATAATGATTGTTAATAAGCTAACAAATATTTTTTTTATCCAGCAAAATCGTTTCATAACTTTATTATATCAAACTTTTCAAAAATTAAAACCACCCTATTTTACTAGGATGGTTTTTATTATAAGAAACAGATAAATAAAAATTATTTTTTCTCTCCTACTTTTTCTTTTTTATTTTCTTCTTCGGCTGGAGCCTCTTTCTCAACTCCTTCTACCTTAGAAACATCTATCTTAACTTCTCCTTCTAAGCTTTCCATTTCAGCTTCTGATCTTGGAGGAGTAGCTAAAACTACTACCGTTTCAGGCTCAATATCAATTTTCACTTTATTAGAAATAGCTAAATCCTTAATGCAAATACGATCATCAAAAGTTTTAATCTTAGTAAGATCCACTTTAATCTCAGATGGTAAATCTCCAGGCAAACATTTGACCGTTACTTCATCTAAGTTCTTTACCAAAATACCGCCCTGTTCCTTTACTACTGGTGGTTCACCGATATAAACTAATTCTACAGCCGTTTCAATTTCTTCATCCATCTTAACTTGGAAAAAATCAGCATGAATAAAATCTCCCGATAGAGGATCCTTTTGAGTCTCATAAATAATAACATTCTTTTTTTCTTTTTCATCAATTACTAATTCAATCATTGTACTTTCTCCAAATTCTTTGAATAATTTTTTTAAATCATACGCCTTAACCCAAAGACTTTTTGACTTTTCTGTCCGTCCATAAACTACAGCCGGAACCAATCCTTCTTTCTTTCCTTTTTTAGTTTTTCTTCCGAAAACATCTCTTGTTTTAACAAAAATATTAGCTTTTTTCATATACTTGACACTCTACCTGTTCTAAATATTTTTTAGTTTATAGAACCTCTCAAGTGATTAAAAATTAAATTAAAATTTTTCTATTGTTTTATAAATATCAATTATCTCATCAGAACTAATAGCTTTCATTTGCAATTTTTCTTTGACTTCTTGCTGATCTAAATCAGTTATTATTCCCATTCCTAAAAATCCTTTTTGTTCATCTGACAAAACTATCAAGGCTGAAGTATGACATTGAGAGCAAGTAGTATGTAAGATGACTTTTCCTTCTTGCTGAGAAATTAAAATAGCATCTTTTTTACTAAACTCTTTTCTGCAAATTGAGCAACTGGATAGTGGCCCTAAATTATTTTCTTTTTCCATTTTTTTTAACTACTCTTTTAAAAATTAAAGTACTTAATCCTTCGCCTCTCAATTGTAAAATTCTAGCATATTGTCATAATTAGTCAATTTTTATCTTACTTTAATTCTCCTCAGATAAATACTTTGAATTATTCCTAATGAGACCAAAGTTACTACCATTGAGCTACCTCCATAGCTTAATAGAGGCAATGGAACTCCCGCTACTGGCATAACCCCAATATTCATACCAATATTAATTAGTAGCTGAAAGAAAAGCATCGCCATAATCCCCATAGCAATTAAATAACCAAAATTATCTCTAGCTAATTTAGCCGTATTGTGAATTCGCCAAAAAATAATACCAAAAATTATAAAAACTGAAAGAGATCCTATAAATCCTAACTCTTCGGCAATAACTGCAAAAATAAAATCAGTTTTTTTCTCCGGTAAAAAATTAAGTTGTGATTGAGAACCATGACCCAATCCCTTGCCAAATACCCCCCCCGACCCAACAGCTATTATTGATTGAAGCACATTGTATCCACTTCCTCGCGGATCATTTTCCGGCTTGACAAAATTTACAATTCTCTCTTTTTGATAAGGCCTTAAAAAGAACCAACTACTAGAAGAAATCACTAAGCCAATTGTTATCAAAATAAAAAGAGTTTTTTTGTTTAGCCCAGCTAGAGATAATAGAACTGCCCAACTTGCTATAATAATCATAGCCGATCCAAAATCAGGTTGTTTCATTATTAAAAAAATAGGAAAAAAAACTAGAATAGTCGATACAATAATTCTAACTACGATACTAAGTTGAGTGCGTTTTTTACTTAAGAAACTAGCTAAAAAAATAATCATAATTATTTTAGCTATTTCTACTGGTTGAATATGATAAGAATAAAAACCAATCCAGCCAGTTGTTCCCCTAATAGTTGTACCGATTAAAATAACTAGTCCTAATAATAACAACATCAAAACATACAATTTTGTGCTATATAAATTTAAAACCCGATAATCAAAAAAAGCTAGAAAAAACATTAAACCCAAACCAATACCAATAGAAACTAATTGTTTTTGTAAGCTAGCTACATCTAAACCAATTCCACCGTAAGAAATACTATAAAGAGCTAAAAAACCAATTATCAAAAGTAAAAAAATACTCACTAATAAAATCCAATCCAATTTAAAAAATTTATTCATAGCCTATATTTTTCAATCCTACTAACTCACTAGTATTGCTGAAATTTATGTGATTGATAAGATTTTTTTAAGAAGCTACCTGAGTTAAAAACATTTACTTCTGCTTGTGTTTCCATATTTCCTACCACTCCTGAAAAACGAATAGGCCAAAAAACTCTAAAGTCTCTTTCCTCTCTTGAATTAACAGTATTCATAACAGTGGAATTAAGTGCAACTACATTACCTTGATTATTTTTTAAAATAACATCTATTTTTATCTGATTAAAATCATACGGACTATCATTTTTTAAGAGACCCTTCGCTTCAGCAAACCCCACACCATTAGAAATTTCATTATAATTTTTATTAATAATTTTTATATCTGGTCTTTCATAGTATTTATTGAATTGCATCCAATCAGAATTTTTAATTTTAATTTCAGCTGAAACTGGCTTTTGGCTAGGAGTAAAGCTACTTTCAATAATATATTTTTTTTCTCCTGGTAAAATGAAATTAGAACCTTCCCTTTGAGCAACAATTTTACCTTGAGCATTTTTTAATTTTATTTGATAAACAAATTTTTTACTACCAAAGACAGAATTAGGATTAGTTATTTGAGAATAAAAATCATACTTACCCACTATTCCAGAAGGAACTATTCCAGTTTTACCAATTATCAATTTTTGAGCACTAATTTTTTGACATTCCTTCAGACAAATCCCACCACAATCAATACCTACTTCGTTTTGATTTTTAACTCCGTCTGTACAAGTTTCCTTAGGTTTTAATAACAAATACAAAGATAAAATTAAAAAAATAAACAGAATTAAATAAACGCCTACGATAATAATTTTTTTTCTTTGAATTCTTTCCATAAAATTATTCTAACATAAAGATCAGCTTTCGGAAAATAATTTAAATTAATTTATTACTAACTTAACTATTTTTTAAAAACTAATCTCAAAATTAAATTTTATCTACTTTCTTCTTGAATTTATTAATTCACTACATAAAAAAGAGTATTATTTTGGCGGTGACCTACTCTCCCCGCCCAAATTCTTCAAGCTTGAATTAAAATAAACTCTATTTTAATTTCTCCTTGTTTAAAAAATTTGGGCGGGTACCATCGGAGCTGAAGTGCTTAACGACTGAGTTCGGAATGGAATCAGGTGTGACCACTTCGCTAGAACCACCAAAATAATACTCTCTTTTATTGTCGATAAAAACATTAGAATGCTTTTATCACTGGTGAAAAAAACATAAAAAATGTAATTGTCATCATAATAACTGTAAAAATTGTGAAAATAAACTTAAAACTTTTTTTATAATTTTTCATAATTTAGCAACCTTTATAAATAACTAATCTCCACTTAAATTTTATTTACAAAAAAATAAATTCAGTTTTGATATAAGTTATTTAGCAAATTTAGAAATTGTTAACTACTAACTAGTGTAACATATAACACGCAATATGAACAACCAAAGTCATTCGTATTTTGTGTTTTATGCTACACAAAAAAACAAGAGAGATAATGTTCAATTTATTAGTATCTCTCGGCTAAAATTGATCACTCAACTTACACCTGAGACCTATCAACCTGGTCATCTTCCAGGAAATTGACACAAGCAAGCTTGTGTGTTGCCTAATCTTAAGGGGGGCTTCCCGCTTATATGCTTTCAGCGGTTATCCTGTCCAAACGTAGCTACCCAACAGTGCTCCTGGCGGAACAGCTGGTACACCAGAGGTTTGTTCTTTCCGGTCCTCTCGTACTAGGAAAAACTCCTTTCAAGCAACAACGCCCACAGCAGATAGGAGACCAACCTGTCTCACGACGGTTTGAACCCAGCTCGCGTACCGCTTTAATTGGCGAACAGCCAAACCCTTGGGACCTTCTCCAGCCCCAGGATGCGATGAGCCGACATCGAGGTGCCAAACCCCTCCGTCGATGTGGACTCTTGGGAGGGATCAGCCTGTTATCCCCGGGGTAACTTTTATCTGATGATCTTCTGCGCACCTATATGCGACAGTCGGTTCACTAAATTCTACTTTCGTAACTGATCGACTTATGAGTCTTGCAGTAAAGCTGGCTTATGCTTTTGCACTATCACTTCGATTTCCATCCGAAGCTAGCCAACCTTTGTAAACGCCTCCGTTGCCATTTAGGAGGCGACCGCCCCAGTCAAACTACCCACCAGGCACTGTTCCCGGACTGGTATGAATAACCAAAACTTTTTTGAATTTTTATTGAACCGCAAATACAATATATACAAACTTAACTTGAATTTTATTGTTCTTTGCCAGTTCAATTATAAGTTTTAAGTAACTCATAACAGTCCAGGGTTAGAATTTAAAATTACACAGAGTGGTATTACACTGATGACTCCATTTTGACCGAAATCAAAACTTCAAAGTCTCCCACCTATACTAGGCAGTATAACCTCAAATTCAATACCAAGTTGTAGTAAAGCTCCACGGGGTCTTTTCGTCTTGCTGCAGGTCGACGGCATCTTTACCGCCATTGCAATTTCACCGAGCTCTTCGTTAAGACAGTTACCAAGTCGTTACACCTTTCATGCAGGTCAGAACTTACCTGACAAGGAATTTCGCTACCTTAGAACGATTATAGTTATCGCTGACGTTCACTGGCGCTTCGGAGATTGGCTTGCACCGCTCTCGTTAACGTTCCAGCACTGGTCAGGTGTCAGCCCCTATACTTCCCCTTACGGGTTTGCAGAGACTTGTGTTTTTGATAAACAGTCGCTTGGTATCTTTAGCTGCGGCCAACTTTATCGAAATAAAATCGGCAGTCCATATTCCTAAGTTACGGACGCTGTTTTGCCGAGTTCCTCAACGAAGGTTCACTCGTTCACCTTGGGCTACTCGCCCTGTCTACCTGTGTTGGTTTTAGTACGGTTTCAATATTATTAACCTTAGAAGTTTTTCCTGGCACCTTGCTCATTTTTGTTCTCTCACTAAAAAGTGAGATTCCAGAAATACCTTGAAGTATTGTTGAACGGATTTGCCTATTCAACCTTCTTAGTATCCCTACCGAAATCCAATAATCGGCAAAAACTACTAAAATGCGTCGCTCCATCGTATAATATCAAAGTCACGGAGTATTAACCGTGTGTCCATCGACTACGCCTTTCGGCCTCGCCTTAGGCCCGACTAACCCTGGGATGATTGTCATTGCCCAGGAAACCTTAGACTTTCGGTGTTGGGGGTTCTCACCCCAATTGCGGTTACTAATTCCAGCATTCTCACTTCCATAAACTCCAGAGTGGCTCACGCCTGCTCCTTCAACGCGTATGGAACGCTTCCCTACCACTTCCGTGTTTCACTATTACTCACCACAAAAATTATTTTTCTATCATTTTTTTAAATCAAAAAAACTTAAAAATTAAATAAAATAATTTAAAATTAAATTGTGTTGAACACTAGTGAAACACGGGAATTCGCATCTTCGGTACTATGTTTGAGCCCCGTTATATTTTCGGCGCAAGGCCTCTAGGCTAGTGAGCTGTTACGCACTCTTTAAAGGATTGCTGCTTCTGAGCCAACCTCCTAGATGTATAAGAAGCCTTACTTCCTTTTCCACTTAACATAGATTTTGGGACCTTAGATTGCGATCTGGGCTGTTTCCCTTTTGAAATCCGAGCTTAGCCCCGGATTTCTGACTGTTGGGATAATTATTTCGGAATTCGGAGTTTGGTTGAGAATCCTACGGCGAACCGCGAATCCTCATTCAGTAGCTCTACCTCCGAAACATAGTTAACCCAACGCTAGCCCTAAAGCTATTTCGGGAAGAACCAGCTATCGCCAAGCTCGATTGGAATTTCTCCTCTATTCACAAGTCATCCCCCAGTATTGCACAGCTGGTGGGTTCGGGCCTCCTTTAGGTTTTACCCTAAATTCACCCTGCTCATAAATAGCTCGCCTGGCTTCGGGTCTAGTCCGTGAGACTTTTATTCGGCGGTTAAGCCTCGCTTTCACTATGGATGCGTAACAAAGTTACTTATCCAAGCCACACAGAACTAACTCGCTGGATCGTTCTACAAAAAGCACGCCATCACCGATGCAAGCATCGGCTCTGACTCTTCGTTAGCATATGGTTTCAGATACTATTTCATCTCCCTTATCGGGATACTTTTCACCTTTCCCTCACGGTACTTGTTCGCTATCGATCACCAAAAATATTTAGCCTTGGAGCAATAGTGGCCCCAGATTCAAACGGGATTTCTCCGGTCCCGCCCTACTTGAGAACAATCTCATCAAAAATAATTTGTTTTCGCCTACAAGACTTTCACTTTCTATGGTTGCTCTTTCCAGAGACATTCCGCTAACAAATTATTTTTCACCCCGATTAAACGAGTATGATTGCCTCGCAACCCCAACAATCCGAAGATTGTTGGTTTAGGCTTTTCCCCGTTCGCTCGCCACTACTTAGGGAATCTCAATTGATTTCTTTTCCTCCAGCTACTAAGATGTTTCAGTTCGCTGGGTACGCTACCCTATCCTATATATTCAGATAGAGTTTCTCTGCTAAAGCAGAGAGGGTTTCCCCATTCGGAGACCTCCGGATCAAAGGTTGCTCAGCACCTCCCCGAAGTTTTTCGCAGCTAGCTACGTCCTTCATCGCTTTTTGGTGTCAAGGCATTCACCATATGCATTAGTATTACCGCTCTTGTTTATAGTTAGCAGTTAGCAATCACTAAATCACTAACTTAACTATTTTTCTTTTTCTTTTTTCGTTTCATTTGCAATTTTTATTCCAATTGACAATTGGAATAAACCTACTTATTCCCAATATTTCGTTGCAAAAAATATTGAGAGACTAATTGTTATTATTTAATTCTATTTCCGCCTAACATTTTTTTAAATTAAATAATCCAATTAAGACCTATTAAGTTGGTAAAGTTCGTTTGACGCGGAAACTATTTAGTAGTTAAAACTTTTTAATTTAATTACTAAATAGCTTCAGCACCAGAAAATAAATTTATTGGAATTAAAAAACCCGCCTAGGCGGGAACTTTTTTAAAAACAAAAAAATCACCCGCTTTTTTTCACTAATTTTTGAATTAACTTTATCATTAAGTAATTTTTATTTTATACTTTTTTAAGTATAATTTTCTTAAGATGATGTTTCAAAATTTAACGCCTTACTATGATAGCAAATTTAAAAAATGTGTCAAGCTCTTAATTAAGAGAATTAAGCTAAATTAATTAATTGATTATATTTTAGCTTTATAGCTGTTTTTAATTGCTTTAATTAAATTTTTCAAAATTAACTTTTAGCCTATTTATTTTCTATCTAGCCAGAATAAAAAATTATTTTTTATCTAAAATTTTATTAAAGAGAAACTCTACTAAATAGAGTTTCTCTTTAATAACTATTCAGATTTTTTAATTTTTAATATTTTATTTTTCTGAAATTTCTTCTCGCAATTTTCTCAGAATTAAAGCTGCCTCTTCTTTACCTCCTAAGCCAAAAGCTAATCCACCAGCTAAAGAAAGCATTGCTACAATACCAACAAAAATTGTACTTACCAAAGAGGAAGCAATTCCTAATTGAATCATAGCTGCAAAAATACCAAAAATAATGATTGACCATTTAGAGACAGTAGCTAATAAAGTAGCCGACATTATTCCAGCTGCTCTAGTACTCCCTTTGACAATTTCATAAACAAAATTACCCACTAAGAAAACTATAGAAAGAATGACAACTGCTACTATTACATTAGGAATATAAAGTAAAATTTTATTTAAGAAAATAGTTACTTGATCTAATTTTAGAATATCAGCCGACGCCATCAAAAAAACTAAAATTAAAAACCATTTAACTAGTCCACCAAAAAGAGCTGAAACTGTCACCTGTAACTTTCCATTTTCTAACCTACCATCAAAGCCTATTTTTTGCATCGCACTATCAATGTTAGTAGCTACAATTATTTTTTCAATCAATCTTCCAATAGATTTAGCAATAATCCAACCAGCTAAAAAAACTAACAACGCCCCTATAAAAGCCGGCAAAAAATCAACCAATCTTTGTCCCAATCCGATTAGAGACGAAGTAATAGCCCTACCCCAAATTTGAATTCCGCTCATATGTTATTCACCTCCATTTCTTTTTTATTATTATTTTAAACCAATCTCAATATCTAGTTGACTCTATTTCTTAATTGGTCTTAGTTTTATTGATTTAACATTTTTTTAAATTCCTTATAAATATTTTCTAAAACCAATAGTCCAGGATTACCATTATATGAAATTACATTCATCCTCGCAGAAATTAAACCTCTTTTCAAATCTCCCATACTCATATCTCCTCTTCTTATATTATCAAAACTGATATATAAGTTAGTAAGATAGTTGATAAACTCTAGACACTTAGGACAGTCTTTGTGTCTCTCTAATAAGTTATTTTGAATATCTATTATTCTCCCAACGTTCAAATAAGCTTTTTTAAAATCATTATACAAATCCTTAAATATTTCAGCCTCAATATTACTCTCTCGAGCTAAAATTCCTATTTCCACCTCAATCAAATCGCTCTTACTTTTTTCTACACTTTGATTTCTAATTCTTGCTTCGGTAAAAACTTTTTCTAATGTTTTTGCATAATCTAAAAAAGCCAGACATTCTTTTTGATTACTATATTTTTCTTTTATTTTAGCATAAGCCAATTCTATTTTTTCTAGTTCTCTATAAACTTCTCGATTTTTTTTATAAGCAACATCGAAACTTTCTTTTTTGTTAAGATCTTTATCCACACTTTTAATTAGTTAATAAATTATTTAGTTGGTGTATTAGTCTGGCTAGTAGAATTAGAAGGATTGCTGATAACTTTACTTTCTGGATTAGACTGAGGAGAGATATTAACCTTATTGTTAACACTTGGGACAACCGCTGAGTTTTTAGATGTTGATTTCGGAGTAGTCGTTGAAGAAACTATTCCTAAAGTTTCTGGAGTATTTTTAATGCCTTTATTAATATTATCAATCATCTTTTCAATTTGTTTAATAGTTTTTGATTGCCCATGTCTTTCTTTTAATAAAGCCAAGACTTTATTGTATTGAATTTTAGCTTGATCTTTTTGCTTATTTTTTTCATAGAAAACACCTAGATAAAAATGTCCATCAATACTATCCCTGTTTAAAGCAACTACCTGTTTATAAACTTGTTCCGCTACTTTTACATCATTGTTTTTATTTCTTTCTTGATACATTCTTCCTAGAGTCAGAAGGTAGGCTGTATTTCTTGGGTTAATATTGACAGCTTTTAACTCACTTTCAATTGCTTGATCTAATTGATTTAAAGCTTCATCAGCTAATGCTAGTTGATGATGTCCAATAGCATAATTACTTTTTTCATCCACTGACTTTTGAAATAAATCTCTTGCTTCAGTAATTAATTGTTTCTTAACTTTTTTATCTTTCTTTTGTTTTGCCATTGCTACTTTTATTTGTCCTAATTTTAAATCATAGATTGGATTATGAGGTTCTAATTTCTGAGCTTTTTTATAATTATCCTCTGCTAGTTTCAAAGAATTAGGCACATACAAGCCAGAGTTTTCATAAACTAAAGCTAGAGCTTCAACGCTAGCTACGCTATTCTCAGACATTTTTTTGGCTTGTGTAGTAGCAGCAATAGAATTATTTAAGTCTTGTCTAATTTTATTAATGTCTTGTTTTCCTTTACTTTTCATCGCTTCTTTATTAGCCAAAGACATATAAAGTTGACCGGCTTGATTGTAATAAGTAGATTCTCTTGGGTTTAATTTAACAGCTTTACTTAAATAGCGTAAAGCTTTAGGCATACTCGTATTCACTACTCTGATAGCTTTACCAGAATAAATATCTGCAGCATAAACTTTACCAAAGAAAACAAATAAGAATGCTACTCCAGCACTAATTACCATAAATATAAAAGCTAAGGCTAAAGCAAATTTTGGTGAAGCTTTTAATGAAAGATTAATATTATTTTCTTCACTGCTAGATTCAAAGAAGATTACCGCCAAAGATAAGGCCGAAAAAATAACTGTCAACAAAATAATTAATCCATCTACTCTAGCTATTAAGACATCCGTCAAAAGAATAGCGACGGCCGAAAAAATTCCTAAAGAATACAATTTATTTTTATCTTTATTTTTATAAAGCAAATACATTTGAGAGCCAATAAAAATCAAAACTAAAATTACCAAGAAGAAAGTTCCTATGACTCCAATAGTTGGTATAGCTTCAGCTAAAAGTCCTGTTCCTTGAGAAAAACGCAAATTATAGAAAGCATTTAAATTAAAATTTTTCGGTTTATGCAACGAAAAATCATAACCATAAGTAGCTGGCCCTGAGCCGACAAAGAAATTATTCTTAACGCTAGCCAGAGCAACATCAGTAGAAGTTTTATAATTCAAACTAACTTCTACTGGCAAATTCACCTTTACAATAGAAACTACTCCAATCATTCTCAAAATCATGGCTACCACAAACACAGACATCGGAAGCCAAGTCCATTTTAAGTTAGGACGCACAATTTGTGCCAAGATAAAAATCAAAAAGATAACAATGCCAATAAAAAATCCTAACCAAGGAATATAATTATACAAAGCTAAAATTAAAAAGAAATCCAAAGACAAAAGCATTAAAAGTAAAACCTCCAGAATTCTTTTCCAAACTTTTTTAATTGTTTTTGAATCAGCTATTTTCAGAATAGTTACCGTAATTATTGGTATTAAAATACTAAAGATAGCTCCTAAGCTACTAATTGTTCCCGTCAAACTCATAGGAGCAAAGCGAGCAATATCAGCTGATAAAAACTTTACTCCAAAAATCATCAAAGTTGTCCAAATGGAAAGTATCGCTCCAGAAGTAATAATAGCTGTTAATATTAACCTTAATCTTTTTGTGCTAAAATTACTTAAAATAAAATAGTAAACTACTAAATAGGCTGTCACACTTAAAAGTCCTCTCGATGGATCACCAAAGCTTCCCCAAAAACTATGCCATTTATCAACGGAAAAAATTGTCGCTATTACATAAGTCAACCAAAATCCAACCAATGGCCAATCTAACGGAGTTCTTCTAATTTTCATTTCTCCTGTTACTACTCCTTTAGCTGCCCAAATAGCTAGACCTAGCAAAAGCCAAAAATAAAAATACATTTGCTTTTCAAAAACTATCCCTTGTGAAGCTAAGCCAGTAAAATAAAGAGGAACGCCAAAAAACAACATAAAAATTGAAAGTCCGATCAATTTATCAAACATTCTAACGATAAATTTACTATCTTTTTTGTTAGCTACTTCTTCTTTTAGCGATTTTGTAGGATTATATTGTTCTACTATTTTATTTCTTCCAGAAGCAAAATTTCTCTCCGGAGAAACACTTTTTAAATCAACATTTATTGATTGCCTTTCCATATTTTTTAAGTCTTAGGTAAATTATTATTTTTTTATTTTAAAAATATTTTATATATTCATTATATAAAAAAACCTGTCTGAATGCAATACCTAGTTTTATTTTTCAAAATTCATTCATCTTATTTTAATAGTGATTGTCGTTCTAGCTAAAAAACTTAATATTTTGTCCATTTCAAATATCTAGAATTCCCGCCTACTTTATTGGTATAGCTGTTTGAATAACCAAAGTATGGTCAATTGAAGTAGTTGAGTTACCAACTGAATCATGAGCTATTATACGAAAATGATAAATCTTTCCAGCAGTTAAATTAGAAATTGTCATCTTATGAAATGTCTCAAATTGATTGCTTTTTTCTGTTTTATTTTTATAACTAGTATCTAAACCATATTCTATTTGAGAAGTAGTTTTTTTATTAACTGTCGCCCAACTTACTTCCGCCGTATCACTAGAGGTGTTTACTGTAACCATTGAAATTGTTGGCGAAACAGAGCTCTCATCTCTTTCTATAATCCACCAATCAAAATGTAAACGCTGAGTTGCTTTCTGACTAATATTAATCTTAAATCCACTATATTTGCCACTAGCATCTTTGATTTTTTCTACCCAGCTATAAGCATCTGGGTTGGATTGGAAGTTAGTTAAAATCACACTAGTTCTAGTTACTGCAGTAGTTTTTACTAAATAGCTTTTTTCACCTTTTGCAATATAGTTACTGCCGATGGTTCTGCTTTTCTTATTTACTACTTTAACTGTAAATGCTCCAGCTACTATTCCATTAGCCTCTAGTTTACCTTGCCCCAAATCTAAATTACCTAAAGAATCTTTGTAAATAAGTTTCTTCACATCTAAGGCACTAGCAAAGTCTATCACCGCTTGATTTTGAGTAGCCAAGTCTTTCATTTGAGTTTCTAGATCAGCTATCTTTTTAGTTTGACTAGTTTGATCAGTTTGTAAATCAGTTATTTGATTCTTTAAATCAGCTAAAGTAATCGGAGTCTTAGTTAGAGTATCGTTAGGAGTAGCTAAGTTAGCAAAGTCTCCTCCTGAAATAATATTCAAATAGTTTTTGATTGCAGTTAAGGTATCAGCTTGAGTAGCTATTTGTTTGTTTAGGTTAGCTTGAGCTTCGGCTACAATATTAGCTACTTGAGTTTTAACATTCATTTTAGCAATATTCTGAGTAACAGTTTCTTCTACTTTTTCTACCGTTAGAGATTTGTTTTTTCTAGCAATCATTACTTGGATAGTTCCTTGAACTTGGTCAAACTTTTCTAAGGCGATACCTACTGTAGAATCTCCTGGATTAGCTTTCATTAAATAACCAGGAGTAGTGGCTGAAGTTAGACTATCTCCAATATTGATAATTCCGTTTTCATTAGAAACATTAGCTGGGATTTGTCCTAACATACCAATAATCTTGTAATGAGGGTTCTTAGTTTTATCTTTTCCACTGTTACCAACAACAGAAGGATTGGAAGAGACTATACCCATTACATTAGGGTCTTCTGAGCTTTGGCATCTTTTGACTGCGTTAGGTTGAGTTGTATCAACACAAACTGCTTCTCCTGGTTGAAGATTAGTGTCTTGAGTGAAGAAATATTCAGCGTAATCAGCTCCTTGGACAGTAGTATTGATAGCGTAGATAGTTCCAGCTACATTTCCTGCACAATCAGCATCAGAAGAATTAACACAAAGAGCTCCGACTATTTTTAATTTGGTATCGGGTGTAGCATCACCAATCCCTAGATTACCTCCTAGTATCCAACTATTACTAGCAGAAGCTAGTTTGGTTGCATAGGCAGAAGTTACAGTTGGAGGAGTTGCTGCTGTAAAGGTAAGACTTCCATCATCCGCTAGTGATACAGCGGTTGTTTCATAATATTCAGTTTCTGTGGCAGCTACTGTTCCTCTCCATACTCGATAATTAGTAGCCCCAGTTACAGCTGTCCAAGCAACAGTAATAGTTCCGTTAGTTGTTCCACCGTCTACTGTTCCTGATACTTCACTTGATACATTGGTCCAAGCTACTCCATCATAAGCTGATACTTTGTAGTAGTAAGTTCCACTTAATGTTCCTGTTGCTCCTAGTGTTGCTGTTACTCCTGTTGGAGTTGTCATCTCTGTAACAAAGTTAGAACCTGAAGATAGAGCTAGTTTTTCTTGAGGAGTGGTGGTGCCTAAACCTAACCGATTATTAGTATTATCCCAAAAGAAGTTAGAATTGTTTTGACTATAGATTCCAGAAGCTCCAGCAAAGATGATAGAACCTTGAGTAAAGAGTGTATTAGTTCCAGTTCCACCATTAGCAGGAGTTAGTGCATTGGATAAAGTCAATCCAGCAAAGGTTGGACTACTAGTGGTAGCAATGTCTTGAGGTAAAGAAAGAGTTATTGCTCCAGTTGAAGCACTAGCAATTACTTGATTGGTTGTTCCAGCTAAACTAGTTACTCCAGTATTAGCAATAGTAATTGAACCAGCACCGTTGGTAACAGAAACTCCTGTTCCAGCGGTTAGAGTTGCTAGCGAATAGCCCGTACCGTTGCCGATTAGTAAAGCTCCGTTAGCAGCGGTTGTTCCAGCAAGTCCAGTACCTCCGCGGGAAACATTGAGGTATTGTTCTGATCCTAAAGTACTAGTCCCAGTCCAATAAGTTACATAGTCAGTTGTTCCAGTTCCAGAAACTCCTCCGACTCCAGCTACGGCTTGCCAAGAAAGAGTGCCTGTTCCGTCATTAGCTAAAACATAGTTACTACCTCCCGCTTGAGCAGTTGGTAAAGTGTAAGTGACATCGGCTACTTGAGCTCCTCCTTGGAGAATAGTGTGATAAGTAGCGGAAGAATCTTGTAAAGCTAAAGTTCCATTAATAGTAGTATTACCAGTTGTGATTCCAGCAAAGGTTGGACTACTAGTGGTTAATAGGCTTTGATTTAAACTAGCACTTCCAGTTAAAGTTAACGTGTTTCCTCCTCCGTTAATGGTTACGTTTCCTCCCGTAATGGTTAATGTTCTAGCGGTAGTTCCGCCAGAGATATTAAAGCCATCGGTAGCACTAGCTAAAGTTAAACCGTTAACCGTCGTAAAGGTTGGAGTTAGGGAAGTGGCCAGAGAAATGCTCCCTGCTCCGTTCGTGATAACTAAATTAGAACCAGCGGTTAGAGTTGCTAGCGAATAGCCCGTACCGTTGCCGATTAGTAAAGCTCCGTTAGCAGCGGTTGTTCCAGCAAGTCCAGTACCTCCGCGGGAAACATTGAGGTATTGTTCTGATCCTAAAGTACTAGTCCCAGTCCAATAAGTTACATAGTCAGTTGAGCCTGAGCCACTAATTGCTCCCGCTGCTCCCCAATCAGTGATACAATTCGTTTCATTTCCAAGACAAATTCCAGAAAATTCACCATATCCATCTGTTACATTTGATCCTATAGTAGAAATTCCTCCAGTTAAATACAAATTATTGAATGTCGGCGAAGAAGAAGTTGAAAGATTTTGATTTAGTATAGCATCACCAGTAAGTGATAGTGTGTTTCCACCTCTAGATATTGAAAATCCATTCGAATTAGAAATAAGGGTAAGACCATTATAGGTTTTTCCCGTCAATGCTTTGACGATATAGTTAGAATCAATTTGATCTCCTTGCCATGTTCCCACGGAAACATTTCCCAATTTTGTAATTGTTGGAATTTGTTTAGATTCTATTTTTCCTCCTTTTCCAAGAATGAGCAAATTCCCCGATTTATTTCCTGGCACTATTCCTTGAACGCTTTGAGAATTATTAGCCGTAAAAGAACTGAGAGCCAAAGGAACTGCTCCTATTCTTTTTCTTGGCACCATTTCAGCATCCGTTCCAATTCTTATGCCCAAATAATATTGTCCTTGACTAAAGTTTAAGCTAGTTGGAAGAGGAACTACTGAGCCTAGGTACGATTCTAAAATTCCATTTTCAATATTAATTTTTTTTGTTTCTTCCCAAACTTTTGAATCAGTATCTGATGGATAAAGATCAGTTGTTGTCCTATTAATTCTATAAATAGCCAGACGAACATTATACTCACCATTAGCAATCTGCTTATTTTCATTGTTAATAATATAAGCTGTCACATCCAACTGTCTTGGATTTTGTTTATTAACTACTTGAGCTGAAGAAGTATTAAAAAACAAAGCAAAACCTTCTATAGCAATAACTGCAACAGTCAGAGAAAGTATAATTGTATTTTTTAAATTTATTTTCATCAGTACTTTATTTTTTAAATGCCCAACCAAAAACATCTCCCATCGCATTAGAAATTAAATCAAAAACGGAAACCGGACTAGAAGCAGTATAAATTCCGAAATGGCTAGAACTTATTTCATTAGCCCAGTGATCTTGACATTTGATTTGATAGATATAAGAAGTTCTAGGTGCTAAGCCTGAAAGAATGACACTATGAATAAAGCCATAAGAATTTTCAGCTACTACCTTTGGATTTTGACCACCACTTTTAGAATAGCTTAACTTAGAAATAGCTAATTTATTAGTTCTCCATGAAATCACTAATTTTACTTCATTTTTTTTATTAGCAACAAAAGATTCCGATCTGATATTAGAAATTTTCAAAGGAATATTTTCTTGATTTTGTAAAACTAAAATATTACCTCCAACATTTACATTTACCGCTTTATAATTTTTACTAGCTAAAATGATTTTTTTGGTTTGAGACTTATTTTGCGTACTAACTCCAGCCACCCTTCCAACTGGATTATTTTCATTAATAATTCTAGAAGTAATATTTTTATTCTGAGAATAAATTTTTAATACATTAAATTTTTGCGAAGAGTTCTTAATAAAATCTTTAAAAATATAAGTACCTATAAAAAGTAAAGGGAGAATAATAACAATTAGAGAAAATGTTTTAAAAATTCTTCTCCAATTATTCGTTAAGACAATTTCTTGCTCATCAATATTTAATTCTAATTTTTGAACCTTTTTGAAAACTTCCTTTTTATTTTCTTCTTTATTGAAATTTTCTTTATTATATTCGACAGATGATTCGGTCAATATTTCTTGTTCTATAGCTTTAAAGCTCAAATCAGAAACCTTCTTTTTCTCTAGTTTTAGCAATTTTTTATTATCAGCCACTTTAACTAAAAAATCATCTAGCCAGATTTTTTTAGTATACCAATTTCTGCCAATTTTCTCTGCTTTAAGTTTTCCTTGACGAGAAAGCAAATTTAAATATTCGGGCGTGTACCCGGTTAGTTTAGTAGCTTCTGAAAGAGGTATAAATTTAGTTGCAGTGAGCTCTGTTTTTATTGAGCTTTTCCCTTCCATCTTTGATATCAAATATATATTGTTTTATCCTTTAAATTATAACTTTTTTTATCATTTATCGCAAGAACAAAATCAAAAGTTATCCACAGTTTTTAGCTAAAAAATAAACAATAAAATAATCTTTTCTTTCGTATCTTTTTTTAAAAAAATTACTTCATTTTTAATTATTTATTTCGTTTTTAATCAAATATTTTACTACTTACTGGAAAAACTATTTTAAGTTTTTTGGAACTTAAAATAAAAGCCTTTTTTAAAGCCATTCCCTATTACATTTGATATCAAACATAGGCTTGTTTAAAGTCTTTTTTAGATTGAATTAAAACAAAATAAAAACCTGAGAAAATTTCAAGTTTTTATTTTTCTTATTTAATTGGACTAAAAAATATTTTTAAATATCCAAATTTTTAACACTTTTAGCATGAGTCTGAATAAACCTTCTCCTTGGCTCTACTTCACTTCCCATTAATATATTAAACATTCTATCCGCTGCCTGAGCATCTTCAATTTTAATTTGCAACATAAATCGTCTGGCTGGATCCATAGTAGTCTCCCAAAGTTGCGATGGATTCATTTCTCCTAAACCTTTATAACGCTGAATATTTATTCCAGCTATCTTTTCACTTTCTTTATTTCCATTTCCTTGATTAAGCTCTTTTTTATCTTTTTGATTTTCTTGAGCTGAGCTTCTCTTTTTAATTTCTTCTATGACTTTATTTTTTTCTTCTTCGGTATAAGCATAAATAATTTCTTTTCGTTTTTGAATTCTATATAACGGTGGTTGAGCAATATAGATATTACCATTAATTACTAACTCCTCAAAATAACGATAGAAAAATGTTAACAAAAGAGTTCTAATATGCGAACCATCTACATCGGCATCGGCCATAATAATAATTTTTCCATATCTTAATTTTTCTAAATTAAGGCTTTCTCCAATTCCTGATCCCAAAGCAATAATTATCGGCTTTAAGGTATCTGATTTTACTACTTTATCTAGGGTTGTTTTCTCAACATTAACTAATTTTCCTCGCAATGGAAGAATAGCTTGAAAGCGTCTATCTCTTCCTTGCTTAGCACTACCACCAGCAGAATCTCCCTCCACAATATATAACTCTGATTGAGTAGTGTCTCGTGACGAACAATCAGCTAGTTTCCCTGGCAAAGTCATCCCTTCCAAAGCTCCTTTTCTCACCACTGCTTCTTTAGCTGCCCGAGCCGCAATTCGAGCCTTAGCTGTTAATATAATTCTGTTAATAATCGCCTTTGCATCACTAGGATGAGATTCCAAATATTCTGTTAAAGCTTCGGCCACCACTCCAGAAGTAATACCCCTCATTTCTCCGTTGCCTAATTTAGCTTTAGTCTGTCCTTCAAATTGAGGATTTTTTAATTTAACACTAATCACTGCAGTTAGCCCTTCTTGAAAATCTTCTGCCGTGAAATTTCCATCTTTTTCTTTAAGTATCCCGGTTTTTTTAGCATAAGAATTCATCACTCTTGTCAATGCGGTTCTAAATCCTGATTCATGCATTCCACCTTCTGGCGTAAAAATATTATTCGCAAAAGAAACTATATGCTCTTTATAACTATCAGTATATTGCATCGCTACTTCCACGAAAGCTTCGTCCACCATTTTCTCTACATAGAAAGGAACTTCATTTTTTACTTCCCTCCCTCTATTTAAAAACTTTATATATGAAATTAACCCACCATCAAAAAGAAAACCATGAGATTTTTCTTTTCCTTTTTCTCGCTCATCATAAATTTTAATACTTAATCCTTTAGTTAAATAAGATTGCTGACGTAAATATTTAAGAATTTTTTCCCAAGAATACTTTATCTCAGGAAAAATTTCTGGGTCAGCTTGAAAAATTATTTTAGTTCCAGTATCTTTAGCATCACCAACAATTTTAGGATTCTTAGTTTTCGGTTTTCCTCTTTCAAAATCCATCGCATAAACCTTGCTATTTTTTCTTACTTCTACTCGTAGCCAAGTAGATAAAGCATTGACCACCGAGACTCCCACTCCATGTAAACCTCCTGAAATTTTATAGCCATTACCACCAAATTTTCCTCCAGCATGCAAAACTGTTAAGACTGTTTCTAGGGTTGATTTTTTAGTTTGAGGGTGCTTCTCTACTGGAATTCCTCGTCCATTATCAGTAATTTCCACAATATTATCTGGTAATAATTTAACTACAATATCATCACCAAAACCAGCCATCGCTTCATCAACTGAATTATTAACTACCTCCCAAATTAGATGATGCAATCCTTCCGTAGAGGTTCCCCCGATATACATTCCTGGTCTTTTCCTGACTGGCTCTAACCCTTCTAAAACCTGGATAGATTTAGCTGAATATTCTTCGCTAATTTGATTACTATTTTTTTTTGCTTTCACCATAATATTATTTTTAGATTACTGAATAATTAAAATTTTTGCTGAGTTAGTTAGTTAGTTAGTTAGTTAAGCTCCTGAAATTTTTCTTTAGATATTCTAATTACCTAATAAATTACTTGCTAACTCCTACTTAAAAAGAATAACTCTATTAAAAAAACTCCTCCGATTACTAAAAGAGCATCCCACCAAATTAGCATTCTAACACTTTGTAAAATTAAAATCCCTACAACTGAAATAGCCAGTAATATTCCTTGCCGAAAACTTAAACCAACACTAGTAACTGCCACTTCATTGCCTAAGAATTTTCTTCTTAAGAAAAGTAAGAGTAAATTAAACATTCCACTTAAAACAAAAAAAATCACTAGATAGAACAAAGCTACTCCTAGTAAGCCAGAACTTCTTGGATCAATATAAGCGATAACTATGCCTAAAAAAATAACCGATAAAAGGCTTATTATACGTATTCCCCAAATATAAGCTTTCAAGGTCATATTATTCTATTAAATATAGTTGGCTTAAAAATTTTGAATTTAATTCCAATAATTGGTCTTTACTAATCAATTATAGCCTTTCTTAGCTAACCATGCAAGCATGTAATTGCTAATAAAATAATTATTCTCCCATTAAAAAATCCAGTCGTTTGAATCAACAACTGGATAAAATTCTACTTCACCTCAATAATATTAACATTGAAATATCCTTTTTAAGAATGGGATCTTTATTCTCCATTTTCCGCTCTGAACATCATTTGCCTTAAAAAGCAACAACCCCTTTGATGTATACACATCCACATTGATAGGGATGTCCATAGACTCAAACGAGACGAGTGACTCAATAATATACTGTAACTCTGTTTTCTGAGTAGAGTTTACTCTAATTGTTATATTTTTTCTTCTTCTGATAAAATCATTTCTGACCTGTCCCTTTTCCATAATTCTCCTCCTCATAATAATATTTTTAAAAAACTTCTACTTTGTCCTTAAATTTTGGACTGCTTATAATAGCTTCTTTCAATTTTTTTGTCAATACTTCACAATAAATCAGGAAAAGTTTTATCTACAGCAAAAAATTTTTCTTTTATTTTTTTATAAAAACAGGATTGAGAAATAGTTATTTCTCAATCCAACATTTAAAATATTTGCATTTTATTAAACAACTTCTAGGCGAATAGACTCGCTTGATGAAGGATTAGAAGACGGAACATAACTTAGTGTTGCTCCACCTATAATAAAACTTTTTACTTTTTTAAGAGAAACTTCCTGATGCCATTTTTTCCTCTTAATTCGAGAAAATCTTAGAAACTCATGACCATATTTCTTTAGCTTTATTTCTAAAATAAAAGGGAAGCTAAGGCTCAATGAAATCATAGAAATTATATAATAAAGCTCTCTCTCCCCAATCAAATAATTTGATTCACTATTAACTACTTTGAAATCTTCTCTCCATTGTCCACTGGAGATATCATCTTCTGTTAAAAATATAGGATCCTCTAAATCATTACCTAATAAAACCTCCACCGCCGAATGAAATCCAGAAGCTTCTAAAGAAGATAACAATCTAAGAGTACACCTTTCATTTTCTTGAATACAAATAAACGGCGAACGAGTTTTTTCCTGTTTATCTCCCAAAGGAAACTCGATAGTTTTTGAAGAAAATCCTGCTTTTCGTAATATTTTTTCTAACTCTGCCTTTCTCTCTTCCCAGCAACAACCATAAATTTGAATTTTTTTCATCTCAACTCTCCTGATAATAAATTTTTATAATTTAGTTTCTCTTTGTTTCAAGAAACTAATTGACAAAGAACCACCTTATTATGCATTCATTAAGCTATTTTGTCAACTTTTCTCAGACAAAGTTACAGAACCAAGCAATATAAAGCCATTCGTTTAAACTGCTTCTCCGATTAAATTTTATTTACCTTAACTGTAGAATTGCACACTTTACACAAAGTTTTTTGTATTCTAATAATAGATTAAAAAAATTAGACGAAATTAAAATCAAAAAAATTCGTCCATTATCACTCTTTTAATTTTAAATTACTAAGTTTCGGAAGTCCTCAAAAATATTATATTTTATAATTCTTGTAATAAATTATTTTCTGTAAAAATTTTGCTTTTAAAATTTATCTTCAATAGAACTTTGGCTGACAATTTCAGTAAAATTATAAGTGGACCGAAAATTCATAAACGACAGATTTTACACAAAAAGGACTGAAACCGTAAATGGCGGGGACGAAGGGACTCGAACCCTCGACCTACTGCGTGACAGGCAGTCGCTCTAACCAGCTGAGCTACGCCCCCGTAAATATTATTTTAAACCTACTAGCTATTAAATTTAATAAAAAAAACGGACTAGCTATTAAAAAAATAAAGCAAATTATTTTTATGTACCAGGAGTGAGAATCGAACTCACGACCTCAGGCTTATGAGTCCTGCGCTCTAACCAACTGAGCTATCCTGGCTTATTAGTTACCTGGATTTTGACCTTATTTGTTGCGGGGGTTGGATTCGAACCAACGACCTGGTGGTTATGAGCCACCCGAGCTACCAGACTGCTCTACCCCGCTATGTTTTACATCTATAAAAACTATTTGCAATTGTAATTGTAATTCTATTTCATTTTTCTCGGACTGTCAATTTATTTTTTTCAACTCAATCCAAAACTTCAAACTCCTTTAAAAAACTTTCGTAATAACCAATAATTTCCTTTGCTTCTTTTTTGTCCACTTTAAAATCGTCCTCATGGATAACTCTATTTCTCAATTGATGAGCCTTTCTTAGTTCTTCAATACTCTCAATTTGTCCTGGGTTTATTTTTGATAAACGGTCTTCTAAATTTTCTCCTTCATATTTCATTCTTTTAACTAAATCATCAATAATATTATCAGCTTCAATGATAGCCACTTTATATAATGATTCGTTGTTCCCCTCAATCTTTTCTCTAATTTTAGACCATTTTTTTCTTAATCTATTTTTATGAGTTGTCAGTTCAGCTGGAACATTCATCCCGATTAAAGTATCTCTCAAGTCACCACCTAAGCCTCTCTGAAAAAGTAAAAGAATTATATCTACAAAAAGCACCACTACATAAATACCCAAAATAAATTCTATCACTGAAAAAAAAGTTGAATTATAAAAATTCATAATATTTTTATCGAAGTTATTTAAAAAATTTAATAGTAACATTTTTTAAAATTTAAGTTAGCTAGTTTTAATTAATTATTTTTTCTAGTTTCCCAAGCATGAGCCACCTTCAACAAGTTTTCTTCATCAAACCATTTTCCCATCAATTGAAAACCTATTGGCATTTTTTTATCCTCTACTTTTATTTTTCCTGCTGGAACCGAAATAGCGGGTAAACCAGCAATATTAGCAGTAATAGTGAAAATATCGGCTAAATACATCTCTAAAGGATCATGAGATTTTTCTCCTAACTTAAAAGCAGGAGTTGGAGTAGTAGGAGTTAAAATTAAATCAACTTTTTGAAAAGCCTTTTCAAAATCTTTTTTAATAAGAGTTCTGACTTTTTGAGCACGAAGATAATAGGCATCATAATAGCCAGAGCTTAAAGCATAGGTTCCTAACATTATTCGCCTCTTAACTTCCTGCCCTAATCCATATTGACGAGTATCTAAATAAGTTTCCAATAATGTTTTAGGAAGATTACTGATATTTTCTAACTGAGTTTTTTCTTTATCATCCATTCGTAAGCCATATTTTATTCCATCAAAACGAGCCAGATTAGAGCTAGTTTCACAAGGTTGAATTATATAATAAGTTGCTAAAGAATATTTAGCATAAGGCAATTCAATTTCTTGAATTTCAGCTCCCATTTTTTTATAATCTTCAATTACTTTTTCTATTTTTTTTCTGACTTCAGGATTCAAACCTTCAAAATATTCCTTTACCACTCCAATTTTTAATCCTTTAACTCCTCCTGTTAAATAATTTTCATATTGCTTGCTAAAATCTGGAGATGAAGTAGCGTCCATAGTATTACTACCGGCAATAGCACTTAAAATTATAGCCGAGTCCTCTACTGTTTTAGTAATAGGACCAATTTGATCAAAACTAGAAGCCATTGCTAGAAGCCCATAGCGAGAAACCCTTCCGTAAGTAGGTTTTAAACCAACTACTCCGCAAAACGAAGCTGGTTGACGAATTGATCCTCCAGTATCAGACCCTAGTGACCAAACAGCTTCATCACTAGCCACCGCAGCCGCTGAACCACCAGAAGAACCACCTGGCACTCTTTCTAAATCATAAGGATTTTTGGTCGCTCCATAAAAACTATTTTCAGTAGAGGAACCCATAGCGAACTCATCTAAATTCGTTTTGCCTAAAATAACAGCTTCTTGTTTGTTTAGTTTTGTAATTACTGTTGCATTATACGGAGCAATATAATTATCTAAAATTTTAGAAGCAGCTGTAGTTTTCACCCCTTTCATACAAATAACATCTTTTATCGCCCCTGGTATTCCAGCTAATAAACCAATCTTTTCCCCTTTTTTCACTTTTTCATCCACTCTCTGAGCTTGACTCAAAGCTCCTTCTTTGATCAAAGTTAAATAAGCTATAATATCCTTGTCTTTTTTTTCAATGGTTTGAAAATATTTCTCAGTTAGTTGTACTGAGGTAATTTTTCCATTTATTATTTTTTCGTGTAATTCTCTAATCAAGGTTTTAAATTTAAGGATTAAATATTGAATAAAAATTAAGTCATTGACTATTTTATTATTTTAGAAAATAACAATTTTGCTTTCATAAAACGCTTCTAACTTTATTATATTCATCTTTACTTTCTGGAAAAAGATTGATAATTTCTTTTTTATTAGGAAACTCATAATCTTTATCTTCTCTAACTATATTTTTTCTCCCAATAATATGAGCTGTCGGTTCTACTCCGTCGATATCTACTTCTTTCAATTGGTCTATCCATTCTAAAATATTAGATAAGTCCTGAGAAAAACTTTCTAGTTCATCCTCTGTCGCTCCTATTCTTGCTAAACTAGCGATATGTTGAACTTCTTTTTTAGTTATCATAATTTTTTAATTTTATTTTTAATCAACTATTTAATGAGATTAATTGAACAAATTCTTCTTCTTTAATAATTTTAATTCCTCTCTCTTGAGCTTTTTTATATTTAGAACCTGGATTTTTTCCCACAAGGACATAATTAGTTTTTTGACTTACTGAAGAAGCAATCCTACCTCCTGCTTTTCTAATAATATCCTTAACTTTATTTCTTGTAAAGTTTTTTAACTCACCAGTCAAAACAAAAATTTGACCTTGGAATTGCTGACTGACTTTTTCTTGTTTAGAAAAAACCAGCTCTATTCCCATTTCTTGCATTTTCTTTAACCCGGTAAGATTTTCTGGATCATTAAACCATTCTTCTAAACTTTTCGCCGATCTATCTCCAATTCCCTTGATTGCTTGCCATTGCACCTGAGAAATCTTTGGGAAAGAATTGATGATTTCTTCTAATTTATTAATTTTTTTCTTGGTTATTAATTTTAAATTATCCACTATTAAAACAGCAGTTTCTTCTCCCACATAACGAATACCCAGAGAAAATAAAAAATTTCCTAAGGTTATTTTTTTACTTTTTTCAATAGCTATTATTAAATTATCAGCTGATTTTTCTGCAAATCTTTCCAAAATAGTTAAGTCACCTTTTTTTAATTCAAAAATTTCAGCACTATTGGCAATTAAACCCTCACTGATTAATTGCTCTATAATTTTTTCTCCCATCCCTTCAATATCAAACCCTTTTTTAGAAACAAAATGAATGATTTTTTCTATTTCTACCGCAAAACATTTAACATTTTGGCAATAAGTAGCTACTTCCCCTCTTTTTCTAGCTACTGCTCCTCCGCAAATTGGACAAACCTTTGGTAAAGAAAATTTTTTTTCTTGACCACTTCTCAAATTTTTAATAACTTCTACTACCTCAGGAATAATATCTCCTGCTTTCTGGATAACGATTGTATCGCCTATTCTTAAATCTAACCTTTTTATTTCGTCTTCATTATGGAGAGTTGCCCGACTAACTATTGAACCAGCTACTAAAACTGGACGAAGATGAGCAATGGGAGTAAGTACTCCAGTTCTTCCAACTTGAATTTTTATGTCCTCTACTACAGTAGTAGTTTTTTCCGCTGGAAATTTATAAGCGATTCCCCAACGAGGAGACTTACCGGTATAACCCAAGTACTTCTGAATGAGTACTGAATTAATTTTTATTACTACTCCATCAATACCATAATTTTTTTTATCTTTTAATTTAACCCATTTTTGATAATACTTTTCAATTTCAACTATGTGCTGACAGAGTTTATGCTCTGAATTAACTTGAAAACCTAATTGATGCAAAAAATCCAATTCATCTATCTGAGTTTGAATTTTCTTTAGATCTATTTGCTTGTTTTCTTTTAAATAATCAACATCATAAATAAAACTATCTAATTTTCTATTAGCCACTATTTTAGAATCTAATTGCCTAATTGAACCAGCCGCTGCATTTCGTGAGTTTGCAAAAAGAGGTTGATTATTCTTACTTCTAATTTTATTGATTATATTTAATTCTTTTTTGCCTAAAAAACATTCTCCGACAAAAATACCAGTAATATTTTGTTTAAGTTTTAAAGGTATACTCTGAATAGTTTTTAAATTGCTAGTCACATCTTCTCCAATAATTCCGTTTCCCCTAGTCGCTCCTTGAATAAAAATTCCGTCTTCATAAGTTAAAATTATTTTCAATCCATCAATTTTAACTTCGCAAACATATTCAATTTTCTCATTTTGAAGCTCAGAAATTTTTTCTATCATCCTTTTAATTTTCTCTTCCCACTTTTGCAAACCATTAAAATCAAAAACATCGTTAAATGACCATTGCCTAACTTGATGAGTGACTTTCTTGAATTTAGCTAGTGGCTTTCCCCCAATTCTTTGAGTGGGCGAATCTAAAGATTTCAATTCAGGAAATTTTTCTTCTAGCCCTCGTAATTCATCCATTAAAGGATCATAAATCTCATCTGTTGCATCTGGCTTATCTAAAACGTGGTATTCAAAACGTCGCTTATCAATTTCTATCGCCAACTTTTGCATTCTTTTTTTAATAGCTTTTTTTGATAATATCATATTTTTAGTATAGCATACTAATTTTTTTTGATTCAGTTTTAAAAAGTATAGATGATTTATCTATCTAAAATTTGATTTAAAAATTAAATAAAGTAATTTAAGGAAAAACTACTGCTGCGTCTACTGATCTTCTCATTTTTCCCATCAATCCAATAGATTTTATCCTCTTGATAGAAGTAAGTTCATTCCCAGTAGTAGAAATTAACGGCAATCCATTGCAATCAATTTGGTTACCATCTATATCTAACAATTCTACTTGATAGTCAATTGTTTTAATTAAACCATTGCTTTGGCAGTCATTAAAATTAGCGAAAGTTCCTGAATTAATATTATAATAATTAGTAGAGATATCATACATCACTTTTTCCACCCCTGTATCAGCTGATTGAAATGCCTGGCTAGAAGTAACTGCATTTAAAGCAACTTTTTTATTCGTCAAAGAAACTGATAGCATTCCTAACGTAGTAATTAAAATCGCTGATAAAATCAAAAGTGTTACTATCAACGCTGACGCTTGCAGTTTAACTGTTTGAAAATTTTTATTTTTTTTCTTAGCTAAATTATTTTTTTTCATTTTTAATAATTTATTATCTATTGAATTATGTCAAAATAGTCCCTAAAAGAAGCTGTTAACTGGAGATGATCAGTCCCATCTACTGTCATAATGACAGTCACCATCCCAATTTTATCAGTAGCTATATCGGTTTTTATTACATTGAACTGTCCAGTAGTTTTTTTCATTATAGCAACATACGCACTATATGATACATCCGCTGGTTTACAAGATACACCACCAGAATTTAAATCATAATAAGGAGTAGCTGTCGCCATCTGTAGTTCTTGATTATTATTATCAAATTTATATTCAATACAAATCTGTTGTGAAGCATTAAACATATAAACTCCCGTTTGATCGCCAGCAATAATATAATCTAATTGATTACTCATTTTCATATTTTTAGCCATTAGTTCTAAAGAAGTAGTAGCTGATTCTAAATCTTGTTGTACTTTCTGAGATTTTTTTTCTACTAGAACTATACTAGAAAAAACTGAAATAGAAACTAACGTTATCAAAGAAAAAATGAAAATAGCTATTACCATTTCTATTAAAGAGAACCCTGGATATATTTTTTGTTTTTTATTTTTCATTGAAATAATTTAGCTAAAAATAATTTGTCTTTTTTAATTAAGAACCCATTTCGTTAGAGTAACCTTTTCTAATACACACTGTTGACTGACTACGCAAGGGACTGGAAAAGTATTTCTTCCCCAAATAACTGCACTACTAATCTCTGCCTCATCAGCTGCAGTACTATCACTAGCCAAAGAGCCATCTATTTTTAAATATTTAATCTCAATTTTTCTTCTGAAACTGGTGTCCAGTCCAGAATTATAATTATATATTTTTGATCCACTGTCATATTTTAGTAAAAAACTACTGTTACTGCATGACACAGAGGATGGTGAAGCAACATCAATTCTGCAATTTGTCTCGGAAGTACTAGGAAAAGGACTATCAAAAGTATGTGAAGAATCTTTATTGTTTTGTGCCCAATTATTATCTCTAATATTTCTAATTAATTCAACTCCTTCTTGAGCTAAAAAGACTGCCTTAGTCTGTTTTCTATTCCCAAAAGTATTCTTAATATTTTTAGACATTAATTGTAAAACCGCCATCATCCCAACTAAAATGATGAAGGTTGCAATTACGCTTTCAATAAAAGAAAAACCCTGATACTTTTGATTTCTAATTTTTTTCTTCATTTGAAAAATTTTGATCAATTATTAGTTATGAGCCCGCCAGTGTTAATAGTTATTTTTTTTTCTTGAATACCATTTTTAAAATCTAAAATCAGAGAAGAAGCTATAGGGCTAAAAGTAACATCCGCATTAGGAATACCAAAGTATATTTTAGCATCACCTGGGATCGGACTATTTAAAACTACCGCTTTTTTTAAGTTATATTGTTCCATTAAGGTTTCTGAAATTGTTGTATTACCGATTTGACATGCTCCAGCACCATTAACTGTGTCAGTATAATAAAATATTTCATATTGGGTAGTATTAATAAATTTAAAACCATATCCACATAAAGTTCCAGAATAACCTCCATTTGGAATTATCCCCTGTAAAGAATAATTTTGAGCTTTTTTGATAACAGCTTTAACCTTTGATTGACTATTTTTCAAAGCTGAATTTTCTCTCAGAGAAGCTAGAATATTAAAAGATACGACCGCTAAAATAGAGATGATAGCAATAGACACCATCAATTCTAATAAGGTAAACCCTGAGCTAAAATTTATTTTTTTTAAAAAAATTCTATTCATTATCTCTTTAAATATTCCAAAAAAGCCTTATGTACCATTGAATTATTGGGGCATAAAAAAACAATGTTATAAAAGTTCCTACAACTAGGAAAGGAGCAAAGGGAATCTGACTTTTCATTTCTTTCTTTTTTAAACTAAGCATCACTATTCCATAAATAGCTCCGATAAAAAAAGCCAAAAAAAGAGCTAACACTATTTTAGGAAAACCTAGTAATAATCCCAGAAAAATTACTAAATAAGCATCACCCATTCCCATCCATTTTTCCTTAGAAAAAACTGATAGAGAAAAGAAGAAGAGAAAAGCCACTAAAGCCGCTAAAACACCTGAATAAATTTTCATATTCAATAAATTATTTGTTGTCATTCTTTGAATAATTACATTCTGACTTAAAGAAGCCCAATCAAAATACAATCCAAAAACTATAGCTATAAAAATTGCTACCCAAAGAACAATAGCTGGAATTTCCAAATATAACCAATCATAAACTAAAATTGTAATTAAAATACCGGTAGCAATAAAATAATAAAGGGTTAAGATCCAAGTAGAAAAATCATTAAAATTAAAAAACTTATAACCGATAAAAGCGAAAATTAAACCAGTAAAAATTTCTACTATGGGATATTGCCAAGATATTTTTTCTCGACAATCACGACAACGAGATTTTAACAAAAGAAAACTTAAAACTGGGATATTATCATACCAACGGATTTGATGCTGACAATGAGGACATTTAGAACGATCCCAAATAAGTTCCTCTGCACTATGCACTCTATAAATTAAAACATTTACAAAGCTTCCGATAATTAAACCTAGGACTAAAAAAATAAATATCATACGGTTAGATTTTTCTAATTAATTTAGTTACAAAAAATGACATTAAAAACTTTATCTGCCTGCGGTCATAAAAGACCGCAGGTAAAAAAATTTTCAACTTAGCTAAATCAAATAAATTTCTATTATGATTTTAGCTAAATATTTTTGAAAACTTATTCGTCTTGTACAGCTAAGTAATATTCAACCTCAGACTACATTGTACATCCAACAGGAGGAGTCATACCACTTGTTGTAATTGTCCAAGCATTATTACAATTAGTGCCCGAAAAAGTGTTAGCTGCTGGAGTTACTGTTATAGCAGGACTGTTATTAACACAAGAAGCTACTGAAGCAGCCCAGGTTACTCCAGGAATCTTTAATTGAGTTGCAGTAGGTAATAAAACGCCTACGGCAGCTGAACAAAGATCTCCTCCACCAGCAGCTGGATTAGCTACTAAACTATGACTAGCATCATCACAACACATAGTAATAGCTGGAGCAACAGAAGCTATAGTAGATTTAAAAGAAGCGACTCTAGCCTTTTCTCTTGCGCTATTTAAACTAACCAAGACAATGGAAGCCAAAATACCAATGATTGCAATAACAATCAAAAGTTCAATCAATGTAAAACCTTGCTTATTTTCTTTTTTCATATTTTCACCTCCATTTCTATTTTTTATTTATTATACTTTCTATTAAAATCAATCATTTATCTAAATTTATTGAAAACTATCTATTACCCAACCATATTTTTTATTTTATCTGTCCAGCAATATTATAGATTGGCATTAAAATTGAAAAAGCAATAAAACCAACCGAAACTCCAATTACCACCATTAATACTGGTTCCAGCAAAGAAGCTAAATTTCTAGCCATAATCTCTGTTTCTTGATCATAGAACTTCGCAATATGCTTAAGGACTGAATCAATCTGCCCCGATTCTTCTCCAATAGCTATCATTCTAGAAACCATTGGAGGAATAATCTCTTCTCGCTGAAAAATAATACTCATATTCCCACCTTTTTTAATTTCTTTGCTTGCCTTTAATAAAATATCTTTATAAACATCGTTGTCTACTAAATCACCTACTATAGCTAACGCTCTAATAATTGGAATTCCTCCTTCCAAAAGAACCGCTAGATTTTCTGCTAATCTGGTAATATAGACATACCGATAAATAACTCCAACTATCGGTATTTTAATTTTAATATGATCCCACTCTCTTTTTCCATCTTTGGTTTTTAAATAGTACAAAATTAAACCGACAAAACCGATGATAAAAATTCCGACTATCCACCAATATTTAGACATAAAATCTCCTAGATTAATCACCAATTGAGTATACCAAGGAACATTAGCTGATAATTCTTTAATAATTAAAGTTAGCTTAGGAATAATAAAAGAGACTAAAAGAAAACCAATAATAAAGAAAACAATCATAACAATCATCGGGTAAATCAAAGCTGATTTAATCCGACTACTTAGCTCATAATTTCTTTCTAAATTTTTTGTTATATAATCAATAGATTTTTTTAAATTACCTGAAGCCTCACCCGCTCTCAAAATATAGACTGAGAAATTAGAGAAAATGTCTTGATGTTTTTCCGTAGCTGAAGAAAAAGACATTCCATCCTCTATTTCAGTTACTATTTCTTTAATTACATTGGCAAAATAAACATTAGCTGTTTGCTCTTGAATAGTTTTTAGAGAAAAAACAATTGGCACTCTTGCCTCAATCAAAATAGATAATTGTCGGAAGAAAACAACTAGTTCTTTATTGCTAACTTTATCAAAATATTTAGAAATATTTTTTGCAATATCCGCATCTTCTTTTTGGGATTTTAAGCTGGTAACAACTAAATTATTTTTTTGTAAAATAGAAACTGCTATCTCCTTAGAAGAAGCGTCTATCGTTCCTTTTTTGTATTCTCCTGTTTGAGATTTAGCTTCAAAGTTAAATTTCATATTTTATATTTTTGTATCTTTTATGAATAGCAAAGTTATCTTTCTTACTCTTTTATATTAGCATAAAATAATCACTGCAACAAACATTTTAACTATTTACACTTAATATTTTAACAATGATTCAAAATTTTTAGGATCTTTAGCGTATCTAATAGCTGAGTCAATAGAAACGACCCCTTGTTTAACTAAATTAGCCAAAGATCTATCCATTGTAATCATTCCTTCATCTGAACTAGTTTCTATAACATTATCAATCTGATGTAGTTTATTTTCTCTAATAAGATTTTCCACTGCGTGATTTTTAACCATTATTTCCACAGCTGGAATTCTCCCTCCATCCACTTTAGTCACCAGTCTTTGTGAAATAACAGCCACTAAAACATTAGCTAGCTGAGATCTGATTTGATTTTGTTGATGGGCAGGAAAAACATCAATAATTCTATCTATAGTTTGCGGTGCATCATTAGTATGTAAGGTAGCAAAAATTAAATGTCCTGTCTCTGCTGCTGTAAGAGCAATACTGATAGTATCTAAATCTCTCATTTCCCCAACTAAAACTACATTAGCATCTTCTCGAAAAACAGCCTTAAGAGCTAGTTGAAAAGATTTAGAATCTTGATAAATCTCTCTTTGATTAATAATACACTTATCTTGTTCATAAATATATTCAATCGGATCTTCAACAGTAATAATATGCCGTTCTTGATTTTTATTTATTTCGTTAATTAGTGTCGCTAGAGTAGTGGATTTCCCTTGTCCGACTGGACCTACAACCAAGACTAATCCTTGAGTCATTTTAGTAAAATCATAAAGTGTCTCCGGAATATTTAATTCTCTTAAATTTTTTATTTCACTAGGAATTAACCTAAACGCCACACTAATATAGCCTTGCTGAAAAAAAACATTTACTCTAAATCTGGCTTTATTTTCAAAATTATACGAAAAATCCGCTTGCCCTTCCTCTAAAAGAATCTTTTTCTTTTCTTCATTGATAATTGCATCACACATTCCTTGAGTAGCCTCAGGAGTCAATAATTCTCCTTGTGTAATAGGAAGTAATCTTCCATCTATTCTTAAAGTTGGATACCTTCCTACTGTTAGATGAAGATCAGAAGCTTTCTCTTGAGCAGTTAATCGCAATAAACTTTTTATTTTTTGTTCCGAATGAGGCATATTCTTATTTTTTGAAAAATTATAGTCAATTATTTACTTTTTACCTACCTTTTAAATTAAAAACTTTTTAATTTTTTCCATTACTTCAGATGGAGTAAACTGAGACTTTATTAAATAATCTTGCGCTCCCGCTTTAAACCCAGCCTTAATATTCTCTTTCTGGCTTAGATTAGTTAATAAAACTATTGGAATTTTTTTTAGATAATCTTTTTCTCTAATTTTTTTTAATATTGTCATTCCATCTGCATAGGGCATCACTAAATCTAAAAGAATTATGTCAGGATTAATCTTTCCTTCTTCTATTTTTTCAATAGCTATCCGACCATTATCCGCAATAATTAAATTATAACCTTCTTCTCCAAATTTAGTTTTATAGATATCTAAAACATAAAAGTCATCTTCAATTATCATTATGGTTTTTCTTTGGTTCTGTTTTTCTTTGTTAGCATCCACTTATTTAAATTTATCCAATTAATCATTTTCTTCTGCCAATTCAATAGTCCCTTCTGTGACTCTTTCTATTTCCTCTACTGTTGAGAGTCCTTTTAAAACTTTTAAAATTCCATCTTGTCTCATCGTCAAAATCCCCATAGCTTCTTTCTCTTTAATTAATAAATCTTCATTTCCATCTTCTTCGGTCATAATATTTTTAATATTCTCGTTAATTGGGATTACTTCATAAATAGCCACTCTCCCCTTTAAACCCGTCCCATTGCAAGCATCACATCCTTTGCCATGATAAAATTTAGCTTCTTTCAGAGAATTAATCCCATAATTTTTTAATTCTTCTATCGATATATTTTCCACCTCCTCTAAAATAGCTGTTCGAACAGATTGAGAAATTTTTTCTTCAGTTTTGCATTTCTCGCAAATTTTTCTAACCAGTCTTTGAGCTACAACTATTCGTAAAGAAGATGATAATAGAAATGGTTCTATTTTCATATCAATTAGTCGAGGAATAGCTCCAATAGCAGTATTAGTGTGTAAAGTAGAAAACATCAAGTGACCAGTTAGAGCTGCATGAACAGCCAATTCAGCTGTTTCCTGGTCTCTAATTTCTCCCACCATAATTACATTAGGATCTTGACGTAAAATAGTTCTAAGCCCGTTAGCAAAAGTATAACCTATATCTGGATTAATCTGACTTTGATTTAAACCCTCAATATTGTATTCAATTGGATCTTCTAAGGTAATGATATTTCTTTCTTCCTCATTTAAGATTTTTAAAAGAGCATACAAAGAAGTAGATTTACCACTGCCAGTTGGTCCAGTAAAAAGAATCATTCCATAAGTTTCTTTCAATGATTTTTTAATATCTTCCAGG
Source organism: Parcubacteria group bacterium M10-OD1-1 (assembly GCA_003056145.1). Lineage (GTDB taxonomy): Bacteria > Patescibacteriota > Minisyncoccia > Moranbacterales > UBA2206 > M10-OD1-1. Next base: position 139,483 of record LSNL01000006.1, read on the forward strand.
GCCTTTCCCATCAAACCCAATGACTCAATACTACTCAACCCTCTACTTTTATCCAAAATCCTTAAAACTATTTTTTCTCCAGAAATAACTGGTAAGGTAGAGACCCGAAAATCAATTTCTTTTTTACCGCTCGTAGTCCTAAAACGACCATCTTGAGGTTTTCTTTTTTCATCAATTTTTAAATTAGCTAATATTTTTATTCGAGAAATAACCGCTGGACCAACTTCTTTAGGGATAAGTAAACTAAGATGTAATACTCCATCAATTCTAAAACGAACACGGTAATCACCGTCCATAGGTTCTATATGAATATCACTCGCATTACTACTGATAGCATGACTAATAATTACCTGAACTAATTTAGTAACTGGTGCCTCTTTTAAAATTTCATTTTTCCTCTCTTCTCTTTCACTCCCCCTTTTTTCTCCTTCAAAAACGACATTTTCCTTTAGCAACTTAACTGCTTCATCAACAATTTCTGAGGCTTTTCCATAATTAGCAACAATTTGATCAAAAATATCTGATTTAACAGCATAAATTTCTAATTCTATTTTTTCTTTTTCCGCAAAAAATCTCAAAGCATTTAAGGCGTTAATATCGCCTGGATTAACCATAGCTACTTTTACTAGATTCTTTTTCTTCTCGAAAGAAGCGATTTTATATTTTTTAGCTACTTCTTCAGAAATTATATTAATTACTCGACTATCAATTTTTTTAGGAGCAACCTCTAAACTAGCAATTTCAGGAACATTGTCATTATTAGAGTTATTTACTGGCACGGATTTTTCTTTTATGGTAGATAAAAAAGGTGAGTTTTTTTTAATAACTTTGTTAATAGAAAAATTAATAGATTTTATATTTTTTTTCATCTCTAATTATTAGTCTTTTTTTATTTCTAGACTTGCTTTTTATTTTAATTTTTTAGCCCCTACTTAAGGAAGAAACGGATTAGTTTTTCCTTTGTCACTAACTTTTAATTTCCAAGGGAATGTTTTAATACTCTGGCTAATATCACTAATAACTTGAGTACCTATCTTACCACTTGGTAAAACAGTTTTACTAAAACTGTTATCTGATAACTGAAGTTTTTTTAGGACATCAAAATCAATAGCCATTTCAGCTAAAATAACCCTGTTAGTTGATTTATCTGGCTGAGCATTAGCAGCTGACTTTACATTAACTTCTTTAGATAACTTTAAAGTAGCCACATCATTATATCGATCTAACTGTCTTAAGTCATTAAAAAATTGCTTAATAGAACTATAGCTACCAGAAAGTTTCATATGCACTTCTACTTTTCGTGAAATAGGAAAAAGTGTTTGTTTTCGAGAATTAATTTGAACTAAATTATTCACTTTCAATGGTTTAACTACAATATCAAAAACTCCTAAATGATAAACTGAAGCTAGCATATTTAGATTATCAATCAGTTTCTCTTCTCCTATCTTTTCAGGAATAAACCGATAAAGAATAGCTTTCTTTAGAGAGACTAGATCTATTTGAGCTGAAATTTCATTAGCTTTCTTCTGCATATTATCAATTGACAATATTTTTTCTTGGTATTGTTTTAATTGAGTATATTCATCTTTAACTCCATTGACCCCGTTACTATATTGAGGATGCACAAACCAAATTAAAAGAACGATAGTCAAAATGATTATTATAGGTGTAATTAATATTTTTAGTTTCATTTTTATTTTTTTAATATTTATAAATTAATAATCTGTTTATTTTAATTTTAATTTAATAATAAAATGAACCTCTCCTGTCTGAGTATCTAAAAAATTATTACCTGGAACTACAGTTATGAAAAAACTGTCTTCCTTAAAACTTAAAATTTGCCTAGCGACTGAATAAAAGCTACCACTAATACAATTCAATAGAATAATATTTTTAGTTTTATCATAATTAAGCGATTCTAAATGAACAGCTGGAATCATGGCTGATTCTATATTATTTAATATCTCATTCATATCCTCCCGTTGAGCTAACATCTTTTTTGCTACTGATGTTCTATTCTTGAAATCTAAAACATCATTTACTTTTCCAGCTAAAACTTTTTTATATTTAATTTGATATTGGCTTTTAGCCACTTGGACTTGAGCAGCTACTTTTTTTTGTAAAACGATTAGTCCTCCATAAACAATAATAGTTACAGTTAAAGCTATAATAGCAATAACCATTCCTTTTTTAGGAGGTCTTTTATTATTTCTATTTTCTTGATTACCAATGGCTAAATTTATATTGGACATATTTTTTATTTAAATTATTTTTTCTTTTTATTTTTATTATTTATTTCTATGACTTATTTGTATTTATACCCATTAAAGCCAAGCCAACAGCAACTGAAAACTGAGCTTTTATTTTATCAATTACAGATTCTAACTCACTATCGTATTCTACCCGACTAAAAGGATTCCCAATAACTGTCTTCATATTTAGTTTAGTTTGAAAAAAATTATCAATTCCTTGCAAATTAGCCGTCCCACCAGATAAAATTAAAGCATCAATATGAATATTTGGATCCTCTTTCAAAATAGTTGCCAAAATTCTAGCTATCTCTTCCGCAATAGATTCTAAATTAGGAAATTTAATGCTTGATTCTTTACTAAAGAAAGACTTTTCTGAAATTTTCATTTCTTCGGCTCTTTTTTCTGAAATACCTAAACTCTTAGCAATAGTATCGGTTAAATCAAATCCACCAGCATCAATATTACGATTAATTTTTAGGACGCCCCTTTCAACATAGATGATATTACAAACGCTTGCCCCAATATCTACTATTATAAATCGTCCTTTATCTTTTCCAATTAACGAATTAATCATCGCTAAATTTTCTATTTCTATTCCAGCAGGAATAAGTCCTACTTCTCTAACGACTTTTTCATAAGCATTAATTTTGCTCTTAGAAGCCACCACTAAGAGGATTCGAATTTTATTTTTAACTTCGGGTTTAGTTTTTTTCTCTTTAGCCTGACTTTCACCTTTAATAATCTCCCAACTCAAAACTACTTCATCTAATGAAGTCGGGATATATTTAGTAGCTTCAAATTTCACCGCCTGTTCTATATCCTCATCTGGCATATTTGGTAATTCAATTAAAGTAATCAATCCGCCAAAAGCAGGAATGGCAATGTAAGCATTTTTACTTTTAAACTTACTCTCTTGAATGATTCTTTTTAGATACTTAGGTAAAATTATTTTAAAAAATTCTGAATCATTATCATTATTTTTATCGCCTACATTTTTATCGCCTATCTTTATCCAAGCATAATTAACTAAACGAGGCTTATCCCCTTTCATCTCTAACTCCACTATTTTTAAGCTAGAAGTTCCGATATCTATTCCAAGAAAATTTTTGTTTTTGAAATTAAAACCTAGCATTTTTTATTTTTAAAATTTTATATTTATTGATTGATTAAATAATACACTATTTTTTAAAATTTATCTACTCTTAATTAATGAAGTTATCCACACTTTCTTATTTTCATTTCTAACCTTCAAAATATATTTGACATTTGCTCGTTTTAAAAATAAACTATAAACATCTTTAATTTAACTATTCTCAGTTTTTATGATAAAAAAAAGTACCCCCTCTTTATTCGAAAAATCTAATAAGCGATTGACTAATCATGCTAAAATTTCTCTTTTACAAGCTCAGGATATTGCTAATCAATTAGGAGATAAAAAAGTAAAAAATATTCATCTTTTTTATTCTATTTTCTGTGAAGAAGGCAGTATGGGTTCTATTATTATGCAGGATTTAGGTATTAAAAAAAAATTTTTTAATACCTACCTAAAAACTTTAAATCCTCCTTCTGCTTCTCAAAAAACTAAGCTTATTAATAACCTTCAAAAAATTTCTACTTCTCTAAAAAATACTCTTCTACGAGCTCATGTCATCGCAAAAGAATTAAATTACGCTTATGTTGGAACTGAACATTTAGTTTATACACTTTTAGAATCCAAAAATAAAGAAATATCTTCTATCCTTTCTAAGCTTAAAGAAAAATCCATCAACCCTCATCAAATAAAAGAAGCTCTCAGGGAGACTAGTCAACCTCAAAATAGTTTGATAGCTAAAAAGAATTTTAATTTTAATTTTAATAATGAATTTATGTCCAATATTCCTTCCGATACTCCCGCTAACTTAACAGCTGGACACCTTGACCTAACTCAATTTATTAAAAATAATAAAAAAACTTCTCCTACTCCCTACACGGATAATTTCTGCCTTAATATAAATAAAAGAGTAACTGAAAAAAAAGAAATCATCATTGGAAGAAAAAAGGAACTTCAAAGAATTATTCATATTTTAGGTCGGAAAAATAAAAATAATCCGCTTTTACTGGGTTATCCAGGAGTAGGAAAAACAGCTATTATTTATGGCTTAGCTCAATTAATTAACACTGGACAAGTACCTACTTTTCTTCTAGAAAAAAGAATTATGAGCTTAGATATTGCCTCTTTAATTGCTGGAACTAGCTTCAGAGGAGAATTTGAAACTCGCCTGAAAGAAATTTTAAAAGAAATAACTACCCATAAAAATATCATTCTCTTTATTGATGAGCTTCATACTATTGTAGGAGCTGGCAATATTCCTGGAGGTTTAGATTTAGCTAATATTCTTAAACCAGCTTTAGCCGAAGGAAATTTTAAGTTAATTGGAGCAACTACCTTTTCTGAATATAAAAAATACATCGAAAAAGATACCGCGCTAGAAAGACGCTTCCAATCAGTCGCTATTCAAGAACCTTCTTTAGTTGAAACTAAAAAAATTCTCTTAGGTGTTAAAAAACACTATGAAGATTTTCATAATGTTTCTATTTCTTCAGAAGTCATTGATTTATCTGTTGAGCTTTCTGACCGCTATTTAAAAAATCGCTACTTACCTGATAAAGCAATTGACATCTTAGATGAAGCAGCTTCCAATCTACGGTCTCAACGAAAAATATCAGCTACGGAAATTAAACTTCGTCAAATCCAAAAAAGAAAACAACAACTTACCGAAGAAAAAGAAAATTTAATCAATTTAGAAAATTATCAACGAGCATCTGAAATCCAAGAGTTAGAAAAAAAAGATCTTCATCAAATTACATTGATTAAGAAGCAACTAGCTCTAACTAAACAAAAAAACCGAAAAGAAATTAAGCCAGTAGATATTTTTAAAACTTTTTCTCATATTTCTGGTATTCCAGAAGAGAAATTAGCTCAATCTAATAGTAAAAAAATTAAAAACTTAGGTAAAAAATTAGCTCAACAAATAATTGGACAGAGTAAATCTCTTGAGAAAATTCATAATGCCATTTTGAGATCCCAGTCAGGAATTAGCAATCTAGATCGTCCTTTAGGCTCTTTTCTTTTTATGGGTCCCACTGGTATTGGAAAAACACTAACAGCTAAAACTCTAGCTCAAGAGCTATTTTCTAACTCTGCTTCTTTAATTCGCATTGATATGAGCGAATTTATGGAACGACACACTATTTCTTCTCTTATTGGCTCTCCTGCTGGTTATGTTGGCTACGGAGAAGGTGGAAGATTAACTGAAAAAGTTAAAAAGAATCCTTATTCTGTAGTTTTATTTGATGAAATAGAAAAAGCTCATCCAGATATTCATAATATTCTCCTCCAAATTTTAGAGGATGGTCTATTAACTGACGCTGAGGGAACAGAAATAAACTTTAAAAATACTTTAATAATTTTGACTACTAATATTGGAACTAACGATTTTACAACTGCTGCTAAAATTGGATTTGAATCCAAAAAATCTATTCCTTTTACTTCTCAATTTAAAAGTATCGAGGCAACTGCCCTTAGAGCACTAAAGAAAAAAATTAGACCAGAGCTTATTAACAGGTTGGATAATATTCTAGTTTTTAACCCTCTTAATATTAAAGAGTTAAAAAAAATTACTGAGCTAGAAATTAAAAAAGTTAAAGCCAGACTAAAAAAACAAGATATAAAATTATTGGTAGCAACTCCAGTTCTTCATCAAATAGCTCAAAAAAGTCTCTCTGCTAATCAAGGAGCTAGATTAGTTAGAAAAAATATTCAAGAAATGATTGAGAATAAGATTGCTGAAATGATTATTCATGAACGAATACAGCACCAGCAAATAACTATTAAACTAAAGAATAATAAACTTAATTTTTCTTAGTTTTAAACATCTATTTAATTATTGATAAAAAAAATTAGTGCCATTAGAAATTTTTTCCAACAGTAAAAAATTAATTTTAGACACTCTTTTCCCTATTAACTGCTTATCCTGTCAAAAATCTAATTATTGGCTCTGTGATGATTGCTGGAAAAAAATAGCTACTCTCTCTTCTCAAGTTTGTCCTTATTGTGAAAAAAATATTTCAACTAGTGGTAAAATTTGTTCTTATTGTCGCTCTCAATTAATAGCTCGCAATCAACCTGATTTTTTAGATGCTTTAATAGTCGCTACTCATTATTCTAAAAATAATTTAGCTCGTCTAATTCATATTTACAAATATAATTTTATAACTGAGCTAGCCTCTCCTTTAGCTAAAATAATGGTTACCGCTTTATTAAAAAATCATCTTCCTCTGCCTGATTTAATAATTCCCATCCCTCTTCATCCTCGTCGGTTAAGATGGCGAGGATTTAACCAAGCGGAGCTCTTAGCCAAAGAGCTAAAAAATACTCTTTTACCTGGATTTCCTCTCATTTTAAGGAATGATTTAATTATTAGAAAAAAATATACTTCCCCTCAAATGAAAATAAAAAACTATGCCCAAAGAAAACAAAATATTAAAAATATTTTTTTCGTTCCCTCAAAAAAAAATAATCCTTTACAAAACAAGACTATTTTATTAGTAGATGACATCTGTACTACGGGTTCTACTATTATGGAAAGTGCTAAAATACTTAAACAGGCTGGAGCTAAAAAAGTTTTTGGGATTGTAATCGCCCGCCAAGAGCAATAATAAAATACTTCTATTTTTTTATTATCTCCCCTATTTTAGTTTTATTTCCAGCTAGTATAAAAATTTTTCCTTTCTTCTAGCCAGTTGATAACCGATTCTTTCAAACTAATTGGAAAAATTAAAGTCTTTACTAAAAACTCTTTTTCTATCCAAGCAAATTCTAAGTGATCTTCTAATGCCTGCACCTTTTGCTCCTCTGTTTCCGCACTAAAAACTAGATTGATTTCTTGTTTAGATTCTCCGTTTTGTTGAAAAGAGTTTTCACTAGCTCCAATAAAATTTATTTTTTTAATTTCCATTCCAAGCTCCTCTTTTAACTCTCTTTTGAGAGCTTCTACTGTATCTTCTCCTTTTTCTAAATGCCCTCCTGGAAAATAATAATAATCTTTATCTTTCAATTTGCAAAGAAGAATTTTATCATCTTTCAAAATAACCCCTCGTGCAATAACTTCAAATGTAGTTTCCATTTTTAAAAAAAATTAATTAATTACAGCTTTAATAACCTTTCTAGTGTTTCTACTAGACCTGGTTCATGTTTTTCTTCTGAAACATAATTTAGTAGTATCTCTCTAATTTTTACTGGATCTTGATCATCAATAGGAATATGAATATAAGGTGTTAAATAACTTTCTAGATGAAGACTAATTACTCTAATTTTATTTGGTTCATAAAAAATCCAAAAAGATTTTATATTATCAAATAAATATATTTCCCGACCGACAATGATTCCATTATAAGTTATTCTAAAATCTAATGTTCTAGGTTCTTTGTTAATATAAATATAGCCCACTACTCCAATAAGAATAAAAGTAATCGCCATAATAATTCCATTGGTATAGATAGCGTAAGCAATAATAGCAATTAGAAGAAAGGCTAAATAGATATACCACTTTTTATCCCTCGGAAAAGTCTCAAATTCTGGAGCTTGCCAATGCAAAAAAACATCTTCAGAATATTCTTCAATTAATTTATTTTTTGGTTGATTTAATTGTTTATTTTTTTCTTCCAACTGATTAAATTTATTTTCATAATTAGACTCGTTTAAATCAGTTCTCCTAGTTTGTTTAATATACATACTCTTATCCTCGCCATTATTTTATAATTTTATCTTAACATATTTACAACTGTCTTCATAGCTGTTATGCTATTATTGTTAAATAATTTTCTAACTCTACTCAGATCTGTCTGTTTCGGATAAAAAAATCTAGCAATTACTTAGAAAAATTAGTTTTAAAATTATTTCTAAAAAGATCCATCATTTAATCTTACGGAGAGATGGCAGAGCGGTCGAATGCACCGGTCTTGAAAACCGGAGTCCTTTCGCGAGGACCGTGAGTTCGAATCTCACTCTCTCCGCCAAATTTAAATTCTGCCAGAAACGGCAGAATGTAGAGTGTCGCAAAATGACACAAACGACGCGCTTTACGCCAATGGGATTTTCTTTAAAGAAAATCCCCAATAGAAAGCGAAACACTGCATACTGTTTCTCGCTCGTTAAAAGCGCATAAGCTAAAAAGCCTCCTTGTACACAAATTATTGATTACTGGTAAAGTTTTAATCTTAAAAAAAATATGAATAAAATTACTTGCCCAAATTGTAAAAAAGACTTTGAGCTAGACGATGCTGGTTTTGCTGATATTTTAAAGCAAGTTCGAGATCATCAATTTGAGAAAGAGTTAAATGATCGGTTAATGATTGCGAAAAAAGAAAAAGAAGCTGCCGTCAAATTAGCCGAAGCTAATCTAAAAAATACACTCCAAGCAAATCTTGCAAAAAAAGATGAGGAATTAATTGAATTGAAGGCCGAGAAAGAACTTGAGCTTGTTGAACTTTTAGCTAAAAAGGAATCTGAACTATCTAATCTGCAATTAAAAATGGATAGTACAGAGACCGAGAAAAAACTCGCTGTAACTGAGGCGGTTAATTATGTTGAAAAAGAGCGAGATGAGCTGGCTAGCAAATTAAAAAATAAAGATACAGAGAAACAATTATTTGAGACGTCATTAAGAGAAAGATTTTCTGACGAACTTAAAATTAAAGACAATATTATTAAGATGAAAGATGAAGAAATTGCTCTTCGTAAAGATATGAAAGTTAAACTTTCAACTAAAATGATCGGGGAAACACTTGAACAACATTGTGAAATTGAATTTAATAAACTTCGCGCAACTGGTTTTCAAAATGCATATTTTGAAAAAGATAATGATATAAAAACTGGTAGTAAAGGGGATTATATTTATCGCGAAACGGATAAGGCTGGCAATGAAATTGTTTCTATAATGTTTGAAATGAAAAATGAAGGCGATGAGACTCTGACAAAGAAAAAGAATGAGGATTTTTTACACGAGCTTGATAAAGACCGCAAAGAAAAGAAATGTGAATATGCTGTCCTTGTCACCTTGCTAGAAGCTGAAAATGATCTTTATAATGTTGGCATAGTTGACGTTTCTTATAAATATCAGAAAATGTATGTAGTTCGTCCACAGTTTTTTATTCCTATAATAACTCTGCTACGTAACGCAGCGATGAATTCTCTTAAATATAAAGCCGAGCTTGCTTTAGTAAGAAACCAAAATATTGATATTACAAATTTTGAAGATAATGTAAATAAATTTAAAGAAGGATTCGCAAAAAATTACGATTTAGCTAGTCGTAAATTCAAAACTGCCATTGAAGAAATAGATAAAACTATAAACCATCTCCAAAAAACCAAGGACGCTCTATTATCATCTGAGAATAACCTCCGTCTCGCTAATAATAAAGCAGACGATTTGACAATTAAAAAACTAACGCGTGGCAATGCCACTATGACAACTAAGTTTGAAGAACTTTCTGATATCAACAAACTCAAAGCATAAAAGATATAAACACATTCAAACACTCAACAGATAAAATGAAAAAAAATTATAAAGATTGCTCAAAACTCTAACCAAAGTCTAAGCGAGTTACGAGAACATCAAGTAAGTACCACAAACAAATGCCAGTGATCAATATGAGGTGTTTCTCGCTTATTTTAGTTTTTTAACTACCTCTTTAAATTTATTACCTCTCTGAAATTCATTATTAAATAATCCAAAACTAGTCATTCCAGGAGAAAGTAAAATGATATCCCCTTCTTCTGCTACTGTTTGGGCTAACTCTACTGCTTTTTCCATAGATTCAACAATTTCTAAACCAGTTGAAAAGATATTACTATCCGCTTTCTTAATAGCTGAAATTATTTTTTCAGTTCCCTTTCCTTTTAAAAAAATTACTCCTTTAACCGATTGAACAATAATTTCTCCTAGCTCGTCCACTTTAAGATTTTTGTCTGATCCTCCACAAATAAGAATAACTGGTCTTTGAAAGGACTTTAATCCAAAAATAGTTGCTTCAGGCGTAGTAGAAGCTGAATCATTATAATACTCTACTCCTTTTAATTCCCGCACCAATTCTAATCTATGTGCTATCCCCTTAAAACCTATCACTACTTTTTTAATAGTTTCTAATTTAATACCTAATTTATTAGCTACCGCTATCGCAGTCAAAACATTTGCCAAATTATGTTTTCCTTTTAATTTTAAATCTTCCACTTCCAATACTTTTCTTTCCTTTCCTTTATTATTAACATAAATACTTTTATCCTTAACATAAACACTTTCCCCTGCCAAAATTTTTTCTTGAGAAAATTTTATAATTTGAGATTGAACTTCTTTTTCTAAGTCAGTCACTTTTTCATTATCTTCATTAAGAATACAACTGTCTTCTTTTTTTTGATAAAGGAAAATATTTTTTTTATCTTGGATATAGCTATCCATAGTTTTGTAATAATTCAGATGATCTGGATAAATATTTGTAATAACTGCTATTTCTGGACTTATTTGATACCGTCCTAAAGCCGACAATCGCCAACTTGAAAGCTCAAAAACAACAATAGAATTTTTTTTAATTTCTTTTAATTTATCTAAAACTGAAGCTTGTCCAATACCAACTTTAACTGGACTCTTTCCTGCTGCTTTTAAAATTTCATAGATTAGAGTAGCGGTGGTTGTTTTTCCTTTTGTCCCTGTTATCCCAATAATCTTATTTCTACACAGTTTAAAAAATAAGCTAGAGTCAATTTCTACTGGCACCTTATTCTCTAAACTTAATTTAATATGTTGATTGATCCATGGAGCCAAAGGTGTTTTAATTACCATGTCAGTTTTAATAAAATCTTCTAAACGATGTTGCCTAAAAATGTAAGTTACATTCTTAACGCCTTTTAATTTTTCCAAGGAAGAAGCCAACTCTTCTTTAGATTTAAGATCAGTAACAGTAATTTTAGCTCCCGCTTCAGCCAGAAAACGCACCGTTCCTACTCCACCACCGTGGAGCCCTAAACCCATTACCGTTATTTTCTTCCCTTTTAAATCACTTTCCTTCATAATTTTATTTTTTTAGTATATAACCATTTTTCGCTTCTGATTGATATTGTCCATTTTCTACCAATATCTTTCCGTTAACTATTACGACTTCTACTCCCTGAGCGTATTGATATGGATTATCTTGAGTAGCTAAACTAGCTAATTTTTTTTCATTTATAATTAAAATATCAGCAAAATAAGATTTTTTTATCCCTCCTCGTTTTTTAATTCCAAATCGCTGAGCCGGGAAAGAAGTCATCTTTTTAATAGCTTCTTCTAAACTTAATATTTTTTCTTGTAAAACATATTGAGTTAAAACCTTTACAAAAGAGCCAAAGGATCTTGGATGAACTACTTCTCCGGTTTGAGAATGATTAAGACTATACCCTACTCCATTAGTTGCAATAATAGAAAGAGGATGAATAATTTCTCGTCGAATATTATCCTCGCTCAAAATATCAGCCGAAATAGTAACTCTTCCTTCTGAAGCAATTAATAAATCTATAATTGCCTCTTCTACTTCCCTGGATTGAGTTTTCGCAATATCGGTAATTTTGCGTCTAGTTAAAGATTTATCTAATGAGCTACTTAGAATTTCTACCTTGTCATATTCAAAATCTGATTTTTTCATTTCAACAATAAGCCTAGTTCTAACTTGAGGATCTCTTAGGCGATGCAACATAATTTTTTTCCCACCTTCAGAAACCCAATTTGGCAATAAAGCGTATAAAACTGAACCAGTATTAGTATAAGGGTAAACATCAAAAGATAAAGAAATCCCTGTTTCATAAGCTCTATCAATTAAAGACAAAACGTAATCCATTTTTGACCAATTCTTTTTCCCGACCGCTTTTAAGTGGGAAATATGCAATTTTATTCCTGATTCTTTACTAATCTTAATCGCTTCTTCAATAGATTCTACTAATCTCCCGTCTTCTCCCCTTATATGCGTAGTATAAATACCTTGATATTTTTTAACTACTTTTACCAAATCAATAATTTCTTCCGTAGGCGTTTGTCTAGCATGAGAATAAATAAGTCCAGTAGACATTCCTAAGGCACCTTCTTTCAAAGAAATTTGAAGACTTTTTTTAATAAAGTTTAATTCTTTAGAAACTAAACTTCTATTTTCATCTTTTAAAATTCCTCTCCTTAGAGTCGCCTGTCCAACTAAAGTAGCAAAATTAACTGCTATTTTTTTTTGAGCCAAAACATCAAAAAATTCAGCTAGACTCAACCAATTAACATTGATTTTTTTTAAATCAATCCACTTCTGAATAGACTCAATAGTAGCTGGTGTCGCCAAAGGAGCCAGCGACGAACCACAATTTCCACCTACAATAGTCGTTATCCCTTGATAAATTAGACTTTCTAAATTAGGATTAAAAAATAATTGCCAATAGGTATCACTGTGATTATTAACATCAATAAAACCAGGACAAACTATTTTACCTTGAGCATCAATTTCTTTTTCACCTTTTTCATTATGTAGACTACCTAGCTTAACAATCTTATCTTCTTTAATTCCAATATCTACTTGCTTAGCTAATTGACCAAATCCGTCAATGACTTTTCCATTTTTTATAATTAAATCATACATAAAAATAATTTCAAAAAGTTAAAAGATTAACTTTGAAAATTTATTTTTAATTGACAAAGACTCTTTTTGACTTTTTATTTTTGATTTTTTATTTACTAAAAATATATTCTGTCATTTCTATTAAACGATTAGAATATCCCCATTCATTATCATACCAACTAACTACTTTAATTAAGTTTCCATTAACCATCGTTAGGGGTAAATCAACTATGGAACTAGCTGGATTACCTTTAAAATCCATTGAGACTAATTCTTCATCATTAGTTTCTAAAATACCTTTTAATTCATTCTCAGAAGCCTGCTGAAAAATATTCTTAATTTCTTCAATATCACTTTCCCCTTTAATAGTACCGACGAAATCAACGATAGAAACTACTGGAGTTGGTACTCGTAAAGAGATTCCATCCAATTTTCCTGCTAAATGCTTAATAGCTTTTCCTACTGTTACCGCTGCTCCAGTAGTAGTCGGAATAATATTTAAAGCAGCTGCCCTAGCTCTTCTTAAATCCCGATGCGGAAGATCTTGAAGTCGCTGATCACTAGTATAAGAATGAGTAGTAGTCATAAATCCTTTTTCCAACCCGAATTGATCATCTAAGACTTTAATAATCGGAGCTAAACAATTAGTCGTGCAAGATCCATTAGAAACTATCGTTTCTTCTGATTGATATTTGTCTTCGTTAACTCCTAAAATATAGACTGGAATATCATCACTTTTTGGAGGTGCTGACAAAACAACTTTTTTAGCTCCTGCTTGAAGATGTTTTTGAGCCCCTTCTCTTTCTCTAAAAAAACCTGTGCATTCTAAAACTGCATCAATTTTCATCTCCCCCCAAGGTAATTTCTCTGGATTTGGCTCGCTTAAATATTTTATTTTTTTTCCAGCTACTACCAATTCTGAATTTTCTACATCAGCCATAACTTCTTGGTCATAATTACCAAAAGAAGAATCATGTTTTAAAAGATGAGCAACTGTTTTAATATCCGTCAAATCATTAATGGCCACTACTTCTATATTTTTTTTTGTTAAAGCAATCTTTAAAGATGGTCGTCCAATTCGGCCAAAACCATTGATAGCAATTCTTATCATAATTTTATTTTAAACTAATTAGTTTCTGTTATTTTACCTATTCTTATTCTAACTCAATATTAGTTATTTTCCAATTATCTCCCGCTACTTTTTTAATAGAAAAATCAACTTTTTCAAAATCAGAATTTTTTGTTATACTTTTTAATCCAAACTCTAAATTCTCTAAACTAATATCTTCAGTATGCTCTGGCAATCCATCATGTGAAAGAGTGATACTTCCAATTTCCACATAAACTTTTTTAATCTGAGAAACATTTTTCTTTTGTTGGATAGCTTTTAGCTCATCAATAATTTCTTTAGCCAATAAAAAATCATGCATATTTTTTAATTTATTCTAATTATTTTTCCAAAGTCCGTGAAGATTGCAATAAACTCTGACTTTTAAATGTTTTGCTTCTAAAAAGAATTCTGCTCCTGGCGTATCACCAGGTGTTAATCTTTTACGATAAACTCGGTGCTCCGTAATAACTTCAATCCATTCAATATAATGTTCACTTTCCATTGGATGAGCTAGCGTTCCCACCTTTACAATTACTCCACCACTAGTTCTTTCAATAATTGGATTATGTTTTTCCTTTCCTTCTTCAACATTTTTTTCTTGCTGTTGCTCCATTATTTGACCGCAACAAACTAATTCTCCATCTCCAGGATGCAACATTTCGATAATATTACCGCATAAATTACATTTATAAATTTGTTTTTCTTCTGTCATAATTTTTAGCTTAACTAATTAAAATTACTAATGTACCGCACAAGAAATACATGGATCATAGGCTCGAATAAAAGCTCTTAATTTCTTTTCTTTTTCTTTCTCTTGAAAATCAAGAATTTCAGGAATATATTCAGCAATATCATCTTCTAAGTTAGCTAGTGATTGAGCAGTTGGTGTTATTATATTGACATCTTTTACATAACCCTTTTTATCAATATCTATGTGATAATACAAAGTACCTCGGGGAGCTTCTACTGCAGCTGAACCCTCTCCACCAGTGATAGAAAATTGTTTAGTCAAAATATTCTCTAATTTAGAATTTAATAATTGTTTAATTAGTGAACCGCTTTCCGAAATAGCATGAATTACTTCTACCATCTGAGCTAAGATATTATCAAAAGGATTATAGTTAGGGAATTGCCAATTTAAACTTTCTAAATATTGATACGCTTCTGAACTCAACCTATCTCGCCCGATATTAACCCTAGCAATTGCTCCAATTAAATAACTTTCTCCGTGATGTTCTACTTTTTTAATAATTTCGTTTTGTTTTTGCAACTCTTGAAAGTTAGTTTCGAATTTTTCTACTGGAATATGTAAACCTCTATTAGAAACTATATCTCCATCATAAATAGCATATTTACCTTTTTGAGAAAGACAAACATACTCAGTCTCCCGAGCAAATTTAGGCATATTAATTGTTTTAAAAAATTCTCCTAATTCTTGAGCTACTTTTAAAACAGCTGGAACTTCTTGAACTATTTCTCTTAATTCAGCTTCCTCTGGAATTTTTTTAAATCCTCCTACCTCACTAGTTAAAGGATGAATTACTCGTCCACCAATTACTTTAACTATTTTCATTCCAAATTCACGAATTCTAACCGCCTTTTTAGTTTCTTCTGGATATTCGTGAGTTAATTTAATATCATTTTCAATATCTAAAAAATCAGCTAAGGATAAAAAGAATAGATGTAAAGCATGAGAATGAATTATTTGACCTAATTCTAAAACTTCTCGTAATTTTTTTGTTTCTTCGCTTACTTTAATCCCTAGGGCATTCTCAGTAGCTTTAATAGAAGTTAAGTTATGGACTACAGGGCAAATTCCACAAATTCGCTGAGCAATTACGGGAACATCTTTAAAATGTCGTCCGATTAAAACTCCTTCAATCAATCTAATTCCTTCTTGCACTTCTATTTTTGCTGATTTTACATCTCCTTTAACTACACTCGCCATAAAACCAGCGTGTCCTTCCATTTTTGCAATATGGTTTATTTTTATGTTCATATTTTCTTTAAAATATAAGTTAACTAATTAATTATTCTACTTAATTTATTACTTTTAGCTGACAAACTTTAGCTAGTTCTTGTCTATCTTCTAAAGTTGGCGTAATTTTATTCATATTTTGATCACCAATCAGATAGTACATTATTGATTTAGGATTAGAAACATGCTGTAAACCTAAGTAATGTCCCATTTCGTGAGTTAAAGTTAAACGCAAATCACTTTCTTCTCTGAATTGATAAATATTAATTTCTTTTCCGTCAAAGACTCCTTTTTCAAACTCTCGAGAACCACCAAATTTACTCTTATAAGTTTCCACTTTAGTATTATATTGATTAGTAATATCTTTTTCCTGAGAAACTAAGTTATTAATAACTTCTACTAATTTATTAATCTTTGTTCTTTGCTTTTCTAAATTTTTATTAAGTTTTCTTAAGTTATTTTTTTCATCTTGCAACTCATCATAAACTTTTTTTGGTGCTCCTCCTTGATCATTCCATTTAGCTACTTCTTCATTATACTCTTTTAATTTTTTTTGATAACTTTTTAAATTCTTCTTATAACTAAATATTTCTTTTTGATAATTATTATAAATATAATTATGTTTTTGAGAAATTTGATCGTGAGAATATTTTAAGGTTTTTAAATTTTCTTGTAAATTATCCCGAGCAATAGTCATTTGCTGTCTTTGATCAAAAATTAAATTAATTTTAAAGGGTGTCTGAGGATTATACTCTAATAGTTTTTTTCCCATAGCTTTATTCCAAACTTCCATCGCTTGAAGAGTCAATTTAGTAAATTCCTCTCTAGAAATTTTAAATCTCGGATCTATCTTGCCGATAGAGTATTCCTTTGGTCGCTGACATGGAAAAATCTTTTGATAAAGTGGCTCAATAATCTCATTCTTTTGAAGAAATTGCTTCCAATGATTATTAGGGTTTCCCATTTTCCCTGCTAGCCAAAAGGAAGTCAGTGATAAGACCAGTCCAATAAAAAAATATTTAATTATTTTTTTTACAATATACATCAACTAATTTTCTAATCAGCTATTTTTTATTTTTTCTTCTATATCATCTCTTAAGCCATAGATCTCAGTCATATTTTCAAATTCCTCATCAGTCATCATTTTCTTAAGAGCAGTCTGCATAGCTTTAACATTTCCTTTTGGTCTTAATCCTCGACAACCCTGACAACTCATTCTCGCTGTTGGGCAAACAGCATCACAGCCACCTAAAATCATCGGACCAAAGCAAGGTATTCCTTCCAATAATAAACATTTATTACCTTTCTTACGACACTCAACACAAACTGGCTGATCAACAATAGCTGGAATTTTACCTTTTAAAAGTTCTGGAATGTATAATAAAAATTCTTCAGCATTGATAGGGCAACCAGGAAAAGTAAAGTCCACTTTTACAAAATTATCTATTTCTCTAATTTCAGGATTATTAACTCCCTTAATATATTTATAAACATGCTTAATAGTATTGGACCCTTCTTGATAATTTTTAATTTCTGGAATTCCTCCCATCGCTGCACAATTACCTAATGCCACTAAAAGCTTACTCCGTTTTCTAGCGTCTTCTAAGGTTTTAAAATTAGCCTTTGTTACTGGATTACCTTCCACAAAAACCAAATCTAATTTCTCTCCTGTATCTTCTTCATCTTCAATTAAACGAAAATCTACCATATCAATCTTCTCAGCAAAATTTAAAAATTTTTCACCCAAATCCAAGAGCGCAAACTGACACCCTTCACAAGAAGTTAAGCTAATGATAGCTACTTTAGGTTTTTGTTTTTTTTCTTCAGTTGGTTGAGGACTTTGTTTATTTTTTTTATTCTTAATGGTTACTTTTATTGAAGCTTTTTTATTTTTCATAGTTATTTGATTTTTCATAGTTATTTTTAATTAACTCTTTTACTATCTTAACAGATTTATAGCTTTTTTAAAAATAAATATTTAAAAAAAATGCTCCTCGCAAAAATCTTATTCAACTAGAAAAATTTTCTGCGCTTTTTAAATATGCTAAAAACTCCCGGCTAGGGAGTTTTTGTTTAGCAAATTTCCAATTTACTTGGAGAAAGATAAGGAACCTTATCTTTATTATTTTTAGCTTTTCAGCTTTTCAGCTAGTCTATTTAGTTTTAAACTAAAACTCTATCCATAATCATTTAACATTTTGTTTTTATTTTAATTTTTTAGACCTCTTTTAAACTTTGCCTTTGTTTATTTTCTTGGTTCATCACAATTATTTTTTCAGTCGCTACTGAAAGGAAGACTAACGGTAAAAGAATTATGGATATTGAAAAAATAGACATAAATAACCCAGAAATAAAGTTAAAAATAGCTATTTTATGTTGACTTATTTTCTCCTTTACTCTCGTTTCTAAACTTAATGATTTTGAATTTTTAAGGTAACTATTATTGTTAATTTTTAAATTATTAGGCATCTTGTCTTTCACCGCCAAAACTTGTGGGATTGCTTTATTTTTTTGATTTAATAAATTTGCCTTTTGATTGACCGAAAAAACTACTTGATTAGAAATTGTTGGTTTAGCTCCAAACAAAGCTCCAAATTCTTCTACTGTAATGATAGACATCTGTCCATTAACTATTCCTGCCCCAATTGCAATTCCAGTTTGTAAATAATGCTCGCTTAGAATATTTTTTTGATGCTCTGGGCTAGCCATCCAAGCTTTATTTTGCTTCTCAACTGTTAGAAAGTTAATCGCTAAATTTTCCCCTGCATATTGATAATCGTACTTATTTTTTTTATACCAATGCCATGGAGAAATTCCGCTTGGAGAAGTATGAGCAAAATAATGATGCGCAATCATATCATTTAATTTATCTTGAGCTACTTTCGTAAGTTTATCGTTTTTTTCTAAAGCTAGCTGTCCATTTTTAGCTCTATCTTGATTAATAAGTTTCAAAACTGAACTAATTGTTATCTGATTAGCCAAAGCTGGAGAAACGAAAAGTAAAGATATTGAAACTAATAAAAAAACTTGAAAAAAATATTTAATTTTAGATTTTTGTTTTCTAAACATACGTATTTTAAAATAAAAAAAACGAGGATTTTCACCCGTTTTTTAGCTATTTCTAGCCATTTACAGTATAATTATAGCATACTTTTTCTAACTTGTCCAGCCTTAAATAAAATTGATGTTGACTCCATAAATTTAATTTGCTAATATTTAATATGTTATTTGGCTATTAAACAGCCTTGTATTTATTTTAAGCGCCGGTAGCTCAGTGGATAGAGCAGTAGCCTTCTAAGCTATTGGTCGCAGGTTCGATTCCTGCCCGGCGCACTTCTTAATGCGCCTATAGCTCAGTTGGTAGAGCAGTTGCCTCTTAAGCAAACGGTCCCAGGTTCGAGTCCCGGTGGGCGCACTAAAATTAAAAAGTAAAAATATTTTACTAAATAATTTAATTATTAACAAATATTAAAAATCATAATTAAGTCTTTATAGGGGCGGCCATAGTTTAGTGGTAAAACACGGGTTTGTGGTACCTGGGTCTCGGGTTCGATTCCCGGTGGCCGCCCCTATGAAGATTTATTATTTTTTCTCATAAAAAAATGCCCCTTTAGCTCAATTGGATAGAGCGTCTGGCTTCGGACCAGGAGGTTAAAGGTTCAAGTCCTTTAGGGGGCACCAACACAGAACTCGTCCGCCTTTGGCGGGCTTTTTCTTTAGATAATCAAAAACATCTAGCAAACAATTGTGTTAAAAAACACCTCATCAAGAGGTGTTTTGTTTTTTCCCAAATTACTTTTAATTCTTTAGACGAAAAATATCATTTAACTTTTTAGGCGTTGCTTGAAAATTAGTTTTTCGTTTTTCAAAATCAGCCACCACTTTTTTTAAATTAGACTTATTAAAAATAACTTTATGTTCAACACTTCTAGTATATGCTTGTTTCCTAGCTTCACTCCATTCTGGATGATAGATATAATTATACCAAATAAAAATACAGTATCCAGTAGCTAGCATAACAGCTATTAAAATATAGATTTTTCCCTGTTGATCTAATAACCTAAAGAAATACTTCATTAGATTCTTCCATTGGAAAAACTTTTTTATTTTTTCAGTTTTAAATTTTAATTTCATTATTTTTTTATATAAACTAAAACATTTAATTTAGTCTTTAAAATATTTTTTTTCTCAGGAACTTTTTTAGAAGAATTATTAGAATTTATAACCGTTGAGGTAGCTTGGAAAAGTCCTGTTCCTAAATCATTGAGCTTATCGCCATTTTTAGCCACCGTCTTTTTTTCTGATTTTAAACTAATAATATTGATATAATAATTATTATTCTCTAGCCTATAGATAAAATCCACTAATCCCTGATAGTTCCCTTGTAAATTTATTTCCACCCTTAAATAACTTTTATATGGGACTGTATCTAAAATTCCTTTTTTAACAGCTCCTTTTTTAAGACTAGTTTGAATAACTTTTCTAGGATTCTGTGCATTATAAAAATTTCCAATTTTTAAGGCTATACCATTATTTGTTGATTGAGCCATTGACTCCAATTTTTCAATAAATTTTACCTCACCTTTATTGTCTAAAATAACATCTAACTTTTTCTTTGAAGATAAATATATTCCCCAAGTTTTCTCCATTTGAGGAAATTCACTCAGTCTATTTTTTTTAATTTGTTGCTCAATATTTTTCTTTTGAATTCCGTCAGAATTATCAATAACTTTATTTAATAAAGGCATCCAAAAAAAACGGATGATTGCCAAAAAAACTATCCCGTAACCGATAATCGTTATCAATACTTTATTTTTTGCCCAAATATCTTTCATTTATTTGATAAACAACTTTTCTCAATTTGAAAAGAAATTTTAAAATTAATATTATTTTTATTAACTAAATTTGAAAGCGGAAGACTGACATCAAAAAAGCAACTATTTTTATCTAATTTATCTTTAAATATGATTAATTCATCTCTAGTATCAGCTTCTCCTTGCATGGTCACTTTAAAATCTTCTGTGCTTAAATTGTCAATAGTAATGCCTGGAAAAATAATTGTACTTAGCTGAGTAAACATTTTTGACCAGTATAACTGTTGCTTTTCAATAGCAATAACATTTTCTATTTTTAAATTAGCTTGCTTAAAATTAATATCGTATTGATTAATTTTGCTATATTGAGTTAAATTTTCATTTTTTTTCTGCTCATTTAAATAAACATTCAAATTCAAATTAGAAATATATTGAAAACTCATTAGCACCATGAAAAATGAAACTAAGGCTAATGAAATAATAATTTCTAGTTTAATTACCAACTTTAATTTCTTATTTTTGGCAATCGCTTCTTTCTTAGCTCGTGGTATTAAATTGATTTTTATTTTCATATTATATTTCTCGCATAGCCAATCCAATTACTCCATTGTAACGGACTGAGTCTTCTCTGCTTATTATAGGTAAGTTTTTTCCTAAATTTAAATTAATCCAAGTATCTCCAACTAAAACCTCTCTTAAGAGCCGGGCTGTCAAATAAGGAATTAAACCTTTTAAATTAGCTCCTCCACCCGAAATAATTATTTTTTCTACTTTAGCTGAATTTTTAGACATATTTTTATAAAAATCAATAGTTTTTTCTATTTCAATAGCTAAATTTTCCAAAAGTGATTTCATAGAATTAAAGATAGAATCATTTTCAAAAGAATGTTCTATTCCTTGAATATCTCTTTCTTTTTTGGCTTCTTCTTTGGTAACATTTAAAATTTTAGAAATAGCATCTATAATTCCCGCTGAAGAAAATGGAATACTAGAAGTAAAATAAGGGATGACTCCTTCGGTAATAATAAAACCAGTCTTTTCCGTTCCTAAGTCAATAATCAAAGTTACTTCTTCCATTTCAGCATTTTTTTTAATTAGACTTCGAGCAATTGCTATAGATTCCATTTCTAAACCATAAACATCTAATCCAGCTTTTTCTAAAACTTCTATTAAATCATCTGCTACTTCTCTAGCTACCGCTACTGTTAAAACATTTTGTTTACCATTTTCTTGATTTAAGAACTGCCAATCATAATAAATCTGATCTAATGATAAAGGGGTACTGGCTTCAACCTCCCATTTAACTGCTTCTTGTGACTCACTCTCATCAATCTTTGGAATACTGACAATCCGTAAAAAAACTTTTGATTCTGGAATAGAAGCAATCACTTTTTTAGTATTTATTTTTTTTGGTCCCACTTTCTTAATTAATTTTTTAATAATTTCACTAACCTTTTCTTTATTAATAATTCTTCCGTCTTTGATATAACCCGCTGGAATATTAGCTAAACCATAGCTTCTAATTTTATCTACTTCTCCATTTTTTTCTAATTGAAAAATTTTAACCGAGGAATCACTCAGATCTAAACCAAAGTATCTATCTTCAAAATTTATTATTTTCTTTTTCCAGAAATTCATATTTTAATTTTAACATATTTATTTTTCTCTACCAAATTATTCAATCTTAATTTCTCTAATTAATTGTAGTACTTGAAATAAATATTATTCTATTTAGATAATATTTATTGAGCAGTGGTCCATTTATCAACAGCATATTCTGAGCCAGTCGGAAAATAAGGAGGTGGACTATAAAGTAAATTATTATCAAAATTTAGAGTACGATATTGATAACCTCCAGCAAAAGAACCATCAGAATAACCCCAAGCGAATCCATAACGCAAGTCAGTCGCTAAAGAACCATTAAGAGTAATAGTATTTTTTAAGTCTAATACATAATTAACACACCCATAGAACCAGCAGAAAAAAGACGAACGATAGTCTCTACAAGAATAAAATTTTCTACCTACTCGTCCACTTTGAGCAATTAGAGCTCCATCAATAGTTAAAAAATTCTGGCTATCTCTCAAGGCTTCTACATTTTTTTGAGCAATTAAACCAATAATGTCTTGACCATCAAAATTAGTGTAAGTTAAATTATGCATTCCTATGTAAATGTTGGCTTTCTGACCTCCAATTAAATTAGCTGCCACAATTGTAATTTTTTTCTTATCTATTTTACCTTCTACCCACGCATTATTTTCTACAAAAATAATTCCTCCATCAGGAATAGTATAATTAGTAGTATTTTTTTCAGAAATTATGCTTCCGGTTCCTACATGAGCAATTTTTCCACAAGAATCATAAGTGTCTTTATCATAGTTAGTCACTAAACTCACTGACATAGTTCCATCTGTTTTTAATATAATATGCCTCCCGTAGCCGTTATCATTGAAATACAACCCATGAGCTGGATCCTTAGCTTGTGTTTTCATATACGATAAGTCCGATAAAACACCACTAAAATCTATCTCCTTAACTGGAAACTTCCTCCCTGCTTTGAAAACATCTGTTCTGGCTTGAACAGGGTTAGGTGGTGCTTCTAAGGGTCGAAAACTTTCATTAACTCCAGTAGCAGGAGGAATATTAACGTGAGTATGCACACCAAATTCTTTATCACCAGAATGGTCTGGATCATCATAAGAAGGAACTGAGCTTGAGACAATGTTATAAGCTACACCATCTAATCTTAATCCTTTATTAGAATGAATCTTTCCGTAGACTTTAGTTCCCCCTCCTAACCTAATAATATTATTAGTTAAAACCGCATATTCACTCCAAGATGGACGACGAAATCTAACTTTTATTTTTCTTTTTAAGCTTGGCATATCATTAGTCCAACCAGTGGCTACAACCGATACAATAGTAGAATCAGCTGCTGGTTTAATAGCTGAAATACTAAATTTCCCAATAACATTATTATTACCATCTAAAAAATCTTGCTCATAGGGTGCTGAAATACCAAGAGCTAATCCATTTTGCCAAAAATTATTGATTTCTTGAGATGTTTTGCCAGATGTTTCATGAGCTAAATACCATTTATACCAATAAATTCCTGACTCCGCTATTTGAAAGGCCTTAGCTCTATTTGCTCTATTAATACTAAATTTGAGCTGAGAATTGATGTAACCAATCATAGAAACTAAAATTACTGAAACAGCAGTCATTATAATTAGAGCGTAGATCAAAGCTGAACCAGAAAAAATTCCGTTATTTTTTTGGCTTTCTGTGAGTTGTAATTTAGTGGACATATTCATATTTTTAGTTAGATAAATCTAATCATTTAAATTTCTTAGCTCTGCAAATGATTGCATTTCTACGCTATCCGGAACGCGATGTGGATTAATATTAATTTTTAAATAAATTTTTACTAATCTAACATCTGAGACTGCTGCTGGCGTTGCTACTGGATTATTAGTAGTATCACCTGGATAATTTTTATTATAATAATAAAAAATTGGTGTTGAATCATTATTAACAATTTTTGAAGCTATCGTTACTGTCTGACTGTCTCCTGCAGGATAAGTCTTAGGAATTGAACTAGTTGGTTCAGTAATTCCCATTAAAATATTTTCCCCACTTTTATAAAAATGCAACCTCTCCATTTTTCCATTACTATTATAATCCGAATAAATAGTCAATTCGTTATCTTTAGCTAAAACAATCGCATATGCTCCATTATCTCCTTGTTCAGCTTCTCTAATATATCTCACCATTTTATTTAATCCGACTGAAACCGCCATAGAAGATTGCCCCATTTCCAAAGTATAGGAATTAAGCCTCCAAGTTCTAGAAAAAAGCAAAGAAAAACCGGCAATTCCAACAACTAAAATCACAATAGACATTACTGTTTCAATCAGAGTTAAGCCTTTTTTATTTTTTGAGAAAATTTTTGGCATTATTTTGCAGTTAATGTTTGTGAAGAACTAATTAATTTCCCATCAATAGCAGTAACAGTCCCCGTATAGGTGTTATAACCTTCAGCCTTAATAGTAATATCATAAGTTCCAGGTAAAAGTTTTGTATCATTGACAGTTGGAAAAAAGGCCATTCCACTATTATCAGTTGCCACTGTTCGGTCATAATTTAAGCTAGTATTTTTTAACTCCACCGAAGCCGAATTTAATGGAGAATTATCAACTTTCCTTAAGACATTAACTAAATAACCAGTAACTAATCTATCTGCTACTTTAATTTTGATATTATTAATTATACCAAAAAGCAAAGAAAAAGGTGAGATTTGGTTCATTCCTACGATACTATATTTAGTTTCACTACTATCTAATCCAAGAGTGTATTGACCAAGACCAACAGATTTATATTCTTTTGTCCCATCGGCACCAGTAACATCTACCTTATTAAATTTATAAACATTAAGCGGTGGCTGATCATTAGTCGTTCCTAATATTCTTCCACCTACTAATTTAAAATGTACGTCTGATACTGAATTACCTAAATAATCCACCGCTGAAATTTTAAGATCAGCTACTCTATAAACTACAATACTCACATTATTAATAGTTCCAGCAATTACCGTTGCATCAACATCTGTTGGATTGTAACTAGTTATCGGGTAAGGAGGAAAAGTATTAACTGTTTCATAACCTGTTTTACTAACAGTTAACTTATATTTTTGAATAGATTGTTTTAATCCGATAATTGTTATATTTCCTGCATTATCAGTTTGTCGGTCTTCTGAAATTCCTAAATCACTATTTTCAATATGCACATTAAATCCAGCGACTCCATTATTCCCACCGTTAGCTTCAGCGAGAAGAATATTAATGGATAAAACTCCATCTGTAGCATCAACTGATTCTAAACCAGGAGGAGAAAACTGAGAAGCTATAAAAACATCTCCTCTATCCGCGTCACCATTATCCCAAGAAACAGTAACTCCAATTATTTTATAATCCTCCCAATCAGCATCATCAGGAGAACCATCTAATGTTCCGTCAAAGGGATCATCTCGATAAGAAACCTCTGTCTGCACTTTATATTTTTGATTATTTTCAATCACATTTTCCGTTTGTGGAATATTACCGGAAATAAACCCTCCTACCGTGCCTACATCTTTATACTTAAGATTACGGTCTATTTCCATTTTTTCATTAGCGACAGAAATAGCTCCTAGGCGATTTTTAGAATTAACAATATATCTTGTTCCCAAAGAAAAAACTTGATAAAAAGTTACCACTACTAGCGAAAAAATAAAAAGAAAAACTACTGATTCAATGTAAGTAAAACCTTTTTTATTTTTAAATTTATAACTATTCATCTAATTTTTATTTTATATTATCCATTATACTGTACATCGGTTGCAACATAGAAACCGCAAAAAGTCCCACTGCCGAACCAATTAAAATCATTAAAACTGGTTCAATAATAGAAG
Organism: Parcubacteria group bacterium M10-OD1-1; assembly: GCA_003056145.1. Lineage (GTDB taxonomy): Bacteria > Patescibacteriota > Minisyncoccia > Moranbacterales > UBA2206 > M10-OD1-1. The sequence goes on from LSNL01000006.1 coordinate 165,749, forward strand.
ACATATTTTTAGAAACTTGGCTTACTTCACCTTCATAAAATTCGGCTAGCTTCAAAAGAACTGTATCGGTCTTTCCGGTTTCCTCACCGACTTGAATCATTTGAGTTAACAGAAGAGGAAAAATATTTGGATTTTCAGCAGTTACCGTACTTAGAGCAACTCCTGCTTGAATTTTATTAATACCATCACGAATAGCATCTTGATAATAATAATTAGTTAAAGTTTGAGAGATAATTTTTAATGATTCCACAACTGAAACTCCACTTTTTAAAAGAGAACTGTAAATTCTAGCAAACCGAGCGCAATTAACTTTAATAACTATATTTTTAACTACTGGAATATGGATAACTAAAAAGCCAATCGTCTTCTTTCCTGATGGAGTTTTAAGAAAAAATTTCAAAAATATACCTAAAGTAAGCGCCCCTAAAGCAATAGCAACGCCATGATGCCTTAAGGCATCGCTAATAGCAATCACAAATTTAGTAGTCGGTGGAAGATCCACTTTCATATCTGTAAAAACACTCATCATTTTTGGCAAAATATAGGTTAGCATTAAAATAGCAATAGCAATCATTGCCACGACAATAACTGCCGGGTAAGTTAAAGCTCCTTTAACTTTACTCATTAATTCGTGTTCTTTTTCCAATTGTAAAGCTAAAATATTAAGAACATCTTCTAAATTTCCGCTCACTTCACCCACTCTAACCATATTAACAAAAAGATCGTCAAAAACACTCGGATATTTAGCTAATCCATCGGCAAAAGAATTACCAGCTTGAATATCTTCATAAATTTTTTCCAAAATAGAAGCAAACTTCTTTTGTTTAGTCTGAAGAGAAATATTTCTAACTGATTTAGAGAGAGATAAACCAGAAGAAACCATAACACTTAGGTTTCTAGTAAACATTAACTTCTCAGTCAAAGAAACTCTAGTGAACATATCTAAAAAATCAATTTTCGCCTTATTAGAAGTATCAGCAGATTTTAACTTTTTAAAAGAGGTTAAGATATAGCCATCAGTTCTTAATTGAGCCGCTAAATCTCTTTCGTCTTTAACATCTAACTTTCCACTTTTAGTTTTTCCAGCGTAATTTTTAGCTGTGTAAAAAATTTTCATTTTTATATTTGATAAATTCTTATCTTTTTTATTTTTTTTTACGAAATTCAATTCTACAAAAAATTTTATTCCTTAGTTACTCTCAAAATCTCCTCTATGGAAGTAACTCCTAAAATAGCTTTAGCAAAACCATCTTCTACCATTGTCAACATTCCTTTCTTTTTACAATTGGCTTCAATTTCTTCCGTAGGAGATTTTTGAGTAATCATCTTTTTCACCTCATCATCAACTGCTAAAACTTCAAAAATACCTTTTCGTCCGTGATAACCTTCATGATTGCATTGATCGCAACCGACCGATTTATACAATTCAATATCTTTCCATTCATCTTTTTCCTTAATTTTAGACTTTACATATTTAACTCGCTTAACAGCTCTTAAAACACTTTCCATATTATAATTATCATTTAAAGTCGCTAATTCTTTTTCTCCTAACTTATACTTTTTTTTACAATCATCGCAAAGTTTTCTTACTAATCTTTGAGCAATAATAACATTAACCGTAGAAGCTACCAGAAACGGCTCGGCGCCCATATCAATCAAACGAGGAATAGTTCCCGCCGCACTGTTAGTATGTAATGTTGATAAAACTAAATGCCCTGTCATAGCGGCGTGAATTGCCATCTCCATTGTTTCGTTATCTCTAATCTCTCCCACCATTATAATATCTGGATCCTGACGAAGCAAAGACCTTAAACCAGCTGAAAAAGTTAAGCCTACTTTTTGATGAATTTGAGTTTGATTGATCTTAGGCATTCTATATTCAACCGGATCTTCTACTGTACTAATATTAACTTCCGGAACATTTAAAATATCCATAATAGTATATAGCGTGGTGGTCTTGCCAGACCCAGTTGGACCAGTAACTAAAATCATTCCATTAGGTCTTTTAATTTCTCGATGGATAATTTCCAGTTCCTCACCCATTAAACCCATTACTTCCAAAGTTAATCCTTTAGCTGATTCATTTAAAATACGCATTACAATCTTCTCTCCGTCAAAAATAGGCAAAATACTAACCCGAAAAGAAATTTTCATTTTATTTTGTTCTATTTTAAACCTACCATCTTGCGGAATGCGATGTTCATCTAACTTTAAATTAGATAAAACTTTTATTCTAGCTACAATACCTTCTTTAACTTGCTTAGGCAAAATCATTGCTTCATGTAAGATACCATCAATCCGATACCTAACTCTTACTTCTTTTTCGTCTGGCTCAATGTGAATATCACTAGCTCCTTGTAAAATAGCATGCTTAATTAAAGTATCTACGATTCTAATAATTGGCAAACCTTGAGCCACCTCTTCTAAATCTTCTTTTGTCTTATCAGTCTGATCAGATATTTCGCTTGCATTACTATCAATAATATCACCAAATTCTGCCTTTAAACTTTTACTATATTGTCTTAAAACAGTATCGATACTTTCTTCTGAAGTTAAACAAATAATTATTTTTAAACCTGTTTTTTTTCTAATAAAATCAATTGTTTGAATATCTTCAGTATTCAACATTGCCACTTTTAATTCTGTACCCTTTTTATCAAAAGCAATAATTTTATATTTTTTCGCAATCGGTTCGGGAATAATTTGCAAAATATCGTTAGGAATAGTTTCTTTAGAAATATCTACAAACGGAATACCTAAAATATAAGCGTAAAGCTTCCTTAATTTTTCCTCAGTGATAAATTTTTTTTCTAATAAGACATCTCCTAACTTAATTTTTTCTTTCTCCGCTTTTTGATAAGACTTCTCTAAATCAATATCTTTGACTAAGCCAGCGTCTTTGATAAATTCTTTGAGTTGTTTGTTTTCTATTTTCATTTATTTTATACTGAGCTACCACTTAAAATTTTATCTATTAGAGAGACATTTTTAAGGTTTCCTTAATCTTAGTAGAAATATCCTCCAATTTATAATTAGCCTTGACTAAATAAGTAGTCGCTCCTTTTTCAAAAGCCTTTTGAATATCTTCTGCACTTTCTAAATTAGTCAATAAAATAACAGGGATTTTTTTAGTTTTTTCATCTTTTATTTGGGTGTTCCCCCCGCCATAAAACAGGCTCATTTCTCGGTAGTCTTCGCCGCGGGTATAATCCCAACGCAGTTTTTCCTGACCATGAGATTGTCGATTTTTGTAGTAATTAACGCCGAGATAAAAATCCTGGTAATCAATCTGCAAATTCAGAGGCTGACTGGCAGACGGGTTTTCATAGGCGTTGATTGATTTTGCGGCCAGGCTGTTATCGGCCCAACCCTTAGAGAAGTTTTCGGTATCCTGCACAAATTTAGTGAAATCCGCTTCATCACTGGCATAGGCCATTCCACTGCCACTGAAACGCCACGCGCCCAAGCGTTTGCCAAACGTAAAACTCACTCCTCTGGAGTTAAAGCTGCCATAATCCAGAGCAATTTCTACACCCGAATAATTCGGGTCAGCATCGCGGGTAATAATATTGATAACGCCTGCCAGTGCATTGGCGCCATACAGCGCAGAACCGGGCGAGGCCATGACTTCAATGCGTTTGATGTTGTACGTGGCGAATTGTCGGCTGATAAATGCCTCTGAAGCAATCAGGTTGTTTACTTCCCGGCCATTAATCATTAACAGGGTTTGCGAAAAATTGGATACCAGCCCCCGCTGTCCGCCCCATACCCAGGATTGGGGATTGTAAAGATAGATGCTGGGCACGGTTTTTAACGCATCCTGCAGAAATCGCCAGCCATTGCGGTTGATTTCTTCTTCGGTAATGACATAAATCGTGCCGGGTGCGAGCAGGGCGCTCTCTGATTTTTTTGAAACGGTGGTTACGTTGACTGCCAGCAGGTCTTCAATATCCAGGGCCAGTAATTCCTGTAAAGCCTCTTCACGTTGATCTGCAAACGCTGACACAGCCAAGCCGAAAGTGAGAGACCCTGCGATGGCGCACATAAACATACGTCGTCTGTATGAATGATTTTCCAGCATCGTTCCACTATAGGTTGGCAGTTTAAGGTGCATACCCGCGTAACAAACCGCAAGGTTTCCCGGTTTTTTCCTGTGACTTCCACTGCTGTCGCGTTAACGCCATTTCCCTCTTAATTAACGGGGGAAATAGTTATGCCTACGGATAGTAATGTTTTTCTTGTTGATCAACAAAAGTAGCATAGATACAGAGACGGTTCATAACAATAGTGTAGTGTTGTCGAATGAAACCACTATTAGGGAGTACGATGCTTAAGCGCGTTTCTATCGCCCGAAATCACACAGAGGAGTTAAGTCTGTCATGTGCCAGTTTACCGTTATTGATCCTGCCCATATTCCCCCCATTGCCCTGCCGTCGATGGACGCGACACATCACGAAGAAGTCGCGTTGGTGAATCACATAGGTGGGCTGATCAAAGCCGGGCAGGCCGGTACGCTGGCGCGCGAAGATCTACAGGCGAGCCTGCATGAGTGGGTGGAACACACACGTGCGCATTTCAGCAACGAAAATCAACTCATGGAAGCGGCCAATTTCCCGGCTTATGTGATACACAGTGGCGCACACACTCAGGCGCTGGATGGGCTGACAGCCAGCGTGGAAGCCTGGCTGGCCAGTGATAATCTGGATGCGCTGGCGGATTATGTCTTTGTTCAGTGGCCCGAATGGTTTCTGGCGCACGTCTCCAGCATGGATGCGATGACGGCTCTCTACCTGAGTCAGCAACGCAGTGCTTAAAATGCCCACTAGATTAAATTGCGACAGGTAAGCCAGTGATAATCCGGTTAGAATACGGCCATGACGCCGAATGGCGTTAACTTAATAAGCCTTTATTGACGCCAAATTTCATCTTGTAGGATGGGCACTGCCCACCGGGGCCGCACCATGGTGGGCGATGCCCACCCACAAGACCAAGCTTAAGTTAACGCCATTCCGACCCGATCCGCTTAACCTGTAGAGATCCCTGTTCCGCATGCCACCTGATTCCGCAATCACCGAACAGACCGGCGATCCACAATTTGCTTCCGCCGAAGCATTGCAAACGCATCTGCTGATGGGTGTTTCCCGCACCTTTGCGTTGACCATTCCACAGCTGCCCACAGCACTCTGTTCTGTCGTGTCCAACGGTTATCTGCTCTGTCGCATTGTCGATACCATCGAAGATGACCCCGCACTGGACGCCGCGCAGAAACGCCATTTTGCCAGTTTGTTCAGCGCCGTGGTGGCCGGTGAGGCCGATGCAAAAGGCTTTGCACAATCGTTATCGGAAATACTGTCCGCAGCCACCATTCCGGCTGAACACGAACTGGTGCGGCTTACCGCAGCTGTCATAAAAATCACC